>JAEZHK010000095.1 GCA_023416655.1 Bacillota bacterium
AGGCCCAGCGCCTTGGCCATCGTGGAGGCGCCCGCGTCCACGGATACCCAGTGCATGTCCATCTTGTCCATGGTGATCAGGTAGACCAGGCTGCCTTCCGCGTTTGCGATGGTGGTAAAGCCGAGCGTGAGCAGGAGGACGAGCGCGAGAGCCAGGATTTTCTTCATAACCCAGGAACCTCCTTAAGAATTGCTAAGCGCCCCATTGCGCCTGCAAAGGGAATCAAATGGATGCGGGGAGCGGTTACGCGCGGCGGCCGCGGCCGAAGAGCTTTTTGAGGTCGATCGCGTCGCCTCGGGCGACGCGGTCAATGAGCACCGATACGATGACCACGACGCCGATGACGATGTTTTTAAGCGCCAGCGGCGCGCCCGCGAACTGCAGGCCGTTTTGCAGCACGCCCCAGATGCACGCGCCGATCACCGTGCCGAAGAGAAGGCCTTGCCCACCCATCGTGGACACGCCGCCGATGACCGACGCGGCCACGGCGTTGAGCTCGTAGGAAAGCCCTGCGTCCATCGTGCCCATGCCGCTCTGCGCCATCAGGATAAAGCCCACGATGCAGCTCATGAACGAGGACACGACGTAGGCCTTGGTAATCGCCCACTTGACGTTCACGCCGGAGAACCGGGCCGCGTCGTAGTTGGAGCCCAGCGCGTAGATGTGGCGGCCGGTGCGGGTCGAGGACAGGATGTAGTTGAAGATCAAAAACAGGATGATAGCGATCCACACCGGCGTGAACAATCCGGCGAACTTGCCGTAGTAAAAGAGGTCGCGGAAAATTTCGCTGCCGCCGGCGGAAATCTGGTCGGTGTTCATGTTGCCGTTGACGATCTGCGCGACGCCCCTCGCCATGATCATGGTGCCCAGCGTCGCGATGAAGGGCGGCAGCTTCGCCCGGGCGATCAGCGTGCCGTTCAGGAAGCCCACAAACAGACACGCCAGCGCCGTGATCGGCAGCGCGATGAGCACGTCCACGCCCTTGGTCATCAGCGTGGCGCTCATCATGGCGCTCATGCCCACGAGGGACCCGATCGAAAGGTCGATCCCGCCGGTGATCAAAACGTAGGACTGACCCATGCCGATGATCAGGATCGGGGCGACCTGCCGAAGCAGCGAGGTGATGTTCCGGTTGCTTAAGAACATGTCGTTGAGCAGCGCGAACACGATGCACATCAGGAAGAGCGCCGTCGTCACCGAGAGCACCTGGCCCATGCCGCGCACCTGCATGACGCGACGGAATACGTTCTCTCTCTTCATCTTTAGCCTGCCTGCCCTTTCCTGGATTCAAACTGCGTGGCGCTTTTCATGATCATGTCCTGCGTGGCCTCCGAGGCCATGTATTCGCCGGTGACGCGCCCGTCGCACATCACGAGAATCCGGTCGGCCATGCCCAGGATCTCGGGCATCTCGCTGGAGACGAACAGGACGCCGATGCCCTTTTGCTTGAGCTGGTTCATCAGGTGGTAGATCTCGACCTTCGCGGCCACGTCGATGCCGCGGGTGGGCTCGTCAAAGAGGACCACTTCCGCGTCCCGCACCAGCCACTTGCCCACGACCACCTTCTGCTGGTTGCCGCCGGAGAGGTTCCGGGCCAGCATCAGCTGGCTGGACGCCTTGATCCGAAGGTCTTCGATAGCGCGCTGGGTGAGCTTGGCTTCCTTCCGGCGCAGCACCTTGCCCAGCGGGCCTTTCAAAAGGTCCAGGTTGGCGAGCGCCACGTTCTCGCGGAGCGAGAGATCCACGCACAGCCCTTCTTTTTTGCGGTCCTCCGGCACGCAGGCGATGCCCGACCGGATCGCCGCGGAGGGGGACTTGACCGTCACCACCCTGCCGTTCAGGGTTACGGTGCCGCTCTCCACAGGGTCCGCGCCGAAGATGGCGCGCATGGTCTCGGTGCGGCCCGCGCCCATGAGGCCCGCGAAGCCCAGGATCTCGCCCTTTCGAAGCTCGAAGCTCACGTCGCGTACCATGCGCCCGGCGTTCAGGCGCTCGACCTTCAAAACCACTTCGCCCGCCGGGCACTTGACGTGCGGGAACTTTTCCGTGATCTCCCGGCCCACCATCAGCGAGATGATCTCGCCGATGGAAATATCCTTGAAGTCCCGCGTGGCCACGTATTTGCCGTCCCGAAGGACGGTCACCCGGTCGGCGATGGGGCCCAGCTCCTCCAGCCGGTGGGTGATGTACACGATACCCACGCCCCGCTTTTTAAGCTCCCGGATGATGCGGTTGAGCTCGTCCACCTCTCGGTTGGTCAGCGCGCTGGTGGGCTCGTCCATGATGAGCACCCTGCAGTCGGTGGAGACGGCCTTCGCGATTTCCACCATCTGCTGGCCGCCCACCGGCAGCTTGGAGACCTGCGTCTCCGGGCTGATGTCAAGGCTCAACTGCTTTAGATATTCCGCGGCGCGGCGGTTCATGTCCCGCTGGCGCAGCTTTGTAAAGCGGCTCTCCTCCCGCCCGAGGAAGATGTTTTCCGCCACCGTCAGGTGCTGGCACATGTTGAGCTCCTGGTGGATGATGGCGATGCCCATCTCCTGCGCCTTCTTGGGCGTCAGGTGCTCCACCGGGCGGCCACCGACCAGAAAGGCCCCGGCGTCCCGCGTATAAATGCCGCTCAGAATCTTCATCAGCGTCGACTTGCCCGCGCCGTTTTCGCCGAGAAGCGCGTGGACCTCGCCCGGACGCAGTTCAAAGTGCACGTCGTCAAGCGCTTTTACGCCGGGGAATGCCTTGACGATGCCGCGCATTTCAATCAGGTTGTTCAATGGGACGCTCCTTTCGCAGGGCCCCCGCGTTTGGCGGGTGCCTGCCACTCACTTTAACAATAAATGGCAAAAAAGTCAATATCCATGAACCGTTTGAACATAATTAGGAAAATAATGAAAGATGTATGGCGGGTTTTGTGCGGCTTTTGAGAACCGGGTCCGGGCCGCCGGATGAAAGCCACAAAAAAAGACTACAAAAAAACGCCCCGGCTCCTTGCCCGCGTCCCTGCGTATTCCGTATAATGGGAGCTATGGAGGGATGACCATGAAGTTCAAAAAAGGGCATTGGTTGGTGAAACCGTTTGTCCGGCCGCTGTACGCGGCCGAGTGCTTCCGCGCGCGGCGCGAGGGGGACGAGGTGGAGCTGCTCCTCCCCGGCCAGAAGGTGAACGGGCGGCAGGACACGATGGGACCCGCGTTGACGGTGAGGCTCTCGGCCCCCATGGAGGGCGTGATCCAGGTGGCCATCACCCATCACGCGGGGGCGGCCCCGAAGTCGCCGGACTTTGAGCTCTTCCCGGGCGGCGCGGCGGTTTCCGTCGAGGAGGACGGGGATTTCCTGTACTACCGCTCCGGGCCGCTGGAAGCCCGCGTGTCCAAGAAAAAGGGTGCGTGGGGCATCGAGTACCGCTATGATGGGCGGTACCTGACCTCCACGGGCTTCCGCGGGATGGGCTACTTCTACGATGAGAAGGCCGAAAAGGGCTATGTGCAGGAGGCGCTTGAGCTGTCGGTGGGCGAGCGCGTGTACGGCTTGGGCGAGCGCTTCACGCCCTTCGTGCGAAACGGCCAGGTTGTGGAGATCTGGAACGAGGACGGCGGCGCGAACAGCGAACTG
This sequence comes from Bacillota bacterium, assembly GCA_023416655.1. Classification (GTDB taxonomy): domain Bacteria; phylum Bacillota; class Clostridia; order Christensenellales; family Aristaeellaceae; genus JAEZHK01. The sequence goes on from JAEZHK010000095.1 coordinate 3,610, forward strand.
GCCTACAAGAACGTGCCCTTCTACCTGACCAGCCGCGGGTATGGCGTTTTTGTCAACGAGCCGGGCGACGTTGCCTTCGAGGTGGGCAGCGAGAACGTGGGCCGCGTACAGTTTGCGCTGGAAGGCGAGACCCTCCGCTACTGCGTGATCGGCGGGCAGGACCCCAAGGACGCGCTGACGCGCTACGTGCGGCTGACCGGGATGCCGGCGCTGCCGCCCGCCTGGTCGATGGGGCTTTGGCTCTCCACGTCGTTCACCACCGATTACGACGAGAAGACGGTGCTGTCCTTCGTTCAGGGCATGGCGGACCGGAGCCTGCCGATGTCGGTATTCCACTTCGACTGCGGCTGGATGCAGTCCTTCCGCTGGTGCGACTTCGAGTGGGACCGGGACGTGTTCCCCGACCCGGAGGGACTTCTCAAAAAGCTGCACGACCGCGGCCTTCGCGTGTGCGTGTGGATCAACCCCTACATCGGCCAGTACAGCCCGCTGTTCCGGGAGGGGCAGGCGGCGGGGTACCTCGTCAAAAAGACCGACGGCAGCGTCTGGCAGACCGACCTCTGGCAGGCGGGCATGGGCATGGTGGACTTTACCAACCCTGAGGCTTGGGCCTGGTACCAGCAGAAGCTGGGGCGCCTCCTCGATCAGGGCGTCGACTGCTTCAAGACCGACTTCGGCGAGCGCATTCCGGTCAAGGACATCGCCTGGCACGACGGGGGCGACCCGGTGCGCATGCACAATTACTATACGCTCCTCTACAACCGCTGCGTGTTCGAGCTGCTTGAAAAGAAGCGCGGCATGGGCGAGGCGGTGGTGTTCGCCCGTTCCTCCTCCGCCGGAGGGCAGCAGATGCCGGTACACTGGGGCGGCGACAACTTCGCCACCTACGCCTCGATGGCCGAGACGCTCCGGGCCGGGCTTTCGCTGGCGGCCTCGGGCTTCGGCTTCTGGAGCCACGACATCTCGGGATTCGAGGACACCGCCCCGGCGGACGTGTACAAGCGCTGGTGCGCGTTCGGCCTTCTGTCCTCCCACAGCCGCCTGCACGGGTCCCGCAGCTACCGGGTGCCCTGGCTGTTTGACGAGGAGGCGGTGGACGTGCTGCGCTTCTTCACCCACCTCAAGTGCCGCCTAATGCCCTACCTGTACCAGAAGGCCGTGGAGGCCCACGAGACGGGCGTGCCGGTGATGCGGCCGATGTTCCTGGAGTTTCCGGGTGACCCCGCCTGCGAGTACCTGGACAGGCAGTACATGCTGGGCGAGAGCCTGCTGGTCGCGCCGGTATTCCGGGAGGACGGCGTGGTGGACTACTACCTGCCGGAGGGCGTGTGGACAAACCTCTTGGACGGCTCCGTCCGCGAGGGCGGGAAGTGGTACCGCGACGAGTGCGACTTCTTCCAGCTGCCGCTGTGGGCAAAGGAGAACACGCTGTTGCCCGTCGGCCCGGTGGACGACCAGCCGGTCTACGACTATTCCAAGGGCCTGACGTTTCGCGCCTACCGGATTTCGGACGGCACGGATATCACCATCCCGGACGCCATGGGTAAGCCCGCGGCCACCGCGTCTGCCCGGCGCGTGGGCGGCGAGGTGTACGTGGAGGCCTCGCCGGAGCTTGACTATACGCTTGAAGTCATCGAATAGCGTTGAAAATCCGCCTGGCGGCTTTTCAACGCATAGGTAGAAAACTGCGCGCGCCTGAAATCCTCTGGAATTTCCGGGCGGCGCGCTGACTGAAGGAATTGTTACCTCCACCAGTGTGCGCACTGGTGGAGGTAACCGATTCCCGGCGCGCAGGTCGCCGGGAACGATGAGAGCCTTGAGGGGGATCGCCGATAGTTAATTTCGAGCCCTTCCGGAAATCCGGAAGGGCTCGACACAAACTTCCCCGGCGGCGCGTCGGACAAAATTTGCCGGTAATCGCGGGTTTCAAAAAGGCCCGCGCGCTGCCTGGAAGGAAGGGCTAAAGAATCAGCGACGGCGCGGCGTAGACCCGCGTGCCCAGCTCGCTGTTGAGCATGTAAAGGCTCTTGGGGTCGGAGCCGAAGAGGTCGAACTTGCGGATCAGGTCGTCGGCGTTCTTCTCCTCCTCGCCCTGTTCCTTGACAAACCAGTTGAGCACCTGCAGCGTGCGGTAATCCTTCTGTTCGTTCGCCAGCGTGTAGATTTTGTGAATGCTGTCGGTCACGAACCGCTCGTGCTCCAGCGAGGCCAGAAGGGGCGCCTTGAACGAATCGAACAACTGGGTCTCCGGCGCGCTGATGGCGTCGAAGTGGACGCACTCGCCCTCGTTGAGAAGGTATCTGCGGAATAGAAGCGCGTGGTCGCGCTCTTCCTGCGCCTGCACGAAGAACCAGTTCTCAAAACCGTCGAGGTTGTTGTCCGCGTAGTAGTTGGAAATCGCCAGGTACAGGTAGGCGGAATAGAATTCCTTGTTGATCTGCTCGTTTAGGAGCTTCGTGATATCGGGATGCAGCATGGCGGTTCCTCCCCGTAAGAATTTCTGTAGTCAGTATTTACCCATCCGGCTGGGGTTGAAACGCGCAGCACCGTTTATTTGAATTTAACGCGGCGGAATGTGTCCCGGCTGTGAAATTCACCGCAAGGGTGTTTTCACGGCGCGCGGCCGTGGTATAATATAATGGTTAAAGCCGGTCATTCGGCCGGTCCATCAAATCCTGAGAGGGTAGTTTTATGTCAGTGGGGCAAACCATCCGGACCCTTGAGGAAGACCCTGCACGATGTTTGGAGGCGGCAAGCCTCCCATTTCGACCCATTTGCCTGTGCGACAAACCCTGTTTTGACCGCGCGATGCGCGAGCTGGACGAGACCATCTGCGACTGCTCCTTCGCGGTGCAGTACATCTGGCGGGGGAAGTACCACACCGAGATCTGCTTTTACGAGGGCGCGGTTCTGACGCGCTTTGGCTGCGACGGCGAAAACTTCTACGGCTTCCCGGCGGGCGGCGATTTGAAGCGGTCGATCGAGGCGCTCAAGGCCCACTGCAAGGCCTCCGGTGAAACGCTCCAGCTGGGGCTTCTCTCCGCGCGGATGAAGGAGCAAATCGAGCAAGAGTTCCCTGGCCGCTTCGTGTTTTCAGAAAAGCGGGACAGCGCGGATTATCTGTACGAAGCGCAGAAGATGATCGATCTGCCCGGCCAGAAGCTGCACTCCAAGCGCAATTTTATCAACCGCTTCCGTGCCTCCTACGAGGGCCGCTGGAGCTTTGAACCCTTTGACCCGGAAAAGCTCGACGAGCTCTACGAGTACGAGGCCCAGTGGTGCCGCGACAACCGCACCAGCGAGGGCGACCTGATGGCCGAGAACCAGGCGATTGAGAGCCTCCTCGAAAACGGCCGGGCGCTGAACGTCAAGGGCGGCGCGCTACGGCTCGACGGCAAATTGATCGGCTTCTCGCTGGGCACTTTCATCACGCCGGACGTGTTCTGCGTCCACATCGAAAAGGCGGACTGGATGATTCCCGGCGCGTACCAGGTGTTGGCCAACGAAGTCGCGAAGGCCTACTGCTCTGGCATCAAGCGGATCAACCGGGAGGACGACATGGGCATCGAGGGGCTTCGCAAGGCCAAGATGTCCTACCAGCCCGACGAGATCGCGATGAAGTACCTCGCGACCCCGGTATGACCGGTTCCCGCCTTTCCCGCCCGGAGGACCTGGGCGATTTAAAAAAGATTTGGAACGCCTCGTTCCCCGGGGACGAGGCGTTCGCCGATTGGTTTTTGGGAAACGCCTACGTTCCGGAGAACGCGCTGGTGTGGGCGGAGCTTGGCCGCGTCTCCGCGATGCTGCACCTGATCCCGATGCGCTGCCGGATGCTTGGGCGGGAGGTATCCGCCGCCTACGTCTACGCGGTGGCCACCCTGCCTGAAAACCGGGGCAAGGGCGTCGCCGCGGCGCTCCTTCAGGAGGCCGAGGTGCTGGAAAGGTCCCGGGGAACCGAGATGCTGATATTGGTGCCGCAGTCCGAAACGCTGTTTGAATACTACCGCCGCCAGGGGTTCCGGGAGGCGCTCTTCCGCGGCAAAAGGGTGATCGCCGGGGCGGGGGAGACCCCGCAGGGCATTCAACTGGACGATACCTTGGAGCCGGGCGAACTCAACGCATGCTTCGAGGCGGCGCTTCTTGGGAAGAACCATGTGGCGCGGACGGATGCGCACTGGGCGCGCTCGCTGACCTACCTTTCCGCGTTGGGCGCGAGGCGGGACGGACGGCTCATTGGCTACGCGGTCTATGACCTGGACGGCGTCGTGCGAGAGATGATTGCGCTGGACGGCGATGCCCGCGCGGCGCTGCAGGCGGGGGTGCTTTCGCGCATGAAAGCGCAAGAAGCCGTCGCCTATGGCCCGGACGGAGCGCCGGAGCCTTACGGCATGGCGCGCGCTATCGCGGTGGGCATCGAGCCGGAACCCTGCTACGCGGGCCTGATGATGGACTAATCAACTTTTTCCGCCGGATCCCCGCTCACAGGATGTTGCCGACCCGCGTCGCAAGGCGCGGTTTTTTTCATAGTTTTCATTCTTGGGAACTTCTGTCGTGTACAGTTGATTCCCTGCCCCATTTTGACTATAATGGTTTTTTAGTGGAGAGTGGAGGCGGGATCATGCTGGAACTGCCGGAACGCAAACCCAGGGAGTCGGCCAGCGAGTACGCGCGGCGCGTATTGGAGTATAATATCGTACATTTGAAATTGCTGCCGGGCGAACAGCTGCAGGAGAAGGCGCTGGCTGTTGAGATCGGCGTCAGCCGCACGCCGGTGCGGGAGGCCATCCTGGAGCTTCGGCGGCGGCGCATCCTGAACATCTACCCCCAGCGGGGGACCTTCGTTTCCTACCTCGAGACGAAGCGCGGCGAGGACATCCGCTACCTGCGTTTCGTGTTTGAGTCCAGGCTGGCGGAGGACGCCTGCGCGCTGAAGGACCCGGCGTTTTACGCCGCGCTTCACGAAAACGTGCGCCTTCAGAAGCTGTACGTGGCCCGGGACCCGGACCGCTTCCTTCAGTTGGACGACCAGTTCCATGAGGCGATCTACCGCGCGCTGGGCCGGGAGGACCTGTATACAATCGTCAAGGAGCACTCCATCCACTTTGACCGGCTGCGCCGCCTCAGCTACAACCTGAGCACCTCGGAGGGGCTGGTGGGCGAGCACGAGGCCATCACCCGCGCCATCGAGGCGGGGGACGCAGTGAGTGCCCGCGCCCTCTGCGAGCGGCACCTTGAGCACGCCGTCGCCGATTACGAGGTGCTGAAGGCGCTCTATCCGCAGTATTACGCGCCATCGGTGCATTGAAATCCCCCGAGGGGATTTCAACGCGAAGGAAGAGGACTGCGTGAGCCATGAAATCCTTCGGGATTTCCGGGCGGCTCACTGACTGAAGGAAATGTTTCCGCCACCAGTGCGCGCACTGGTTATGGAAACTGATACGTTCCCGGCGCGCAGGTCGCCGGGAACGATGAGAGCCTGAAAGGTACGTTGGAGCTTGCATCATCCGTGAAATTTCCATGAGTTCGGGGTCCGGCATTGACTGCCGGGCCTGGAAGTGTTATAGTACTGTCAAATTGATATATCACGTAAGGGGCGATGGCATGGAACTGAAGTCGGGCGCGGCATACGCGCTGGTGACCCTGACCAGCATGGGGGTGCGCATCGCGCCGGTCAACCGGGGCAGCGTACACACGGCAAACCTTTTTGAAATGCAATCGACCAGCGCGGAGACGAACGTGCTGAACGTCGCCGCCTCGCTGGGGATGCCGGTGCTGGCGCTGACCCGGTTCGTCAAGGATAGCCCCATCGCGCTCTTTTTAAAGGGCGAGCTCCGTCGGCGCGGCATCTCCTTTCTTGGTCCGGACGTGCCGCAGGGCGGACCTTGGGGCTACCGGCACCAGTTCAACATCGCGGATTCCGGCTTCGGCGTCCGCGGGCCGCGGGTGCACAACGACCGCGCAGGGGAGGTCGGGCGGACGCTCTCCGAGGACGACTACGACCTCGAAAAGATCTTCGACCGCGACGGCTGCCAAATCCTGCACCTCTCCGGACTGGTGGCGGCGCTCTCTGAGGGTTCCACCGCATGCTGCCTCGCGCTCGCGCGCCGCGCGCGGGCATCGGGCACCAGGGTGTCGTTTGACCTCAACTACCGCGCGTCCTTCTGGAAGGGGCGCGAGGCGGCGCTGCGCGAGGCGTTCCACGAGATCGCGTCGCTTTCGGACATCCTGATTGGGAACGAGGAGGACTTCCAGCTGGCGCTTGGTGTCCACGGTCCGGAGGCGGGTGGAAGCGGCATTGAGGGCAAGATTGACGGCTTCAAGGGCATGATTGAAAGAGCTCGCGCGCTCTACCCGAACGCCTCCGTCTTCGCCACCACGCTCCGGGAAGTCTTGAGCGCCAACAGCCACGGCTGGGGCGCGATCCTGCTGGCAGAGGACGGGTGGCACGTGGAGCCGCTTCGGGAAATCCAGATTCTGGACCGCATCGGCGGCGGCGACGCGTTCGTCGGCGGCCTTCTGTACGGGATCCTCCGGGGCTGGCCGGCCGGGGACTGGCTGAAATTCGGTTGGGCCACCGGCGCGCTGGCCACGGCGAGCGTGCTGGACTACGCCACCCCCGCCGACGAGGAGCAGGTGTGGAGCATTTATCAAGGAAATGCCCGTGTGAGGCGTTGAAAATCCGCCGGGCGGCTTTTCAACGCATAGGAAGAAATCTGCGTAAGCCAAACACCTGCGGGATTTCCGGGCGGCTCCCTGACATGAGGAATTGTTTCCTCCACCAGTGTTCGCACTGGTTATGAAAACCGATTCCCGGCGCGCGGGTCGCCGGGAACGGTTGGAAGAAAATGGACGACATTTGTGGATAGTCAAGGAGGCGCGAAACATGAAAAAGGTGGACATCGGCATTTTCGGCCTGGCGGTCATGGGTGAGAACCTGGTATTGAACCTGCTGGACAAGGGCTTCAAGGTTGCGGTATACAACCGGGCGCAGGAGCGTGTGCGCGCCTTTACCGAAGGGCGCGCCGCGGGCAGGGACGTCGTCGGCGCGCACACCCTGGAGGAACTGGTCGAAAGCCTTGAAAAGCCCCGGAAGATCATGCTGATGATCCGCGCGGGCAATCCGGTGGACGAGGTGATCGCTCAGCTGCTGCCGCTCTTGGAGCCGGGCGATATCCTGATCGACGGCGGCAACTCCAACTTTCACGACACCATCCGGAGGACCCAGTTCGTGGAGAGCCAAGGCATGCTCTACGTGGGCACCGGCGTTTCCGGCGGCGAGGAGGGCGCGCGCCACGGCCCGAGCATCATGCCCGGCGGCTCGAAGGCCGCGTGGCCCAGCCTGAAGCCGCTGTTTCAGGCCATAGCCGCGAAGGCGGGCGGCGAGCCCTGCTGCGACTGGGTGGGGGAGGACGGCGCGGGCCATTACGTCAAGATGGTGCACAACGGCATCGAGTACGGCGACATGCAGCTGATCGCGGAAGGCTACGACCTGATGCGAAACCTCCTCGGCATGACGCCGGATGAAATGGCCGATGTGTTCGAGGCTTGGAACCGGGGGCCGCTCGAAAGCTACCTGATCGACATCACCGCGAAGATTTTGAAGGCCAGGGACGCGGACGGGCTGCCGCTGATCGACAAAATCCTCGACGCCGCCGGGCAGAAGGGCACCGGCAAGTGGGCTTGCATCGAGGCGCTGAACGAGGGCGTGCCGCTGACCCTCATCGCGGAAGCGGTGTTCGCGCGCTGCCTGTCGGCGGCGAAGGAAGCCCGCGTCGCGGCCAGCACGCGCCTGTCCGGCCCGGAGTTCCCGTTTGACGGGGATCGCGGGGAATTCCTGGAGAATCTTAAGCGCGCGCTGTATGCTGCGAAGATCGCCTCCTACGCGCAAGGGTATGCCCTGATGCGCGCGGCGGCGGCGAGCTACGGCTGGAACCTGAACTACGGCGGCATCGCGCTGATGTGGCGCGGCGGCTGCATCATCCGAAGCGCCTTCCTCGGCAAGATCAAGGAGGCCTACGACCAAACCCCCGGCCTTGACAACCTGATGCTGGACCCGTACTTCGCCGAGGCGATGAACGAGGGGCAGAAGGGCCTCCGGGCGGTGTGCGCGCAGGCGGCGCTTCACGGCGTACCCGCGCCGTCCATGATGAGCGCGCTCAGCTACTACGACGGCTGCCGCGCCGCGCTGCTCCCGGCGAACCTCCTTCAGGCGCAGCGGGACTTCTTCGGCGCGCACACCTACGAGCGTGTGGACGCGCCCCGGGGCACCTTCTTCCATACGGACTGGACGGGCGAGGGCGGCGCGACCGCTTCCACCGTCTACACCGCTTAAGGGGGATCTGATGATGGAGTGCAGCGTCTACGCCGAGGACGGGCGGGGCATCCCGGAGGAAGCGCTGCGGGGGGCGCTGATTGACGCGCTTTCCGGCGTGCGCGGGCGGCTCAGGCAGGTGCTCCTGTTGCCGCCGGACCTCACGCGGCTGCACTCGGGCGGAGGCAAAATCGCGAACCTCCTCTACCACCTTTTGAAGGGCGAGTGCGAGGTGGACGTGATGCCCGCGCTGGGCACCCACGCGCCGATGACCGAGGCCGAATGCGGGAGGATGTACGGCGACATCCCCTTTGCTCGCATCTTTGCCCACAACTGGCGCACGGACGTGATCAAGATCGGCGAGATCCCGGCGGATTTCGTCCGCGAGGCCTCCGGCGGCCTCTACGGCGAGGCCATCGACGTGGAGGTCAACAAGCGCCTTCTGTCGGGCTACGATCTCATCCTGTCCATTGGCCAGGTCATCCCCCATGAGGTGGCGGGCCTGGCCAACCACCTGAAAAACATCTTCGTCGGCTGTGGCGGCGCGCGGATGATCAACGCCACCCACATTGTCAGCGCGTTTCATGGCGTGGAGCGGGTGATGGGGCGGGATCACACCCCCGCGCGCCGCCTTTTTGACTACGCAGGAGAGCGCTTCCTAAAAGGCCTGCCCATCACATACCTTCTGACGGTGGCCACCGCGCCGGAAGGAGAGGTGCGCCTTCACGGACTTTTCAGTGGGAGCACGCGGGAATGCTTCGAGAAGGCGGCGGCGCTGGCGCTCGAAGTGAACATGACCTACGTGGACGCGCCGCTCAAGAAGGTGGTCGCCTACCTCGACCCGGGCGAGTTCAAGACCACGTGGCTGGGCAACAAGGCCATCTACCGAACCCGCATGGCCATCGCGGACGGCGGGGAACTGGTCGTACTGGCCCCGGGCGTGCAGGGCTTCGGCGAGGACCCGGAATGCGATCGGCTGATCCGCAAATACGGCTATTGCGGCCGGGAGAACGTGGTCGGACTGTGCGGAACCCAGACCGACCTTCAGGAGAACCTGTCCGCCGCGGCGCACCTGATCCACGGTAGCGCGGACGGCAGGTTCAGCGTCACCTACTGCACGAGGCACCTGGGGAAGGAAGAAATCGAAGCCGCGGGATACCGCCACCTGCCCTACGACGCGGCGATCTCCCGGTACGATCCTGAAAAGCTTCGCCCCGGCGTGAACATTCTCCCGGACGGCGAGGAGGTCTACTTCATCCCCAACCCGGCGATCGGGCTGTGGGCGCTCAGGGGGTCGCTGCGGGTGGACTGACGGGTCTGATGTTTTTCAATCTGCCTTGCCGGACCCCATCGGGTCCCGCAAGGCTTCTTTATGCCGCGTTTTCCTTATTCGACATAGTATGACATGAGGTCTTTCAAAACGAATGCATGTCAAATGAGGTGATTCCATGCGCGATATCGGATGGGATGCGCCGGTCAAGGCGGTCAACATCCCCATCGAACTCTACCAATCGGACATCGGCCGATATTTCATCGGCTACGCCGACGACCTGAGCTTTGGCCAGAACACCAGCGCCTGGGCGAGGCTCTATAACCCCATCAACTCGCACGTGAACCTGCACGTCAACGTCTGGACGGTGACCGACATCTCCAACGCGCCGTTCCGCGCCCAGTTCTGGTTCAACGCCAGCGTGCCGGGGGCGTTTTCCACCGCCCCGGTGACGCCGACCAACACCGCGATCCGCCCCGTGCCCGTGCCGAAAATCGAGCTGCAGCTGGCGTCGAACGTGACCGAGACGCCCGTGGGGGGCATCAAGGCGTTCGTACGCAGGGGCGAACCCCTGACCACCGTGGTGGAATCGGAGAACGGCAAATTGATCTTCCCGCCTGGCGGTTCCTTCCTGGTGTACCTGTCGCTGATCGAACAGCCGGAGCTTCCGGCGGCGGGGAGGATCGCCTTTGGGTGGTGGGAGGAGGACCGGACGCGCCCCTTTTCGAATTGTTTGTGAAACGTAAACAGGAAACCGGCAGCCTCTCATGGCCGCCGGTTTTTCGTGCGTGTGCCCATGCTTCCAGTTGATTCCGGCGGGCGGAGGTGGTAAGATCAGGGAGGCAACCGGCATACAGACGCATGCGGAGGGGTTTTATGAAGTGCGGGCGCTGCGGCTCCCCTATGGAGGTTCAGATGGTCCCGGTGACCAGGCGGCGGAGCTGCTTCACGATGCTGATTTATGTCGTCCTGCTGTTCATCCCGATCATCGGCTGGTTCGCGCTGTTTGCGATGCTGCGGGGCAGCCGGAAAATCGGCAGCCAGGCATACGCGGTTTGCCAGAACTGCGGCAGACAGTCAAAACTCTAAAGAACCTTCCGCGGGCATTACGACGGTTTTTCCGGGGTCTCTTCCGCCAACTTTTCGCATTCACTGTTGTACTCGGCCATGGTCCGGCAGATGGACCTGAGAATGTAGCGCAGGCGCTCATTTTCCTGCCGGAGTCTCTCGTTCTGCCGGGACAGTTCATTCCAATCCCGACGCTTGCCTCGGTCATCCGTCATGGCGCGTACCCCCTGCTGCTTGATGGACGGGGCCGCGATGACGTTTAAAGAATCCGCCATACTCGCTGCGCCCATGTCCGGTCGCGCGATGGCGTGAGCGTAAAGCCCATCTGCATTATCCGTCATCCGGAACCCTTGATTGAATCGATGACTTTGGTGATTTCCTCCCGGGAAAGCCGGCCCCACACCATGTGCAACGACCGGCCGTTTTCGCGGACCGCGTTGACGACGCCTTCGTTCTCGGTGAAGGTGATCCCCTGGGCAACCTCGGCCTCTTTGTCGTCCTTCTCCAGCACGTTGACCGCCGTCAGCGTGTCGTCCCCGGCATAGACGACCGTCTGCACGAACAGCTCGGACGCTCCCTTGCGGTAGGTGATCGTGAGGCTCGACTCGTTGAAATCGCTGAAAACTTCCGCGGCATGGAAGGCGTAGCCTTCGGGGAGCCACAGCGGTTTGGCGGCGATCCCCAGCACCGAGGTGGGGACTTCGCGCTCGTCCCGGATGGTCCGGCTGACCGATTCCTGATCGACGCCCGGCTGGGGCAGTTCGGATTTTTCCACTTCCCCGACGCCGTCGAGATCCTGAACGTTCAGGTGGATGCCCAGCGTGTTGGCGAACGGGCGGAACACCTTGACCAGGTAATCCCAGCGGCCGGCGTCCGTCACGGCCGTGCCGATCGACGCCAGCACCAGCACCATAAGCACGGCTGCCGCCGCCTGCGTCCGCCACGCGCGCCGCTTTCCGGAGGAGGCGGCTCGCCCCCGCTGGTCCAGCTTTCTCTCGATGGACGCCCAGTTGGCCGCCATGTCAAACGCCGGTTGCCGCGCGTCCTGCGGGTCCTTCACGGCTTCCTCGACGAGGTCCGCGTCCATCTTCCCGCCCCTGTCCAGTTCCCGGGAGATCAGGGCGTCCAGATTCGCATCGGACATGTCTTCCCTCGCATCCCGCACAAGGGCGCTGAGCGCCCGCCGGGCATCAGTGTCCGGTTTCATGAGGATGGCTCCCTTCGCTTACAATATGTGGATCAGAACGCATTGCAACAGGCAGTTGAGAACATTTTTTACGGCGAACAGGATCCGCTTGCGGAGCCTTGAGATGCGCATGCGCATGGCGCCTTCCGAGATCCCGTAAACGACCGAAAGCTCGGCGGGGGACGCCTTCCCCTCGTAAGCCTTGGCGTAGAGCTGCCGGTCCGGTTCCGTCAGGCCGTCCTTCACGCGCCGGATCACGTCGTCCAGGTCGATTGGTTCCTCCAGGATTCTGTCGAGCGCGATTTCCGCGGACGGGTCCGGCAGGCGCTCCTGCCCGGCAATCTGAAAGTCCCGCGCAGCCCGGCGCTTTTCTTTGACCCTTTTGCGCCCGTAATTTCGCGCCTTGTAGCTGGCGGTCGCGAAGAGCCACCGCCTTATGTCCGGGTGCGAGAAAAGGCTGTCGCCTTTCTCCATCGCAGTCAGAAAGACCTCCTGCACAAGGTCGTCGGCAGCGTCGTCCAGCCCGAAGAGGCGTAGGCGGAAGCGTATTACATTGTATACGTCGCTTCCGTAGCGCTGGTAGATGCCGGACAGCCAGAACCGTCTGAAGTCTTGCATCGGCACGATTTTCCCTCTTTCGGCATTGGGATGCCTGATTATACCATACGCGCGTGTTTCCTGAAAGCCGTCATTGTATTCACGCTTTGCCGCGATGCTGAATGAACCCCCAGGCGTGCGTGGAATACTGGGACGGAGGTGATGGATGTGGTCAACAACGCAAATCTGGTGGTGCTGATCGAAGGAAGCGCGGAGGCCTGCAATTACTTCCTTTCGCTGCCGGTTGAGGTGCGCAATCAGCTGAACGCGCAGCCGGAAGGGATCGGGAGCCTGGACGACCTGCGCGCGCGAGCGGCGCAGCTGATGCCGGGGAACTGAAACAGGAGTGAACTAATTTTTGGCCTCTGAAATTTCGAAAAGCGAAGAGCCCCATCAAAACTGGGGCTCTTTGTCACTCTATTGGCATTTGTTGAGATATGTGCCATGTACCCTAAGTTACAATCAAGTGTGAGAATAATTTATGAAAAATGTAGAATATTCATCTGGAGTAATTTTATGTAAATGCGAACCTCTTCGTATGTAATACTCGCCATTGTAAGCCATAGGAGCTTGTAAAGATTTAACCTTAAACACAAATACTTCTTTGCCTTGATATGAAATGCATTTTGAATTCGAGCATATATTGTTCATAACTTCGGGTCGAATTGGTTGTTTTTCTACCTTCTGAATAATTTGCTGCAAAAAAAGTATCCTCGCTCAATCCCAAAACTTTCAGCTCGTGATCAATACCTGTCACATAGTAGTCGCGATATATTTGTGGCGTGGATGCAAATAAACGCTTTATTCTATCGGCGTCATCTTTCTTATCGCATACCCCTACGCAGACATACCCTACGGCGGATGATGAGGTGTTTGACATGGCGGTTAATGTCTTAACTATCTTGTTTAGAATTTCTTCGTTAAAAACATTTGATCCATCTAATGCAAAAAAGCCTTGTTTGAAATCGAATAATGATTGTTCGGTTCTTGACTGCATCAATAGCGACTCAAATTCTGTAACAGAGTTATATTTTCCGGGATCGTTAGTGTTGTCAATAAATGCGTGAGATATAATTCCACAAACTGAATTTATGTTTGTCTTTCTGTTGTCGCTACTCCAATTACCGCCGTCAGTAATATTTATATGCGAAGCAATTCCTTTGAGCGATTCAATTAATTTTGGGTAAGAACTTACCTTCTTATTCTCAACGTGAATCATGCAGTATAGTGCAATAAAGATAATCTGGAAATACCTCGGCATCCTTTGGATTGGGGAAGAGAAAACTAACTCAGCAAATGTGCATTCTGCTATCGTCAGAATCCTTCGGAGCTCGTCATATGTACGGATGAAATGCTGGCGAAGCGAGTCCATGTCCCTGGTTTTTATTAGTGCATTAAATTCAGCTGTTCGCGGGGTATCTTTTAAACCGTAGAACTCATCTAGCACTGACTGGCTAGTAGGTGGTACGTTGTTCTTGTCTTTGCAGCAATAAATCATGACGGCAAGAATTTCAGCCACAATTTCCTCGTCACGAGATTCTCGTACCATATCTCTAGTAATTATATTGTTCTTGATCCAAAAAATAGTTTCAATTGGTATTCCGTAGTCTAATCCGGAATTCGTAATGCTAATTTTTTTCATCTCGTTCAACAAAAGAGTGTCTTTGACGCTAACGTCAGATCGTATTTGATTCGATAACAAACGAACGTTGTTTGCAAATTCGCCAAGAGTACCTGCGGACCGAAGTTCTTGGCGAGATAAATGCCGACCATAACTGTTAATGCGGATAAATAATTCGTCAATTGAATTTTTGCTTGAGTATGGGAAAATTGAAAGCGGCAAAATATAGCTTGCAATCTGTTCGCAGCTACGTCTCTCCAATTTAGGCTCCTTTTGTGCTATGTCTCCATTGTCTTTCGCGGATTTCGACTCAACCATTGTATCTAAATCGAAATACTTTCCATCGACCTCAAATTCATTTTCAATAAACGCTACTATAGCGTTGAGTCTTTGCATTCCATCAATCAACTCGAACATGTCACTTCCGACGTTAGATTGCATTTCTGACAAGAGAATTAGCGGGATAGGATAGTTCTTTATTATAGAATCTATCAACGCCTTTTTCTCTTCAAGCGTCCAGATTAGCTTGCGCTGATATCTCCTGTTAACAAGGAAACGGTTGCTTTTGTAAAAATTGTATATGCGCTGAATACTTTCGCTCCGGATCACTAGATCTTTTGATGCTATATGATTCATTCCTTAGCACCTCCACGGAATTACATGTGTAGTATAAAACAAAATTCACCCCAAAGCAACCGTTATTTGTTAAATTATTAATTTAAAGTACGCCGACGAATTTTATTAGGTAAGGGGCAATACTCTTGCCATTGCTAGTATTGGCTCGAGCATTTTCACAAGAGCCTGAAGGCGCTTAGACTGCTAGCGGCGTAGTGACGGATAGCGAAGTTTTGAATAATGGTTAAGTCAGACTAACCTTGTGCGTTGGCGGAAGACTGAATCCTAAGTGTAACAAGGAAGCATACAAAAAAGCCCACCAATCGGCGAGCTTCTTTGGGACCAACCAATGTCGGTTCATGGTGCCGGAAGCGGGACTTGAACCCGCACGATGTCTCCATCAACGGATTTTGAGTCCGTCACGTCTGCCATTCCATCATTCCGGCGAGATGCGGGTTTTATTATAGATGATTATGGGGTAAAAAGCAAGTAGAGCGGCGAAATTTCCCAGCGGCGGAGAATTTCCGTTCGGCGGATGGCGATAAAACCCGCCGGGAAGGATAAGTCTTTCCATCAACGGGAGACGCGGACGCCGACTCAATATGCCGGACGTGGGCGCGCGGTTCATCCGGAGCAGGCTGAATCCAGGGCTCGGGGGCGGGTCAGATAGAATTTTTCGTCAGCCTGCCAAAATCGTGCAACCTCGTGTAAACGGGTGCGTCCAAAGAAGGACCGGTTGAAAAATGTCGGCCGCATTTGGTTTTTTAACGCGTCATGTGTATAATAGCAGGTGGAAGTGAGGTGATCGGCTTGCAGAATGGGCCCGATGAGCGCGAACTCGTCCACAGGGCATCGCAAGGCGATGAAGCCGCGTTTGAACTGCTGATGCGCGCGCATGAAAGCCGCATGTACGCGGTTTCGCTTCGGATGTGCGGAAACCGCGAGGATGCGCAGGACTGCCTCCAGGAAGCCATGCTGCGAATCTACCGCGCCATGTCCAATTTTAAAGGACAATCCTCCTTTGCCACCTGGACGTACCGGATCACGATGAATACGTGCCTGGACGAGCTGAGGCGGCGCAAGCTCCGCACCGCGACGAGCCTGGATGTGCTCCTGGACACCGGCTGGTCGCCCACCGACGAAGGGGAGACCCCGGAGCAGCACTCCATCGCCTCGGAGCAGCGGCGCATGCTGGAAAAGGCGATCGCGGACCTGCCGGAGGACATGCGCGCCGCCATCGTGCTTAGGGACGTGCAGGGCTTCAGCTACGATGAGATTGCCAGGATGCTGGAGGCCAACGTGGGCACGATCAAATCCCGCATCAGCCGGGGCCGGGAAAAACTCCGGGAAGTGCTGGTCAGGCAACCGGAACTTTTTGGCCGGTATCCGGTCTAACTGGCGGAGAGGAGGGGAGCACATGAACGAAAAAGACAACTGCCGCTGGTTTGATTCAAACCTCAACGCGTATCTGGACGGCGAGCTCGACCGGGAAGCGCGCGAGAGGATGAACGAGCACGCGCGGTCCTGCCCCGAGTGCGGGCAGAAGCTGGAGACTACAACGCGGCTTCTGACCATGTGCGCCGAGCTTGACGAAGGCCTGAGCGTGCCGCTGGCGGCGCAGTCCGCCTGGCGCAAAGCCGTGCGGGCGGAAGCGCAGGGGCGCACAAAGGCGCGAAACGTCGGCGCATGGACCCGCGGCATGGGCTGGATCGCGGCGGCGTTGACGCTGCTCACGGTCTCCACGGCTGTGTTCAACCGGGGCGTCACGGTTCCCCCCGATCAATTAACCAACGACTTTGCTCGGGCCCCGGCGAGCGCGGATTACGCCGCGCCGGAGTATGGGATGATCCCCGGTGAAAACGCGGCGGGCAGCAAAATCAGCCTCAAGACCGACGGGGCGATGGACCAGGTCCAGCAGGTGATCGACGATTCGTCCGCCCAGCGGCCCAAGGTGATCCTCCGCTCAGCCAGCCGCAGCATCGAAACCACCGCCTACGAAACCGACAGCCAGAGCGTGGATAACCTGGTGGGCGAGTACGAGGGCTATTACGAATCGGACAGCCAGAGCGGCCAGCCCCTTCAGCCGGGCGGGAGCGCGGGGCGCCAGCGAGACATGGTCATCCGCGTGCCAAGCGCGCAGCTGGACGAGTTTTTGACCGGACTGGACGTGATCGGAAACGCCGTCTACAAAAACCAGAGCGCCGAGGACGTATCCAGCCAGTACTACGACGCCGACGTGCGGCTGGACGCGCTCAAAACCCAGCGCGACCAGATCAATAAGCTCATGGCTTCCGCAACGGACCTCACCGCCATCGCCGACCTCTCCGACAGGTTCTACAACCTGCAGGCCGAGATCGACTCGCTGGAAGGCCGCATCCGCGGCTGGGACAGCCAGGCGGACGATTCGCTGGTCACGGTCTCGATGACCGAGGTGCCCGTGCGCGACCAGATGCAGCCCTTGGGCAACACGCTCGCCGAGCGCATCCGCACCGGATTCTTCGACTCCGTCAACTGGCTCAGCGGCTTTTTACAGGATATGGCCGTGATGCTGGCTGCGTTCGCGCCGGTACTCGTGGTCCTGATCCCGCTGATCGTGCTGATCCTGGTGATCATCAAGGTGGTCCGCGCCCGAAAGCGCAAATAAATCGTTCCCCTGTGGCGCATGCAATTTCGCCATGCGCCATTTTTATACCCCAAAACAGGTAAAAAGGAGTGATTTCTGTGAAATTCTGGAAGATTCTGACCCTGGTTCTGGCTCTGACCCTGACGCTTATGCCCTTCTCCGCACTGGCCGAGGGCGGCCCTGAGGTGACCGCGAGCGGCACCGGCATCGTCACCCTGAAGCCCGATACCGCCACCATCATCCTGGGCGTCAGCGAGGCGGCCAAGGGTGCGGTGCAGGCTCAGTCCACCGTCAACAAGAAGATCGAAGCCATTAAGAAGGCGCTCATCAAGGCGGGCGCCAAGGAGTCCGACATCTCCATCAGCGACCTCTCCGTCTGGGGCAACTACGACTATTCGGACGGCCAGGAACAGAAACTGGTCGGTTACACCGCCTCGCATACGCTGAACATCACGGTCTCCGATATGGAAAAGGTCGGGCCGCTGATCGACGCGTCGCTCTCCGCCGGGGCCAACCAGCTGCAGGGCGTGACGTTCTCCGTCAAGAACAACGATTCCGCTTATGACAAGGCGCTGAAGCTGGCCGTCGAAAAGGCCCGCGAGAAGGCCGACGTGATGGCCGCCGCCGCCGGGCTCAAGCTGGGCTCGATCAAGACGCTGACCGAGGGCACCGATTACGGCTACAGCCCCTACGTGAACGCCAAGTACGCCGATGCCGACATGGGCGAAGGCTCGGTGCCCACCCAGGTCGACACCGGCATGGTAACCGTCAGCGCGACGGTGACCGTGGTCTTTAGCCTCGAAGGCTAAAGGCGATGAAAATCCGCTGCGCGGCTTTCCATCGCGATGAGAAGACTGCGCGAGCCTGAAACGCCCGCGGGCGTCCCGGGCGGCTCACTGACATAATGTATTATTTCATCCACCAGTGTGCGCACTGGTGGATGAAATACGTTCCCGGCGCGCAGGTCGCCGGGAACGGTGAGAACCTGAATTGGGTTTCCGGGGTTTTGGAGACGATGAGCGTTACATGGTCAGCTTCCTTGTATTCTCCGCGATCTCGCTGACCTTCGCGATCAGCTCGCCGAACCCGTACAGCGCCCAGGAGGACACCCACGAGACCAGCGTACCCGCGATCACGATCCCGACGGCGGTCAGGATGGACATGAGGCTGATCCCCTGGCCTGCCATGCCGATGGTTGGCGCGCGGTTGATCATGACGAGTTGCGCGATCGCCGCCCCCACGGACGCGACGATACCCAGCCACGCCCAGACCTTTGCGAGCAGCTTGATCTTCCCGCCGATATTGGTGTACATGGAACCCCTCCCCATCCATTGTAGTGAATCGTCGTTAAGGATATCGTACCGGGGCGGGGATTCCATGTCAAGATCTTTGGCTAAACGCATGCATGATGCTGCAATGATTGCATTTGCCGGCGGCGGGGGCGGCCTACCGTTAAAGTTCTTCGAATTGTCAGTATGCATGACCGGGTCGTGTGAATTCCACAAATATGTGGGTATACATGAGGCATCACTGGAAGGACTGGAGGAATTCTATGAAGAAGAAACTGATGGCGATTCTGGTCGTGGTGGCCTTTGTGCTGACGGTTGCCCAGGTGCATTCTGTGGTCACATCCAGCGCGGCCGCGCAGGCTTTGAAGGCGAAGGCTACGGTGGACGTCGTTTCGAAGGCGACGAAGAAGACCAAGAAAAAGAAGAAATCCACGAGCGCGAGCAAGAAAAAGGCGAACCCGACGCCGCAGCCGACCATGGACATGAGTGCAATGCCCATGACACCGGTGGACAATCTGACGCAGGCCGAAAACCCCATGTATCCCGTGGGCGCTGCGGTGGTCATCAACACCGACCACATGCCTGGTATGATGGACGCGAAGGGAACCATATCCGGCGCTTTCGATACCACGCTGTACGCGGTGGACTACACCGACATGCATGGTATGGACGTCTCAAACCACCGCTGGGTGATCTCGGAAGAGATCGAAGGCAGCGCCGATAAGACTTTTCAAGTCGGCGACACGGTGACGCTGGGCCGGGGCCACATGGAGTCCATGGGCGGCGACGGGCAGAGCGCGGTCATCGTGCAGGTGGTTCAGGGCCCGGCTTACATGGTGGATTACGACCCGACCGATGGCAGCGCCCGGGTGGTCAACCACCAGTGGGTCGCGGAGTTTGAACTGAAGCGCGACGAAGCTGCCTAAATCCTTGGGGGTTTCAATACGCCGGCGCGACGGGCATACGCCCATCGCGCCGATTTTTATGATGGAAAACGCGCGGGTTCAGCGCGGGATGGAGGTTTTGCGGCCGCGCGCGGCGATCTTTTTCAGCAGCAGGCCTAGCCCTCGCAGCGCCAGCGATAGGACCCAGGTGATCAATAGGCCCAGGAGCAGGTAAACCAGGCCCAAAGCGATGCCCTCGCCCAGGCTGTTTTGGCTGATCGTCGCGATCATCACGATGCCCATGACGACTGAGGTGACGATGCCAACCCACACGACGACCTTCGCGAATCCCCTGAACCGCTCGTCGACATTGGTAAACAAAGAAAAACCTCCTCGTCCCCGTATTATACTACATCGAGGCGTCATGAAATATTTCACATTGATTAAAGATAAACTCAAACTTATAAGGGATATAGCGCTTTAGACAGAGAAGCCCCCGTCCTTCGACGGGGGCTTATTAAGGAACTTACTTCGCCTGCTTCTTTTCGGGCTCCATGTCGATGACCTTCTGCCCATCGTAGTAGCCGCAGTGCTTGCACACGCGGTGGCTCAGCTTCATCTTCTGGCAGCGCGGGCACTTGACGATGCCGGGCAGGCTGATCTTCCAGTTGGCGGCGCGGCGGGAGTGCTTGCGCGCCTTTGATGTTTTACCTTTCGGTACGGCCATGATTACACCTCCTCGTCGTCACTGGGTAATAGTTCGATGAGAGCCGCGAAGGGGTTTGCCTTCGGCTCGCCCTTCGGGCAATCGCAGGGCTTTTCGTTGAGGTTCGCGCCGCAGACCGGGCAGAGGCCCTTGCAGTCCTTCCGGCACAGCATCCGCATCGGCATTTCCAGAAGCAGCGCCTCCCGGGCGGGGCCGGAGAGGTCGATCTGGTGGCCGTCGAGCAGGCGTTGGTCGGGGCTTTCAGGGTCCGCCTCGCGAACGAACACTTCGTCGAGCTCGGCTTTGAGCGGCTGCGAGACTTCCCTCAGGCACCTGGCGCAGTGGGCGGTCAAACAGGCGCGCACCGTTCCCCGGACGTCGACCGATTCGCCCGCGCCGGTCATTTCGCCCTTGAGCTGGATGTCCGTCAGGCGGACTTCGTCGCTGAGCACGTCCATCGGCTCAAGGGTCAGCGCGCTTTCAAACGGGTAAGCCTGTCCCGGGTTTTTAAGCGCGGCAGACACATCGATCATTGGGGCAATCACCTCGCAGGGACTAACCAGCTAAGTATATAGCTGGATATGGGATTTGTCAAATTATTTTTAGGTAAGCTCCAGCGTGTCCCGGGCGATGGCCAGTTCCTCGTTGGTGGGGATGACCCAGACCTTCACCCTGGCGCCCTCCTTCGAGATTTCGCCTTCGCTGCGCAGGCCGTTGTTCTTCGCGGGGTCCAGTTCCACGCCCAGGAATTCGAGGCCTTCGCAGATCTCCGCGCGGGCGGGGCAGTCGTTCTCGCCGATGCCGGCGGTGAAGACCAGCGCGTCCAGCCCGCCCATCGCCGCAGCGTAGGCGCCGATATACTTGCGGATGCCGTAGGCCCACATCTCGCGGGTGACCTTGCAGCGCTCGTCGCCTTCCTTCGCGCCGGCGACCACGTCGCGCATGTCGCTGGAGCGTCCGCTCATGCCCGCGAGGCCTGACTTCTTGTTGAGCATGTCGATCACCTGGCCGGCCGTCATGTTTTCGCGGGTGGCCAGCACTTCGATGACCGCCGGGTCGAGGCTTCCGGAGCGGGTGCCCATCAGCACGCCCTCAAGCGGCGTCAGGCCCATCGAGGTGTCCACGCACTTGCCGTCGACGACCGCGGAGAGCGAGGAGCCGTTCCCCAGGTGGCACACGATCAGCTTTTTTGCGCCCGTCAGTTTAACCGCCTGGCCGGATACGAAGCGGTGGCTGGTGCCGTGGAAGCCATAGCGGCGGATGGCGTGCTTTTTGTAGTATTCCGTCGGGATGCCGTAGAGATACGCCTTGGGCGGCATGGTCTGGTGGAAGGCGGTGTCAAACACGGCCACCTGCTTGGTGTCCGGCATGACCCGCTGGCAGGCGCGGATGCCCATGAGGTTGGCCGGGTTGTGCAGCGGGCCCAGCGGGATGCAATCCTCGATGGCCTTTTCGACCGGCTCGTCGATCACGCAGGAAGCGGTGAACTTGTCGCCGCCGTGCAGTACGCGGTGGCCCACCGAGCCAATCTCGTTGATGGAGGTGATGACGCCGTGGGAGGGATCGATCAGCGCGTCCAGCACCAACTGCATGGCGTCCGTGTGGCTCTTCATCGGCTGTTCGACGACGTACTTCTGGTCGCCGTACTGATGGGTAAGCTTCGAGCCCTCGATGCCGATGCGCTCGGCCAGGCCCTTGGCCAGCACCGCTTCGCCCTGCATGTCAATCAGCTGATACTTTAGCGACGAGGAACCCGCGTTGATCACCAGAATTTTCATGGACATTCAAACCCTTTCTTGCTGTACGCGCTCGCGCGCGGAGTGTAACGGACGGATCAGAATCAAGCGCACTTCTCTCAGTTTTTCTGCGCCTGAACGGCGGTGATGGCCACCGTGGCGACGATGTCTTCCACCGAGCAGCCGCGGGAGAGGTCGTTGCAGGGCGCGGCCAGACCCTGGAGCACCGGGCCGTAGGCTTCCGCGCCCGCCAGCCGCTGCACCAGCTTGTAGCCGATGTTGCCCGACTGCAGGTCCGGGAAGACCAGCACGTTCGCGTGGCCCGCGACGGGGGAGCCGGGGCTCTTCAGCTGGCCCACGGATTCCACCAGCGCGGCGTCCGCCTGCAGTTCGCCGTCCAGCTTAAGCTCGGGCGCGAGTTCCTCTGCGATCTTCGCCGCTTCCTGCACCTTGGTCACCAGCTCGTGGCACGCGCTGCCCTTGGTGGAGAAGGAGAGCAGCGCCACGCGCGGCTCCATGTTCGCAAGGCTCCTGGCGGAGTCCGCCGCGGCCACGGCGATGTTGGCGAGCTCTTCGGCGGTGGGGTTCGGGATTACGGCGCAGTCGGCGAAGATCATCACGCCTTTTTCGCCGTAGGTTTCGTCGGGGCACTCCATCAGGAAGCAGGAGGACACCGTCTTGATGCCGGGCTTCGACTTGATGATCTGCAGCGCGGGCCGGAGCATGTCGCCGGTGGAGTGGATCGCGCCGGAGACCAGGCCGTCCGCGTCGCCCATCTTGACCATCATGACGCCATAATACATGGGGTCGGAGACCTTCCCCGTAGCCTCTTCAATCGTCATGCCCTTGGCCTTGCGCAGCATATAAAGCGCCTCGGCGTAAGGCTGTGCCTTGTCGCTCGAGGCGGGGTTGATGATCTCCGCGCCGTTCAGGTCTACACCCAGGGTTCCCGCGGTTTCGGCAATCTTTTCCGGGTTCCCCAGTAGGGTAATGCGGGCAAGGCCCGCCTTCACAATCTTGGATGCGGCCGCGATGTTGCGCTTTTCTTCGCCTTCGGGCAGTACGATGTGACGCATATCCGCCTTCGCCTTGGCCATGATCTTATCGATAATCGCCATGATGGATCTCCTCCCGGTTTTTCCATTTTTCATGATTCTCAATCACACCAACCTATTATACATGATGAGTTGGCGTTTTTAAAGTGTTGGCTGTTAAAAAAATTCGGCAGGGTTTCTAAGATTTACGCGCGATCCGGGGCAACCAACCGGCGGTCGATCCCGTCTGAAACTGTGACGGACACAATAAATCTTGACCGGAGGAATGACATGAAACGCATCCAAGCCCTGATTGCCCTGGCGCTTTGTCTGGCCCTGACGCTGAGCGCGTACCTGACCGTCCAGGCTCAGCGCGGCGATGGCTCCCTTCTGGGCGCCTACGAGCCCGACAGTGCGACATCGACCGCCATGCCCAGCCTTCCCGAGGGGACAGCCCTCACCGAGAAGTCAATGGCGCTTGACAACCAGTTGGATGGGCAGCCGGTTCGGACGGAACTGACTTTCGCACTTGCGGTAAAACCTCAGGACGCCGCCTGGTCTCAACTGACCGAAGGTTTCGCGGTGGAGGTCTCGGAGCAGATCGCTTCGGGTGCCGGCAAGTCCGCGGAAGCGCTCACCAGCGCCATTCGCACGGCCGTCGGCCGCGCACTCGACGACACCGCCAAAACGCTTGTCGGCGGAGAAATCTACCTGACCAACGTCACCGTGACCACCCCCTACTTTGAGCAGCTTCAGCGCGGCTCAAAGAGCGACGCCGCCAAGGCGCTCCAGGAAAAGCTGATCCAGCTTGGGTACCTGGAAGGCACCGCCGACGGCCAGTACGGCAAGGGCACCGCCGCTGCGGTCTCCGCGCTCGAGGAGTATGTCCGACTTCTGGAGCAGGATGACATCGACGCGAAGGCCACGCCGACCCCGGCGCCGACCCCGACCCCCGCCCCCACTGTGACGCCTGACCCGAACGCGACGCCCGACCCGAACGCCACGCCCGTACCGACGCCCGAGCCCACGCCCACCCCTGAACCCGCGCCCACGCCCGTCACGAAGGTGGACGGCGTCGCGGATTCGACCCTCCTCAACTTCCTGATGAGCGCGGACTTCCCGTCCACCCGCTCCGATCTGAAGTACGGCGACAAGGGCGACGCGGTGATGCGCTTCCAGCGCAGGCTGTCCGCGCTCGGCTACCTGATCGGCAAGCCCGACGGCTTCTACGGCGCAGGCACCCAGCTCAGCGTGCGGCTGCTTCAGTACTACAACGGCCTGGAGCAGGACGGCGCGGCGAACATGGACCTTCAGAAGCTGGTGTACTCCGGCCAGGCCAAGGGGCCCGACCATCCGATGCTGCAGGACGGTTCCTCCGGCACGGAAGTCACCAGGCTCCAGCAGCGGCTGTATGTTCTGGGCTTCATGACCGGAAAGCCCGACGGTTCCTACGGCGCCGCCACCGAGCGGGGGGTTGAGAACCTGCAGGCCTACTTCCAGGCCCAGGAGCGCGAGGCGTTGACCGCCGAGGCGATGGCCAGCGGCACCCCCGCGGCCGAGATCAAGATCGACGAAAGCAAACTCGAAACCGTCATCAACGGCGTCGCGGACCCGATCCTGATGGACAAGTTCTACGACGTGAACTTCCCGGACGTCCCCGGCGCGATGACCAAGGGCTCCGCCGGCGAGGAAGTCAAGCGCGTGCAGCGCAGGCTCTATAGCCTGGAGTACCTGTACACCTCGGCGGACGGCGGCTTCGGCCCCGGCACGGCGAACGCGATCAAGGAGTTTCAGAAGCGCTCGAAGCTGAGCCGGACTGGCGAAGCCGACAAGAACACACTGAATGCGCTGTTCTCCGACACCGCCAAGAAGGCGCTCAAGCCCTACCTGTTGAAGATCTCCATCGCCAAGCAGCGCGTGTACGCCTACGCGCCGGACGAAAACGAGGAGTACACCGTGCTGGTCCGCACCATGAAGTGCTCCACGGGCCTCCCCGGAAACGACACGCCCAAGGGCACCTATCAGGCAACCACCGGCCCCGCTGCCCGCTGGCACTACTTCAAGAAGTTCTTTGTCTGGGCCCAGTACGCGTACGCCATTCAGGGGGACTACCTGTTCCACTCAGTGCTGTTCAACCAAAAGGGCGGCAGCCCGACCTACGGTTCGGTTCACAATCTCGGCCGGAAAGCCTCCCATGGCTGCGTGCGGCTGTCGGTGGAGAACGCCAAGTGGATTTGGGAGAACTGCCCGCAGAAGACCAAGGTCATCATCTACTGATGAGGGGCGTTGAAAATCCGCAAGCGGCTTTTCAACGCGAAGGGAAAACTGCGTGCGCTTGAAATCCTGCGGGATTTCCGGGCGGCGCACTGACTGAAGGAAATGTTTCAGCCACCAGTGAAGCGTCACTGGTGGCTGAAACGCGTTTCCGGCGTACAGGCCGCCGGAAACGGTTTGAAGGTACGACCGGGGTTGGCGATGCGGTGAGGTTATGCGCTCTACGCAAACGCGAACTGCACCAGCAGCATGTAGACGACCGTACCGCCGAAGATGGAGAGGAGCGCGTTGCTCTTCCACAGGTGCAGCGCCGCCACGACGCCGCAGGCGATGATCTCCGAAAGGCCGAACGGCGGCGTAGTGAAGTTCATCGCGCGCAGGCAGTAGACGACCAGCAGCGTCAGCATCGCCGGGGGCAGCGCGCGGCCCAGGTATTCGATGGCCTGCGGCGGCTTTCTTCCGCGCCCGAACACGATGAAGGGGAGGAACCGGGTCAGCGCCGTCGCCAGCGCCATCAGCGCGATGGCGAGCGCGAGCCTCAGTCCGTGCGTCATGCGCCCGCCCCCTCTCTT
The DNA here is from genome assembly GCA_023416655.1 of Bacillota bacterium. Taxonomy (GTDB): domain Bacteria; phylum Bacillota; class Clostridia; order Christensenellales; family Aristaeellaceae; genus JAEZHK01. Next base: position 29,396 of record JAEZHK010000095.1, read on the forward strand.
GTGTGAAGCTTCGACTCAAAGAATCCGCGGAACAGGCTCAGCGCCGCCAGGATGATGGCGAGCGCCACCGGCATCATCAGCGCCTGTCCGCCCAGAAGGAGCGCCAGGATGCCTGCCAGCGCGCCCAGCGCGAAAGGCTCCCAGGTTTTGTATTTTTTGAAAAGGTCGATCGCCAGCACCAGGAACAGCGCCGTCAGCATGAAGTCCAGGCCCTTGGTGTTGATGTGGATAAACGCCCCCGCCAGCGCGCCCAGCACCGTGCCCGCCACCCAGTAGCATTGGCAGAAAGCGGTAATCAGCAGCAGGTAGGGTTTTCGCGCCTCACCCTTGGGCAGTTCCGCGCCCACGAGCAGCGCGTAGGCCTCGTCGGTCAGCGCGAAGATCAGGTAGGGCTTCATCGCGCCCGCGCCTCGGTACAGGTCCAGAAGGGACAACCCGTAGACCATCTGCCGCACGTTTAAGAAGAACACCATCGTGAACATGGTGATCAGCGACGCGTTTTCCGCGAACATCGTCACCGCCAGGTACTGCGCCGAGCCCGCGTACACGAACGCGCTCATTGAAAGCGACACGAAAGGGGCATAGCCCGCCGCCGACATCATGAATCCGAACGCCATGCCCAGCGGCACGTAGCCGAACAATACCGGCAGCGTGCTGGCAAACGCCTTCGCCCAGAGCTCTCGCCGCATACAAACACCCCTTTGTGCGCGTTTTTACGGCATTATATCATGCATCGCGCGCGGCGGACGTCGATTCGAAGGTTAAAAATTAATGGGGCTGTCGTGCTGGAATTTTCCAGCGCGACAGTCTTTCATATTGGGGAAAAGGTCGGCAAGATAAAATTGCGCATTGCAAGGGAAAGGAGGGCAGTAGTAACATTTGCAGGGTGGCCTCCGTGGGAGGGAGTAAACATATCTGGAATTTCAACAATTGCAAGAAAGAGCTTGACAATTGTTTAAAAAAGAGTATATTAATTTTTATAAAAGTTATGATGGAATGTTTGGGGGATGGAGTATGAAGCGCATTATTTCCGTTTTCCTTGCTCTTGTTTTATCTTTCTGGGTATGTCTCCCTACTTTGGCAGAAGGAGAATTAAGAAAAGGAAATAGGGGCGAAGATGTAAAAGTCATCCAGGAGCGCCTTATAACTTTGGGTTATCTCTCTGGGAAAGCGGACGGCGGCTTTGGAAAACAGACCGAGAGCGCGGTGAAGGATTTTCAAGAGGCAGCAGACTTGGAAGTTACGGGTACTGTCGATGATGCAACAAAAGAAAAACTATTAAGTGATTCTGCCCCCTATAAGCCTTACGAAATGCCCCAGGGAGTTACTTTGGGTATGTCCTTTGATGAGATCCAAGAAATCTATAAACCACTATTCCTAGCATGGGAAAAGGAATATGAAGCGGAGGCAGATGAAGAAGATCTGCAAGATATTGGAGAGCAAGGTTGGTCTATTGAATGGCACGGTGATAGTACACAGAAAACCCCTTTTTTAGATGTGGATGCATTTGGAATAAACGGTATAGTTACTTTCGGATTTGAAAATGAAGCCTTACAGAAACTAACCAATGTTCAATACAATTATACTGTATTGGATTATGGTATGATAGCAAGGGGGTTTTTCAATAGCACCGATGCGGATAAAGCAGAAGTAATGCTCAAAGATTATCGTGAAATAAACAAATACATAGAGAAGAGTCTTGGAGAACCAATACATTTTTATGACTGGAAATCAGACGATGCAAAAAGTATGTATGGAAACGATTATGCCGCAGCAATCGCAGATGAAGAATATTCGATGTCAGATGTGTGGAGAGTTGGCGATACAGGCATATGGCATGTATTGTATTACACCGCAGATGATGAAGTCATACATCATATTTACGTCGAACCGATTGATGAATACAATGATCCAGAGGGTTAATTAAGGCAAACCGTCAATGCATTATGATTATGAAGTCTAAGTAGCCTGAGGGAACCGATGCTCCTCTTCGGCGATTGATCAGAACACTGAGTGAAGGGGTAGTGATTATGGCTTTTAGGTATGATATGCAAGACAAAACTCCACAACAGAAAGCTATCGTAGCCAAAAGGGATGCTGGAGATAAACTCAGGCAGCAAGAGGCGCAGAAACAGCGTGAGAACTGTAAGCTATCTGATGATGCTAACACCAGCTTAATGCTATTGGTTATTGATAAGGATACATGCCCGGATCAGGATATGATTATTATCAAGCAACAGTGTTCATGCTGTGAATACTACAGAGGATTCGCAATTGATAACGGACAACATTGTGTGAAGTGTTTATTTGTCGCTGCCGCAAAATAGAATACTGTAAAGGCATCAAGACGTGGGACCTATCTCGAATCATGCTAAAAGCGTAGGTAGAAACGCACTGCGCCTTTTGTGCGCAGGTGTTGCATCCGGATCATATAACAAAAACGGGAGAATGCACGCATTCTCTCGCTTTTTTACTCCTCAGCGCGACAGCCCTATCGGAAGACGTCTGCGCGGGTCTGAATCCTGCGGGATTTCCGGGCGCCCCGCTGACGGGCAGTATTGTTTCCTTCAGTGTGTCCACACTGATTCTGGAAATGGTTGGAAGGTCTGGCAGGGTTTGCAGTCCGACTTGACAGTTTAAAGCACTCTGCCTATACTGGCAGCGGAGGTGGCTCCATGACGCGAAACGAATTTGAGCAGATCGAGAAGATCATGAAGAGCTATATGGAGGACAGCGCCCACGACGGCGAGCACGTAAAGCGCGTGCTGCGCGCGGCGCTGGAGGTCGCGAAAACCCATCCGGAGGCGGACATTGAAGTGCTGGTCGCCGCCTGTCTTCTGCACGACATCGGCCGGGCGGCGCAGTTTCAGGACCCGTCGGTCAGCCACGCGGAAGCCGGCGCGGACATGGCGTATGCGCATCTTATTGAAATCGGCTGGGGCGAGGCGCGGGCGAGGCTTGTTTCCGAAGCCGTGCGCGCCCACCGGTTCCGGGGACCCCACAAGCCCAAAACGATCGAGGCGATGATCCTCTACGACGCCGACAAGCTCGACGTCACCGGCGCGATGGGCGTCGCCCGCACGCTCCTGTATCAGGGCGCGGTGGGCGAACCGCTCTACCGGGTGGACGAACGCGGCGAGCCGATGGACGGCCGTGAGGACGAGCCCAGCTTCATGAACGAGTACATGTTCAAACTGTCCCGGCTGTGCGACGGCTTCTATACCCCGGAGGCCGCGGAAATGGCGCGGCCCAGGGCGGCGGCGGCGCGGGATTTCTACGACAGCCTGCTGAGCGAGGCCAGGGGCCATGCGCCGCTGGCGGGGCTACTGAACGAGGTGCTGAAGTGAATCCTGACAAGATCTGGTTTCGCGGCCTGCCGGAAGGCGGCGCGGTGGTCGAGCGGCTGGACCTTGCCTTCCCGCGTCTGCCGGAGGGCCTCGAAGGGCTGCGCATCCTGTTCGCTTCCGACGTGCACGCGGGGACCACGTTCCCGGAGGCGGCGCAGGAGCGGCTGATCCGCCAGATCGAGGCGCTCGCGCCGGACATGGTCCTGTGGGGCGGCGACCTTGCGGAGACCAGGCTGGATGCCGAGAAGCTGCTTAAAAAGATCGCCCGGCTGAAGCCGCCGATGGGCATGGCGGGCGTCGTGGGCAACAACGACCGGAACGCGTTCCAGGGCGCGATGGAGGAATTTGAGCGCCTACTCGAACAAGCGGGCGTGAAGCTGCTCCTCAACGGCCGGTGGGAGCGTTCCGTGCCCGGCGGCGAACTGGTTCTTCTGGGCTTGGATGAGGACTACTACGGCTCGCCGGACCCTTCGATCCTCGACAGGCGCGGACGCCCCGGGCAAGCGGGCGGGGGGCTGACGATCCTCTTGTCCCATTCGCCCGCGCCCCTTGACTCGCTGATCGGGAGCCTCGCGCCGCCCGACCTGATCCTCGCGGGCCACACCCACGGCGGACAGATACGAATAGGCGGCTTTACGCCTTACATCCTCATGTATGACCGCGTGCGCCGCCGCCAGCGCTTCTTCGCCGTCCGGGGCCTGAAGCGGGAGGCGGGCGCGGTGCTGGTGGTATCGGGCGGGCTGGGCTCCAGCAAGATTCCGCTCAGGATTAATTGCCCGCCGGAAATGCAGCTGATCACGCTGCATAGAAAATGAAGCGTTTCATTCGGAGCTTCGAAAAAACAGATTTCCAACGCCCGGCCACCACTTCGTACAAGGCTTCCATCGTTCCCGGCGACTTGTCGTCGGGAACGCCGTTTTCATAACCAGTGCGCACACTGGGTATAAAAACATTTCCAAAAGTGAGTGAGTCGCCCGGAAATCCCGCAGGTGTTTGGCTCACGCAGACTTCTTCCCTGAAAAACCCTCGGGAATTTTCATCGCTACAATAAAGCGCCCTTCCCGGGGATCGGGAAAGGCGCTTTGCATTCGGGGCATTCTAAGGGATTTCGAGGTTGGATTCGCAGTCCTCGCCGCTCCGGGCGCAGTTATCGCAGATCATCGCGCCGCAGCGCGAGCACTCGGTCATCGTCCTGGCGTCGCCTGTGCGCCTGCAATGGCCGCATTCGATCATGGACATGCTTTCAACTCCTTCGCGAAATTATTTTGATCTGAAACCCGGCGAAAAATGCGCGGCTGCAACATTTTGTCAGTAACAATAGTCTAAACCCTTGAATTGTCATCTACCTGGATGTGTGCTACAATGGGCAGGACATAAGGCGCATTACCCAGGAAAAACCGGGGGGAGCCGTGCAGTTGGTAGTGGAGAAGAGGGACCAGCCCATCATCAGCCTTTCCGCCGTCAGCAAGGTGTACACCATCGGTTCCACCAAGCTGCGGGCGCTGGACGAGGTGTCGCTGGACATCTTTCCGGGCGAATTCGCGTGCATCGTCGGCCGTTCCGGATCGGGCAAGTCCACGCTGCTCAACATGATCGCCGGGCTTGAAAAACCCACCAAGGGGCAGATCCGCGTGGCGGGCAAGCAGATCGACCGGCTGAACGAGGGCAAGCTCGTGCAATTCCGCCTGGACAACGTGGGCTTCGTGTTCCAGCAGTTCAACCTCTTCGCCACCCACACGGCCCTTGACAACGTGGCCATGCCGCTGATGTACAAGGGCATGGCCAGGGACGCCCGCTTGCGCCAGGCGCGCAAGATGCTGGACCTGGTGGGCCTTTCGACCCACATGGCCCACATGCCCGGCCAGATGTCCGGCGGCCAGCAGCAGCGCGTGGGCATCGCGCGCTCGCTGGTCACAAAGCCGAAAATCCTCTTCGCGGACGAGCCCACCGGAAACCTGGACCTCAAGACCTCGCGGGAGATCCTCCGGCTCATCCGGGCCGTGTGCCGCGAGCGGGGCACCACGCTGATCATGGTCACCCACGACGCGGAGATCGCGCAGTACGCCGACCGGATGGTGCGCCTTCTGGACGGCCGGGTGATCGAGAACGCGGTTCATGAAAACCCCAAGGACATTACGCTGGTACAGACGCTGCCCGACGGCACGGTGATCGAGTTGCCGGAGGGCGACACCCAGGCGCGGGCCGCCGAGTTTAAGAAGGCTCCCGCCCGGGCATGAAGGAGGACGACCCATGACGAGGCAAAGGGTACAATCGCTGATCCTGGCCATTCTGACGGCGCTGGTTCTCGTGGCGCCGGAATTTTCGGTTGCCTTTGCGGAAAGCCAAACGCCCGCACCCATAGAGAGCGCCACCGAGGCCCCGGCCAGCACGAAAAAAGCCAAACAATATAAAGTGAAGTTCGTCGATACGCTTACCGGCAAGGAGATCGGGGAGACCCAGCGCGTGAACGCGGGCGAATCCGCCGCCCAGCCGGAAGCGCCCGACCACACCGACCTGGGCTTCCAGTTCGCGGGCTGGGACAAGGACTTCTCCGTTATCAAGAAAAACCTGTCCGTAAGCGCGAAGTACGTGACCACCCACCAGATCGCGCTGGGTGATTTCGATGGGGCGAAGGCCGCGCCGGGCGGGAAGCTCAGACTCGCGCTGCCGGTCGTGTTCAAAAACGCGCTGACCGGCGACGAGGCGGCCTCGAGCAAGCTCGCAAACGGCGGCCTCGCGGGCTACGACGCCAAGCGCGAAATTCCCGAGTACGACCAGAGCGCGCTGGTCAGTCAGGGCATCGAGTGGATCCGAATCGATCTGGACCTGTCTGGTACGCCTTTGAAAGCGGACAAGGACGGCCGGTCGTCCTACATCCTGAAAAGCGTCAAGGACAGCAAGAAGAAGTACGGGGTCGCGAACGGCCAGCCGGTCAACCGTGGCTTCGCGGTTTTTGACGCCGTGAAGGCTCGCGAAAACGCCAAGGGCGGCTCCTACCCCCTCAAGGGGGCCATCGTGTGGCGGCTCAAGGGCACGAAACTGGACAACAAGGTCCCCTTCGAAATCGAACTGAAGATCGGCGGGGCCGCGGAGAAGGCCGCAAGCCCGGACGCCGCGAAGGGGCAGGGCGCTGACGCGCCGGACGGAACCGCAGTGCCCGACGCAACCGCGGAAACTGAGTCCGAAATGCTGGTCGCCAACCAGGCGCCCAAGGCCACGCCCGTGGTCCGCATCCTGGGCTCGGACGAGACGCCCGAACCCACCCTGACGCCGGAACCCACTCTGACCCCGGAACCCACTCTGACCCCGGAACCCACCCTGTCGCCCGAGGCGACCTTTACGGCAGAGCCGACCGCCACACCCGACGCGGTCGCAACCGTTGAACCTACCGCGACGCCGGGCGCTGTCTTCCTGCCTGGCGACGCTTCCGCTGAACCCGGCGCGACGCCGGACGCCGCCGCCACGCCCGACGTGGATGCGACGGTCGAACCCACCGCCACGCCCGAACCGGACGCGACGCTTGAACCCACGGCGACGCCGGATGCTACCGCGATGCCCGAAACGAACGCGCCGGTCGAACCCGCCGCCGCGCCCGAACCCGACGAAACGCTGGCAGACCTGCTGGCGGGCGAGCTGCCCGCGACGCCCGTAGCGACCGCTTCAGACGAAGCCACCGGTACGCCCGAACTCGAAGCGACCGCTCTGGTTGACGCCACCGATACGCCCATGCCCGAAGCGACCGCTTCGGTTGACATCACCGGTACACCCCTGCCCGAAGCGACCGCGGGTGTCCCGGAGGCGGCGCTTCTGTCCAAGGCGCTCGATGGAATCGAAGCGAAGGATGGAGAAGAGGAAACCGACGGGACCGCGGCGACCTATACCGTCACGTTCATCGACTTCGACGGCTCCACCATCACCACCACCAGCGTGGAAGAAGGCAATTCGCCATCCACTCCGGGTGACTATGTGGCAAACGTAAAACCAATTAAGCAGATTAACGGCACATGGAGTGTTTTCAAAGGTTGGAATCCAGAGCTGACCGCTGTGACTGAGAACGTCTCCCTTGGCGCGCATTATGAGGCAATAACCGATCCGGTAGAGAAAACTTATAAGGACAGTTTCGACGGTGCGACGCTGGGCATGGACGAGGCCGCAGCGGAATTGATCGTAAAATCTCATGCTGATTTGGGCTTTGTGTTCGACGGCTGGGTTGAGACCGCCACACATGAGAACAATAAGGTCAACGTAACTGCCGAATCCAAGTACAAACTTACCTCCACAATTGTTGTTGACCAACATGGACAACCTTACCCGGTGGGGAAGCCAAAGGGCAAAATGACCATCGCATTGCCCATCTCATATGCGATCAACTCCTCTTTGGCTTATAGCGACACGCTTACAACAGGCAAGCGAGCCAGTAAGTATACTGGCAAGGAGACGGACGCGGACTTCACTCAGGCGGACTGGACAGCTTTGGGCGTCGAGGACATCAAAATTGAACTAGATCCCTTCGCGAGCGACGCGCCCTTAGTGGCCACCAATATTTCGTCTGCCTTTGTCGTCCAAAATGGCATCAACCATGGCTTTGCGGTTTTTCCGAACATCCCGGTAAAGTCCTCGGCCAAAAACGCCTACTATACATTGACCGGTAAACTTAGTTGGCGGATGAAGGGACAGGATTGGCTTCACGCCAGCAGCACAACATTCTATTATCAAGTTAAGGTGACCGGCGCGCCCACCTCCTCCGGTGGCAGCAACTACGGCGGCGGCGGGTCCACCACCGGCAATGAAAAGCCCCAGCCCAAGCTGGTGGTGGAGGCCATCACCACCGACCCGCTCAGCCCCAAGGCCGGGCAAAACTTCGACGTGGTGCTGTCCCTCAAGAACACCTCGCCCGACTACTACGTGCAGAACGTCGAGGTGACCTACACCACCGACGAGGACGCGCTGATGCCCGCGGCGGGCTCCAACAGCGTGTACCTCGCGAAGATCGACAAAAACGAATCCTACGAGCTCAGGCTGCCGGTCAAGGCGAGCCCCGAGCTCTCCAAGCAGGACGTCAAAATTGACCTCTCGATGGAGTACGAGGACAAGAAGCTGACCGCGCTGACCGCCACGCAGAGCGTGATGGTCAAGGTGGCGCAGGTGCAGCGCATGCAGTTGGACGAGCTGCAATTGCCCGCCACCGCGCCCACCGCAGGCGACAGCGTGCAGTTTTCGCTGGGCGTGTTCAACCTGGGCCGCACGGTGCTCTACAACGTGACGGCCAAGGTGATCTCCGACAACCCCAACCTCATGCCCGGGCAGGCCTTCTTCGGCGGCAACATGGACCCGGGAACCTCCAAGACCGCGGAGCTGGAGGCCACGGCCATGGAGGCCGGTCAGTACGCCGGGAACGTTCAGGTGACCTATGAAAACGCCTTCGGCGAAGCGACCACGGAGCTTAGGCCCTTCTCGCTCACCGTAAGCGCGCTGGAGGACTTCAGCTACGACGACGGCCAGTACGACGACCTCAATGCGCCGACCCCCGCGCCCGAAGCGCCGTCGGCGGTCCTGATCATGCAGTACCTGCCGCCCTGGCTTTACGCGGCGGTTGGCCTGATGCTTCTTCTGATCATACTCGCGATCGCCATGTCGGCGCGCCGCCGCCGCCGGAGGATGTTCGAAGAAGATGAGATGGATTGACATCCTGTCCGCGGCCCTCAATAACCTCCGCCGCCGCAAGCTGCGAAGCGCGTTGACCATGCTGGGCGTGGTCATCGGCACGGCGGCCATTGTGGTCACCATTTCGCTGGGCTACGGCGCGGAAAAGACTCAATTGGCGGCGCTGGAGGCCCAAACAAACCTCCGGCTGATTCAGGTGTACCCCAACTACGGCTACTCGGAATCGGGTGCTTCGGCCACCGGCAACCGCATCACAACCATCAATGACAGCGTGCTCCGAAGGATCCGCGGCATCAAGGGAGTTGACGCGCTCACGCCCATCGTCAACCTCTACGCGGGCGTCAACTTCTCCTTAAAAGTCGGCAAGCGCGTGAACCAGGCCACCATGCTGATGGGCGTGCTGCCCAGGGACTTCGCCAAGATGGTCAAGCTCAAGAGCGGGCGGTTCTTTTCGTCCACCACCGGCACAATGGAGTTCATCATGTCGGAGATTCCGATGATGGACTTTCAGGACCCCAAATCTCCCGACGAGAGCGTGGACGTCTACGACTTGTGGCAAAATGACAAGCCGCTGCCGCTGCCCAGGGTGAACTGGCTGACCGAACCCTTCACCATGACCATGAGCTGGGAGGAGAGCGTGGAGGACTCCGCCAACGCGGACGCCGAGCCCGTCGTCAAGACCAAGGACTACAAGGCCCGCATGGTGGGCATCCTGCCAGCGGACTTCAACGACATGACCTACGGCTACAGCGCGGTGGTCAACTTGAACTGGCTCCGAAAATTCTTCAAGGAGAACAAGCAGCTCTTCAAGGACTCGGGCGTGGACAGCCTCGACAAGTACGACATCGTCAACGTGCTGGCCACCGACGTGAACTCCGTGCAGGCTGTGGTCAAGGAACTGGTGGAGATGGGCGTGATCTGTTACAGCACCATGGACGCGATCAACACCATCCGCCAGCAGATCCAGACCATGCAGGGCTTCCTGGGCTTCATCGGCGCGATTTCGCTCTTGGTCGCGGCGCTCTCCATCGCCAACACCATGATGATGTCCATCTACGAGCGCACCCGGGAGATCGGCGTCATGAAGGTGCTGGGCTGCAAGCTGGGCAACATCCGCGTGATGTTTTTGAGCGAGGCCGCCTACATCGGCATCATCGGCGGCGCGCTGGGGCTGGCGGCGAGCTACCTGCTCAGTTACGCGCTCAATAACGTCGATGGGCTGAGGCAGCTGGCCTCGAGCATCATGCAGTCCGGCTACTGGTATGAGAGCGAGAACGCAACGGTCTCAATCATCCCGCCCGCGCTGGCGCTGGGCACCTGGTTTTTCGTGGTCTTCGTCTCCGTCGGCTCGGGCTTCTACCCGGCGCAGCGCGCGACCCGGCTTTCGTCGCTCGCCGCCATTCGGACTGCGGACTAATGCATTTTCGGATTCTGACGCCCCCCGTGCTTAATCAAACCATTCCCGGCGACTTGTCGCCGGGAATGTCGTTTCCGTAACCAGTGCGAACACTGGTTACGGAAACAATACCTTCAGTCAGTGAGCCGCCCGGAAATCCCGCAGGATTTCATGGCTCACGCAGCCTTCTTCCTTCGCGTTGAAAAGCCGCTTGCGGATTTTCAACGCACCGGCTGGACATACTGTCACGCGAGAGGTGATGGTATGTCCTTTGGATTCATATTGCTGATCGTCGTCGGAATTCTTGTCATGTTCGGCGTCGGTCAGCGCGCGCTGGACAGGCTCCGGCTGACCGACAAACAGGCGATGCTGTTCGTCGCGCTGATCATCGTCGGCGGCGTCATCCCGGACATTCAGGTTACGCCGCTGTTCGCGTTTAACATCGGAGGCGCGCTGATACCGCTGGGGCTGGCGGTATACCTGTTCGTCAAGGCGGAAACCGCCTGGGAGAAGTGGCGTTCGCTGATTGCGGCGGTGCTCGCGGGCGCGGCGGTGTTCGCGCTGGGCCGCTTCCTGCCCGCAGAGCCGGAGCGGACCCAGATCGACCCGAATTACCTGTACGGCATCTCGGCGGCGGTGGTGGCCTACATCTTCGGCCGCTCCAGGCGCGCGTCGTTCATCGCGGGCATCGTGGGCGTGATGCTGGCCGACACCGCGCAGTCGGTGATCAACTGGAGTCAGGGTATCGACCAGACGCTGATCCTGGGCGGCGCGGGCGCATTTGACGCGGTGGTCATCGCCGGGATCCTGGCGGTTCTTCTGGCGGAACTTCTGGGCGAACTGATCGAGCGCGCCATGCGCGGCGCAAGAACGGGGGAGGAGAAGGGAAAATGAAACGGCTGACCGCCATACTGGTTTTGGCGCTCCTCCTGACGCCCGTCTGCGTCCGCGCGGAGGAGCCGGAGTACCAGGACGACATCGTCTACAAAATCAATGACGAGGCCGGCGCGTACCTGACTTCCCACGCCGGGCGCGTCTATCAGGACGACGAGTACATCGCGGGGGACAACAAGCTCTACATCATCACCGCGGTGGACGACTCGATGCTGACCGCGACGGCCAGCTACGTGGGCATGGAAACCGTCGGCTCGCGCGTTGAAACGCAGAGCGTGTTTGGCGCCGCGGCGGCCACGAACGCGCCCAGCGCCTCGCCCGGTACGACCGCGGCGGCCAACGCGTCGCCCAATGCGTCGGGCGGCGGCAAGAAGCTGGTGGCGATGTACTCCACCCACACCGACGAATCCTACGAGCCAACCGACGGCACGTCCTCCAAGACCAAGGGCGGCGGCATTCTGGACGTAGGCAACGCGCTCAAGAAAAATCTGGAGAGCAAGGGCGTTCAGGTGGTCTACGACGAGACCAACCACATGCCCCACGACGCCGGCGCGTACAGGCGCTCCCGCCAGACCGCCGAGGAACTGCTCAAAAAGCAGCCAGAGGCGCTGATCGACATCCATCGGGATGGCATCCCCGACCCCAAGGAGTACGACAAGACGATCGACGGCAAGCCGGCTTCCAAGGTGCGGCTGGAGGTGGGCCGCTCCAACCCCAACGCCGACGCAAACCGGAACTTCGCCAAGGAGATCAAGGCCACAGCCGACAAGAAGTATCCCGGGATGATCAAGGACATCTTCATCGGCAAGGGCAATTACAACCAGGAGCTATACCCGCAGTCCATCCTGCTTGAGTTCGGCACGGTTTCCACCGACAAGAAGCGGGCGGAGCAGTCCACCCAGTTCATGGCGAACGTTTTGAACGACGTTCTCTTCGGCGGAACGGCAAAAGCGGAAACAAATGTGCAACAAGGGAACAAATCCGCGGGAAAAGGCGTCCTATGGTTAATAGGCGGCGTGATCGTCGCCGGTGTGATCTATGCACTGGCCGCGACAGGCACCTTTGATGGCATGAAGCGCAGGCTCGCCCGGGGTGCCAGCGAGGTGACGGGTGGCTCCATGGGCCGCAAGCCAAAGGAACCCAACGACCCGAAATAAATGATGGTTGCGTAATAGATTTGTAACTCTATATATGCTGAAGTCCCCCGCCGCCTGTGTTACAATGGATCGGTGAGCATCCCGCTACGACCGCGTAAGGAGTGGAATCGCATGAGAGTGTGCAAAAGTTTGCTTGCGCTCGTTTGCCTTGTGCTGGTTGCATCGATGGCCCTCGCGCCGCTCGGCGCGGCGGCGGAGAAGGGCAAGATCTACAGGGCGACCGAGGGCGGGGTGCGCATCCGCGAGAAGGCGCAGTCCGGCTCCACCGTCATCGGCAAGCTGAAAAAGGGCGAGAAGGTCATCCATCTGAGCACCAAGAACAGCTGGTGGCGGATCAAGACCTCCAAAGGCCTGATCGGTTACGTATTTCCCTCCAACCTGAAGTACTACCGCACCTACGAGGTGGGCAAGATATACCGGGCGAGCTCCTCCAAGGGCGTCAAGGTCTATAAAAAGGCCTCCTCGTCGTCCGGCGTCAAGGGCACACTGACCCGGAAGTACAATGTGGTCTTGCTGGCGAAGTCCGGTTCCTGGGGCCTCATCCGGGTGATCAAAAACGGCAAGGTCGGCTACCTGCCGCTGACGAGCCTGATCGCGGCGTAGCCCCGATCCCTCCCGACGTTCGTCCCGCGCCTTTACGGCGCGGGATTTTTGTTGTATAATGCTTCTGAATGTAAAGTCACTTCCTGGGATTGGAGACGAAGTATGAAAGCGTATAACATCGCGGTGGCGGGCACGGGGTATGTGGGCCTTGTGGCGGGCGTGTGCTTTGCGCACGTGGGGCATCAGGTAACCTGCGTCGACGTGGACGAGGCCAAGGTCTTGAGAATGCGCGCGGGCGAATCGCCCATATACGAAGAGGGCCTGGAGGAACTGATGCGTCAGACGCTGGCCGCGGGGCGCATCCGGTTCACCACCGACTACGAGGACGCCTACAGAAGTGCCGACGCCATCTTCATCGGCGTGGGCACGCCGGAACAGCCGGACGGTTCGGCGAACCTGTCCTACATCGCCACCGCCGCCCGGCAGATCGCCGAGACCGTGGAAAAGGATTGCCTGGTTGTGGTCAAGTCCACCGTCCCGGTGGGCACAAACGACAAGGTGGAGCAGTTCATCCACGACTTCCTGGCCCACGACGTCAAGGTCGAAGTGGCCTCCAACCCCGAATTCCTGGCCCAGGGCACCGCGGTGCGCGACACGCTGAAGGCGCAGCGCATCATCATCGGCACCGAGGGTGAAAACGCCGAGCGCATGCTGAAGGAGATCTACGAACCCTTCGGCCTTCCGATTGTGTCGGTGGGCCGCCGCAGCGCGGAGATGATCAAGTACGCCTCCAACGACTTTCTGGCGCTCAAGATTTCCTACATGAACGACATCGCCAACCTCTGTGAGCTGGTGGGCGCGGACATCACCGAGGTGGCCACCGGCATGAGCTACGACGAGCGCATCGGCAAGCGCTACCTGAACGCCGGGGTGGGCTATGGCGGAAGTTGCTTCCCCAAGGACACCAAGGCGCTGAGGTTTTTAGCCAAGCAGTGCGGCTACCGGCTGCGCACGGTGGACGCGACGGTGGAGGTCAACGAGGCGCAGAAGACGGTGCTGTTCCAGAAAGCCTGCCGCAGGCTCATCACCTTCGACCGGCTGAAGGTGGCCGTGCTGGGCGTGGCGTTCAAGGCGGGGACGGACGATCTTCGGGAAGCGCCGGCCCTCGACAACGTGCAGCTGTTGCTGGACGCGGGGGCGATCATCCACTTCTTCGATCCGGTCGCGGCCGCCGCGTTCGAGCGCAAATTCCCCGGCCGGGTGATCTCCGAGAAGACGCCGGAGGACGCGCTCGCGGGCGCCAACGTGTGCTTCGCGTTTACCGAGTGGCCCGAGATCCGCGCGCTGAAGCCGGAGACCTTCAAAAAGTGCATGCGCACGCCGCTGGTCTACGACGGGCGAAACCTCTTCAGTCCGCATCAGATGACCGCGGCGGGCGTCGAATACCACTCCATCGGTCGCCGGGGCGGCGTCCCGACTGGGAAGTAGCTGCCGACTGCCCGCGGGCAATTTGGAAAATGAACCAAGCGGCGCGCTGCCGCGTCTTATGATGGGAATATTGGCATACCGCCGGAAGCGGAGGGATGAAGGTGCTCTCAAGCGTCCATACAGGGCTGGGCGGGTTTTTCCTGTCCGGTGGGATCAACCTGGTGCTCTACATCCTGCTGACGGCGGTGTTTTTGTACTGCCTGATCCGGGGCATCGCGCCGCTCACGGCTTCCCGGCAGGCGCTTCTGCGCGGCGTTCGATCGCTCCGAAAGGGCGACAAGGCCAAAAGGTCCTGGCGCGACGAGGGCTTCCTGGGTAACCAGCTGCAGGCCCGGTGGAGCGCGTACCTCACGACCCAGTTCTTCCTGGAAGAGCAGTTTGAAGCCAGCGCCAAGGTGGAGGACTACATTGGCGAGGACGACGTCTGCCCGCCGGAATCCGCGGCGCTGAGCGAATCCGCGCCCGGCATCATGATGTCGCTGGGATTTTTGGGCACACTGATCGGGCTGTGGCAGGGCTTGCCCGGCGCGTTGGGCACGGCGGATATGCTGTCCGCCGTCCGCGTGGCGCTCGCGCCCGCGATCGTGGGGGGCGCGCTGGCGGTGCTCTACGCAATCATCCACCGCTTCACAATGAGCGGCGCTCAGGGCGCGCTGGCCTCGTTCTACGACGCCATGGCGCGCCACGCGCACACCCCGCAGGTGGACCCGGCTGCGCAGGCGGCGCTTCTTGCGCGCGAACAGGCCGAGCGCATCCAATCGCTGGCGGAGGACGTGTCCGAAAAGCTCGCCGACCGCTTTGCCGCCTCGATGTCAAAAGCCATCGCCCCGCTGACCGGGGAGCTGGAGCGGTTCACTCAGGCGGCCTCCCGGGAGCAGGTGCGCGGCGTGGACGCGTTGGTCAGCCGCTTCGTGGGGCTTCTCGACGAGCGGATGGGCGGCGGCATGGAAAAGCTGTCCACGACCATCGACGGCCTTTGCAAGAGCCACCAGATGATTCAGGACGATTTGAAAAAAGCCGCCGACGGCATGGCCCGCGTGTCCCGCGACATGGGCGAGGCGCAGCGGCTGTCCCAGGACATGATCGACAAGTTCGACGGGTACCTGACGCGCCTGGGCGGCGCGCAGGCGATGGTGGAGGAGGGCTACAGCCGCATCTCCGCCAACGTCGAGCACCTAGAGATCGTCGCCCGGCAGCAGAACAACTACCTTTTGTCGGTGGGCAAGCTGCAAAACGAGTGGTCCAAGGCGCTCTCCGCCTTCCAGACCGCCGCGGACCAGTTCGCCAAGGTCTCCACCGACAATTCGCTCGCGGCCAGTCAGGCCATGTCCCGCGCCGCAGAGGAATTGAAGAAGTCCAGCGAGGCGCTGGCGCAGAGCCATCAGGCGCTGTCCACGGGCGTCACCCGCGAGATTGAAAAGGCCTACGGCTCCTTCTTCCAGGGCGCGGGCAAGACCACGGACCAGCTCAACTGGCTGATGGAGAACATCAAGGCCACGCTGGCCCGGCTTCCGGACCTTCTGGACGACACCGCGGCCATCTACGCGGGCCAGGCCGACCGGCTGACCGACGCTCTGAGGAGCGCGCAGGCCGCGCTGGAGGACGCTGTCGACCGTATCGGCGCGTATGGAGGGCGATGACCATGAAGCCCAGGCGCAGACGCCTCACGGTCAGCCTGCCGGTGAGCGCGATGATGGCGCTCACGGTGCTGGTGGTCGCCGTGGTGCTGGTGTTCGGCGCATTCCAGCAGCAGTCCGTCAACGAACAATTGGGCGCCGAGGTCGCCGGACGGGACAAGCTTCTGGACCAGCGGGAGGCGTCGCTCGACCAGCGCAGGAGCGAGCTGGACCGGCGGGACGACGCGGTTGAGAGCCAGGAGCTTGCGATCAGCAATCAGCAGAAGGCGCTCGACGCGCGGCAGGCCCGGTTGGATGGGCAGGACGCGTCGCTGAAGGCGCGGGAGCAGACGCTGGAAAGCGGCGTTCAGGCGCTTCAGAAGGAGCAGGCGGCGCTTCAGCAGGCCGAAACCGACCTCGCCTCCCGGGAACAGCTCTTCCGAAACGCGCAGGCGGAGACCGACGCGTTTCTGAGCGACTATGCCGAGCTTCAAAAGGCGGTGGACGCCGCGCTGGACGCGAGGTCGCGCATCGCTTCCAAGATATCGTTGGCGCTCAGGGCCGCCGGACTTTCCGCGACGGCGGACGGGGATGGCGGCGTGTCGCTCGGGCTGGACAGCCTGTTCAATGAATCCTCGGCCATCCTCACGAAGTCCGGGCAGCAGGCGCTGGACGCGTTCCTGCCCGTCTGGTATGGCGCGATCAGTGGCGAGAGCCTGGCGGTGATTTCGGTGGAGGCGCAGACGTCCCTCGAGGATGATGAGGCGGGGGACCTGGCCGCGCGGCGCGCGGCGGCCATCGTGAACTACGCGTCGAACGCCCCGGCGCTGGACGCCGCCGTGCGGAATGCCTTCCGGAGCACGGCTCTTTCGGGCGCGCGTCCGGGTGGGGAGGAGAACCTCGCGGTCTTCCGGTTTTATTTAAATAGCGACGCGCTGCGCAAGGCGAGAGCGGGATAATCAAATTCAGCCCCGCAATCCGGGCGCAAGCCGTTGAAATGGAGCGTTCTTAAAAGTGAAGTACATCCGCCGTGTTCTGTGGTACATCGCGTCGCACCTTTTGATCTTCAGCGTGATCGCGTCGGTCTTGATCCTCGCGTTCTACCTTTCGATGAACGCGGCCAACATCTACATCCTTTTGCAGGACGGCATGCGCCAGCGTACCGAAGTGATCCTGACGCGCGAAAATCCGGAATCGCTCAACAGCTTCTTCCGGGCGGACTTTTTAAAGAGCGACGAGGCGCTGGCGCTGGGTCTTTCCAGCCAATCGCCCTATGTGAATTACAAGATCACCGACTTCGAGTCGAGCGTCACGCTGGAGTGGATCTGGAGCTGGCCCTGGGAGGACACCGCGCAGGCGACCATCGTCTACCGCGTGCCGGTGATCCGCGGCACCGTGGTCTCCGGCAAGACCGCGCTGGTCAAGTCGGGGGTCCTCACGGCCAACCCGCCGGTCTGGCAGGGCGGGCGGTACAGCATGACCCTGTACCGCGTAAACGCGCAGTGGAAGATCGCGGGCATGCGGCAGACGCAGATCATCCTGGAGCCCGAACCGACGCCCGCGCCCACCGTGTCGCCGCAATGAGCCCGGATCTGAAGTTTTTGAGTGGCGCCGGCCTCTGCCCGATGGCCGGCGTCACCGATGTCACCTTCCGGCTGATCTGCCGGGAACTGGGGAGCGATTTCTCCACCACCGAGATGGTCAGCGCGAAAGGCTACCTCATGAGCCCCGGCCACCGGGCCGCGGTGGAACTGCTTTTGCGCGCGGAGCACGAGGGGCCGCTTGGGGTGCAGCTTTTCGGGCGGGATCCTTCGGCCATGGCCGAAGCCGCTAGGCGGCTCAGCGGTCAGGGCTTTTCGTTTGTCGACATCAACATGGGCTGCCCCGCGCCGAAGATCGTGTCGGGCGGCGAGGGCTCGGCGCTGATGAAGGAGCCGCTTACCGCGGGCCGCGTAATCGGCGCGGTGGTGAAGGCGGCGGGGCTGCCGGTCACGGTCAAAATCCGCTCCGGCTGGGACAAAGAGCACATCAACGCGCCGGAACTTGCGCATATTGCGGAGGGGGAGGGCGCTTCGGCCATCACCGTTCATGCCCGCACCCGCGACCAGTTTTATTCCGGCCGTGCCGACCGGCGCGTGATTGCGGAAGTGGTCCGTGCGGTAAATATACCGGTGATTGGAAACGGCGACGTGGCCTCCTTCCGGGACGCGGCGGCGATGCGTGAGGAAACGCTCTGCCACGGCGTCGCGGTGGGCCGGGCGGCCCGCGGAAACCCGTGGGTCTTCCGCGAGATCGCCTGCGGGATGTTGGGCGAGGGGTATGTCCCGCCTACCATCGCAGAGCGGCTCACGATGGCCCTGCGCCATCTGGACATGCTGGCCGCGCTCCACGGCGAGGAACGGGCGGTGCGCGAAATGCGCGGCCACATCGCGGCCTACGCGCAAGGGGCGAGGGGTTGCGCCAGGCTCCGGGCCAGTGTGATGACGCTGCACCGCGTGGACGAGGTGCGCACGGCGCTTCAGGAATTTTTGAACGAAGGTTGACCCGATGCAGTACAGGTTCTCGCCGCTCTTCAGCGGCTCCAACGGCAACGCCATCCTGGTGGAGATGGACGACGCGCGCATCCTGATCGATGCGGGCGTTTCCGGCTCTCGCATCGTCCACGCGCTGGAAACCCTGGGCGTGACCCCCGGCATGATCGACGGCATCCTGATCACCCACGAGCACTCCGACCACGTGCAGGGCGCGTGCATCCTGTCCAGAAAGTACGACATTCCGCTCTACGCCACCCGCGGCACCTGGGCGGCGATGGCGGGCAGGATGGGGCGGCTCTCGCCGTCGAACATCCGGGACCTGCGCGTGCTTCAGGACTTCTACATCGGCCGCATCAGCGTGATGCCCTTCCCGCTGCCCCACGACGCGGCGGAGCCGGTGGGCTTCTGCGTCACCTGCGGCGGGCGGCGCGTGGCGGTGGCCACCGATATCGGGCACGTCAAGGGCGACTGGCTGGAGGCGATCTCCGGCTGCGACCTGGTGCTCCTTGAGTCCAACCACGACGTGAACATGCTCAAGGCGGGCCGCTACCCCTACGAACTCAAGCGGCGCATCCTGGGCAACTATGGCCACCTCTCCAACGAGACGGCGGCGGGCGTGGCGGTGAAGTTGGCGCAGTCCGGCGTGGGCCACATCGTGCTGGGGCACTTGTCGGGTGAGAACAACTTCCCGGAGCTCGCGCTGCGCACCGTGCACGACGCGCTGGAAGCCGAAGGCTTCTGCCCGGGCGTGGACATTGGCCTGGATGTCGCGAAGAGAAGCGAGCCCAACGGCGTGTACACGCTGGAGCCCGAGGGAAGCCGCTTTGCCAGAACGGAGGGGGAACCGTTTGTCTGGTTTTGAGGGGAACAACCTTCTGGACGGGGATTTCCGGTTCTGGGCGCGCCGCCCCGCCATCCTGTCGGCCAACAGCCTGTACCTCTTGGCGGCGGCGGGCCTTCCGGCGATCGCGTTCGCGCTGATGCTGGCGGTGCAGCTCTTTGGGCTGCGGCTGGACGACCAGGCGTCTATGACGCTCACGTCGTTCGTTTATTATCCGCTCCTGATTGGCCTGCCGGTATTTTTGTACGCCCGAAAACGGGAGGGTGTGCCCCGCGCGATGCGCCTGAACCCGCTGCCGCCCTCCATGGCGCTGGTTTCGGCGCTGGCGGCGCTGGCGGGCGTGATGGCGGCGATCTCGCTGGGCTCTCTTTGGATGATCGCGCTGGAGGGCTTGGGCGCGCGGCTTATCAACCAGCAGATTCCCGTGGCAAACGGGTCGGGACCGCTGATGATGCTGGTTTTGACCACCTGCATGCTGCCCGGCGTATTTGAGGAGCTTTTGTTCCGCGGCTTCATCCTGGGCGCGTGGGAGCGGCGCGGCACACTCTATGGGCTTGTTGTGTCAACGCTCCTCTTCTCCATGCTACACGGCTCCATCGTCGGCCTGCCCACGCAGATCATGCTGGGGTTCGCCATCGGCTACCTCGTGATCAATACGGACTCGCTCTACGCGGGCATGATCTACCACACGGTGCACAACGCCGCGCTGGTGGTGCTCTCGCAGCTGCAACCTCAGGAGGCCGCCGCCGGGCAGACGCTCTACGGCAGCGTGGGCGGCGCGGCGGGCGTGATGCTCTTGGCGCTTCAGACGCTGGTCTACGGCGCGGTGTTCTGGGCGATCCTGGCGGTGTCCGCGTGGTATCGGGAGCGGAAGGGCCGCTCGTTTGAGCAGATCGAGCGCGTCGACCGCACGCCGCTGAACTGGCAGGAACTGCTTGTGCTGCTGGCCGGGATGGTCACGGTGGGCTGCATGTACCTGATGGACCTGCTCACGATGCTCCGGGTGATCTGATGAACATACTGATTCTCACCGTCGGCAGGCTCAAGGAGGACTGGCAGCGCGCCGCGTGTCAGGAGTATTTGAAGCGCCTGACGCGCTACGGCAGCTTTGAAGTTCAGGAGGTCAACGACCAGCCGGAGCCGGAGAAGACAAACGAAGCGCTGGCGCAGCAGATCCTGGAAAAGGAGGGGCGGGAGCTCCTGAAGCGGATCCGCCCGGAGGACCGGGTGGTGGCGCTGGCGATTCAGGGTGCTCAGCCCGACTCGGTGGGGCTTGCGAGGATGCTTCAGGGCTGGGAGGACGGCAGGCGGCTGGTGCTGGTGATCGGCGGCTCGCTGGGCCTTTCGCCGGAGGTGCTGGCGCGGGCCGAGGCTCGGCTGTCCTTCTCCAACCTCACCTTTCCGCACCAGCTTTTCCGGGTGCTGGTGCTGGAGCAGTTGTACCGGTCGGTGCGCATCCTCTCAGGACAGAAATACCATAAATAAAGCGATGAAAACCCTTCGTGGAGTTCCGGCTGACCCGTCCGGTTGGGTTGGAACGTGCTTTGAAGGCGGGAGGGCGCATGACGGAAGTTTTGATGGCGCAGGCGCGGGATTTCGCGTTTTTGATGCTGATCGGCGGCGCGCTGGCGCTCTCCGGTATGCTGGGCGCGGGCGGCGCGGCGGTGATCGCGCGCGCGCGGGTGCTGGACGCGGACAGGCGAAAGCTGGCGGGCGCGGCGCTGATCCTGTGGATCGCGTCAAGCGCCGCGGTGCTGCTGGCCGGGTATTTCTTGATGCCGGGCGCACTCGGGGCGCTGGCTGCGGGCTGCGTGCTGGCGCTACTCAGGCTGGCACTGTCCCTGAAGTTCGACCTCCGGGCGGCGCTGCCGTCGGGCGGGGACTTTGCAGCACTACTGCGCACTGGGTTCAGGCCGCTGATCGCGTCCATCCTGTACCTGCCCGCGGCGATCTTGGGGCGGACGCTGACCGGCGCGGTGCTGTACGCGCTCCTGCTGCTGGTTGCTGGCGTGGCGTTCGAGCAGGGCGAGGCCGAAAAGAAGCGTTCCGCAGGTTTCCTGACGGCGCTTGCGCTCGTCATGACCGTGCCGCTTACCTTCCTTTCGGGGTGGCGGGACGCGCTCGCGGGGCTGCTCATTGCATGGCTGACCGCGGTCTCGCTGACCGCCGGGCCGCGCGCGGTTCTCCACCTGCCCTCCGCGTTCTACGAAGCCTATCTGCCCGTCCGCGCGTGGTTTATCCGACGCCGCGCGGGGCGATAAACGACTGCCGCTGTGGCTTATCTCCTTTGGAACGGGTTTCTCACTTCCAGGAATACCGCCAGCAGGACGAGGAGGAGAAAGAGGAAAACTACGCCGATGATGATGCCGATCACGGACAGAACGGCGATCTGGGCGGTGGCGGATCTGCTCGAGTCATAGGTGGAGGTGGCGGTCACAAGGAGGTTCGTGGATGTCTCGCGCGGAGCAATCCTGAGAAGCCCGGTATTGCTGATGTTCGTGCCCAGGTGCCCATTCTCCACTTTCCACGTTACGGTTTGCGGCGGGCTGTAGAGGCCTTCAACGAGTGCGGAAAACTGCACAGTCATGCCGGTTAACGCGGTAGTGTATATCGGGGTTACGACGACCCCGGTCACAACAGCGGGCGGAAGCGCGCGCATCACGTTGTCATTGTTGTCTTCGACGGGTCCGCTCGCGCGGTAGATCGTCCCGCCGACGTCGATCTCGGTATTTCCTTGGCCCTCCGGCATCCAGAGATACAATTTGCCTTCTTCGTCTGTAATGGCGGTGAAAGCCGCGCCGCCGTTCACGGTGCAGGAAACTTCCGTGTCTTGAATGGGCGTTTCGCCCACCGTGACGGTTACGAGGTAAGCGCTCTGCCCACTTCCGTCGAACACAGGCGAGAGAAATTTTCTCGCGTTGACCGAGCCGCCCCTGATGACTGTGCTGAGGCTGGTCTGAATGTCATAATAGCTTCCGTGAGCGACGACCGTACCGCCGTTGATTTCCGGCTGGATCATGGGCGGAGAGTAAATGCCGACATTGTTGCCCGTCGCGACGACCTTTCCGCCCACAACCGTTACCTTTGTGGTAATTCCATACCCAGTCCCATTGGCTTCGATGGAACCGCCCTTTACAGTAAGCGCACAGCCGGATAGGCCGAAGATCCCTGTCGATTCGTCCGTCAGGGTCAGCGTGCTGTTCATATCGGTACCGCCCGGCGCCTTGTCAATCGTGAGATGGCTGTTCATGAGAAAGATGCCGTAACTGCCGGAATTGATGTGGTTGTTTCCGCTGAGGAACAGGGTGTTGTCCGAGGTGGGCAAATTGATCGCAGTGAAGCCATATCCGCTGTTGTCAATATTCACGTTCTCCAGCGTCAGAGACCCTCCGCCCAGGATATTGCAGCGAAACCCAGTCATGACCGCGTCGTGGCTGCCTTGAATCTTTCCGTTTCTGCCGGTTATGTCCAGCACAGGCTTCTCCCCCGGGGCGATTGTTCCGGTGATGTCGAGGACGATGGTAAAGTCGCTGGATGGCACACTGTTGGCGGCATCGATCGCGGCGCGAAGCGATCCCGCGCCGCTGTCGCCTGTGTTGGTCACGGTGAAGACAATTGACCCTTGCGCCCGCGTTTCCGTTTGAACCGTCAAAAGCAGACACAGCGCCAGCAGGGCAGCCATGAAAACGGCGGAAGCTCCTGAAGTTCGCGCCTGCGTTCTTCCGTTTGAGAGGACGTGCATCAAATTCACCAGCTTATCGGTTTTTGGGAGGATTTGGTTAAGTGACCATCCTGAAACAGTGTATGGTTCGAATCCTCCCACGGTTCCTGTCCCGCCTTGCCGCAACAGGGGAAAGAGACGCCCCGTGAACCGAAAGGTTCACGGGGCGGGCTGATTCGCTTCAAATCATGGGATGACATTCAAGGGCGGCAGCAGACGCCGGTTTCTCATGAACGCGCGAGCACTCGTCAGGGCGTTCCTTTCCGTTGTTCGGAGGTCGGCGCTCCCGACGCGCTCCTCACCATTCCGGCGCGCTTGTTCTCCGGCGGTTGGGGCAGCACCACGCGGATGCGGGTGCCGATACCCTCGCGGGAGACGACCTGGAAGTATCCGCCGTGGCTGTCCACGATCCACTTCGCGATGGAGAGGCCCAGCCCCGCGCCGCCGGATTTGCGCGCGCGGGCGGGGTCGGAGCGGAAGAAGCGGTCGAAGATCTTCGGCACGTCGTCGGCCTTAATGCCCATGCCCTCGTCCGTCACGCTGAAGGCGGGCTGGCCTTTCTCCCTGCCGACCTCAAGCAGGATTTTGCCGCCCGCGCCGGTGTATTTGACGGCGTTGTCCATCAGAATGCGGGCGGCCTGCTTGATAAGCGACTCGTCGCCCAAGATGGGCAGCTTGCCCGGCGATTTGAATGTGAACTCATGGGCGGAGTCGATCATTTTATATTCTTCGCACACTTCATTTAAGGTGTCGGAGAGGTCGAAGGGCGCGAAAGCGATGGTGCTCCGGCCGCTGTCGCCCCGGGCGAGGAACAGAAGCTGCTCCACGAGCCTGTTCATGTTGCGGGTTTCCGCCTGGATGGCGGAGATCGCTTCCTCCAGGATGTGCTCGTCGGTCTTTCCCCAGCGGGCCAGCATGTCGGAATAGCCCTGGATGACCGCGATGGGCGTGCGAAGCTCGTGGGAGGCGTCGGACACGAAGCGCGTCTGCTCCACGTAGGACTCGTGTACGCGGCCGAGGAGGTTGTTGATGGCCCCCTCTAAGCCCTCAAGGTCCCGGTCGCCGGTAGAGAGGCGCACACTTCGGGTGGAGGGCGTGAGGCTGGTGATGGCGTCCTCCAGCGAGTGCAGCTTGTCGGCGGCGAAGCGCTCGCTCGAGATGCGCTCGGCGGCGCGGGTCATCTGCCGGACAGGCTTCATCATCCGCTCGGCGCTGCGGCGACCGCCGCCCCATTGGAACAGGAACACCACGCCCTGCGCGGCCAGCACCAGCATCAGGAAGCGCCGGAGCAGTACAAAGTAAGCGCCCGCATCGGCCTGGCCGTACTGCCCGACGGGCGTGACGAAGTGGTACGTCGCGTTGTCCATCCGCGTGTAGAACTCGCCTGTCTCCGAAACGCCGGTGAAGTAGCGGCGGCTCGTCAAAGAGAAGCCCGCGTCCGAATCCCGCTCCGACATGTAGCAGAACGCGCCCACGGCGATCGCGACAAGCATGATGTCGATGGCCAGCATCGTGGTGAACACGCGCCAAAGCCACATCCTGCTGATGCGCCTGACCGAGCGCGAAGTGCGCTCCCGCTGCGGATGATTTCTACTCATGCTTCCGGCTCCTTGATGGCGTAGCCGACGCCGCGAACGGTGTGGATCAGCTTGACGCCGCAGGCCTCGTCCAGTTTCGAACGCAGGTAGCGGATGTACACGTCCACCACGTTGGTCTCGCCCATGTACTCGTAGCCCCAAACCCGCTCGAGGAGCGTTTCGCGGGTCAGCACGATGGATTTATTCTCCATCAGCGTCATGAGGAGCGTAAACTCCCGGTTGGTCAGTTCCAGCTCCCGCCCCTGGCAGGAGACGTGCCGCCTCAACGGGTCCAGCGCCACCGGCCCGCAGGCGAGCAGCGGCGACGGCGCGTCCGCGCCGCGCTTGCGAAGCGCCGCGCGGATGCGGGCCAGCAGTTCCTCGATCTGAAAGGGCTTAGTGATGTAGTCGTCCGCGCCCATGTCCAGCCCCGAGACTTTGTCCATCACCGCGTCCCGGGCGGTCAGCATGATGACGGGGACGCTGGAGCTCTTTCTAAGCCGCCGGAGCACCTCGATGCCGTTGAGCTCGGGCAGCATGATGTCGAGCAGCACCAGGTCGATCTTGCCCGCCTCGGCCATCGTCAGCCCCGCGCGGCCGTCGTAGGCCTTCAGCACCTCGTAGCCTTCGTGAGTCAGCTCCAGCTCCACGAAGCGCGCGATGCGCTCCTCGTCTTCGATCAGAAGGATCTTGGCCACATCCATCGCCTCCCCGGCCCGGTGAGATTTTCCGCTTACGTGTTTGTTTTCTGGCTTTACGTTCCGAACGCGCTTCATCCACCAGTTTGTTCTGGTGGATGAATTCAACCTGGAACGTAAGCCGCCCGGTTGTCCCGGTGTATACGGCTCACGCGGATTGCACGCACCGCTTTTTTTGCGTTCGTTTTACTTGTTGCCGGTTTCCTTGCGGACTTCGCTGACGATGTTGTCGGCCACTTCCGAGGCCTTGTCCATCACCCGGTTGACCGCCTCGACGCCCGGCGCGCCCTTCAGCGTGTACTTGAAGCCGAAGAAGAGGCCCAGGATCAGCACGGGGATGGTGAACCAGAAGGCGAAGATCAGCATCAGGACCACGACCATGAGCGGCAGTTCGAAGACCGTTTCGCCCTTGCGGGTGAACACCACGAAGTAACGGCTGACGTTGTTGATCCCGGAAGCGATCTGGCGGCCGACGCGGCCCGCGTTCTCGTGGCAGCGGCGGTGGTCGTGGCGGAAGTCGTCCGTGGTCTCGGTCTTGGTGGAGTAGTCGGTCCCGCCGGAGACCTTGCCCTGGTTCTCGAGCAGCACCAGCGCGTCCAAGAGGTTCCAGTCGGCGGCTTCCAGGGCGGCCTTGGCTTCTTCGTAGGAGACGTTCGCCTTTTCGCGGAGCTTTTCAACCATTTCGTAGTGATCCATGATATTCCCTCCAA
>JAEZHK010000132.1 GCA_023416655.1 Bacillota bacterium
GGCCAGGCTCTAAGCGTCGGGGACGGCGGAGGCGGAGTTTGCCTGGCGGGCCGCGCGGCGGCTTCGCAGGAGCGTGAAGCCCGCGATCGCCGCCAGCGCGATCAGCGCGAAGGGGTTTGAGAACACGAGAAGCAGCGCGAGCATCCCCCCGAGCACCGCGACGCCAACTTTAAGCGCCTTCTTCTCAAAGAACTTCAGCGCCGCGAGAAGGCCGAGCAGCGCGTTGCCGATGAAGAACGTGTTGGCGACGGCGACGATGCCTTCGACGGTCATCAGGCCCATCTCCGAGGCAATCAGCACCAGCGCGTGCGCGAGGGCGAGAAGCCCCATCCCGGCGAACTTCCGCCCGAGGAGCGGGGGCAGAAGCCCCGCCTCGCTGCGCGCGCGAAGCTGCCTGGTCACGGCCCCGACCACAGAAACCACCGTGCACAGGCAAAAGCCCACCGCCAGCGTCGCAAAGAGCGCGCCGGTGTGCTGACCCATCAACGGCGCGAGCAGCGGCGTCAGTTCCGCGCTCCCGCCATGGGCGGAGAAGTAAGTCTGAAGCGCCAGCGCGGTGATGATGTACACGAACACCACCGTCAATACGCCGATGCGCATCGCGCGCATGACGGTGCGCTTTGGGTCCTTGATGTCCTCGATGTAGTTGCCGATCACTTCCCAGCCGATGATCGCCCAGAAGAGCACCAACAGGGTCCGGCCTGTTTCGCCAAACCCGGGCAGGCTGACCGGCAGCGCAAGTTTTCTTTCCGCCGCAATGGTCAGCGCGCTGCCGCAGATTAAGACCAGCGCCGTGACGGACGACAACACCAGCACCAGCCGCCCCATCGCCGTCGTGCCCGAGGCGACCAGCGCGTAGCAGGCGGCGAGCACCGCCACGGCCAGGATGATGGTCGGCGCGCCCGGCAGCACCGCCTTTAAAAAACCCGCCGCGGTGTACGCGACCGCCACCGGGCCGAAGCACACCGCAGCCGTCAGGCAGTTGGAGGCCAGCTCCCGGCAGCCTTCGCCCAGCATGCGTCCGACCATCAGACTCATGCCCTCGTTGCATTTCACGCGCTCCGCCATTTTCGCAAACACATACGCGAACAGCGCGTTCAGCGCCATCATAATCGCCCACGCGACCAGCGCGCCGTTTCCAAGCGACGAATACGCCAGCGGCGGCAAAAAAAGAATGCCCGAACCGAGCACCGGCCCGATCATCAACGCGCTGAGCGTCATCACCCCGAGTTTCCTTTTTGATTTCATTTTCAAGGGAATCCCCTCCAGAAAACATTGTACCGCGCGCAGGATCATCTGTAAAATTGAAAGTTGGAATATTGACATTCAAAAGTTTCGATGGTACGATCTGGCTGTCGAAAGGGGAGAGGCGCGTGGAGATCCGGAACTTCAAGTCCTTCAAAAAGATCGCCGAGACCGGCAGCTTCACCAAAGCGGCTCAGGCGCTGGGCTACACCCAGTCCACGCTGACCGCGCAGATTCAGGCGCTGGAGGCGTTCTACGGCCGGCCCGTGTTCGAGCGGCTGGGGAAATCCATCCGGCTGACGGCGTTCGGGCAGCGGCTCCTCAAAAGCGCCGACGCGCTGATCGAAATGTACGAAAAGGTGCGGGACCTGGGGGAGGCCGAGGCCGAGCCGCAGGGCGTTCTGCGCATCGGCTCGCCGGAGTCTTTGATGATGTACCGGCTCTTCGGCATCCTCAAGGAGTACAAGACCCTCTACCCGCAGGTGGAAATTTCCATCGTCAACGACAGCTGCAACCAGATCCGCGCGCTGGTCGTCTCGGGGGATCTGGACATCGGCTTTACGCTGCAGCCGGACTTCGTCTACCAGAATCTGGAGGTGATCGCGCTCCGGGAGGAGGCGCTTTGCTTCGTCGCGCCGTGTTCCTATCAAGGCGACGATTTCGTCCCGGACGACAGGCACATGCTGCTGAGCACCGAGCGGGATTGCAGCTACCGCCAGGCCTTCGACGAATACCTGGCGAGCCGGAACTACTGCCCGCGCAACGTGCTCGAGACGCAGAGCGTCGAGGCCATCAAAAAGTTCATCATCAACGGCATGGGCTTTTCCTTCCTGCCCCGGTACGCCGTTTCGGAGGAGGCGCGCAAGGGGCTGTTGTGCGTCAAGCCTTACGAGGGCGACCTGAGGCTTTACTCGCAGATCGTGTACCACAAGAACAAGTGGCTCAGCCCAGCGCTGAACCGCCTGATCGCGCTCAGCCAGGCCAGAAGCGCCGAGTGGGCCGAATGAGGATGTCCTGGAAAATTGGGCTGCGGACGGCGGCATCCGGCGTCCATTCGTTGCGTCGGCATCGGCGGGCGTGGTATGATGGACGCATGAAGGGGTGAGGCGTCCATGGTACAATCCATATACCATCTGCATCCGGGGGCAAACTGGATGAACGACCCGAACGGCCCGGTCTTCCTGAACGGCCAAATGCACCTGTTCTACCAATCCAACCCCTTCGGCGCGGTGTGGGGCAACATGACGTGGGGGCACGCCGTTAGCCCGGACATGGTGCATTGGCGGCGGCTCGGGTATGCGCTCCGGCCGGATATGCCCTATGACGCGCAGGGCGTGTTTTCCGGCTGCTGCATGGTGAAGGACGGCCTGCCGCACATCCTCTACACCGGGGTATATCCGGAATGCGTGTGCCTGGCGGTGGGGGACGCGGACGGGATGAACTTTGTCAAGCACCCCGAAAACCCGGTGCTTCGGCAGGGGGAGGCGAACCTTCTGGGCTGGCGCGATCCCTTCGTGTGGCGCGAGGGCGGCGAATACCGGATGGCACTGGGCGCGGCGCGCAGCGGCGAGGGCACCTGGATCGAGCTGTACCGAAGCGGCGACCTGATCCATTGGGAGCGCATGGCCGATCTTGCGCGCAGCGCGCCCGGCTCGCCGGATGAAATGTGGGAGTGCCCAAATGTATTGTTCGGGGATGATGGCGAGGCCGCGATCGTGGTCTCCGCGGTGCCCGCGTTTGAAACCAGGGTCCTGTCCGGGACATTGAAGGACGGCTGCTTTACCGAGCGCGGCTTGGGCGCTTACGACCTGGGCGACTGCTTCTACGCGCCCAACACGGTGATCCACCCGGACGGACGCGCGATCCAGTTCGGCTGGATGCGCGAGCGCGGCGACGAAGACGCCCGCGCGGCGCAAGGCTGGCAGGGCGTGATGACGCTGCCGCGCGAGGTGCGGCTGGAGGACGGCTCGGTCCGCGTCCGCCCCGCGAAGGAATGCGCGGGTCTGCGGGATGAGGCGTTGGCCGTCCTTTCGCGCCGCGAACTCTCCGCCGGGGAAACGCTCGATTTGGCGCGCGGCCAGTTTTTGGAACTTGAGCTTTACTGCGACGGCGCATCGGCGTTCGCGCTGGACGCGCTGTCGGACGGGCACGGGCGGCGCGTAAGGATGCAATTCGACGGCAGGGGCGCGGTGGAGATTGACTTTGGCGCGCTGTCGGGCGGAAAGGATCGCTTTGTCCGCGCGCGATACCGCGCCGAAGCGGAACTGCGGCTCAGGCTGTATGTGGACGGAACCGCGCTGGAGCTTTATATCAACGAGCGCGAGGCGCTGTCCACGCGCGCCTATCCCGACGCGGCGTGTGACGCGCTCTCACTTCAAGCCCTTTCCGGGCTTCGCGTCAGGCGGCTGGACGTGTTCCGGATCCACTCCGCTTAACCGTCTGGGGACAGATGAAAACCCGCTCATGACAGGATTGAGCGGGTTTTTTAGATAGCCCTTCTTGATTCGCCTGGCCTGCCGGACTACGGGTTGATCACGTTGACCGGCTCGTCGGCCAGAAAAATTTCCTACTTACGTAATATCCCGTAACCCGGGTTCCAATCGCTCTCGGCGACCTGCGCGCCGGGAGCGTATCTGTTTCCATAACCAGTGCGCACACTGGTGTAGGAAACAATTCCTGGGGTCAGTGAGCCGCCCGGAAATCCCGCAGGATTTCATGGCTCACGCAGATTTCCTCCCATTGCATTGAAAAGCCGCTTGCGGGTTTTCAATGCCCTAGCCTTGCAGCGCGTCGGTCTTCTTGGGGCTCTGGCGGCCCATGATCCGGGGCGCGCGGCGTTCCAGCGCGGCCAGCGAGATTTCCACGTCCTCGTGCACTTCCTCGGGCGAAAACGCGCCCACCGTCACCATGTCCTGGGGGCGCAGCGTCGCGTAGGAGAACGTGAGGCCCACGAACGGCGATACGCGTCCCGCCGCCATCGCCTTGA
The DNA here is from genome assembly GCA_023416655.1 of Bacillota bacterium. Taxonomy (GTDB): domain Bacteria; phylum Bacillota; class Clostridia; order Christensenellales; family Aristaeellaceae; genus JAEZHK01. The sequence continues at coordinate 4,232 of JAEZHK010000132.1, forward strand.
TCGACATGACGGGCTTTTTCGCGCCGTGGATCACCTTGTGGATGTACTCGACCTCCACCTGCATCAGAAAGCCCGCGCAGTTGTAGATCTGGATGTAGGTCTCCACATCATAATTGTTCAGGTCCGAGAACACGATCATCTCCGGCATGTGCGCGGAAAGGCCCGGAACCATGCCGTTCTCCCGGATCATGCCGAGGTAGTCAGGCAGGCGGTCGATGGTGCGGGTGTTCTTGCACACCAGCTGCTCGGCGCTTGCGTGGTGCGGCATGCAGAAGGTCGCGCCGATCTTGCGGGAGGCTTCGATCGTCGCGCGCGCCTCGTCCCGCGCCGCCTGATTGTCGTCCACATTGAGGATCGGCGTGTCGATCAGGATCACCTTTTTGCCGGTATGGTCTTCGGCGAGCTTCGCGGCGTCCACCAGGATGGGCGAAAGCAGCATCGGGCCCATCATGGCGTCGATCCCATATTCAAGGTACGCCTCGATGACCTCCGCGATCGATTCGCGGCTCGCGTGGTGCGATGTGATCATATTGTCCGAGGCGACGCTGGTATGGCTGTAGCCCACCAGCCAGTTGCTGCCGATCAGCATCCGGGGCAGCGAAACGCCGCCGACCACCGTGCGCGGGAACATCGTTTCCATAAGGGATTCTCCTCTCAGGCCCCGGGTTGACTCGGGAACACATGCAAGGTAGCACAGTTGCCGGAGGATGTCAAGGGATGGAAACGGGGCGGGCAATACCAACTCCAAGCATAAATCACTCGTTGCGCCGGGTCTTTTCGCGCGCCGCAGTGTCGCCTTCCGCTCAAAATAGCGCTGCTATTCCTCGCTCCGGCTCCTTGCGCCGCATTAAAAATCCCTCGCCGCTTTGGAGTGATTTATGCTCTCCATTGGTACAAAACGTGCAAAAAAGCGCCGGGACCGCGGCGTTCAAGGTTGCCCGCCTTCGCGGTACACGGTTCCTGGCGTTATACGTCAAGATCGGGCCCGCAGTAGGATCGGCAAGCCCGCGGCGCGGCAGCCCGGCGCGTTACTCCGCCGGAACGCGGCCCGGCGGTGGGGTACTCCTTAGCACTTCTTGGGAGGGCACAGCGCCTCGCCGAGCAGCATCGCGGTCCAGATGCGCGCGTGCGCGTATTCGTCGCCCAGGATCGAGGTCAGGAGATACCGGATTTTATAGGTTGGGGCGCACATGGCGAGCTCCGCGTACCTTCTGATCGCGCCCAGTTCCCCCTGGATCGCTGTCTCCACGTCGGTCACAAAGTTCCCGGACGCCGGAGGGCAGTTCGCCGGCGGCTCGTTGGGCGGCGGGCAGATCCCCAGAAGGGCGGCCTGCAGCCGCGCGTGGCCGTACTCGTCCCCGACGATGCTGATGATGAGCTCCCTCAGGATTTCCGTGGGCGCCTCCTGAGCGATTTGTGCGTAGAAACCGGCGTCGCACAGTTCGTCAAGAATTGAATCTTCCAGCTGTCCCCTGTAGTTGTCACACATGCTGGGCTGAGCCATAGTCATTCTCCTTTCATGGGCCCTGAGATGGTCCCCCATCCGCAGGCACGAGGCCCGGGACCACTGCCAGTGCATTCGGGAAGTAGGTCCGGGCCCCTGCATTTCCGCTGGGTTGGGGCCCTGAATATCATATTCCTGAAAGAATGCGGAAGTTCGGCTTAGTCATAACGATGTCGAAACGGGGCGAGCCAGCCCTGGCCACAAATCCCAGTGACGCCCCGAATCCCTGCGCCTCATCGCCAGCCCCTTGACTGCGCGTCCGGCCGGAGTTATGATGGTCGGGGAACAATGCCCGGAAGTGGGGGAAAGCCATGGACGCACAGGAACACGGCGCCGGCGGAAAATCGCCGCGGGAGATTCTGGATCGGCTCGACGCGCGGTACCGGGAACTTTCCGAGCTTGCCGGCGCGCGCGAAAAGCCCAAAGCCACCTTAAGCGGCATCTTCGACCGGTGGTTCCGCAGTTCCACGGCGTCGGAACCGGAGCCGATGTTCACGGATTTCATCAAATCCGTGCAGATTTTGCTTTCAGAGCTTGCGGAGGCGCTGGGAGAGGCGGACGAAGCTGAGCGGAGCGCGGCGGCCCAGGGCGCAGCGGGGCTTATGCTGCGCGTCAAGCCCGTCAACGAAAAGAGCCAGGCCGAGTGGTACATGGTCGCGGCGGAGTACAGCTTTTCCGAGCTGGTGCCGCTGACGCCGCCGGATACGCTCAGGGCGATCCGGGACGCCTACGTGCGCGGCACACCCAAGCGCATGATGTATCCCCGCCAGCGGGATCTTTTGAAGAAGATGGAGCAGGGGCTTCGCTGAAAGGCGAATCGACGGGCCTCATGAAAAGGATGGTCTTATCGCAAGGCCCGCCGGTGAAGGCGGGCCTTTTCGTTTCCTGTAATGCTGCCTGTGCGGTTACGGTGGCAAGCAAAGCGGTCCGAAGAGGGCCGCTTTTTCATGCCGCGGATGATTTGCGCGCCGGGTATCGCGCTCGTGCAATGCGGAGAAACTAGGCAAAAACCGGAGGATCTCTCTATGCCGATGACGGACATGTTCGACGGGAAAAACGTAAAGCCCATGATGATCGGCGGGCGCGCCCAGGCGTTTGACAGCCCCGACTACATCTATGAAATGAAGCTGGACGGCGAGCGGTGCCTGGCGTTTCTTGACCCGCTCACCGGCACGGAGCTTCGCAACAAGCGAAGCCAATCCATGCTCGCCAAGGTGCCGGAGCTTTCGAACATCCACAAGCAGGTGAACGCGCGCTGCATTCTGGATGGGGAATTGATCGTCGCGGTCGACGGCGAGCCGAACTTCTTTGAAATCCAGCGGCGCTCGCAGGAGCACGACAAATTGGAGATCTATTGGGAGTCCTCGCGCTTCCCCGCGACGTTCGCGGCCTTCGACATCCTGTACCATGTCAACCACGAGGTCACCTCCTGGACCGTGACGCAGCGCAAGGAGCTTCTGGACAGAACCGTCACGGAAAACGAGCGGCTGATGGTCGCCCGGTACGTCGAGGGGCGCGGTGTCGAGTTTTTTGGCCTCGCTTCGGGGCGGAACCTGGAGGGCGTCGTCGCCAAGCGCAAGGAGAGCCGCTACTACCCGGATAAAAAAAGCGCGGACTGGATCCAGTTCAGAAATCCTGAGGACGACGATTACGTCGCCTGCGGCTACATCGAAAGGGAGAACCGCGTCGTCAGCATCGTGCTGGGCCAATATCCGTATCCGGGCGGCAAGCTGGCCTATAAGGGCCAGGTGACGCTGGGCGTGACGCCGGAGATATTCCGCTTCCTCTCGCCGCATCCCAGGGCGGCCGGTCCCGCGTTTAGCCCGGTCCCCGCCGGGAACGAGAACGCCGTGTGGATCGTGCCGGACCTCGTCTGCACCGTCCGGTCCATGGCGGAGCCGCCCGGCTCGATGCGGCAGCCGGTTTTCAAGGGCTTCCGGCACGGCAAGGCGGCGGAGGAATGCGTCTCCTCCGGACCCGCGGACGCGTGAGAGTGTCTATCTCCTTCGTATCTGCCCGTTTTCTCCTATAACAATACAAAGGGCTGTACTCGCTTTGAGACAGCCCTTTGCGTAATACTAACTCCAAACATTAATCACTCGTTGCGCCGGTTCTTTTCGCGCAGAACTGTGTCGCTCTCCGCGTTGGCGTAGCGCTGCTACGCCTCGCTTCGGCTCCTTGTTCTGCATCGAAAATCCCTTGGCGCTTTGGAGTGATTAATGTTTTCCTTTAGTATAAACCCCGCTTTTCCAGTATGCCGTCCCTCATTGTCCGATATGGGGCCTGTTTGCCGACGTACTTTGACCCGAAAATGGACGCGATAGCGAACATTTTCCCCTGTGAGGGTTCCAAGGGGAATCATTCCCCTTGGCGGGGCGCGGGGCTGGCCCCGCCGGACTCGCCCATGCTTTTACCCGACTTTTCGGACCTGCAATACGCGGACGGCGTTCAGGATCGCCAGCACCGCGACGCCCACGTCCGCGAACACCGCCGCCCACATGGACGCGATGCCGACAGCGCCCAGGATGAGCACCGCGCCCTTGACGCCCAGCGCCAGCGCGATGTTCTGCTTGACGATGCGAAGGGTTTTCCGCGAGATCTGCATGGCGGCGGCCAGTTTCGAGGGCTCGTCCGTCATGATGACCACGTCCGCCGCCTCGATGGCGGCGTCGGAACCGAGCCCGCCCATCGCGATGCCGATGTCCGCCCGGGCCAATACCGGCGCGTCGTTGATGCCGTCGCCCACGAACGCCAGCTTGCCTTTGGGCGATTTCTCTTTGAACAGCGCCTCGACCCGGTCCACCTTGTCCGCGGGCAGCAGTTCCGCGTACACCCTGTCCAGCCCCAGCTGCGCGCCCACCTTCTCGCCGATGCGCTTTAAGTCGCCGGTCAGCATGACGGTCTTGCGGATGCCCGCCGCCTTCAGGTCCCGGATCGCCCTTGCGGCGTCCTCCTTGACCTCGTCGGCGATCAGGATGAAACCCCGGTAGGCATTGTCGACGGCGACGTGTACCACCGTACCCACGGCGTCCGTGTTTTCGGTGAATTCCACGCTCAGTTTCTTCATCAGCTTCGCGTTGCCCGCCGCCACGGTCTTCCCGTCGATCACGGCGACGACGCCGTGCCCGGCCACCTCCTCCACGCTCGCGATGCGGGCGCAGTCAATGTCCCTGCCGTAGGCCTGTTTCAGCGACTGGGAGATGGGGTGGGACGAGTAGCTCTCCGCGTGCGCGGCCAGATCCAGAAGCGCCTCTTTGGAGATGCCCTCCGGCTGCACGTCCTGCACCCGGAAGACGCCCTTGGTCAGCGTGCCGGTCTTGTCGAACACCACGATCTCGGTCTGCGCCAGCGCTTCCAGGTAGTTGCCACCCTTGACCAGGATGCCGTTTCTCGACGCGCCGCCGATGCCGCCGAAGAAGCTCAGCGGGATGGAGATCACCAGCGCGCAGGGGCAGGAGACGACCAGGAACACCAGCGCCCGGTACAGCCATTCCTGAAACGACGTGCCCGGCAGGATCAGCGGCGGGAGGACTGCGAGCAGCGCCGCCACCGTCACCACGCCCGGGGTGTAGTAGCGCGCGAACTTCGTGATGAAGTTCTCGGTCGTGGACTTCTTGCCGCTGGCGTTCTCCACGAGGTCGAGGATTTTGCTGACGGTGGATTCTCCGAATTCCTTCGTCACCCGCGCGGTCAGAAGGCCGCTCGTGTTGATGGAGCCGCTGAGCAGGTTGTCGCCGGGCGTCACTTCCCTGGGCACGGATTCGCCCGTCAGCGTGGAGGTATCGATCATCGAAGTGCCTTCCAGAATCTGGGCGTCCAGCGGCACCTTCTCGCCCGGCTTGACCACGATGGTCTCGCCCACCATGACTTCGTCGGGATCGACCTTTTCAAGCGCCTCCCCCCGCCGCACGTTGGCGTAGTCCGGGCGGATGTCCATGAGGCTGGCGATGGACTTGCGCGACCGGTTCACGGCGTAGTGCTGGAACAGTTCGCCCACCTGGTAGAACAGCATCACGGCGGCGCCTTCCTCGTACTGCCCGATGGCGAACGCGCCGACGGCGGCGATGCCCATCAGGAAGTTTTCATCGAACACCCGGCCGCGGAGGATGTTCCGCACAGCCTTTAAGAGCACGTCGCCGCCGATGATCACGAGGGCCGCCAGAAAGACGGCAAGGGGGATAATCTTGTTTTCCGTTTTGAAAAGAATCCCGAACGCGTAGACGATTGTGCCCAGGATAATCCGGATCAGTTGCCTTTTGTTTCGATCCAGCTTCATCGTGGTCCTTCCCGCCGGCCAGGTGTTTTTTTTGTTCCGGCGACTGTATTTTGAGGTTCTCGCGTTATGCCTTCCGGACCACGACGTCTGGCTCCAGCTTGCGGATGATGTCGTGCGCGGACCGTACGATTTCATCGAACCGGGCCTCTTCGCCCTCGATGACCATTTTGGTCGTCAGGAAATTGACGGACGCGGCGCTGACCCCGGCCAGTTTATTTACCGCGTGCTCGATCTTCGCCGCGCAGTTCGCGCAATCCAGCCCCTCCAGCTTGAACGCCTTTTTCATGGTGTTCCCCTCCCGTTTTATCTATGCCGTGCAATCCGAAATGGTTGAATGGTCCCTCAACTGACACCCTCATTATAGTTGAGCGGACGTTCAACTGTCAAGGTCTTTTTGGCCGTTGCCAAAGAATTAATCATTTCGATCGGCCATGACGCCCTGCTTGGCCCGCCACCCCTTGCGCGTCTTTGCAGCCGGGTCATTTTGTGGTACAATAAGCCAACTTGGAGGAAAGCGTTCCTCACAGAATCAGAGAATCGGAGGGGACGGTATGAGGCGGGAAGACATCCTGTGCGATTGCGACATACTGCACGAGAGCGTTGTGAACACGGTCCGGGAGCGGATGCCCGACGAGAACGTGCTCAGCGATCTTTCGGACTTTTTTAAAATTCTTGGCGACAGCACCCGCGCCAAGATTGTCTGCGCGCTCGACGAGGGCGAAATGTGCGTGTGCGACCTGGCGGCGCTGCTCAGCATGACGAAATCCGCCATCTCCCACCAGCTGCGCTCGCTCCGGGACGCGAACCTCGTCAAAAACCGGCGCGAGGGCAAGGTCGTCTTCTATTCGCTGGCGGACGACCACGTCAAGGAGATCTTTGAAAAGGGCCTCGAGCACATCCGGGAAAAGGTCGAAGAGGACTAAACCACAAAAATGCCGCCGCGCCCTTTGAGCGCGACGGCTTTTTTGCCTGGGAGACTATACCGCGTCATCCGGCGCTGCGGTGCGCAGCGGCACCAGTTTGCCGTGCACCACGTAGCGGGCGTCGTCGTAGTTGTAGTTGCAGGTGACCAAGGTGACGATGCGGTCATCCGCCCCTATTTTCACATCCGACCGGAAGTCGGAGAGGGCCTTGATCTTGTCGACGTAGGCGAGGAAGGCCTCGGGGCTTTCGAAGTCGTGCGGCAGCAGCGACGCGTTGCGCACATAGGCCGAAAACAGCTCGATCGCGTAATCCCCGCCGGGGGTGTAGAGGTAGATGACAGGGTGTTCGTCATAGTAGGACTGCTTGCGGTACTTGTCCAGGCTCGCGAACATCGAGCCGTTGCGCATGTGGTGGCCGTAGATCGCGGTGTTCGCGTCGGAGAAGTCGCCCTGGTTGTCCATGTCCATGAAGATTGCGCCCGCCGAGCCGGGGCGGCCGGAAAAGGTATGATTGAGGTAGAATGCGTTGTCCTCACCCAGCACCACCGGGTAGTCGATCGGCGTGCCTTCGGAGTATATCCAGGCAACGGTGTGGCCGTTGGCCTTAAGCAGCGCGTCGAAATCCACCTGTTTGTCGGGGGCGGTCAACGCAATGGGCGGCGGCGCGGCGGACGTGACCATGAACGCCTCGCGCCCGGTGGTCGCGCTGTCGACGCCGTCCGCCTTCCGGTCGACGGCCACGGACAGCTTGCGCAAGTCGGCGTACTCGTCCTCCGACCGCCGCTGATCCATCCAGATCGACAGGGCATTGTACCCGGAGATGCCAATCACAAGGATCAGGGCGACCAAAGCGACGATGCGCCAGTTGAAACGCTTCTTTTTCATAAGAACCTCCCCCCGCGCGGGTCGGCGCGGTCTGTGCTCCGACCGGCGGGATTGAACATTTGCGGTGGTGCTTTGGCGCTGCGCGCCGGGCAGGGTGATCGTTTTCAATATCTGCGGGAGCGTGAAACCTTGTCGCGCATTGCGGCCGCCCCGCGCGGTGGCGGGATGCTCGCAAGGAGCATCCCGCCGCGGTTTCAAGGAGCTACTTGTTCCGCACGCGCCGTTTGCCAACGGTCGCTACGCCGATCACGAGGGCGATGGCGGCGGCCATGATGCTCAGCCACATCATGAGGTCGTTACTTTCGCCGGTTTTGGGCAGCGTGTCGTCGCCGTCTTTGTCATCGACGTCGCGCGGGACGATGGCCGGGGTGGGGC
>JAEZHK010000145.1 GCA_023416655.1 Bacillota bacterium
CGGATCTTTTCGCGTATGGCGGTGTCGCTCTCCGCTCAACGTAGCGCTGCTACGCCTCGCTCCGGCTCCTAGCCCTACATCGAAAATCTCTCGCCGCTTTGGACGCATTAATATTTTGCATTGGTATAAATGCATGAGAGAGGAAATGGTAGGATGACCACCGAACGCGCGACGCTTCCATCGGGGCGCGACGGCCTCAAGCTCAGCCTTCTCTGGACGGCTCCGGAAGCCCCGCTGGGCTTTGTGCAGATCGTCCACGGCATGGCGGAACACAAGGAGCGGTACATCCCGCTGATGGAGCACCTGGCAGGTCTGGGCTACGCCTGCGCCGCGTACGACCACCGCGGCCACGGCGAGAGCGTGGGCGGGCAGGAAGACCTGGGCTACGTGGGCGCAAACGGCCTGGACGCGCTGGTGGAGGACCTGAAGCAGGTTTTCGATCAGGGCCGCGCCCGCTGGCCGGGTTTGCCCGCGTTCCTGTTGGGCCACAGCATGGGCTCGCTGATCGCCCGCGCCTACCTGAAGCGCTACCCGGACCTGGATGGCCTGATCGTGTCCGGCTCGCCTTCCTACCAGGCCGCCGTGGTGCCGGCGGGGCTGATCATCTCCGGCATCGCACGGCTTCGCGGCGACAGGTACCGCAGCGCGTTGGTCGACAAGCTCTTCTTTGGCTCGTTCAACCACAAAATCAAGAACCCCGCCTCGCGGTTTGCATGGCTTAACACCGATGCCGCGTCCGTCGAGGCTTACGACGGGGATCCGCTCTGCGGCTTCCTGTTCACGGTGAACGGGTTTGCCGCGCTCAGAAGCCTGCTGATCGACGTGTATAGCCCCCGAGGCTGGGCAAAGCCCGCGGGGAACGTGCCGGTCCTGTTCATATCGGGCGGCGAAGACCCCTGCATGGTCAGCCGGGAAAAGTTGAGCGAGGCGGCGAACCTGCTTCGGAACGTCGGCTACGCACACGTCAAGGTCAAAGTGTACGACGGCATGCGGCACGAGATCCTGAACGAGCCCCAGCGGGACAGTGTGTACGCGGACATCGCGGCGTTCCTCGAGGAGTGCCGCGGGGGCGCGAAGAGTGCGCGCGGTTAATACCACTCCCAAACATTCTTTCGTCGTTGGGGCGGACCTTTTCGCGCATAGCGGTGTCGCTCTCCGCTTGAAATAGCGCTGCTATTCCTGCGCTGCGGCTCCTTGCTCTGCATCGAAAATCCCTCGCCCCTTTGGACAAAATAATGTTTTGGATTGGTATAAGCAGGAATCATCGACTAAAGCGGGGAGGGCTTGCGCCGTCCCCGCTTTTTTATTATCTTGTTCAGCCCGCTGGAATGCCCGTCAGTGACGGCTGCACCAGCTCGATGAAGTTCCTCACGGTCTCGAATGTGATCATCCGGGCGGGCCTTGGAGGTTTTGCGCCAAAGCCGGTAAGGATGCGTTGCCGCCAGCCGTCGATTTCGCGGCCGGACAGCAGCGGGTGGTCCTCAGGCGGCGCGGCCCGCTTTAAAAGCCGCCAGATCCCTGTCCGCTCCGGGCTCTCCGAGAACAGCCCCTCGTCTGCCTGGTCGCAGTCGGGATAGTAGATCTCACCGATGAGGCGGTCGTCCGGACCGACCAGTTGCGGAAAGGTGCGGCGAATGTGGCGCACCCAGTAATAGTCCGTCATGATGTGCAGCGCGTAACCCATGTCAAAGGCGCCGGAGCGGCCGGAGAGGTATTCCAGCGCCATCATGGGGCCGCCGGTCCACACATCCAAATGGGTGATGCATTTGTCGTCCCGGTTCACGCCGGGCCGCATGTGGATCGCGTCGGGCGCGATCGCGCCGAGGTAGAATTCCGGGCAATCCCGAAGCTCCGGTCTGCCCTGGGCCCAGCGGCGGGCGGTCAGAAGGTGCACCATCGGAAGGGGCATGGGAAGTTCCTCCTCAATCCCCGCCAGTATACCACCGCGCAGGCGGCAAGCGCAAGCGGGACGCGGTTTGCGGCTCGATCCCTTCCAAAAAATGCGCGGTCCGCGCAGCCTGCGCCTGAATGCGCCCCCGTTTCACGGATCATTCGCGTACGCCAGATGGCGTTTTTTGTCGCACTGGGCATGAAAGCCAATCTCCCCGGCAATACTTTTGTTGCTGTGGAGGTGGCGAAATGGCGATCAACAAAGTCGAAATCTGCGGAGTTGATACGAAAGCGTTGCCGGTTTTAAAAAATGAGCGGATGCGGGAACTGTTCCCGCAGGTGCACTCCGGCAACATCGAGGCCCGCCACGAATTCATCCAGGGTAACCTTCGGTTGGTGCTCAGTGTGATCCAGCGTTTTCACAACCGCGGCGAGAGCGTGGACGACCTGTTCCAGGTGGGCTGCATTGGCCTGATGAAGGCGATGGACAACTTTGACACCAACCAGCCGGTGCGCTTTTCGACCTACGCGGTGCCGATGATCATTGGCGAGATCCGGCGGTATCTGCGCGACAACAACCCCATCCGCGTCAGCCGCTCGCTCCGGGACACCGCCTACAAGGCGCTCAAGGCCCGCGACGCGCTGGCGGCCAGGCTCGGCCGCGACCCGACCATCGAGCAGATCGCAAAGGAGATGGAGGCACGCGAAGAGGACGTGGTGTTCGCGCTCGAAGCCATTCAGGATCCGGTGTCGCTGCACGAGCCGGTCTATCAGGACGGCGGCGACGCCATCTACATCATGGACCAGGTGCGGGACGACCGCGTCAGCGAAAATGACTGGGTGCGGTCGCTTTCGATCCGGCAGGCGATGGATCGCCTGGGCGACCGGGAGCGGAACATCATCTCACAACGTTTTTTCGGAGGGCGCACGCAAATGGAGGTGGCCGATGAGATCGGCATCTCCCAGGCGCAGGTATCCCGGCTCGAAAAGGCGGCGCTGCAGCAAATGAAGAAGTATATCTGACCCGGGCACCCAAAATCCGCCGGGCGGCTTTTGGGCGCGAATGAAAAGGCTCTGCGTGCGCCTGAAATTCTCTGGAATTTCCAGGCGCCGCACTGACTTGTGGTAGTATTTCGGACACCAGTTTTCGAACTGGTGTCCGAAATACGTTCCCGGCGCACGGGTCGCCGGGAACGATGAGAGCCTTAAAGCGGAACGGAAGGCTTGCTTCCGCGCCGGTTCGCCTTCATCCATAGGCCTCGAAGAACTCCATGATCGCCTGTTCGCAGCCCGGGCGGTCCCATATGTAGCTCTCGCCGTGGCCTGCGCCCGGCACAATCTTGAGCCGCTTTTCCGACGCGCAGGCGTCGTAATTGGCTAGCGTCATCTCCACCGGCACGAATTTGTCCGCGTCGCCGTGCAGAAAGAACACCGGAATCTTCGTCATCTTCAGCGCGTCCAGCGTCGAGCAGTTTGCCGGGTCATAGTGGGCGAAGAGGCACAATAGCAGCCGGATGCCCTTCAGAATCCAGCCGCCGCTGCGGGGAAACGTCGTCTTCTGGACGTGGCGCATGATCGCCAGCGGCGTCGTAAAGCCGCAGTCCGCGATGGCGCCACGCACGGTGGGGGGGAGCTTCAGCGCCAGCGTCAGCATCACGGTGGTCGAACCCATCGATACGCCGTCCAGGTAGATGGAGGCGTCGGGGTAACGGCCATAGATGTACTCAATCCAGCGCTGCAGATCGTAGCGCTCCAGCGCGCCGAAGCATATGTACCTGCCCTGGCTCTCGCCGCACGCCCGCTGGTCGATCAAGAGGACGCCCAGACCCTGGTTTCTGTAGAAGCGGACCACCGACGGGAATTCCCACAGCGCGAGCGAGCGGTAGCCGTGAACCAGCAGCACGACGCGCTTTTCGCCGCCGCTCATGAGCAGCCGCCCCCGAAGCATCAGGCCGTCGAAACTCTTGACGGACACTTTTTCCTGCGGCTGATTCATCAGCCACTCGCGATCAACGTTCATGAGCTTCAAGTGCTCCCGGAACAGCTCGTTGTTTGGCATCAATTGCGGGAATGATGCCTTGCGGGTCCGGACGACCGCCAGGCGGAAGAAGTACAGAACGATCAGTACCGGGATTAAAATCGCCGTCGCCAGAAGCACAAACCACATTGCGAGCACCTCCTCCGGAAAAGGCTGCTTTGTACCGCCTCGCGCCCTGGCAAGCCAATCAAGGCTCTCCGGATGCTTAGGGCGCCATTTCACTAGTATGAGCCGGAACGGTTCTTGGCTCGCATGTTTTCGATTATAGGCGCGGGTCCGGCGGCTGTCAAGTTCTGGAAGGCTCCCGGCATAGGATGAATGGGGAGGGATACTTATGAGTTTTTCTGAGCTTCGGCAAAAGGATGTCATCAACGTGTGCGACGGACGCAGGCTCGGGCGTCCAATCGACCTGATCCTGAACGAGCGCGCCTGCGTCGAAGCCATCGTCGTTCCGGACAACTGCGGCTTCTGGGGCTTCATTCGCCCCGACCGGGACGGCCTAGTGATCCCCTGGAATCGCATCCGGCGCATCGGTGACGACGTAATTCTCGTGGAATTGGACGAAAAATGTACAATCGGCTGCCAATAACCGAGAAATGTTAAGAAAAAATCGTTCACCCTCTAGACTGGACGCTATATGTTGTGTATAATAGAGGCGTCGAAACCATAGGGGGTGTTTCAAGCTGAAATGCATTTACTGCAATTGCACGGAAAGCCGCGTGATCGACTCCCGCCAGACCGACGACAATTCCGCCATCCGTAGAAGGCGCGAATGCGAAGGTTGCGGGCGTCGGTTTACGACCTATGAAAAAATCGACACGGTCCCGCTGATGGTCATCAAAAAAGACAAAAGCCGCCAGCCTTTTGATTCATCAAAGCTGCGTACGGGCATAATCAAGGCGTGTGAGAAGCGCCCCGTATCGCTCGGCGAGATTGACAAGCTGGTGCGCGAAGTCGAAATGAAGGCCTACAACAGCTACGACCAGGAGGTCACCAGCCAGTCGATCGGCGAAATGGTGATGGACGGGCTGAAAAAGCTGGACGAGGTCGCCTATGTGCGGTTCGCGTCGGTTTATCGCCAGTTCAAGGACATCCAGACATTCATGGACGAGCTCAACAAACTGCTTACCGACAAAGAATTCGGATAAGCGCCGGCCGGTTGCCGGTAGGGATATGTTCTACTATCTAAATAAGGAGAGACGCATATGGCAAACGAATTGATTCTCGCTGTCGACGACGAGGCGCATATCCTGGAGTTGCTTTCGTTCAATCTTGAGGCGTCGGGCTATCGCGTCGTGACCGCCGCCACCGGCGAGGATGCGTTGGTCGTGTGCGCGCATGAACGTCCGGCGCTGGTGCTCTTGGACATCATGCTGCCCGGCATCGACGGCATGGAAGTCTGCCGCCGGCTGAAGGGCGCGCCGACCACCGCCGACATCCCGATCATCATGCTGACCGCCAAGGGCGACGAGGTGGACAAGATCCTTGGCCTCGAGCTGGGCGCGGACGATTACATCACCAAGCCCTTCAGCGTGCGCGAACTCATCGCCCGCGTCAAGGCGCTTCTGCGCCGCGCCGCGCCGCAGAACGAAGAGGAAGGCATCCTGCACGTCGGCGGCCTCACCATCGACGTGGGCAACTACGAAGCCTTCCGCAACGGCGAGAAGCTCTCCCTGACGCTCAAGGAGTTCGAGCTTCTGAAGCTGCTCGTCATCAGCCGCGGCAAGGTGCTCACCCGCGACTTCCTCCTCGATCGCATCTGGGGCTACGAGTTCTACGGCGAGACCAGGACGGTCGACGTGCACATCCGCCACATCCGGCAGAAGCTTGGCGACGACGCGCACTACATCGAGACCATCCGCGGCGTCGGCTACAAGTTCAACGATCGCCAGGAGAACCGACTGTAGGTTTTCCGCGGTCGCCGGAGGCAACGCATGAAGCAAAAGGTTGCGCTCGCAGCGACCAGCCTGAATCTCATCCTTTGCGTCGTCTTTCTCATGATCTGCGCGAATTCCGCGCAGAGTGCGATGGACGCGGCAACATCGGAGGAATTGACGCGCGTCTGCCTGTCTTCCAGCCTTGCGGCGGAAGAAAGGCTGGCGTCCGGCGATCCCTCTGGTTTTGTGCGTTTGCGCAAAGAAGAAACCGGGGCGGACGTAACCTGGTTTCTTGCTGACGGGGAAACAGCCTATTCGACAAGCGCCCCTTCACCGCAGGTTTTTCAAACAGGCGTACAAAACGCTAAGCAGGGCGAAACGTTCAAATTTCGCGAAAAGAACACGGGCGGAACTTGGATGCTCTACGCCGTGACGCGGCTCTCGGACGGCGGCATGCTGGCGGTCTCCCGGCCCGCTGCGACGCTGGGCCAGGCCATGGCGGGAAGGCCGTGGCTGCTCTTCCTGCTCGCGCTGCTGGTCGCCGTCTTCAGCTTCGCCGCTTTCCAGACCTCGATCGACCGGACGGACGCCTTCGTCCGCAGGGTGCTGAGCGTCCTGACCAGCTTCTCCGAAGGCCGCTTTGACGCTCGGGTCGCCAGCGTCGCGGCGGATTCCGTGGAGCAGACCGCCCATTTCAACGAGGTGCTCGCCCGCATCCAGGACAGCGTCTACAAGAACAAGGCGCGGAACCAGGCGCTGTCCACCGTGATGAACTACATGCAAAACGGCATTTTGGCAGTGGACGAGAAGTTGCAGCTGATCCTGGTCACGCCCAGCGCCAAGAAGCTGCTGGGCATCACCGGGGCCATCGACGACCCGGTCCCGATCAGCCAGGCCTCCCGGGACGTGAAACTGGACGCCGCGTTTACGGAAGCCATGGCGCAGGACGGCGTGTATACCACCGAAGTCGCCGTGCGAACCGGCATGGGCCGCGCGCACATGCCTGTGCGCCTGTACATGACGCCCATGACCAAGGACGGCCAGGTGGTTGGCGCGGTGGCGCTGGTGGAGGACATCACCGAGCTTCGAAGGCTCGAGCAGGTGCGAACCGACTTCGCGGCCAACGTGTCCCACGAGCTCAAGACGCCGCTGACCAGCATCAAGGGCTTTGTGGAGACGCTGCAAAACGGCGCCATCGCAAATCCGGAGACCTCGCAGAAGTTTTTGAAGATCATCATGCTGGAGGCCGACCGGCTGACCCGGCTGATCAACGACATCCTGTCGATCTCAAAGCTCGAGTCCGGCAACGACAGCCCGCCCAAGGAGTATATCAGGCTGGACAGGATGGCCAATGAGATCTCCGAAATGCTGTCCATCCTGGCGTCGGAGAAGGACGTGACCATCTCCTCCCGCGAGAACAAGGAGCCAAGCTTCGTCTACGGCAACGCCGACCAGATGGAGCAGATGCTGATTAACCTGATCGAAAACGGCATCAAGTACAACAGGCACGGCGGCTCCGTGAACGTTTCGGTGTTCAACAGCGAAAAGACGGTGAACCTTCTGATTTCGGACACCGGCATCGGCATCCCGGAGGAGCACCTGCCCAGGCTCTTTGAACGGTTCTACCGGGTGGACAAGGGCCGCTCCCGCTCGATGGGCGGCACCGGGCTGGGCCTCGCGATCGTCAAACACATCGCCAGCAACATGGGCGCGATGATCGAGGTACACTCGAAGTTCGGCGAGGGCACGGAATTCCTGATCACGTTCCCCAGCGCGCATCCCCCGAAGGACGACAAGCGGCGCAATTACGACGACTTTGCCGACGGGCCGGATTTTTCCGACCCGACAAGCGAAACTTCGGATCGGCAGGCGTGAGCGCAACTTGTGGATTCCCATCCATCTTGAAGCCGGGTTTTCCGGCTTTTTTCTTGCGACGGGCGGGGGAAACGCCTCTCTTCGACGCCGATTCCCTTTACTTTCCCATCCCGCTTGGGTATAATAATCTGGAAAACAACTGCGGAGGTTCGGGCCGATGAAGGACAGGCAGATTTCCCTGGGGTATGAATACGCGAGCAAGGTCTTTAAGGATCATGGCGTCGACGTGGAAAAGGCGATGAGCGCCTGCGCCGCGATCCCGGTTTCGATGCACTGCTGGCAGGGGGACGACGTATTCGGCTGTGAAAGCGCAAGCGGCGGCGCGTCGGGCGGCATCGCCACGACCGGCAACTATCCCGGCCGCGCGCGCGGCGCAGGTGAGCTGCGCGCCGACATCGACCAGGCGCTCCTCTTGATCCCCGGAAAGAAAAAGCTCAACCTGCACGCCAACTACGCCGAAAAGGGCGGTCGTGCGGTCGACCGGGATGCGTACACGCTGGAACTGTTCCAGAACTGGCTGGACTGGGCCAGGGAAAAGAAGCTGGGCCTTGACTTCAACCCCACCTATTTCTCCCATCCGAAGGCGGAGAGCGGCTTCACGCTGTCCAGCGCGGACAAGGGCGTCCGGGACTTCTGGATCGAGCACGGCAAGCGCTGCCGCGAGATCGCGGAAGGGTTTGGAAAGGCGCTGGGCCAAACATCCGTGGTCAACTTCTGGATGCCCGACGGCTACAAGGACGTGCCCGCGGATACCGCCGCGCCCCGGCAGCGGATGCTTCAGTCCCTGGACGCGATCTTCGCCGCCGGCAAGATGGACCCGGCGCTCGAGGAGGACGCGGTGGAGTCGAAGCTCTTCGGCCTGGGCGTCGAGAGCTATACCGTCGGCTCCCATGAGTTCATGATGTCCTACGCGCTGACCCGCGGATTGCTCTACACGCTGGACGCGGGCCACTTCCACCCGACGGAGGTCATCTCCGCCAAGATCAGCGCCATCCTGCAGTTCATGCCGAACCTGCTGCTGCACGTGTCCCGCGGCATCCGCTGGGACAGCGACCACGTGATCACGTGGGACGACGAGCTGCAGAACATCATGAACGAGATCGTGCTGAACGGCTATGCGAACCGCGTGCGCATCGCGCTGGACTACTTTGATGCGTCGATCAACCGGGTCGCCGCGTGGGTCATCGGCATGCGAAACGCTCAGAAGGCGCTGCTGTGCGCGCACCTGACGCCCCGTGAAAGGGTGCTCGAAGCCGAGAAGGCGGAGGACTACACCGCCCGGCTCGCGCTCCTTGAGGAGAATAAGGCGTTGCCCTTCTCCGCCATCTGGGACGCCTACTGCGAAGCTGAGAACGTGCCGGTGGGCGGCGCGTGGCTGGATTCGGTCAAAAAGTACGAGGCCGAGGTGCAGTTCAAGCGGTAACAAACTAACTTTTTTCGACGGGCGGGGCGTTCTGCCCCGCCCGTTCGCTTCGGAGGGAGCATGGAAGATCTTTTTTCCGAGGGGATCAAAAAGCTCGCGCCGCTGGCGGACCGGATGCGCCCCCGAACGCTGGACGAGTTTCTGGGCCAGTCGGAGATCGTGGGGGAGGGCACGCTGCTCCGCCGCGCGATCATGGCTGACCGGCTGACCAGCTCGATCTTCTGGGGCCCGCCCGGCACCGGCAAGACCACGCTGGCCTCTATCATCGCGAACGCGACCAAGGCCGAGTTCGTCAAGCTGAACGCCGTCACCACCGGCGTGGCTGAGGTGCGCGACGTGATCAAGGACGCGGAATCCCGGCTCAAGCTGCGCGGCAAGGCCACGTACCTGCTGCTGGACGAGTGCCACCGCTGGTCGAAGGCGCAGTCGGACAGCATCCTGCCGTCCATCGAGCAGGGCATCATCCGCTTTATCGGCTCCACCACGGAGAACCCGATGATCGCCATGACCCCCGCCATCGTCAGCCGCTGCCGACTGTTCCATTTTGAGCCGCTGTCCCAGCAGGAGGTCGAGAAGGCCATCCAGCAGGCAATCAAGGACGAGGCACGCGGTTTCGGCCTGCAATCTGTGGTGATCGACGGGGACGCGCTTCGCCACATCGCGCAGGTGGCAAACGGCGATGTTCGCGCCGCGCTGAACGCGCTGGAACTGGCCGTGCTGACCACGCCCATGGATGGAAACGGCGATACGCGCATTTCGCTTTCAGTCGCGGAGCAGTCCATCCAGAAGCGCGTACTGCGCATGGACGAGTCGATGCTCTACGACATGCTGTCCGCGTTCTGCAAGAGCCTGCGCGGCTCGGACAGCGACGCGGCGCTGGCCTGGTTCAGCCGGATGATCTACGCGGGTCTGGACCCGCGCATCATCGTGCGCCGGGTGATCGCCCACGCCAGCGAAGACGTGGGAATGGCGAACCCCAACGCCATGGTGCAGGCGGTCAGCGCGTGGCAGGCGCTGGAGGCCATCGGAATGCCGGAGGCCAGGCTTTCGATTACCCAAGCGATCATCGCGGTATGCGAAAGCCCGAAGTCGAACGCCGTCGTCGTCGCCATCGACCGCGCGATGCGGGATGCGGAAAAGGGCGGCTTCCAGCCGGTACCGATCCACCTGAGGGACACCTCCTACAAGGGCGCAAAGCAGCTTGGGTACGGCGCGGACTACAAGTACGCCCACGACTACCCCGGGCACTACGTGAAGCAGCGGTATGCGCCGCTGGAAGCCCAGGGCATGCCCTACTATGAGCCGGGGCAACTGGGCTTCGAGCAGGAGATTTTAAAGCGCCGCGAGGAACTGAGGAAGTACGAATAGATTTTCTCAAATTGAAAGGCGGGCGTTGCGGCCCGCCTTTTGCTTGTATTTATTGAGGGAGAACGGACGCCGCGCCAGGCGGCGGCGTCTCCTCAGCCGCGTCGATCCGGGTGGGCGGCACGATGTCCTTGGCGCGCTGCTGCATGCCCAGAAGCCAGGTCCACGTGAGCGCGACCAGCGCAATCAGTGCCGCCGCTGTCAGCATGGTGACGGTCCTGCGGATCAGCATGCTCTTCTGCCGCAGGTAGCGCATGCGCAGCGCCTGGTGAAACGCCGCGTTCGCCTCCGTTTGACCGGCGGGGGCGGGCTTTTTTCGCCCTGTAGGGACGTCGCCGGGCAGTTCGCTTTTGAACGCCTCAGCCAGCTGACAGGCGATGGTCTTGCACTCCCGACGGGGACGGCCGCAGCGGTCGCAGCCGGGCGATTTTCCAGAGTTCACGCGGCCGCAGGCGCAGACCCAATAGTCTTTTGCGAAGTGGGGCCGCACGGCGGCATCGGGCCCCGCCACGCGCCGCAGCGCCTCAAGCTCCCGGGGCGAGGGCTGTTCCGGCATCTCCACCTCGATCAGGCGCTTGGGACTGCCCCTCCACGGGGGCGCGCCTTCCATGTCCACCTGCACGAAGAACAGGCCGCTCCACTTCCCGCCGGGCGAAGCTTCCGCCTCGAGGGGCAGTACGATTGGCTCGTGGGGAAGAGCGGCGATGGGGCCTGCCTTCAGCGGGATGCCCGTGGAGCCGCCGTCCGTCTGCCAGGAGATGACCGCCTCGAACCCCGTCACCAGCCTGTCCGAAAGGTTAAACAGGTGCACAAAACCGCGCACGCCGCGCGCGTCGTGCGTCAAATCAACCCCCATCAGTTCCAGCGGACAGCCCGGATCCAGCTGCAATCGCTCATCTCCCGTAAATGTTATTCACAGTATACCATATTTTACGCGGTAATGCGAGCCTTCAGGGCAAGCGACGCCAAACATGGGCAGGCACATGAATACACCCTTGTGCAGCCCTATCAGGAAGCATATAATGAACTTGCTTTGCCGCGCGCCGGACAAAAGTGGGCGCAAAATGACAGGCGAAATGTTCCAATATGAGGTATCATGGATACACGGAGGGGGCGTAAGCGTTGTACTGGATCGACGACGTGCAGCGGGCGATTGATTTTCTCGAAGAGAATCTGCTGGAATCCATCAGCGCGGAGGACGTTGCAAAGAACGTCCACGCGTCCGAGGACTATTTCCAGAAGATATTCAACATCGTCACCGGTTACTCCGTCAGCGAGTACCTCCGAAATCGGCGGCTTTCCCTCGCCGGGCAAGAGTTGCTGGGGGGCCAGGTCAAGGTCATTGATGCGGCGCTCAAATACCGCTACGAGACGCCCGAGAGCTTCGCAAAAGCCTTTTCACGCTTCCATGGCATCTCGCCGTCGTCCATTCGGACGAGCGAACGGCTGAAAACCTTCAGCCGGATCACCCTCCAGATCAAAGTGCAGGGAGGATTTGGTATGTCTGTGAAACTCGATGTCCGCAGCGTGGGGTTCATCCAAAACCTGAAAAATGACATGCGGTCGCCGGAGAGCTTCGCATTGCCCGCATGCGTGACATCGTTGATGGAGTACATCGGCGAGGACGCCAGATGGCAGACCATCCGTGCCCACAACCGTGAATACACCAAACGCAAGCTGTACGATGCCATTCTGGCCGCGACCGGCATGGCCTTCGGCCTGTTGTGGCACCCGGAGGTGTGCCCAAGCAGCTTTGACCTGATGCAGGTGAACGATCACGACACGACGATCCGGCGTGCGTTCGATTACGTCGGCTACGATTGCGAGATCGTAGAGAGAACTGACGCGAACTTCAAGGACATGAAGCGCCGGATTACCCACAGCATCGATGCGGGGCGGCCGGTCCTGGCGTTTGGCATCGTCGGCCCGCCGGAGTGCTCCATCGTGTGCGGCTACGACAGCGGCGGAGACACGCTGTTCGGCTGGAGCCACTTTCAATCGAACGACCCCGCCGACTGCGAGCTGAACGGTATGTTCCGTACGTCCGACTGGCATAAGAATGTTTGGAAGATCGTCGTATGCGGCGAGAAGAAAACGCCCCAAACCGCGCTGCTGGATATCATCCGACACGGCATCGCGATCACGACGGCGAACGATTTGGACGGCTACCTTGCGGGCATTGCCGCGTATGACGCGTGGGCAGACTATGTCGCGAACCCTGCGTATGAATCAATCAGTGATGACGAATTGCGCGGCAGATACTGGTTCCATGACATGTTGGTCGGCAATTATGCCGAATCCCGGTGCTATCTGGGTGACTTCCTGCGCGATGCGGCGAGGGACGATCCGGCGCTGATCAAGACCGCGGCATACTACGGCGAAATTCACGACACCTGCTGGCAGATCTGGGCGGCGGCGGGCGGCTGGCAGAACCCGAAGAGCTACAAGGCGCTGCGTGACGCCGAAAAGCGTGAGACGATTGCGAAGCTGATCCGCAAAGTCCAAGGGTTGGACTTCGCGGCGGTCGACGTGCTGAAGGCCTGGGAGTCAAGCCGCAAATAAGCATCTTCCATTTCATCCACTGAACGCCATCCGAAGGGGTGGCGTTTTTGTATGGCATCACCGAAGGGGAGGTGACAACACGGCGACAACCATCGGAAAAATCGGACGGGCGAGAGGATAAAAAAGGCGAGTATATCTTGAAGAGGTATTGCGGAGCTACACATCGCCGTGTAGTGGGTCTTCGATTTTCTTGACAATCCGTGGGAATCCCTCTACAATATTGTGCATGCGGATCGGAGGGACGTTATGGCCTCGGACCTGAGGGCGCGCCTGAGGGCGATCGGCGGCGCGCCAAAGCCGGCACCAACGGGCGGCCTCGTCGTTCGAGATTACGAGGAGGACGCCGACCCGCGCCTTTTCCGGCTGGAACAGGCGGCGCTAGCGCGCTTGGGCTGCCGGGGCGCATGGCCGGAGGCGGGCCGGGTGCTGTTTCTGGACACCGAGACCACCGGGCTTTCCGGCGGCGCGGGCACGGTGGCGTTCATGATCGGGTTCGGATACCTGGTCGGGAACCGCTTCCGGGTCGAGCAGTACATGATGCGCGCCTATTCGGACGAACCGGCGCTGCTCGCGAAGGCGGCGGAGATGATCGAAAGATTCGACGCGGTGGTCACATTCAACGGCGACAACTTCGACCTGCCGCTGCTCGAATCCCGCTTCACCATGAACCGCATGCGAGAGGGCTGGAAGGCGCTTGACAGACTGGACCTGATGCACCCCGCGCGGCGGCTGTGGAAGCGGCGGCTGGGCAGTTGTCGGCTGGGCGCGCTGGAGCGGGAAATCTTGAGGCAGGGACGCACGGACGACCTTCCGGGCAGCGAAGCCCCCAGGCGCTTCTTCGAGGCGCTGAAGACCGGCGACTTTAAGCCGCTTGACGCGGTGTTCGAGCACAACCGGCTGGACGTGATCGCGCTCTCGTCGCTGCTCTGCGCGCTGGGGGAGGCATACGCCGAGCCGGGCCTTCTGACCGAGGCGGCGGATCTCTACTCGATGGGGCGTGTGCTGGAACGGCGCGGCGAGCACGAGGTCGCGAGGCGCTGCTACGTCGCCGCGGCAAGCCCCAAGCCCCTTTCCACCATCGCGGCGCTTCGGGGCGAGAAATACCAGGCGGAGGCCAACCGCGCGTTTTCCATCATGCTCCGGCGCGCCGGGGAATGGGCGCGGGCGGAGCGCGTGTGGCTGGAAATGCTCCGGCGAAGGCAGCTGGGCGCGTGGCCGCTGATTGAGCTGGCCAAGTTCTACGAGCACCGCGCGGGGAGGCTCGAGGACGCGCTTGGGATGACCGAAACCGCGCTCGCGATCGCGGACGCGCAAACCCGCACGGCGCTTGACCGCCGCAGGCAGCGGCTGAAACGGAAACTGGAGGGAAACGGATGAACATCATGGCGGAATTCCTGGGCCGCAAGGCCTACAACATCCATCTGAAGGGCAACGCGCTGATGGAGAAAAAGCTCTTCAAGGAAGCGGAAGCGAAGCACGCGGAGGCGCTTGCCGCTTACGAAAAGGCCGTGGCCGCCGGGGACGAAAATCCCAGGCACATGATGGCCTACGGCGTGCTTCTGATGCGTACGCGCCAGTATGAAAAGGCGAAGGCTTTGATGCTCAAGGTCGACAAAATGCCCGGCCTGGGCCGGGACATCAAAAAGCAGCTTCGGCTCAACTACGCGGTGTGCGTGTGGAAGATGGGCCAGCTGGACCGCGCGATCGAGTTGATGAAGCAGGCGTCCGCGGACGGCTCAAATTCGATGATTTACGGTTCGCTCGGCTACATGCTGATCGAAAAGGCGCGGGAAACCGGCGATTTCACCGAGGCCGAGGCGTTCAACCAGAAGGCCTACGAGTACGACGAGGACGACGCCGTGGTGCTGGACAACATGGGCCAGCTGAACCTTGCGATGGGCAAGCGCGAGGAGGCCTTCGACTTCTTCAAGCGCGCGCACGAGCGCAAGCCCACGCAGGTGGATACGCTCTACTACCTCGCCAAGCTCTACGCCGAGGACGGCGAAACGGCCGCCGCCGCGAAGATGCTGGAGCGCGCGCTGTCGCAGACCTATTCGGCGCTCTGCACCACCACGCGGGAGCAGGCGCAGGCGCTTCTGGACGAGATCAAAAGCAGATAGCGCCAAGCGCTGGCCCGCATGAATTCATATTTGAGGTGCTCGTATGGGTGTGGAATATCTTGAAAACGGCCTGACCGCCGAGGCGCTCGCGGGCCTGAGAGACCTGGCCGGATGGCAGCACATTGTGGCCGAACAGGCGAAGAAGGCTTTGGAAAACACCTGTTTCTCCATCGCGGCGGTAGAGGAAGGGCGGGTCGTCGGCATCGGGCGGCTCGTTGGGGACGGCGCGATGATCTGGTATATCCAGGACGTGATCGTCGTCCCGGAGTACCGGCGCAGCGGCGTCGGGACGGCCATCGTGCAGAAGCTGATGGACTACGTCCGGAGTGAGGCCATACCCGGCACCAGCGTGAGCGTCGGCCTGATGGCGGCGAAGGGCAAGGAGCCGTTCTATGAAAAGTTCGGGTTCTACGCCCGCCCGAACGATCATGAGGGCGCGGGCATGATGATCCGGATCAAGGTTTGAACATCACCACTAAAAAAGCCCCGCGGCCATCGCCGCGGAGCTTTCTGCTGGATTGACCTAGTCTACGATCAGGCTCTTGCCGGTCATTTCCTTCGGCTGCGGGATGCCCATCATGGCAAGCAGCGTCGGCGACAGGTCGCACAACCGCCCGCCGGTGGCGAGCGCATGCTTCGGGTGCGCCGGATCGATCAGCAGCATGGGCACGGGATTGGTGGTGTGGGCGGTGAAGGGCTCCCCGGTCACCGGGTCCACCATCTGGTCGGCGTTGCCGTGGTCCGCGGTGACGATGGCCTTGCCGCCCATCTGGAGGACGGCGTCCACCACCTTGCCCACGTATTCGTCCACGGTGGCGACCGCCTTCATCGCGGCTTCCATGATGCCGGTATGGCCCACCATGTCGCAGTTGGCGAAGTTGAGCACCATCAGGTCGTACTTGCCGGACAGCACGCGCTTCACGGCTTCCTCGCACACTTCGTAGGCGCTCATCTCAGGCTTCAGGTCATAGGTGGCGACCTTGGGCGACGGGATCAGCGCGCGGTCCTCACCGGCGTAGGGCGCTTCGACGCCGCCGTTGAAGAAGAAGGTGACGTGGGCGTACTTCTCGGTCTCCGCGATGCGAAGCTGCGTCTTTCCGAGGCTCGCCAGGTATTCGCCCATGGTGCTCTTGAGGCCGTCCGGGCGGAAGGCGATGTCAAGGTTCGTGAACGTCGCGTCGTACTGGGTCATCGTCACGAAGTGAACCGGCTTGTAGCCGCCGATGCGCTCGAAGTCCTTGAAATCGGGCTCGATCAGCGCGCGGGTCAGTTCGCGGGTGCGGTCGGGGCGGAAGTTGAAGAAGATGACCGAGTCGCCCGCGTCGATGGTGGCGACCGGCTTTCCGTCCTTCATGACCACGGTGGGCTTGACGAATTCATCCGTCACGTCGTCGTCGTAGGACTTCTGCATGGCCTCAGCAGCGCTGATGGCGGTGTGGCCCACGCCCATCAGGGCTTCGTAGCCCTTCTGAACGCGGTCCCAGCGCTTGTCGCGGTCCATCGACCAGTAGCGGCCCGCGACCGTCGCGATTTTACCGCTGCCGATCTCGGCCATCTTGTCCTCGAGGGTGTGAATAAAGTCCTTGCCGCTGGAGGGGGGCACGTCGCGCCCGTCCATCAGGCAGTGGACGAACGCCTTGTCCGCCATGCCATGACGCTTTGAAAGGTCAAGGAGCGCGTACAGGTGTTCCAGGTGGCTGTGGACGCCGCCGTCGGAGCACAGGCCGATGAAGTGGACCTTGCCGCCAGACGCCTTGGCCGCCGTGATCGCGCCGTTCAGCGCGGGGTTTTCAAAAAAGTCGCCGTCCTGGATGGATTTGGTGATGCGGGTCAATTCCTGATACACCACGCGGCCCGCGCCGATGTTCAGGTGGCCCACTTCGCTGTTGCCCATCTGCCCGTCCGGGAGGCCCACCGAAAGGCCCGACGCGCCGATCTCGGTCATCGAGTACTTTTCGATGAGCTTGTCGAGGTTCGGGGTGCCGGCTTTGCAGATCGCGTTGCCTTCACAGGTCGGGTTGATGCCGAACCCGTCCATGATGATGAGGGCTGTGATGGCCATTAGAAATTCACCACCTGGGCAAAATCCGCCGCCTTGAGGCTGGCGCCGCCGATCAGGCCGCCGTCGATCTCGCTCTGCGCCATCAGGCCCTT
>JAEZHK010000001.1 GCA_023416655.1 Bacillota bacterium
TGCCCCGGACCCCGCCAGAGGAGCATGATGCCCCTCTGGACTCCCTCACAATAAGGAGGTGATATTTTCATTATTCAATCCTCTCCGATCGTCGTGCCATTTCATCGTTCCCGGCGACCTGCGCGCCGGGAACGTATCTGTATCCATAACCAGTGCGAACACTGGTGGCGGAAACAATACCTTCAGTCAGTGAGCCGCCCGGAAATTCCAGAGAATTTCAGGCTCACGCAGTTTTCTTCCTTTGCGGTGAAAAGACGCCGTGCGGATTTTCACCGCTTCATATTTTACGTCTTCCGGCTGTTGATTTTTGGGATGTCGTGCTATAATATCGTAATCTTAGCGAAACGAGGGGATCGGACGTGTCCGAAGCGCGCGGAGCCTCCAATTTTATCGAGGAGTTCATCGATCAGGACCTGGCCTCAGGCCGCTACGATCACGTAAAGACCCGGTTTCCGCCCGAACCCAACGGGTTTTTGCACATCGGCCACGCGAAGGCGCTGTGCATTGATTTCGGCATCGCCCGGAAGTACGGCGGCACCTGCAACCTGCGGTTTGACGACACCAACCCCACGAAGGAAGACGCGGTATTCGTTGAAAACATTGAAAAGGACATCCAGTGGCTGGGCCACCGGTGGGACGCGCTCTACTTCGCGTCCGACTTTTTCGGCAAGCTCTACGAGATCGCCTGCCGCCTGATCGAAAAGGGCGTCGCCTACGTGGACGACCAGACCCCCGAGGAGATGCGCTTGAGCCGCGGCACACTCACAAAGCCGGGCGTCAACAGCCCCTACCGGAGCCGTTCCGTGGAAGAAAACCTGGACCTCTTCCGGCGCATGAAGGCGGGCGAGTTCCCGGACGGCGCGCGGGTACTCCGCGCGAAGATCGACATGGCGTCGCCGAACGTTTTGATGCGCGACCCGACGCTCTACCGCATCCTGCGCCACCACCATCACCGCACCGGCGGGCAGTGGTGCATCTACCCGATGTACGACTTCCAGCACCCGCTGCAGGACGCGCTGGAGGGCGTGACCCACTCGCTGTGCTCGCTGGAGTACGAGATCCACCGCCCGCTGTACGACTGGGTGGTGCGCGAGGCCGGGTTTGAACACCCGCCGCGCCAGATCGAGTTCGCCCGTCTCAACCTGACCCGCACCATCATGTCCAAGCGCTACCTGCGCCGCCTGGTGGAGGAGGGCAAGGTCTCCGGCTGGGATGACCCGCGCATGCCCACCCTGGCCGCCATGCGCCGCCGCGGCTATCCGCCGGAAGCCATCGAGGACTTCCTCTCCCGCGTCGGCGTCGCCAAGGCCGATTCCACCGTGGACGGCGCGCTGCTCGAGCACTGCGTCCGCGAGGCGCTGGGAGAAACCGCGCCCCGCGCGATGGCGGTACTGGATCCCGTGGAAGTGATCTTGACCAACTGGCCCGAGGGCAAGGCAGACGCGCTTACGATGGAGAACCACCCCGACCACCCGGAGATGGGCGCGCGCACGGTGAACTTTACCGCAAGGCTCTTCATCGAGCGCGAGGACTTCATGGAAGTCCCGCCGCCCAAGTTCTTCCGCCTGGCCCCCGGCCGCGAGGCGCGGCTGAAGGGAGCGTACATCGTGAGGTGCGACGGCGTCGAGAAGGACGAGAATGGCGAAGTCACAAAGCTTTTGTGCTCGGTGGACCTTTCTTCCCGGTCCGGCAGCGAGGGCGCGAACCGCAAGGTCAAGGCCACGCTGCACTGGCTGAGCGAAATGGACGCGGTGCCCTTCGAGGCGCGCCTCTACGAACCGATCCTGCTGGACGACGAACCCGCCGAGGAGATCGAGATCGACGAGGACGGCGCGGAGGTCGAAAAGCCGGTCAAGGACTTCATGAGCCGCCTGAACCCGTCTAGCCTCACCGTCATGGAAAAAGCGCTGTGCGAAAAGACCATCGCGGAAGCGGAAGCCAATGCGCGCTTCCAGTTCCTGCGCATGGGCTACTTCGCCAAAGATCCCGACTCCACCCCGGAAAAACCGGTCTACAACCGCGTCGTGCCGCTCAAGGACAGCTGGCAGAAGGTCAAAAACGGCTGACGCCGTCAATGAAAATCTGCTTCGCATCTTTTCGTTGATTGGATCGGCGCAAGCCCTGTGCGCAAGGGCGCACGGCCGGGCTTGCGCGTAAAGCGGTGGCAGCCTGCGGCCGCGCAGGTCGCCCTCCGGCAGCTTTGATTCGCCCGAAGCCGCTCAAGCGGCTTCGGGCGTAAATGGGGGGACCGCTGTCCCCCCATCCCCCCGGAAAACGGAACACCGGCTTTTGTTCGATGCCCGTTCACGGGCATTTTCTAACGCGAGAAAAACGAGGTACTTTCATGGCTTCCTTACACAGGGATTTCACCCGGGGCAACATCCTCGGCCACCTGGTCCGCTTCGGCGCGCCGTTCCTCTTGTCCAGCTTCCTGCAGGCGCTGTACAACGTGACGGACATGGCTGTGGTGGGCAACTTTTCCACAAAAGAAGCGCTGGCGGGCGTGACCAACGGCGGGCAGATCATGAACGTCGTGGTGATGGTGGTGGCGGGCCTGACGGTGGGCGGCACGATCCTGGTGGGCCATTACTTCGGCGCGAAGCGGGAGAAGGACGTCTCCGAGACCATCGGCACGCTGTTCACGGTGCTGGCGATGGCGGCGGTGGCGTTCACCATTCTCGTCCTCTCGCTGACCGACCCGATCCTTCGTTTGATCCAGACGCCCGACACTGTCATGGACGAAGCCCGCGCGTACCTCAAGATCTGCATGCTGGGCAACATCTTCGTGTTCGGATACAACGCGGTTTCGGCGGTGCAGCGCGGGTTGGGCGACTCCCGCCGTCCGCTTGTTTTCGTGGCAATCGCCGCTGCGATCAACGCGGTGTTGGACGTCTGGATGGTCAAAGGGCTAAACATGGGCGCGGCGGGCGCGGCCTGGGCGACCATCATCGCGCAGGCCATCAGCGTCGTGATGGCGGCGTCGTACCTCTCCAGGAACAAATTCGTGTTCGACTTCAAGTGGAAGAGCTTTGCGATCCACCCGGAGAAGCTCCGACAGGTTTTCAAGATCGGCCTGCCCAGTTCCGCGCAGTCGCTGGTGGTCAGCGTGTCTTTCCTGGCGATGACCGCGCTGTCCAACGGCTTTGGCGTATCCGCTTCGGCGGCGGGCGGCGTGGTGGGAAAGCTCAACAGCTTCGCGATCCTGCCCATCCTCGCCATCCAGCAGTCCATTTCGGCCATCGCGGCTCAGAACATGGGCGCGGAGCGGCATGACCGCGCGCTGGAAGCGCTCAAGAAGGGCATCCTGTTCTCGCTGGGGATCGGTGCGGTCGTATTCGCCGCGGTGCAGTTGTTCCCGGCTCAGGTGATTTCGCTTCTGACGGACGACCCGGAGGTGATCGGGGAGGGCGTCCGCTACCTGCGCGCCTTCAGTTACGACTACCTGCTGGTGCCGTTCGTGTTCTCCTTCGGCGGGCTGGTGATCGCTTCGGGCCACACGATGTTCTCGCTGGTGCTGGCGTCGCTCTCATCCCTCATTTTGAGGATCCCCGCCGCGTGGATTCTGTCCAGCCTGATCGGCCTCGCGGGCGTGGGCCTGGGCGCGCCGATCGCGACACTGGGCTCCAGCTTCCTCGGCCTGTGGTTTGTGCTTTCAGGCCGCTGGCGCGTCAACCGCACGGGCATCCGCGCGCTGGAGGCGGTAGAAATGGAGGAAGTCGCCGCGGGCTTCCCGCCGGGCAGCGAGGGCGCGACGGAGGAATAGGGTACAGTACACCGCGAAATCACGCCCGGTGCTTTTGCGCCGGGTGATTTTTCGGCCTTGGGCGCATACTGGATGGGGACGCTGCGCGCAGCGCTCGACTTTTATGTGGACGTCGGGCCCGAATGGACTCGCAAGCGCCGCGCGCTTCATCAAAGTGAAGGAATTCCGTCTGTTAAAATTCATTTTATTCGAGAAACTCACGGGGGACTGGCAGGAATCCGCGGGATTTTCATAGAATGAATTACGTCGCGCTGCATAATCCGCGCGGAAAACTTGTCAAATGCGTTGAAAGAAGGTAAAAGCATGTCCCTGACGCTGTCCAAGCGCTGTTTGTCTATTGCCCCGTCGGTTACGCTGGGCATCGACGCCCGCGCCAAGGCGCTGATCGCCGCCGGTGAGAACGTGATCGGCCTCGCCGCGGGCGAGCCCGACTATGATACGCCCGAATACATCCGGGACGCCGCCAAGGCCGCGCTGGACCAAGGCATGACCCGGTATACCCCGGTGGCCGGCACCGTCAAGCTGAGGGAGGCCATCGCGAAAAAATTGAAGGACGACAACGGCCTCGACTACAAGCCGACCGAGATCATCGTTTCGGACGGCGCGAAGCACGCGCTCTTCACCGTCCTGGCCGCGATCCTGAACCCGGGCGATGAGGTGCTGCTGCCCTCGCCCTGCTGGGTCAGCTACCCCGAAATGGTGCAGATGAACGACGGCGTGTGCGTCATGGTGCCCGGAAAAGAGGAGGACGACTTCCTCGTCACCGCCGAGCAGATCCGGCCCTATGTGACTGAGCGCACCAAGGCGTTGATTTTGAACTCCCCCAACAACCCCAACGGCTGCGCGTGGCCCCGCGAGGCGCTGAAGGGCATTGCGAAGCTCGCCGTGGAGAAGGGCTTCTACGTGATCTCCGACGAGATCTACGAAAAGCTGCTCTACGAAGGCGAGCACGTGTCCATCGCGTCGCTGTCGCCCGAGATCAAGGCGCAGACCATCGTGGTCAACGGCCATTCCAAGTCCTACGCCATGACCGGCTGGCGCATCGGCTACGCCGCGGGCCCCAAGGCCGTGATCGACCTGATGAGCGCGCACCAGAGCCACGCCACATCGAACGCCAACTCCATCGCGCAGCACGCGGCGATGGTGGCGCTGTCCAATGGTGAGGAAATCATCGCCGGGATGGCCAAGGAGTTCGACGCGCGCCGGAAGCTGATGCAGAGCCTGATCGAGGCCATCCCCGGCCTCTCCGCGCGGCTGCCCAAGGGCGCGTTCTACACCATGCTGAACATCTCCGGCGCGGTGGGCAAGGCGCTGCCTGGCGGCAAGCCCATTCAAGACTCGGACGACTTCGCCGCGTTGCTCCTCGACCAGGTCAAGGTGGCCGTGGTGCCCGGCAAGGCCTTCGGCGCGCCCAACCACGTGCGCCTGAGCTACGCCACCTCCCAGGACAAGATCAAAGAGGGCATGGCCCGCGTCGCGTCTTTCATGGAGCAACTCGCCTAAAGGCGGCATTGAAAATCCGCAAGCGGCTTTTCAATGCGAAGGAAAGCTCTGCGGGAGCCTGAAATTCTCTGGAATTTCCGGGCGGCTCCCTGACTGAAGGAAATGTTTCCGCAACCAGTGTGCGCACTGGTTGCGGAAACTGCGTTCCCGGCGCACAGGTCGCCGGGAACGGTTGGATGGTACGACGAGATACGTATGGCGTCTGACGGCGGATCTCAAGGAGCCGCCGCAAGCATAGAATTTGTGATATTACGTAGCAAAGCCCGGGCTTTTGCGATAAGCTCGGGCTTTGTCTATGTTATTCTGTAAAGTTTTTTGCCCCGCTTTTTTTCAAAAAAGCGGGCCGCCGGAGGCCGTTCCTCCCTTACACGTTGAACCTGAACAGCGTCACGTCGCCGTCCTTCATCACGTATTCCTTGCCCTCGCTGCGGACGAGGCCCTTTTCCTTGCAGGCGGTCATGGAGCCTTCGCGCGCCAGATCGTCGAAGGCGACGATCTCGGCACGGATGAACCCGCGCTCAAAGTCCGAATGGATCTTGCCCGCCGCGCCGGGTGCCTTGGTGCCCTTCTCGATGGTCCAGGCGCGGACTTCTTTCGGCCCGGCGGTCAGGAAGCTGATGAGGCCCAAGAGGTCGTAGCCCAGCGTGACCAGCCGGTCGAGGCCGCTCTTGCCGATGCCCATCTCCTCCAGAAACGCTTTTTTCTCGGCCGGGTCCATCTGCGCGATCTCCTCCTCCACCCGGGCGGAGATCACCAGCACCTGCGCGCCTTCCTTCTTCGCGACCTCGCGGACCAGATCCACCATTTTCTCCGCATGGTCGTCGCCCGCCAGACCGTCCTCGTTGATGTTGGCGGCGTAGACCACCGGCTTGTCGGTCAGCAGGAACCAGTTCTTGACGGCGGCGCGCTGCTCCTTCGTAAGCGGGCAGGTGCGGGCGCTCTGGCCCGCATCCATGTGCTTTAAGAGCGCCTCCGCCGCGTCCAGCTCGTCCTGCGAACTCTTCTCGCCGTTTTTCACGATCTTGCGGGCGCGGTCGGCCCGCTTCTGGCAGGTCTCGATATCGGCCAGCAGCAGCTCCGTCTCAATCGTCTCGATGTCCCGGACCGGGTCCACCGACCCCTCCACGTGGATGACGTTCCCATCCTCAAAGCAGCGCACCACGTGCACCAGCGCGTCCACCTCGCGGATGTGGGACAGGAATTTGTTGCCCAGCCCTTCGCCCTTGCTCGCGCCCCGCACCAGCCCCGCGATGTCCACAAACTCGATCACGGCGGGCGTGTATTTCTCCGGGTGGTACATCTCCGAAAGCACGTCAAGCCTCGAATCCGGCACCGCGACCACGCCGGTATTGGGCTCGATGGTGCAGAACGGGTAATTTGCCGCCTGCGCCCCCGCGGCGGTGATCGCGTTGAACAGCGTGCTCTTGCCGACGTTCGGCAGGCCCACGACGCCAAGTTTCATGGAATCATCCTTTTCATTTGATCTTCCATTTATTATAGACCGTCTTACGCCGGAATGCAACCGCGCGCGAACGAACGCAATTCAATCATTCCCGACGACTTGTCGTCGGGAATGCGTTTCCGCCACCAGTGCGCACACTGGTGGCGGAAACATTTCCTTCCGTCAGCGGGCCGCCCGGAAATTCGTGATAATTTCAGGCCCGCGCAGTTCTCCTACCATGCAATGAAAAGATGCGAAGCAGATTTTCATTGCCAGCGCGCCAGCGACCCCATCGGATCCCAGGGCTTGAGAACAACCGGCTCCTGATCGTAGAAAGCGCGCTGTTCGTCCGTCATGTACTTCCGGTTGATGACCACCTGGTAGTTGTACTGGTCGAACCACTCGTCGGTCATGATGTAGTAGCCCTCCTGGCCCCGCTCGTCGGACCAGCTGTTCTCCACCTTCCAGCGGTTGGGCTTGCCGTCTTCGGTGAGGTTGACGCCCAGGAATACCATGGCGTGGGTCAACATGCTCTCGCCGGTATCGAGGCGCTGCGCCT
Organism: Bacillota bacterium; assembly: GCA_023416655.1. Classification (GTDB taxonomy): domain Bacteria; phylum Bacillota; class Clostridia; order Christensenellales; family Aristaeellaceae; genus JAEZHK01. Next base: position 7,267 of record JAEZHK010000001.1, read on the forward strand.
TGTTAAGGCCGAACGAGACGCCCAGCAGGTTCTGATAGTCGAAAGTCTTCATGCCCATGATGCCGCGCTTGCGCATCTGCATCTTGCCCACGTCGCAGCCGAACCACACGGGCTGGCCGTCCTTGAGCTGCGCGATGGCGAGGGCCTTCAGTTCGGAGCTTTTCAGGTTCAGGTACTTGACCGCGCGGCCGCCCGCCACGTTGCCCAGGTAGTCCACGGTGTACGTTTTGCCGTAGGGCTTGTCCGCTGTGGGCGCGTTGATGACGGACACGTAGTCGTCCATCGCCTGGCCCACGTACTTCTCGTAGAACGCGCGGGGGGTGAGCCCACAGTCCCGGTGGAAGTTTTTGTCCTTGTCGCGATACTCGAAGTCGAAAACCTTCGGCGGCTCGCCCAGGCAGATCACCAGCATCCGGTAGATCTCGCCCAGCATCTCATCCTTCAGCGCCTGCCTGTCGCCCGTAGCTTCCCGCAGGATTAGCGCGTCCTCGCGGAGCTTCACGGTCAAAAGCCGCACCATGTCGCCGGTGTTGGAGGAATGATAGGTCTCCGGCATGACGTACTTGGGCACGCAGCCGTACTTGTCCACCAGCGCCGCGAACATGTCCCACTGGCCGCCGTCCTGCATGGGGTTCTGCAAAAGGAAGTTGACCAGACGGCCGTCCAGCGGCTCTTCGCTTGTCTTGATGACGCTCTCCAGGAAGTAGTTGGCCTTTTCCAGCTTGTCAAAGAACATCTGGTAGTTCTGGGACAGCTCGAAGGTCTTGAGATTGAGCTTCTGCATGATCTCGTAGCGCATGGTGTTGAGCCCGGCGAACAGCCAGCAGCGGCCGCTGGCGTGCTGGTCGGTGATCTTGCCGCTCTCAAGCTCGATGGAGAAGATCATGGGGTTTTCGACGTCCTCCATGTGGTTCTCCGCGGCGTCCGACACGCCGTGCTTGACCACCGCGTGCATGCGGAGGGGGTTGACCGGGTCGCTCGCAAAACCCTTTTCAAAGCTGGCCAGAAGTTCCGGGGAGATTGGGCTGAACATGGGGGTTTCTCCTTTGTAGATTTATTTTTCTTGGAATGAAGAACCGGGCGGCGCGCCGCCCGGCTTCGTTTGTATCATCCCGCCGGTTTTGCGGGCACCGGGGTGTTCTCCGGCACTTTGGCGCTCTCCTCGTACAGGTTCGCGCCGCAGACCGGGCAGCCGGTGTAGCCCTCCTCGAGCATCGCTTCCTCAAACGTCATGAATGTAGGCGTTCCGGCGATGGCCGCGCACTTGCTGGTGATGTGGAAGACGTGGTCGGTGCCGCACCAGACGACGAACTTCTCCTGCAGCAGTTCCGCCGCGGGCGGATTGCATTTGGGACAGGCCTTGAACCCGGCGTCCACCGAGGACTGGAGCGTGTACTGCTTGGGACCCGACATGCCCGGGCAGTGCTCGTCCACGTGGTAGTACTTGCCCTTTGACGTGTGCCAGACCAGCATTTCGCCCAGCGGCTCCCTCGAAGGCAGCGGGATGGGGGTGGGAGCGACTGTGGGCTTCGGCGTGGCGGTGGCCACCGGCGTCAGCGAGGGCGACGGCGATGGGGTGGCGAGCGCGGTGGGCGCATTGGGCGTTGCCGGAAGCTCCGCAGAGGCTTCAGGGGACGGGGATTCCGCAGACGGGGAGGCGCTCACGACCGCCTTCGCGTCGATCGCCGGGCTGGCGGTCGGGGCGGTGGCGTCGGCAGGGCTGGTGGCCTGGGTGATGACGGCCATCGCGGTCGTCGTGGATTCCGGCGTAATGTTCGGCTGGGCCGACTCACCGGCGCTGAGCACACACTCCGGGCAGGGCGACAGGTGCATTTCCTTCGCGGCGGACAGCGGGATTTCTTCCGCGCCCGTCCGGCCGCCGCAGGTGGGGTCGTTGTGGTAGATCATTTCGTCAAACACGAACCAGACCATCTCCACCGGCGCCGAAGGTTCCGGCGTGGGCGCCGGGGTGGGGCTGGGCGTGGGCGCGGGCGTCGTCACCGGGGTGGGCATGGGCGTCGGGGTGGGCGCGAGGCCCGTGTCGTAGAGCGCCTGCTTGAAGCCGCCGGCCGCGCCCTGAAAGATCAGCCCGGTGAGCTTGCCGCTCTGGGCGGCCAGCGCGTCCATGTTCTTCTTGGCGGCGGGGACCGCGGAGAGCAGCGCCTTCTGGCTGAGGCTGGCGGCGCTGGAGGCGATGCGCGACATGTTGGTCGCGTATTGGTCAGAATGGCCCGCCGCGTACTCCGTGCGTTCGGCGACGTAGGTCGCCCAACCCTTCACGCTATTTTGGGCCATGGTGATCATGTCGTTCTCGGTATCGAGGGTGAGCAGGAATGCAAGCCCCGTCAAAAACGCGATGCCGGTGGCAACCGTGACCGTTGCCTTGACGAAGCTGCGCCAGCGCAGCCGCCTGATCCACAGCGGGATCAGGCCGACGGGCCACAGGATGAGGAGCAGCAGGATCGTCAAGATCGCGTACAGGGTGTTGCGCGGGCGGCGCTTGCGCCCGTTGCCGGGGCCGCCAAAGTTGCCCGGTTGCGGCCGGTAGCCGGGCCGTTTTTCCGAGCGCATCATGTATTGGCGGTCTGCGCGCTTCCACAGGCAGGGAAGCTCGAAACCCTGCGCGCCATTGAGGGCGGCCTGCACATCAACCACTCCTTTTCGGGCACAAAAATCTAACTTATAGTATAACAGAGCAAACATTCCATTTCAACATTATTTTTAACAGGAGAAATCCAGCCTGTGTCAGGTGAATATGCTTTGAATGACCGACCTGCCCGTGCTCAATTCGTTCCTGCGGCCTTGTATATCGAGGGACTGCTGCTCGTCGGCCTTCCGACCGTTTCCGGCGACCCGCGCGCTGTGTTTTTGGATGGATCGCTGCTCGTCGGCCTTCCGACCGTTTCCGGCGACCTGCGCGCCGGAAACGCGTTCCAGACACCAGTCACACTGGTGTCTGGAACAATACCGATCGTCAGCGGGCCGCCCGGAAATCCGTGAGGATTTCAGGCCCGCGCAGTTCCTTTTCCCCTGCTTTGGATTCCGGCGTCTAGCGCCGGAATCCAAAGCATACGATCAGGGAGGGGGTGGGGCGCATGGCGTCGCGCAAGGCGCCGGGCCGCGTTCGGCGCAGCGCGTTCCCGGCGATGGAGTGGCTGGAGGAGGCGGCGGGCGCGCTGCCGCGGCTGATGCTGGCGGGCGGCCGCCGCGCGATGATTGAAAACCACACGGGCATTCTGGAGTTCACCCCTTCCTGCGTCCGCCTCATGACGCGGCAGGGGGTTCTGGCGATCCGCGGGTCGGCGCTGCTGCTCACCCAGATCCGCCCGGACGCGCTGACCGTGCGGGGCGAGATTCAGACAATTGAACTGCCCGGCTCCGCGGAGCACATATCCCCGGACCAGGAACAGGAAAAGGGGGCCGGAGGGTGAGCGGGCCGGTGGAACTGCGCTTCCGCGGACGAATGGCCGAGAAGCTGATCGACCGCGCCCGCCAGGAGGGCATAAGGATCGAGCTGGCCGAAAAGACAGGCCCCAAGGAAACGATCCTCAGGACCGGCGACGCCGACGCGCAGCGCATCATGGCACTGGCGGAAAAGTTCAAGCTGGACGTGAAGATCGTCCGGGTCGGCGGAATCCCCCGCCTTCGGAGGATCCTCGTCCGGCGGATGACGATGGTGCTTTCGCTGATGATTTTTCTGGGCGTTCTGATGCTGATGGCCGGGCGCGCCTGGCTGGTGGAGGTTCGCCTGACCGGAGCGGAGCCCGGCAACCTCGAGCGCGCGATGCAAAAGGCGGGCGTCAAGGTGGGCATGGACCTGGCAGGGCTGGACGCGCACCTTTTGTCCCAGCAGCTCATGGCCACGGCGGGCGATTTGGCGTACGTGGGCGTATCGCGTCAGGGTGTGCGGCTTTTGATCGAGGCGGTGGGCGAGGACCCGCCGCCGCCCATCTACGACCCCGCCGCCGCGAGGGATCTCCGCGCCGTCCGGGACGGGGTGGTGGAATCGGTCACGGTGCTGGCGGGAAAGGCGGCGGTGAAGCCGGGCGACACGGTGCTGAAGGGCCAGACGCTGATCCGCGGCGAGGAAAAGGTCACGGACGAATTGACCCGCGGGGTATGCGCGCTGGGGAGCGTGGTGGCGCGGGTCTGGGTGACCGGCGAGGCCGTCGCGCCGCTGACGCGCGAGGAGCGCATCCCCACCGGAAACGCCCGGACCGAAAGCGCGCTCACCGGGCCGGGCTTCCGCTTTCAATTGACAAGCGCGCAGCCGTTTTCGCTGGAAAACGCCGAAGAGAGCTTCCTGCCCATCGGCGGGCTCTTCCTGCCACTGGGCGTTGAGCGCGTTGCCCACGAGGAGATGCAGACCAAAACCGTGCCGCTCAACGAGGACGCCGTCAAGCGTGAAATTTCCGAAAAGGCGCTCGCCGAGGCGCTCCAAAAGCAGCCCCAATCGTCTACCGCGATTGACAAATGGGTAGATTATAGTATGATAGAAGGGGGCAAAATCCGCGCGCGCGCCATCATTGAATTGCGCATGAACATCGCGGGTTCCGCCGATCTGGCGCTTTCGGAGGAA
>JAEZHK010000022.1 GCA_023416655.1 Bacillota bacterium
TCCTCAAACAGGACTACGGCTTCCGCCGCTTCCTTCGGCGCGGCCAAGCCAACGTGTTTACCGAAACCCTCCTGTACGCGATGGCCTTCAACCTGAGTAAGCTCCATGCCAGGATATTGACAAATAATTGCGGCTACGCGCTGTACCGTCTCAATTCCGCCTGAACTCCTGGACAAGTTCATACGGGGATTGGCCTTCTCGTAAAAAATCCCTCGAGCCTTCGCATCTGCTTGTGTTCCTCATACCTTTCTTTATCGTTCTATACTCATTTTCGGTGTTGTTACCCTTCTCTTATATAAAAAGGCTGCCGTGCCAGAAAAACTCCCAGCACGACAGCCCCTTTAGTTTATTTCCTTTGTGCGGGGTCAAGGGGAGATCATCTCCCCTTGCGGGGCGCGGGGCAGGGCCCCGCCGTCTCCTTCCACCTCTACGCCCTTACGATCCGCTCCAAAATGTCCACGATGGCCTCCATCTCGTCCGCGTCCACGCACTCGAAGCGGCCGTGGGCGTGCAGCGTGCCGGTGGAGAGGTTGGGGCAGGGCAGGCCCATGTAGGAAAGCCGCGCGCCGTCGGTGCCGCCGCGGATGGGCACGGCCACCGGATTGTAGCCCGCCGCGCGCATGGCGTCCATCGCCCGGTCGACGATGTGCATGTGCGGCAGGATTTTCTCCTTCATGTTGTAGTAGCTGTCCTTCAGTTCCAAGAGGAAGCTGCCCTCGCCGTAGGTTTCGTCAAGGAAGGCGGCGGTGCGCTCCATCGTGCGCTTGCGGTTTTCAAACTTCGCCCGGTCGTGATCGCGGACGATGTAGTGCAGCACCGCCTGTTCCTCGCTGCCGCGCATGGAGTTCAGGTGGTAGAAGCCCTCATAGTTCTCCGTGTGGGCGGGCGTCTCCGCCGGGGGCAGGAGGTTATTGAATTCGATACCCATGAGCAGCGCGTTCTTCATCTGGTTTTTGGCCGAGCCGGGGTGGATGGAGAGGCCGTTCACCGTCAGGGTGGCGCTGGCCGCGTTGAAGTTCTCGTACTCGATTTCCGCCAGCGGCCCGCCGTCGATGGTGTAGGCGAAGTCCGCGCCGAAGCCCGGCACGTCGAAGAAGTCCGCGCCCCGGCCGATCTCCTCGTCCGGCGTGAAGCCGATGCACACCTTGCCGTGGGGAATCGTCGGGTCACTCAGCAGCCGTTCGCACAGCGTCATGATCTCCGCGACGCCCGCCTTGTCGTCGCCGCCGAGGAGGGTATGCCCGTCGGTCACGATCAGGTTGTGCCCAATGTGCTCGGCCAGGTCCGGGTAATCCTTGGCGCGCATCACGATCCCCGCCGCCTCGTCCAGCACGATGTCGCCGCCCTCGTAAAAGAGTGTGCGCGCGTTCATCGGCACCACGGGCACCGCGTCCACCGTGTCCATGTGGGCGATCAGCCCGATGGCGGGCGCGCTCGAGACGTTCGCTGGGATGCTGCCGTACACGTAGCAGTGATCGTCGATCCGGGCGTCGGCGATGCCCATTTCCTGCATCTCCTTCACCAGCATCCTTCCCAGCACCCACTGGCCGGGCGTGCTGGGGCAACCGGAATCCGCCTCGTTCGAGGCGGTGTCAAACTGGATGTAGCGGAAAAATCTGTCCTGTGCGCGCATCGTTCCACTCCCCAAAATTGCTTTATTATTGTAGTATTCCGGCCCCGCCCGGTTTTAGCCCGGCTGGCCTTCGGTGTCCTTGCGCCTGTACAATTTGCGGTCCAGCGACCAGATGCGCTCGGTGAACGTGCCGGGGCTCACCGCCGCCAGCGCGCGGTTCATCTCGTACATGCGGGCGTCCAGAAGGTCGATCATGTGCAGCACTTCCGCCTCCGGGAACATGGGCCGCCTGGGGCTTCCGTATTCCGGCAAATCGTGGTGGGAGAGGATCATGTGCTCGAGGAGAATCAGCAGTTCCCTCGGCGTGCCCAGTGCCTCGCCCGCCTCATTGAGCTCCGCCACGCCCTGCACCAGGTGGCCGATCAGGTTGCCCTCCACCGAGTAGTCGCTGACCAAGCCCATCTCGTCGGAGTCGAACTCCCGGATTTTGTTGAGGTCGTGCAGCATTACGCCCGCGGCGAGCAGGTCCCCGTCGAGGCTCGGGTAGATTTCGGAGATCGCATCCGCGTCGCGCAGCATTGTTGTTATATGGTGCAGAAGGCCCCCGCGTTCCGCGTGGTGCAGCTTGGAGGCGGCGGGGTAGTACTCCAGCTGCTCCCTGCACTCCTCGATGCGGTAGGTGACGAGGTCCCGGAGAGGCTCGCTCTTGATGCGCTTCAGCCGCGCCATCAGTTGATCCATCATTTCGGTTGAGGAATCCGGCGCGCAGGGCACCAGCTGCGATAGATCCACGCCGTCCGCGGCTTCCGCGGGGCGCATTTTGTCCACACGCAGCTGCGGGCGGCCGTTGTATTCCAGCATCATGCCCCGCACTTTGACCACGGTGGAGGGTTTCGGCGCGGGCGTCTGCCCGTCCCACATCTTGGCGTTGACTTCGCTCTGCCGGTCGCCGAGCGTCAGGTCCAGAAATTTGGAGCCATTGGACGAGGTGCGCTGCTCGGCGGCGCGCACGAGCAGGTATCCCTCAATCATCTGGCCCTTGATCATGGTGGAAAGGGCGGGTTGCTCATGGGACTGCATGGGGTTCCTCCTTGTAGTCTTAACGCGAATTGTGCTACAATCATATATCATACGGTGGACTTTGGCAAGCGGTGGGGTAAAAACATGAAATACGTGCTCGTCGTCGGGGACGGCATGTCCGATTTCCCGATCGACAAACTTGGCGGAAAGACGCCGCTTCAGTACCTCTCACCAAAAGCATTTGAAATAATCGGCGGCGGACGGCTGGGCCGGCTGCGCTCCTGCCCGAAGCAGCTGTCGCCCGGCAGCGACGTGGCGTTTCTGACGCTCCTGGGCAACGACGCGGTGCAGGTGTACGCCGGGCGCTCGCCCCTCGAGGCGGCGGGCATGGGCGTGCTGCTGAAGGCCGGGGAAGTGGCCTTCCGGATGAACCTGGCGGCGCTGGGCGAGGGGCCGGATGGCGGCGTGATGCTCAGCCACAACGGCGGCGGCGTCGAGGGCGCGGACGCGCTGGCGCTGGCAAAGTCTGTGGCCGCAGACCCGGAATTTCAGAGGATCGGCGCGGAGCGGGGCCTTAAGATCTACCCCACCGACACGTTTCGCCACATCGCGGTGGCCCGGGGCGCGGCGGCGGAGTTCATCTTAAAGCCGCCTCACGACATCGCGGGCCAGAGCATCGGGCGGTACCTGCCCGGCGGCCCCGGCGGAGACTGGCTGAAGCGGCTGCAAGAGGCCGCACACAAGGCGCTTTCAGCGCACCCTGTCAATGAAAAGCGCGCGGCGGAGGGGCTGATGCCCGCCAACGCCGCCTGGTTCTGGGGCGCGGGCGAGGCCTGTCAGCTGCCCGACTTCACCTTGAAGTACGGTGTCAACGGCACGGTGGTTTCGGCGGTGCCGCTGGTCAAGGGCATCGCGCTTTTGAACCGGCTGAAGGCGCCGGAGGTTGAGGGCGCGACGGGTCTCCTCAACACCGACTATGAAAACAAGGTGGCCGCGGCGCTTCATGCACTCCAATCGGGTGACGACTTCGCGCTGGTGCACATCGAAGCGCCCGACGAGATGAGCCACGACGGGAGCCTTGAAAACAAGCTGGAGGCCATCCGCCGCATCGACGCGCGCGTGGTTGCCCCGCTGCTTGAAAAAATGCCCGCGCTGGGCGACTTTAGGCTGCTTCTGATGCCCGACCACTATACGCTGCTCTCCACCCGCACCCACGACGGCACGCCCGTGCCCTTCGCCCTCTACGACAGCCGCGTGCCGTCCACGCCCGCGCCCTTCACCGAGGCCGCGTGCGAAGACGCGCCGCTCCTCGAAAGCGGCGATGAGCTGATGGGGCTTCTATTCGAAAAGGCATAGGCGTACGACGCACTGCCCATCGGGCTTTCATCATTCCCGGCGACCTCAAGCGCCGGGAATGTATTTCGGGAACCAGTGCGTACACTGGTTCCCGAAATTATACCTTTCAGTCAGTGCGCCGCCCGAAAATTCCAGAGAATTTCAGGCGCGCGCAGACTATCTTCTATGCGATGAAAAGCCGCTTGGCGGATTTTCATCGCATATCACTTGTGCATGTTCATCTTCTCCGCCAGATGGTTGGACAGGATGGCCAGCGAGCTTGCCATGTTCTCGTTCTGGACCAGGATGCCCTCCGGCACCACCAGCCTGACCGGCGCGAAGTTCCAGATCGCCAGTACGCCCGCGTCAATCAACTGGTCGCACACCGCCTGCGCCGCGTGGGCCGGCACGGTGATGATGCCGATGCGCACGCCCAGCCGCATGCAGGTCTCCCTGAGCACCTCAATGGGCAGGATCTGGTGGCCGCTCTCGTCCTCGCCGATCATGCCCTCGTCGGCGTCGAAGGCGGCCAGGATGTTGAGGCCATAGTCCTTGAAGCCCACATAGCCCATCAGCGCGCGGCCCAGCTTGCCCGCGCCCACGATCACCGCCTCGTCCGCGATGTCATAGCCCAAAAACGCCTTGATCTCGCGGATCAGATCCCGCCGCATGTAGCCCACCTTGGGCTTTCCGGACGAGCTGACGGAAGCCAGATCCTTTCGCACCTGCACCTGGTTTAGGTTGAGCGCCGCCGCGATGCCGGTGGCCGAGATGTTGCGCACCGTTTCAGGCAGGGATTCAAGATAGCTCAGGTACTGCGGCAATCTCGACAGCGTCTGCCTGGAAACCGTCTGCGTGGTCATGGCTGCGCCCCCCCTGCGTTTTAATCTCCCTATTATTATATAAATATCGGCTTATCGATAAAAGCGCGGGCGCATGACAATTCAACGTATTTTCTGTTAATAATGTTTAAGCGATGCTGTAGCGAGGGGCTTGTCCCAAATTGGGCAATTTGGTATAATGAGGGTGCCCGCCCGGGCCCGGGCGGGGCGAAGCCAAGAACAACGATTCGGCGCTAATACGCTGAAGCGATCAACGAGGAGGAGAAATATGCTCAATTTTGACTTCTACAACCGCACGCGGCTGGTCTACGGAAAGGGCGTCCAGAATCAGGTGGGCGAGGGGTTGAAGCCCTTCGCGAAGAAAGTGCTGCTGCACTACGGCGGCGGCAGCATTAAAAAGAGCGGCCTGTACGACCAGGTGGTCAAGTCGCTCTCGGACGCGGGGATCGAGTGGGTGGAACTGGGCGGCGTCGCGCCCAACCCGAGGCTCTCCCTGGTGCACGAGGGCGTCGAGATCTGCCGCCGCGAAGGGGTCGATCTGATCCTGGCGGTGGGCGGCGGCAGCGCCATCGACTCGGCCAAGGCCATCGCCATCGGCGTCTACTATGACGGCGACGTGTGGGACTTCTACGGCACCAACAAGCCCGTCGAAAAGGCGCTGCCGCTGGCGACGGTTTTGACCATCCCGGCGGCGGGGAGCGAAGCCTCCACCGGCACGGTCATCACCAACGAAGAGACCCACCAGAAGATGGCCTGCAACAGCATCCTGCTCCGCCCGGTGGTCAGCTTCGTGAACCCGGAGCTGTTCTTCACGCTGCCGAAAAACCAGATCGCCAACGGCGTGGCGGACATGATGAGCCACATCTTTGAGCGCTACTTCACCAACACCACCGATACCGGCCTCACCGACGCGCTGTGCGAGGCGACGCTCAAGACCATCATGAAGAACGCGCCGCTGGTGTATGACAACCCGTCGGACTACGACGCCTGGTGCCAGGTGGGCTTCGGCGGCACGGTGGCCCACAACGACCTTCTGGGCGTGGGCCGCGCGCAGGACTGGGGCTGCCACGACATGGAGCACGAGCTGTCCGCCATCTACGACGTGGCGCACGGCGCGGGGCTTGCGGTGCTGACGCCCGCGTGGATGACCTACGTCCATAAGGAAAACCCCGGCATGTTCGTGCAGTTCGCGGTCAACGTGATGGGCGTGGAGGGCGACTTCCGCGACCAGGAGGCGCTGATTCTGGAGGGCATCGACTGGCTGCGCCGCTTCTACCGCAGAATCGGCCTGCCGCAGACGCTGAAGGAGCTGGGCATCGACCGGCAGCATCTGGAGCTGATGGCCAAGAAGGCCACCGGCGCGGCCTACGGCAGCGAGCACGGCGTGGGCGGGCTCAAGCGGCTCTTCTGGCAGGATGTCCTGGCCATCTATGAACTGGCGGCGGAGTAAGTGCGGGGGAAACGCCTGAGGGCTCCGCCCTCCGGACCTCCCGCCAGAGGGATTCAATCCCTCTGGACTTCCACACAAAAGGGATAGATAAAGGAATGCAGGGTGCGTTAAGGCACTCTGCATTCCTATTTGATGAACCAAGGTCTTTCGATTGCGTGTCAGTCCACCTTGACGCGTTCCCGGACGATGGCGTCCGCCGCCACGTCCAGCGAAACGGAATACTCCACGCGGTCGATCTCGCAGCCGCTGCCAATGGACACCTCCGAGCCGCGCACCACCTTGGCGCGGGTGGACTCCAGCGACACGTTGGTGGCCTCGATGGCATTGGCGGTCAGGGTGCCGCCGAGGCCGAACGGCAGCTGGATGCCCAGCACGCTCAAAAAGCCCTTGCGGCGCACGGTGATGCGCTCGCCGCCGATCTCGTCGATGTGGCACGGCCCGGCCATGTCGATGTCCGCAGTGCCCGCGTTGACCAGGCCTTCCACGTCGATGGCGCCCATGATGGCCAGCGTCTCGCACTCGATGCCCCGGGTGGCCTTCAGGCTGCCGGTGGCGCGCACGTTCTTGGCGCGGATGGGGCCGCCGAAGCTGCTGCTGCCGCTGATGCGCACCTCGCCTTCCGCCGTCACGCTGCCCTCCGCCTTGAAGCTGCCCGAAGCCTGCAGTTCCTTGGCGTCGACGCTGCCCCGGATCGAGGTCGAGCCGCTGGCCTTGACCTCCGCGGCGGTGACATTGCCGTCGACGCGGGCGCTGCCCGACGCGCGGAACCGGTCGCAGCTGACGGCGCCGACGACCCGGACGCTGCCTGAAACCCCGAAGTTTTCGCACACGATGTCGCCGTCAATATGAATGGCACCCGAAACATCCACGTCGCGGTACGCGCCGCCGCTGAGCTTGCTCGCGCCCGACGCCTTCAGATCCCGAAGATTTTCACGCATTGGTTTTTTCCTCCTCCAGAAGTTTCAACAGCGGTCGGTTGCATTTCTCCGGCAGGTCCGAAAGCGACAGCCCCCAGGCGGCTTCCACGCCTTCCGGCGGGTGGACCACCCCGTCCGGCTGGAAGTAGAGCGGCAGGTAGCCTCCCATGCTTTTGAGGAGCACGAGGCGCCCGTCGTCCTTGTCCAGAAGCCCGGCCTTCTGCCAGCCGATCAGCACGTTCAGTACTTCCATCAGCGTTTCGTCGGGCAGTTTGACGCCCGCGCGCTGCACATCCGCCGCGATCATCGCGCACAGCGCCTGTCCGTGGTCAAATTCCTCCGAGCCGATCATCCGCCGGAGCGTCGCCGCCGGGCGGGCCGCGCCGGGCAGCATCCCCACCGATTCCGCCTGGTAGGTGCGGCTCGCGGCTTCGGGCGACAGCATGCCCTGCAGCTGCGTCAGAGAGTAGCGGTCCTTGTTTTCCAGGATAAACTGGATGCGCTCGACCGCGCGCCTCGGCAGGAAGGTCTCCTGCCCTGTAAATGACGACCGCTTGGCAAACCAGCTGTCCGGGATCAGCCTTTCCCGCTTCCAACGGTACAGCTGCCCGTAGGAGATGCCCGTCGCGTCCAGCAGTTCTTTTTTGGAAACCCAGTCTTCCATATGCGCCTCCCGTTTCTGTCCCAAACCTCTTAGAACATAACATTGTTTCGACGCTGCAAGTATAACAAAACAATGTTCTGCCGTCAAGAGGCGTGCGAAGAATTAACGCCAGAAAGTTGAAGGCCCCGGGCGTAGGCCCCGGACGCGCAAGGCCCGCCGAAGCCTTTGGCTTCGGCGGACCTTGCGCCCGCGCCGGGAATCCGCTTCGCGGATTCCCGGCGTACAATTGGAAAAAAACCGGCCCGCAGGCCGGCAGCAGAGCGTTGACAAACCTCGTCGTACCTTCCAATCGTTCCCGGCGACCTGCGCGCTGGGAATCGGTTTCCATAACCAGTGCGTACACTGGTGGAGGAAACAATTCCATAAGTCAGTGAGCCGCCCGGAAATCTCGCAGGATTTCATGGCTCACGCAGATTTCCTCCCATCGAGATGACAATCCGCCCGGCGGATTTTTATCGCCCTAAAGCCGGCCCGCAGGCCGGCAATGCTTGAAGTTACAGGTTAGAATAGCCCATCAAAAATTCGTCCACTTCCCGGGCGGCGGAGCGGCCCTCGGCGATGGCCCACACCACCAGCGACTGGCCGCGGCGCTGGTCGCCCGCGGCGAAGAGCTTGGGAACGCTTGTCTGGTACCCGCCGGGGGCGGTGTCCACATTGGTTCGGGCGGTAAGCGGCGCGCCGAACGCCTCGGCCACATACGCCTGGCTGCCCAGGAAGCCCGCGGCGATCAGCAGAAGATCGCAGAGGATCTCGCGCTCGCTGCCCGGAACTTCCACAAAGCGGCCCTTGTCGTCCCGGGTCAGTTGCACCGTGACCACCGCGCGGATCGCGCCCGCCTCGTCCTTCAGCATCTCCTTGATGGTCGTCTGGTAGACGCGCGGGTCCGAGCCGAAGAGCGCGATCGCCTCCTGCTGGCCGTAGTCCACCTTCAGGATGCGCGGCCACTCGGGCCAGGGGTTCGACTCCAGGCGCGCCTCCGGCGGGCAGGGCAGCATTTCGATCTGGGTCACGCTCTTCGCGCCGTGCCGGATCGAAGTGCCCACGCAGTCGTTGCCAGTATCGCCGCCGCCGACCACCACCACGTTTTTGTCCTTGGCGGAGATGTAGAGCCCGTCCTCAAGGTTGGAGTTCAAAAGGCTCTTCGTGGTGGACTTCAGGAAATCAACGGCAAAGTAGACGCCCGCCGCGTCGCGGCCCGGCACCGGCAGATCCCTTGGATTGCTTGCGCCGCAGGCCAGCACCACCGCGTCGTTTTCCTCAAGGAGCTGCTTCGCGTCCACGGTTTTGCCTACGTCGGCGTTGGTTACGAAGGTCACGCCCTCGGCCTCCATGAGCTTCACGCGCCGCTGTACGATCTCCTTGTCCAGCTTCATGTTGGGGATGCCGTACATGAGCAGGCCGCCCACGCGGTCCTCCCGCTCATACACCGTGACGGTGTGGCCGCGCCGGTTGAGCGCGTCCGCCGCCGCGAGGCCCGCGGGGCCGGAGCCGATGACCGCCACCTTTTTCCCGGTGCGCGTTGGCGGCGTGCGGGGCTGAACCAGTCCGTTCCCGAAGGCGTACTCGATGACAGCCAGCTCGTTCTCCCGGATGGTGACCGGGTCGCCGTGCAGCGAGCAGGTGCAGGCCGCCTCGCAGGGGGCGGGGCACACGCGGCCGGTGAATTCGGGGAAGCTGTTGGTCTTGAGCAGCCTCGACAGCGCGTAGGGCATGCTGCCGCGGTAGATCATGTCGTTCCATTCGGGGATCAGGTTGTTGAGCGGACAGCCGCTCACCATGCCGCCAAGCATGATGCCGGTCTGGCAGAAGGGCACGCCGC
>JAEZHK010000084.1 GCA_023416655.1 Bacillota bacterium
CAAAACCGTCATGATGATCGACGAGATGCCCGCGCCCTTTTCCCCGGCCAGCCCCAAGGCAACGACCGTCGCCAGCGACGACGAACCGATGCTGACAAAGTTGTTGGTGATGAGGATGGCGGAAAGCGCATCGTCAAACCGGTCGTAGATTTTTACGGCCAGCGCGCTCTGCCGGTCGCCCTCTTCGGCCGCGCGGCGCATACGGCGGGCGTTGACCGACGTGTAGGCGAATTCTCCGGCGGACAGGTACGCGGAGATGACCAGGAGTGCCAGGATGGCCGCGATTTCAAGATAAAGCATGGCGGCCGCCTCACAAAACCGCGGCGGGCTCGGCCGCCGGGTCGCTTTCGTCGTAGATTTCGCCGACCAGTTCCTCCAGGATGTCCTCCATGGTGACGATGCCCAGGGCCTTGCCGGTATCGTCGGCGATCAGCGCCATGTGGCTGCGGTGCTGGTTCATCAGCGTCATCAGGTCGTCGATGTGCATGTCCGCGCGGTAGGTGCGGATGGGGATCAGAAGCTCGCGGAGGCGCTTGTAAGTGCCGGTCAGCCGCGCAGTCAGGAAGCGGTTGACCTGCAAAATGCCGACCACGCGCGCCCTGCGCTCGTCCCACACCGGGAAGCGCGAATACTTGTGGGCGGCGATCGAGCCTGCGATCTGGTCCTGGGTGGAGGCGGAGTCGATCATGACCACCTTTTCCATCGGGATCAGGATGTCCCGCGCGGTGATCGCGCCGAACTCAAACGCCGACTGCAGTAGCTCCTGCTGGTCGGGTTCGAGCAGCCCCTCGTCCTCGATGGTCTCGATGATGTCGTGCAGCTCGTCCTCGGTGAAGGACGGGTCGTCCGACGCGGGGAAGTGGCGGGAGATGAATTCGCCCCATTTGGTAAAGAGGAACGTGAACGGCTTCAAAATGCGCATCATGAAGAGCAGCGAACCGCTGGCCTTTAGCGCGAAGGCGTCCGCCCGCCGCCGGGCGATGGTCTTGGGCAGCATATCGACAAAGATATAGAAAACTACGGTCAGCGCGAGCGCGGACCAGGCCACTTCGTCGCTGCCCCAGAGCCGTGTGACCAGCACCGTCGCCAGCGCGGCCGCCGCGGTCGATAAAATGTTGTAGAGAATCAATACGGTGGTGAGCGCTTCCTCGAAGCGCGACAAGACCATGAGCGCGCGGCGGGCGCTTTTTACGCCGTCTTCCGCGCTGGATTTGACGCGAACGCGGTTGACCGCGTTGTAGCTCATTTCAATAGCCGACGTCAGGCCGCTGAGCACAATGGTGACAAAAAGCAGAAACACGATAGGCCAACTGTCCGGGTCCATGGACAACCATCAACTCCTATGGTACATACTATGCCACAGTATAGCACGGCGCACGTTAAAAAACAAGTCGTGAGGCTGTCAAATGCGCATCAAGGGCTTGCGTTCCGCGCGCGGCTGTGGTATAATGGCCGATGCCACACGGGTGATGACGGTTGGGTCCTGTGCGGCGTCATGCCGTGAATCTTGTCAGGGCCGGAAGGCAGCAGCAATAAACGGAAGTTGGCGCGCGCCGCGGGATAGCCTGGCCTGAACCCGGGTGGTATTTTTGTGGCGTTGAAAAATCACGATGATTTTTCAACGCATAGGAAGAGGACTGCGTGAGCCATGAAATCCTGCGGGATTTCCGGGCGGCTCACTGACTTGCGGTATTGTTTGCTCCACCAGTTTGCGAACTGGTTACGCAAACCGTTCCCGGCGCACAGGTCGCCGGGAACGTTTGGAAAGAACGACGGGGTATAGTACCGCCGGTTCATGGCTTGAACCGGTGATTTTTTATTGCGAAAGCAGTGCCAGCGTCGAAAAGATCGCGATGTCCTGCAGGCAGTGGATGATCCAGCCCGGCAGAAAGCCGCCGGTTTCGTACATCGCGCGGGTCATGTACCAGCCCAGCACGCCGCTCATCAGAGCGCCCAGTGCGCCGCCCGGAATGCCCTGGTAGTGCGCGATCCCGAATAAAAACGCGGGCATGGCAGCGGCGAACATCTTCGGGAAGCCGTCCTTGAGGGGCGCCAGCACCGCGCTGCGGAATACCAGCCCTTCGCAGAAGGAATTGACGAGGGCGAGGAGCAGGATCAGCGGGAAGGACTGCACCAGCCGGCAAGTCCCATTCGGCAGGCGGAAGCCCGTCGCGGTGAGGATGGAGAGCAGCGCCGTGCCTGTCATGATCAGAAGCCCGGAGATTACCGAAAGCCGCCCCCACGGGATCGTGCCGCCGGGGATGCCCAGCCAGCCGATGGCGCCCGCCTTTTCGGAGAGCCTGCCGGGGGCGAGGAAGGCCTTCTGCCATGAACCCATCATGAAGACGAGCGCGGCGGCCACGGGCAGGATGCCGATGAGCTTAACGGCCACGTTGCCCGCGATGGTCTGGAAGAAGCCCGCGCCCGAAAAAAGCGCCGCCCAGCCGGGTGCGCTGCGGATCGCGGCGGTCATCAGGAAGGAGGCGTTGACCACCAGCAGCGAAGCGGCGAGCTTCCAAAGGGGCCTGAGACTTACAACAAGCAGGCATAAAAAGACCGCCGTGAGGAGCATGGCGATCTTGACAAACTGCGTAATCGGGGATGGAAAGAGCAAATCCGGCAGGATGGAGGCAATCAGGACCAGAGCGGTGGCAAGCGCGTACCTTGTCTTCATTCGTAACCCACCGATCATATGTATGAACTCGTCAGACCGCTACGTTCGCATTTGTCATCAGGCTCTTGGAGCGCTTGTCCTTGTACATCAGCATGTCCACCTGCTTTAAAAACGCCTCGGGCGGCATGCGGTCCTCACAGCTGTAGACCTGATAGCCCATGCTGAACGACAGTTTCACGGGCTGCGCGCCCGACTGATTGAGCGCGTTCAGGGCGCTTTCGATGCGGTCGACCACGCGGTTCAGGCCCGCGTCTGTGCTGACGTCCAGAATCAGGCAGAATTCGTCGCCGCCGTAGCGCGTCACGTAGTCGTTGGTCCGGACGCAGCGCTTGAGAAGGTCTGCCGAGGTCTTCAGCACCCGGTCGCCCATCTCGTGGCCCAGCGTGTCGTTGATCTTTTTAAAATTGTCGATGTCCAGCATGAGGAAGGCGAACGTCCGCCGGGGCGAGCACTTGGCGACCTTCTCCTTCAAGATTGCTTCCAGCTTTTTGCGGTTGCCCACACCCGTCAGATAGTCGGTGTAGATGGTGTCGTCCTGCGCGTAGAGCAGCAACACCAGGAGCGCAGGTACCGAAGCGACCAGCGCGAACGCGTAGCTATAGACGATCGTTTGCAGGATACCGCCCAGCATCGACGGGATCGGATAGAAAATCAGTGTGAACAGGACGCGCTTTGAGATGTTGCGACGCTTCGTGTAGGTGATCGCGTACGCCCACACCAGCATGACCAGCGTGATCAGGTGATGGACCGGATACAGCGGGCCCCGATGGTAGATGTTGCCCGCATCAATTGAGTAAAACCAGCCGGTAAACTGCGTGGCGGTCACCATGAAGAGGTTGAAGGCATTCACCAGCAGAAGGGAAACGAACGCGCCGACCGGCATGCTGTCGTCGCCCGCCGTCACGCAGTACACATACATGACCCAGAGCGACGGAAGGACCGGCGTGAGCAGGAACAGCGATAGATTCCCCCACCAGTTGAGCGCGGGGAAGGCAGGATGCGCGAAGCCGTCGCAGCGGCCGATGACGTCGATCACGAGGAGCGCCATCGTAACCAGCAGCATCGTAAGGTACAGCTTTTGCTGGCGGGATTTTCCGTACCCGCCGCTCGCGGAGTACATAAAAAGCACCGTCAGCATCAAAAACGCATAGATGTCCATCACCAGGTTGGCCGTCAGGCTCATGTTTTTCTCCTCGACGCCAGGACTCCCCGTTGAGCCGCGAATTGAAGATCCGCGTGGCTACATCGATGGGTAACGGCAAAGCTGGCTCCGGGCAAAACCCGGAGTTCCTATTTTATTGTAAGTTCTTACAGTTGCCCTGTCAAGGGTGGGGGATCGGTCCCATGAATGGCGCAGCCCGGGAAAGCCCAAAAACACACCGCCGCCTGCGCCGGGTTTGGCGCGGGGCGGCGGCGCGGGGACATCGCCGCGTCACTTTCTGTCGTAGTAGACCGACTTTCGGGTGGCGGAGAGGGGCACCGCCATGATCAGTTTGACGTCCGCGTCCATCATTTTGAGGTTCAGCGCCGCGCGGCCCGCGGAGTAGAAGATGCGGTTGTCGATGCGGTTGTCCGCCGCGATGGAAACCGCTGAGCCCAGCGCGATGCCCTGGTCCAGCGGGTCGAAAATGCAGGTTGCCCCGGCGTCTTCACAGGCGGCGCAGGTGGGGAAGCCGCAATAGCCGCAGTCGAGCCCTCGCTGCAGGATGCGGGTGCCGATCAGCACCACCGCCTGGCTTTCCCGGACGTTCTTGGCATCCCGGATGAAGGTGGGCGCGCCCAGTTCCGCGCCGATGCGGTCCATCTCGGCGGCCAGCGCTTTCATCTCCTCGCCGGTCACGACCATCGTCTGGGTGTGGTCGATGCCCCTGGCCTTGGGCGCGGTGCGGGCGGCGGCGCACATGCGGCGCGCGGTGTCTAGGACGGCGGCCAGCTCACAGCTCTTTTCATCGTACAGCATGTCTAAACCTCCCTCATCAGGTAGTCGCAGGCGGCGGACGATTCCCGGACCTCGTGCATCCGCTTCCGGATGGGCATGTGCGCCGGGTGCTCCTGGTAGGCATCAAAGGCCTCCCGGTCGCGGAAAGTGGTGATCAGCGCCACGTCATAGCTGCGGTCGCTGCCCAGGATGTCCTGGCCCGCCTCGAGGCTGACGAGGCCGTCCACCTTGCCGACCATCGAATAGAAGCCCTCGACGATCGAGGGGATTTCCCCGTGGTATTCCGGTTTGATCTTGAACAGGACGATGTGGCGGATCATGCGCATTCCTCCTCAATATACTGCGGGCGCTGCGCCCGTATTTCCCTTATTGGATTTCGCCCGGGATGCCCGCGAGCCTTCAGGAAACCGGCCCGGTTCCCATTTGGATGAAAGTTGCTTGCGGATTTCGCCCGCCCTTCAGGAGTTCCCCAACCAGGTAAAGCGAACCGCAGGCGACCACCACGCCGCCCGGCCCCGCTGCTTCGCGGGCTTTCCCGAGCGCCTCGCCCGGTTCCGGCCAAGCCTCCGCGCGGACGCCGTGGATGCGGTAGGTCTCCGCGAGCGCCCCGGCAGGCAGCGCCCGGGGGCCTTCCACCTGCGTGGCGATGACGAGGCTGGCGCACGGAGCCAGGATTTCCGCGCAGGCTTCCGGCTGCTTGTCCCGCATCATGGCGGTGAGCAGCACGATCCTTCGGCCCGGCAGGAACTCCTCCAGGTATTCGCGCAGCGCGCGAGCCGCCTGCGGGTTGTGCGCGCCGTCCAGCAGCAGGTGGTCGTCCGCCCAGTCCAGCCTTCCGGGCCAGAGCGCTGCGGCAAAGCCCCGGGCGACGTCCTCCGGTTTCAGCGCCCAGCCCCGCTCCGTGAGAAGTTCCAGCGCCGCGACCGCCAGGTGCGCGTTTTCGATCTGATGCCGCCCCGCGAGCCGGATTTCGGCATCGATCACGCCGAGGTTCGGCGCTTCGCAGCGGAAGGACGCGCCGCGCGCGTTCACGTCCAGTATGGTCAGCGGCAGGCTCTCCGCCTTCAAAAGCTTTGAACCCCGCGCCCGGCAGACTTCTTCAATCACCTGGGTCGCGGCTGCATCCCTCTGCGGGTAGAGCGCCACCGGGCAGCCGGGCTTGATGATGCCAGCCTTCTCAAAGGCGATCTCGCGGATCGTCCCGCCCAACTGCTCCATATGGTCCAGCCCGATGTTCGCGATGACGCTGGCCTCGGGCACGATCACGTTGGTGGGGTCCAGCCGCCCGCCGATGCCGGTCTCGATCACCGCGACGTCCACGCCCCGCTCCTTGAAGATCAGGTAGGCGACCGCCGTCCCCAGCTCAAAAGACGTGGGCGCGAGGTCCGGGATGGAGAGCGCCGCCTCGCGCACGAGGTTCCCCGCCCGCTCGAAGAGTGCTTCATCCACCGGCGCGCCGTTTATGCGGATGCGCTCCGCGTAGTCGACCAGGAAGGGCGAGGTGTACAGCCCGGTTTCGAAGCCTGCGGCGCGAAGCGCCGACTCGATCAGCGCGCACACCGAACCTTTCGCGTTGGTGCCGGCCACGTGCACGCATTTCAGTGAGTTTTCGGGGTTTCCCAGCGCGGCCAGCAGCGCCTCCATGTTGTTCAGGCCTTTTTTTTCGCCAAAGCGCCTCGCGCCGTGGATCCAGTCGACCAGTTCGCTCGAACGCATTCAACGCACCTCACGCGTGGACTAGATGAAAACCTCGTCATACCTTCCAATCGTTCCCGGCGACCGGCGCGCCTGGAATCGGTTTCCGTAAGCCAGTGCGCACACTGGTGGAGGAAACAATACCTTCAGTCAGTGCGCAGCCCGGAAATTCCAGAGAATTTCAAGCGCACGCAGCACTTCTTCCTTCGCGATGAAAAGCCGCCCGCTTGGATTTTCATCGCACGGAGGTCGCTCAAACGCATCAAACGCACCTCACGCGCACCATTATTCCCCAAGGCGGGGCGCGTGTCAACCGTAAACGCGTTATGATGGCGGCGAATGCGGCATGATGCAAGACAATTTCAACCAACCCGTGCTTTGCAGTTTTCATTGATTGCAGTCCGAGTATCCTTAGGCTGGATGGGTGCGTGGCAAAAGCCGCGCTTGTGTCCCGCGCGCATCGATGGTATAATGAAAAAAATCCACCTCAACGAGAGCTGAAGGAGGGTTCGGGTGTATAAGCTATTTACGGACGTCATGAGCGACCTGCCGCTCGAATATGTGAACAAGCATGGTTTGGAAGTCGTCCCGCTGAGCGTGATGATCGACGGCGAGGACTATACGCTCGCGGCCGACCCTGCCGCGCCCGGCTGCATTGAGTCTGGCCACTTCTACCAGCGCCTGCGCTCAGGCGCCGTCGCAAAATCAGCCCAGGCCAGCGCCGAGACGATTGTTGAGATGATGCGGCCCTACCTCGAAGCGGGGCAGGACGTATTGTACCTGGCCTTGTCATCGGGCATCAGCGGCACCTGCGGGAGCGGCATGGTGGCCAGGGACATCCTGAAGGAAGAGTTCCCGGACCGCAAGGTGATCGTGGTCGACACGCTGAGCGCGTCGCTGGGCGAGGGCCTGCTGGTCGACCTGACGGTGGAAAAGATGGAGTCCGGCGCGACCCTTGAGGAAGCCGCCGCCTTCGCCGAGGAAATGAAGCTGAAGATTCACCACTGGTTTACGGTGGACGACCTGAACTTTTTGCGCCGCGGCGGGCGCGTCTCGGGCGCGCAGGCGTTTTTGGGCACGATGCTGTCCATCAAGCCCGTTTTGAACGTCGACGACGAAGGCCGCCTGATCCCCAAGGAAAAGCAGCAGGGCCGCAGGCGCGCGCTGAAGGCGCTGGTGGAGCACCTGAAGGACAACTGTGCCGACCCCCGGAAGCACCCGATCATGCTCTCCCACGGCGACGCACTTTCCGACGCGATGCAGGTGGACGCCATGATCCGCGAGCAGTGGGGCGTGGGCATCAAGATCGTCAACCTGATCAACCCGGTCATCGGCTGCCACTCCGGCCCCGGCACCATTGCGCTGTTCTTTGTCGGCGACAAACCCAGAGGATAGTGGCGGAGAAGCCCATGGTTTCAGATAATCCCAGATCTACGAAGGGATGGATGGCATGTGTTTGGTTTTCGCCCGGACGGAAGGCGCATGATCAGGGGCATTGACCCGATCATCCAGTTTACGCCTTACATCATGCCGACGCGCGCGGACGCGCAGAACTTCTGCCGTCAGACGCTGGAATACGACGTGCTGGCGGACTACATCAAGACCGCCCGTGAGAAGGGGCACAACCTGACGTTCATGTCGATCGTGATCGCCGCGTTCGTGCGCACCGTGTCGCAGTGCCCGGAGCTCAACCGCTTCATCATGAACAAGCAGATCTTCGCCAGAAACCGCATCTCGGTGTCGTTTGTGGTCTTGAGAAGGCGGTCGGACGACAGCATCATGGAGTCGCTGGCCAAGGTGGATTTCGAGGCCACCGACACCATCTTCGACGTGGGCCGCAAGATCGAGGAAGCCGTGGGCCAGGGCCGCGAGGACAAGAACACCAACTTGACCGACATGTTCGCGCGGACGCTGCTGGCCATCCCCGGGCTTGCCACGGTGGTGGTGGGCCTGGTAAAGCTCCTCGACCGCTACGGCCTGATGCCGGGCATCGTCTACAAGGCAAGCCCCTTCCACACGTCCATGTTCATCACCAACATGGCCTCCATCAACATGACCTACCTGTACCACCACCTGTACAACTTCGGCACCACGTCGATCTTCCTGGGTCTGGGCAAGATCGAGAAGGCGCTCAAGCCCTCGGGCGGCGGCAAGATCGGCTACAAAAACCAGATGCCCATCGGCGTCGTGACCGACGAGCGCATCTGCGGCGGCGCCGCCTACGCCCGCGCGTTTTCGGTGATGCTGAAGTACTTCCGCGACCCGAGCCTGATGGAAGTCCCGCCGGAGACCGTCAACTTCGAAACCGAGCCGATCTACCTGCGCAAGGCGCGCAAAGCCCGGAAGAAGGCCGAGAAGAAGGCCGGCAAGATGGCGAAAGTCGGCTAACCTGCAATAAAAAATCCGCGTGAGCGGATTTTTTATTGCATTGGTACGGCGCAGGTTCTGTGCGCCAAGGCGCACGGGCGAACCTGCGCGCAAACCAGTATAGGCAACCTGCGGCCGCACATGTCGCCCTCCGGTTGCCTTTATGCAATCGGTGGCTTCGGCCCCCGAACCCCCATAGGGTGAGGCGCGCAGTCACCGAATTTATACTTTATAAGCATTTCAGTCCCACTGCACGGCGCCGTCCAGCGCGCGGGTGAGCTGTTCCGGGGTTTCGATGCGGCCTTCCGGGATGTGAAAGGGCCGGAGGAGCCGGAGTTTCATGTCTTCGTCCATGGATTCGGCGGAGACGCCCAGCATCGGCGCGGGTGCGCGCACAATCCCCGCCGCCGACAGCGAACCGGGAATGAGGGCTAGAGCGTCCGGCGCGGCAGAGAGTTCGAGGAGCGCCCCATCCCGTTCCGCCAGCCACAGCAGCAGCCGCTCGCCCCCGAAGACGCCAAAGCGGTGTGCCGGTGCTTGCAGTCGCTCCGCCCATTCCTCAGGGTCCTCTCGGGTCAGCATGCCGGGGAACCGCCCGGCGAAGAGGCCGTACAGCCCCCGCATCATGGCGTGATGTTCCGCGCCGAGCGGCACCAGCGCCTCGTGCGGCGCGGGGCGCGGCTTCGCGTAGCCGCGAACCATGGAAATCCAACCATATGGCGCGGGACCCGGGCATTTCGTCATGGCAAGCGGCGCATCAGACGCCGCGGGATCGCTCATGATCCGGCCTTGCGAAAGGGTTTCCGCATCGGAGGCCCTCTGGCCGCTCACGACCCGGTTCTGCGAAAGGCTTTCCGCGTCCCAAAGAGTGCAGTTTACGCGGATGCCGCCCAGATAAATCGCGCAGGGCTTTCCCCTCACGGTGTCATGTCCTCCCCATAAGTGCGCAGTCCACGCGGGCGACGCATGGACTGCTTGGGTGAATTCCGGGAGGTTTGGAGGGCCGAAGCCCTCCAAGGTTCAGTCTTTTGTGGCAGCCCGCCGACAAGCCCCGTCGTACCTTCTAATCATTCCCGGCGACCTGCGCGCCGGGAATCGGTTTCCTCCACCAGTGCGCACACTGGTGGAAGAAACAATACCACAAGTCAGTGAGCCGCCCGGAAATCCCGCAGGATTTCATGGCTCACGCAGTCCTCTTCCTATGCGCCCAAAAGCCGCCCGGCGGATTTTGGGCGCCCGATTTATGGCGCCATTCCCTCCGTCTGGAACACGCGCTTCAGGTACTGGCCGGTGAAGCTGTCCGGATTCTCCGCCACCTGTTCCGGCGTGCCGGTCGCCACGATGGTGCCGCCCCGCGCGCCGCCCTCCGGCCCGAGGTCGATGACGTAGTCGGCGGTCTTGATCACGTCCAGGTTGTGCTCGATCACCACCAGCGTGTTGCCCGCATCGGCCAGCTTCTGCAGAACCTCGTCCAGCTTCTCCACGTCCGCCACATGCAGGCCCGTGGTGGGCTCGTCCAGTACGTAGATCGTGCGGCCGGTGGCCCGGCGGCTCAGTTCCGACGCCAGCTTGATGCGCTGCGCCTCGCCGCCGGAGAGCGTCGTGGACGGCTGGCCGAGCTTGACGTAGCCCAGCCCCACGTCCACCATCGTCTGGATCTTGTTCGCGATGCGGGTGATGGGTTCGAAGAAGCTCAGCGCCTCCTCGTTCGTCATGTCCAGCACTTCGAAGATGTTCTTGCCCTTGTAGCGCACCTCCAGCGTCTCGCGGTTGTAGCGGTGGCCCTTGCACACGTCGCAGGGCACGTACACGTCCGGCAGGAAGTGCATTTCAATTTTGATGATGCCGTCGCCCGAACAGGCCTCGCACCGCCCACCCTTGACGTTGAAGCTGAACCGGTTGGCCTTGTAGCCGCGCGCCTTGGCATCAGGGGTGGCGGCGAACACATCCCGGATCAGGTCGAACACACCCGTATAGGTGGCAGGGTTCGAGCGGGGCGTGCGGCCGATGGGCGACTGGTCGATGGCGATGATCTTGTCCAGCTGCTCGATGCCGTCGATGCCGTCATGATCGCCCGCGCGGGTGCGCGCCCTGTTGAGCGCGCGGGAGAGTGCCTTGTACAGGATCTCGTTGACAAGCGAAGATTTTCCGCTGCCGGATACGCCCGTCACGCAGGTAATCACGCCCAGCGGGAAGCGGACGGTGACGTCCTTCAGGTTGTTCGCCCGCGCGCCGCGCACACTCAGCCAGCCGCTCGGGGTGCGGCGGAAGGCGGGCAGCGGCACGCGCCGCCTGCCGGAGAGGTACGCGCCGGTGATGGAGTCGGGGTTATTCATGATCTCCTCGGCGGTGCCCTGCGCCACGATGTAGCCGCCGTGCGCGCCTGCGCCGGGGCCGATGTCCACGATATGGTCGGCTTCCAGCATGGTCTCCTCGTCGTGCTCCACCACGACCAGCGTGTTCCCGAGGTCCCTCAGGTGTTTGAGCGTGGTGAGGAGCTTGCGGTTGTCCCGCTGGTGCAGGCCGATCGACGGCTCGTCCAGGATGTAGAGTACACCCATCAAGCTCGAGCCGATCTGCGTGGCCAGCCGGATGCGCTGTGCCTCGCCGCCCGAAAGCGTGCCCGCCGCGCGGGAGAGCGAGAGGTAGTCGAGACCCACGTCCACCAGGAACCCGAGCCTAGCGTCGACTTCTTTTAGAATCTGCCGCGCGATCATCGCCTTCTTCTCGTCCAGCGTGAGCGATTTAAAGAAGGCGCGGGCGTCCAGCACCGACATTAAGCTCACGTCCGCGATCGAAAGGTCGCCCACCGTGACCGCCAGCGACTCGCGCTTGAGGCGCTTGCCCTTGCAGTCCGGGCAGGGGGTGTTGGACATGTAGCCTTCCAGCTCTTCCTTCATGCCGTCGGAGTTGGTCTCCCTGTAGCGGCGCTCGAGGTTGGGGATGATGCCCTCAAAGGGCGCGCTAAACGTACCGGAGCCGTGTTCGCGCTCGTACTCCACGCGGAGCTTTTCGCCGCCGGTGCCGTAGAGCACCTTGTCCAGCATGCCCTCGGGCAGTTCGCCCACGGGCACTTCCAGCGAGAAGCCGTAGTGCTTGGCCAGCGCCTCCAGGTACATGCGCGCCACGCCACCGCCGCCGTCCTCCGCCGAATTCCAGCCGCTGACGCGGATCGCGCCCTGCGAAAGGCTTTTGTTCGCGTCGGGCACCACGATGGCGGGGTCGACCTTTAAGAGCGTGCCAAGGCCCGTGCAGGTGGGGCACGCGCCGTAGGGGTTGTTGAAGGAGAACATCCGGGGCGTCAGTTCTTCGATGGAGATGTTGCAGTCCGGGCAGGCGTAGTTCTGGGAGAACAGCATGTCCTCCCCTTCGATCACCGAAACCACCGCGAGGCCGCCCGTGAGGTGCATGGCGGTTTCGAGGGAATCCGTCAGCCGCTTCTGGATGTCGGGGCGGACGATCAGCCGGTCGATCACGACCTCGATGGTGTGCTTTTTGTTCTTTTCAAGCGCGGGCGTCTCGCCCAGCGGGTAGACTTCGCCGTCGATGCGCGCGCGAATGTAGCCCTGCTTCATCATGTCGTCCAGCATCTTGGCGTACTCGCCCTTGCGCCCCCGGACCACCGGCGCGAGCACCTGGATGCGGCGGCCTTCCGGCAGCGTGAGCACCTGGTCCACCACCTGGTCAATGGTCTGCTGGCGGATCTCCTTGCCGCAGCTGGGGCAGTGGGGCGTGCCCGCGCGGGCGTACAGAAGGCGCAGGTAGTCGTGCACCTCGGTCACGGTGCCCACGGTCGAGCGCGGATTCTTGCTGGTGGTCTTCTGGTCGATGGCGATGGCGGGGGAGAGGCCTTCGATGGAGTCCACGTCGGGCTTCTCCATCTGGCCCAAAAACTGCCGGGCGTAGGAGGACAGCGACTCCACGTAGCGCCGCTGGCCCTCCGCATAGATCGTGTCGAATGCCAGCGACGACTTGCCGCTGCCGGAAAGCCCGGTCAGCACGATCAGCTTGTCCCTGGGTAGGGTGATATTGATGTTTTTCAGGTTGTGTTCCCGCGCGCCGCGGATGATGATGTCTTTCACCGGTCTCTCCTTGTGGGTCTATTATAGGGTTCGCTGCTCTTTGAGCCAGCGGACGAATTTGTCGATGCCTTCCTCAAAGGCTGTGGACGGGTTGTAGCCGAGCACCTCGCGTGAGCGGGTGACGTCCGCCCAGGTGCGTTCCACATCCCCCGGCTGCGCGGGCAGGCGCAGGATCTCCGCCTTCAGGCCCAGCGCGCGCTCCAGGGTTCCAATCATCTCGCCGAGGGCCACGGTGCGGCTCTCGCCCAGGTTGAACACGCCGTAGCGGCCGGGCTGATCCGTCCAGTCCAGCGCCCGTACGACGCCGTCCACGATGTCGTCGATGAAGGTGTAGTCCCTTCGTGTGCCGCCGTCTCCGTAGACGGGGATGGGCTTGCCGTCCAGCATGAGGCCCGCGAACTTGGTGATGGCCAGGTCCGGCCGCTGCCGCGGCCCGTAGACGGTAAAAAAGCGCAGGCAGGCGCAGCTGATGCCCTTCAAATGGTGCCAGGTGTGCACCGCCAGCTCGCCCGCCTTCTTGGTGGCGGCGTAGGGCGAGATCGGGTGGTCCACCGGGTCGGACTCGGAGAAAGGTACTTTTTCGTTGTTGCCGTAGACCGACGAGGAGGACGCGAACACCAGCCGGTTCACGCCGTGTTCGGCCATCTGCTCCATCAGCCGCACCGTGCCCATCAGGTTTACGTCGAAGTACTCCTCCGGCTGTTCGATGGACGGGCGCACCCCGGCGCAGGCCGCGAGGTGGATGACCGCCTCCGGCTGGAAGGATTCAAACGCCAGCGTCAGCGCGTCTTTGTCCCGGATGTCGGCCTCGCAGAGCGC
This sequence comes from Bacillota bacterium, assembly GCA_023416655.1. Taxonomy (GTDB): domain Bacteria; phylum Bacillota; class Clostridia; order Christensenellales; family Aristaeellaceae; genus JAEZHK01. Next base: position 13,577 of record JAEZHK010000084.1, read on the forward strand.
GAAGGCCCCGTCCGGATGCGCGCGGTAGATCGCCTTCACGTTTCGCCGTTTCAGCGCGGGGTCGTAGAAGGGAGTGAAACTGTCCAGCGCCAGCACGCGGTCGCCCCGCTTCAGAAGCGCCTCCGAGACGTGAGAACCGATGAAGCCCGCGCCGCCGGTGACCAATATCCGCATGCCTGTTCCCCCTTTTGCGTTTGCGCTTTGACATTATACCATACCTGAAAAGGGCGGTAAAGCGCGTGAAACCGAACATATGTTTAGTCCATTGCGCGTTTTGTGTTAAGTTCGCGCGCGCGGTCAGGAGGATAAGTTTCCACATGTTCCGGTAAAGATTATTCGATTGCTTAACTCGCCTAAGTGGGATATAATAGTAGACGGATCATTTCACGCGCCATTGGCGCGCTTTCAGGAGGGTAAAAACATGGCGAATCCCGGCGCATTCCCGTTGACCAAACCCGTGAGTCGTTACGTAGGCGCGCTGCCCAAAATCGGCATCCGCCCCTGCATCGACGGCCGCCGCCGCGGCGTGCGCGAGAGCCTGGAGGAGCAGACGATGACGCTCGCCAAGGCCGCCGCCGAATTCCTGACCAAGAACCTGCGCCACCCCTGCGGCCTGCCGGTGGAGTGCGTGATCGCCGACACCACCATCGGCCGCGTGGCGGAAACCGCCGCCTGCGCGGACAAGTTCGCCAGGGAGAACGTGGGCGTGTCGCTCACCGTCACCCCCTGCTGGTGCTACGGCTCCGAGACCATGGACATGGACCCGCTGACCCCGAAGGCGGTCTGGGGCTTCAACGGCACCGAGC
>JAEZHK010000090.1 GCA_023416655.1 Bacillota bacterium
GTTTAAAAAGGCGGAGAGCTCGCATCCGATGCCGGTTTTGTGGAAGGCGGGCATGTCCTCCCGGATCAGCATCCCGGCGACGGAGAGGTACAGCTTGCGCTTGATCTCGTTGTACACCCAGTCGCACAGCTTTTCCACGCTCAGCCCCGCGCAGGCCGCGACGAACTGCGCGCCCAGGAAAGCCGCCTCCCGGTCGAAGGCGGTGAAATCCCCCTTCAAATGCATGACGTCGGTGGGGGTCAGCCCCGCGCGGATGACCACGCCCTCCCGCTCCAGCCGCTCGACACTCAGACCATACATGTCCCGGCCGATGGCTTGTGCGGCGTCCTCGTAGATCAGCGGGCCGTGCTGAAGCGCCGCGCAGAACCGCTTCTCGTCCGCGGTATAGCCGGGGCTAATGCTGATGTCCCGCACCAGCGTGAAGAATTCGTGCAGCGGCAGCGAGTGCTTCTCCCGCTGCATGAGAAGTTTTTGGAGCGCGGGCACGACCTGAGGCCAGCGTCTTGCGGCCACCGACAGCGGGATCAGCCGCCTCGGCAGGAGATGCAGTGCGCCATTCGGGTTGTGACGCACGGCACTGTCGCCGCCCAGGCCCAGCGTCTCCACGTACACGCCCTTGACGAATGTGTGCCACGCGCCGATGTGGATGCCGCTGGTCGCCTTGAGCGCACTTCCGCCCCGGATCAGCGCGATGTCGGTGGTGGTGCCGCCCATGTCCACGATCACGGCCTCCTGCTCGCCAGACAGCGCCTGGCCGCCGACGATCGAGGCCGCCGGTCCGCACAGGATGGTTTCGACCGGCCGGACGCCGGTGAAGCGCTCGCTCATGAGGCTGCCGTCGCTCCGCACAATCGCGACCGGGACGTCCAGGTTCCTCGCCTTCAGAGAGCGCCGGATGGCCATGAGGAACTCATGAAGCACCGGGATCAGCCGTCCGTTGAGCAGCGCGCTCGCGCCCCGCTTGATGGCGTTCAGGTCGCTGAACAGCTCGTGCCCGCAGATGACCGGGATGTCGTACCGGCCGGACACGGCGGCAAGCGCCTCCTTCTCCATGACCGCGCCGTTTGAGGCGGCGTTGAGCGCGACGATGGCCAGCGCGTCGGCGTCCCGGAACCATTCTTCACTGTCCCGGAGGAATGCGCCCCAGTCGGGCGATTCCGCGACGCGGCCATCCATCGATGTCCTCGCGTCTAGGAAATAAATCTTGTCCGGCTCGGTCAGCCCGGCCTCCGCGCCGACCCATTCCACCGTCTTTGGGTCGACGCCGATGAAGAGCAGCTTTGCGCGCCCGCCCTTGCCCTCCACGCAGGCGTTGGTGGCCAGCGTGGTGGAGAGCGCCACCATGCCCGCCCTTTGCACGAGCGCCGGGTCCAGCGCGTCGAGCGCCTGAAGGATGCCGCGGGACAGGTCGTCCCGCGTGGTCAGCGCCTTGGAGGAATCGAGAATTTTCCTTGTCTCGAAGTCGTAGACCACCGCGTCGGTGTAGGTGCCGCCGGTGTCGATGCCAATGCCATACGTTCTCAACATGTACTCTCGCCTTTGCGCTCGTATTTCCCGCCCGCCGGGATCAGGTAAATTTGATTTCGCGGAAGTCGGAAATTGGTTGGTAGCCGATTTTCCGGTAGATGCTGTTGGAGACCGGGTTTTCAAGGTCCGTGAACAGCGCGCAGTATTCGTTGCCCCTTGCGAGGATGAGGCGGCTCAAAAGCGCCACGCACGCGGTGGCGTAGCCCTTGCCGCGCAGGTAGGGCGGCGTGTAGACCGGGCCTACCGCGCGTCCGTGGGGCAGCTGTCGGGAAGAGCCCGCCATGCTGACCGGAACGCCATCGTCCTCCAGAATGTACATCGTACCCCGCTCGACGCACCACCGGGCGCTCTCCGCGTCCAGCGGCGCGTTTTCATGGAAGCACTCGTCGGTGAACGCCTTCATCCAGAAGGGGAGGAAATGCATGTCCCACTCCGCAGCCAGGCGCATTTCCCCGATGACCGGCACGTCCTCCACCCGGTCCAGGCGGTACAGCCGCTCCCTCGTGGCGGTCTCCGCCTTTTTGCCGGAGGTTTCGGAATATTCGCGGGCGAAGCCCGACGCAAGTTCCGTCTCCGCGACCACCCCCGGCGGCAGGATCCCGTTTTCCGCCATGTGCTGCGCCAATAGCCGGAGCGCGGCGTCTGGCACGGCGCGGTTTGCGCTTGCCAGCAGCAGGTTCCACGGCGGCGTCATCAGCGCGACCAGCTCGCACGCGTCCGCGCCTTCCACACGCGCCATGAACCAGTCGGGCTTCGCGTCGCCGTTCACGCCCCGGATCAGGATGCCCAGCGGCAGGTTGTTGACCACTTCATCGGCTGCCAGCGCGTCCGCCACGTCTCGGTAGAAATCCTTGGCGAAGGAGTACCGGATCAGCCGCATGCTTCCACCTCGAAGTTAGTTTTTGAGCCTGGACCATCTCCAAAGCCCTGCTTGCGGCATCCTGTCACGTACCCATGGGTGCCGCGCGTGATGGCTGTAGTGTAGCAATTTTTTCCGCGAAAATCAAGCCGGATTCAAAAGACCAAGCATCTTTGCGAAATTGCGGCGGACTGGCTGTTTTAATGCGGGCGCGCCGTCCGGACAGCAGAATCTTAACCCACGGGGCGGTGGGGTTTAACGGGGCATTATCGTTGGTCTGTTATACTGTACATGTATAGAGAAGGACTACCGAGAAGGAGTAGTAACATGAGAAAGACGAAAATCGTATGCACCATTGGGCCAGCGTCGGAAAGCCGGGATACGCTACGCCAGATGATCCTGGCGGGCATGAACGTGGCGCGGCTGAACTTTTCCCACGGCAGCCACGAGGAGCACAAGGTCCGCGTCGATCGGCTCAATGAGCTTCGAGAGGAACTGAACGTCCCGCTGGCGATCATGCTGGACACGAAAGGCCCGGAAATCCGCATCGGCCGCTTTCAGGACGGGGGCGTCACGCTGAAGGAGGGCGACACCTTCACCCTTACGACCAGTCCGCGCGACGGCGGCCAGGACGGGGTCTTCATCAATTATGAAAAATTGCCCCAGTACGTAACGCCCGGAAACGTCATCATGCTGGACGACGGCCTGATCGGCCTCAACGTACTCAGCGTGGATGGGGAGAAAATCGTCTGCCGGGTGGAAAACGGCGGGCCGCTCACAAACAATAAAAGCGTCAACCTGCCCGGCGTCGACATCGATATGCCCTATCTGTCCGATCAGGACCGTTCAGACATCCTGTTCGCGGTGGAGAACGGGCTGGACTACATCGCACTGTCTTTCGTGCGGACCGCGCAGGACGTGATGGACGTGAAGCGGTTCCTGGCCCAGCAGGGCGAATCGGGCATCGAGCTGATCGCAAAAATCGAAAACCGATCCGGCATCGCGCACATCGGCGAGATCATCCGGCTCTCTGCCGGCATCATGGTCGCCCGGGGCGACATGGGCGTGGAGATCCCGTTCGAGGAGCTGCCCCACATCCAGAAGCAACTGATCACCCGCTGCTACAGCGCGGGCAAGCGGGTCATCACCGCCACCCAGATGCTGGAATCCATGGTGCGGAACGCCCGCCCCACCCGCGCGGAGATCACGGACGTCGCCAACGCCATCTACGATGGCACCAGCGCGCTGATGCTCTCCGGCGAGACCGCAAACGGGAAATATCCTGTGGAGACCATCCGCACCATGGCCAAGATCGCCGAGCGCACCGAGGGATTCATCGACTACCGGGCGCTTTTCAACGCGGCGCAGCCGAACCTGGATAAGAGCGTCATCAACGCCATCTCCCATGCCACCTGCACCACCGCCCACGACCTGAACGCCGCGGCCATCGTGACGGTCACGCGCACCGGTTCCACCGCGCGCATGGTATCCCGCTTCCGCCCGGCGGCGCCCATCGTGGCCATCACACCCAACCCGCGCACCTACCGGCAGCTGGCGCTTTCCTGGGGCGTGACGCCGCTGATGAACGACTACAAGGCCTCCAGCCGCGAGCTCTTCGCGGACGCGGCGAAGAAGGTGCAGGAAGCTGACCTCGCCCACGACGGCGACATCATCGTGGTCACCGGCTCCTCCGACCGCGTGGGGGAGATCACGAATACGCTGCAGATCCACGTGCTGGGTACTGCGCTGGCTCGCGGCACCGGCAACGGGTTCGCACCCGTCACCGGGCGGCTTTGCGTGGTCAATAGCCCGGACGACCTGAAGGACTTCCACGACGGCGACATCCTGGTGATCGACCGCACCACCGCCGCCGTGCTGCACGAGATGCGCAGGGCCATTGCCGTGGTGACCGAGGAGGACATGGCGGATTCCGGCGCGGCCTCCGCGTGCATCGCGCTGGACCTGCCGCTGATCGCGGGCGCGGAGAAGGCGACGCAGCTGCTGAAAACCGGCTGCCTCGCCACCATCGACGCCAAGAACGGCGTGGTATACAACGGGAACAACGGATACATCGGCGGGAAGTAGCCGAAACCTCACGAAAGGGCTGCGGAGTGGCACTTTTCTTGGAATCTTACTGAAGAAGAAAAGCCTTTCCTCTGAAGCGGCTGCAACCAGAACATCAAGCGCCCGGCTTTCGTGATGGCGAAAGCCGGGCGTTGCGCGTTTGCAGGTTATTCGGACCAACGCCAACCTTCCAGTCCGGCGCCGATTTCAAAGTGGTATTTGGCGATGCCAAGGTCCACCATTGTGTTGAAGCCGCGCAGCGCGACGGCCTTGACCCGGTCTCCAATGAGTTCAAAGCGGAACTGCTGCTGGTTTATGGCGGTGGGGGCAAGCTGCGCCGCCTCAAGGCCCCGGCGGAACCAGTCAGGCATTGCACCCTCGGCGCGGCCAAGCTGTTGGATGGATTTGGTCTTGCGTGGCCTGCCGTGGGTTTCCCCATAGCCGATGGAGATCACCAGCGCCAGCTTTTCGCCGTCACCAATGGCTGCGGCGACCTTGCCTTTCTTGTACGTTCCGGCCACCCAACAAGTGTCAAGGCCCAGCTGCGTTGCTTTTAAAACGATCCTCTCGCCGTAGTAGCCGCACTTTTCCTCCAGGCTCTCATCCTTTTTGCCCACCAGCGCCACGTAGTTTCTCGCGTTCCGAAAGCGGCCGTAGTGCGGAATCAGGCCGGTAAACGCGCCCGGTTCGTCCAGGCAAAGCTGGATGTTCAGCCCGCTTTCACGGTTGCACGCATCGATTTCCTGACGCAGCGCATTTTGTGTTTCGCCTTCGATACGCCGGTCCGTGTAGCGCCTAACGGAATGCCGGGCGCGCATCGCTTCCCAAAGGTCCATAACTTTCCCGCCTTTCTTTCTTGACGAAAATCCATACATCATTGCCAGGTCCGTCATGCCGGAAGCTGACTAGAGTCGCATCACTTTTTTGATGACCGCCCTGGCGGGGCGGTAGTAGAACGGTTCCAGCACGCCCGCGACGGTTTTTAGCTCCTTCCGGATCGCAATCTTCTGCGGACAATGGGCCTCGCACTTGCCGCAGCCCACGCATTTGGAGGCGTTGCCGGACTCCCGTTTCATGCTGGTCTGCATCAGGTAGTCCATGAAGGCCCGGGATTTTCCGGAGGAGGCGCGATTGTTGAAGCAGGCGAAGCAGGTGGGGATGTCCACCCCCGCGGGGCAGGGCATGCAGTAGTTGCAGCCGGTGCAGGGAATCAGCTGGAGTTCCAGCATTTTTTCCCGCACGCTTTCAAAGAGGTGGAGTTCGCCTTCTACGAAGCTGCCCGGGAGCGCGTCGGAGGCGACGCGGATGTTTTCCTCGATCATGGCCAGTGTGTTCATCCCGGACAGCACCGTGGTCACCCCCGGGAAATTGTAAACCCAGCGGAACGCCCACTCCGCGGGCGAACGACCGGGATTCGCGGCGTGAAACAGTGCTTTGACCTCCGGCGGCAATTTGTCGGCCAGCCTGCCCCCGCGAAGCGGCTCCATGACCATCACCGGCAGCCCCTTGGACGCGGCGTACTCGAGGCCGCTGCGCCCCGCCTGGTTGTGCTCGTCTAGGTAGTTGAACTGGATCATGCAAAAATCCCAGTCGAAGGCGTCGATCAGCTTCGGGAATTCCGAGCGGCCGCCGTGGTAGGAAAAGCCGATGTTTTTGATCTGCCCCTTCGCCTTCTTTTCGCTCAGCCAGCTTTCAAAGCCCAGCGCGCGGAGCCGCTCCAGGCCATTGACATCCGTCAGCATGTGCAGAAGGTAGTAGTCAATATAGTCGGTCTTCAGGCGCGCGCACTGCGCGTCAAAGATTTTGTCGAAGTCCGCGTACTTTTTGACCAGGTAGGGCGGCATCTTGGTGGCGATCTTCACGCGCTCGCGGTAGCCGCCCTCCAGCGCCCGGCCCAGCGTGGACTCGCTGTTCGGATAGACATACGCCGTGTCGAAGTAGTTGACGCCGTGCTCGATGGCGTAGAGAATCTGCCGCCTCGTCTCGTCGAAATCACCCTGAAAGCGCATGCAGCCGAAGGCGAGCTGCGAAAGCCGGTCGCCGTTTTTGGGGTTTGTACGGGTATTCATGTTCTTTCCTTTCTGCCTGGAGGGGTCTTGCTGCACTTCCTAACCGAGATGCGTTAATTGAACGCATGAATCTGCGCCGGATACCAAGTGCATACCGTTTCCATCGTCACGGTTATGTCCGTGCGATTCGCCGCCGGTACGGGAAGATTATAGCCGATAAGCTTCGATTCTTCAATAGACCGCTTTGCGCAAGTCTTCGACAAACTGCTCTATACTCCCGAATCTGTTTGCCTACGGCCGGAAAAGGGTATATTCTAATCATTGAATTTTCGAATGAAGGAGACGGGAAAATGGTCAACGCATACCTGAACTTTGGTGGCAACGCCCTCGAGGCGGTCAATTTCTACGCGGACGCGTTTCACACTGAAAAGCAGAAGGTGCTCCTCTTTGGCGACGTGCCGGGCGACCCCGGCTTCCCGATGTCCGAAGAGACGAAGAAGCGGGTGATGCACACCTTCCTCGTCATCGGCGGGAGCCAGGTGATGGTTTCCGATGTCCCCGAGGGCATGCCCCTCTCCGTGGGCGACAACGTCAGCCTGGTGGTGGGGTTCAAGGATCAAGAGGATTTGAAAAACGTTTTTGAAAAGCTCCGGGCGGGCGGCAACGTGCGCATGGAACTGCAGCAGACGTTCTGGACCAAGTGCTACGGCTATGTCGTGGACAAATTCGGGGTCGGCTGGCAGCTGAGCCTGGAGGGATGAACCTCGGCGCGGGCGATGAAGATCGCGCCGCGCTTTTTCAAAAGGGCGGCCGCGCCGCAATACGAACGGAAGGATGAGGAAACATGAGTAAACGCAATGATTACGCCATCGTGCCCCACCTGTGGTTTGACAGGGAGGCCAGGGAGGCGGCAGAATTCTATGTAAGCCTGTTTGACGACTCGCGGTTTATCAGCTCGACGGTTTTCAGGGACACGCCCTCCGGCGACGCAGAATCGGTTCGCTTCGAACTGGCGGGGCAGCCATTCGAGGCAATCAGCGCCGGGCCCTATTTCAAACTCAACCCGTCGATCTCGCTGATGGTGGCCTTCTCAACCGCGGAAGAGGTGGGCAAAGTATGGAACGCGCTCGCCAAAGGCGGAAAGGCGCTGATGGAGCTGGGCGAATACCCTTTCAGCCGCCGGTACGGGTGGATCGAGGACCGGTACGGCCTCTCCTGGCAGCTGATGCTGACAGACGGGGAGATGCCCGAGCAGCGGATCACGCCGAACCTGCTGTTTTCGAACGAGGTCTGCGGCCGGGCGGAGGAGGCGGTCAAATTCTACGCCGAGGTTTTCCCGGATTCCGGAGTCGGCCTGATCAGCCGGTATAGAGAAGGCGAGGCCTCTTCGCCCGACGCGAAGGTGAACTACGTGGGTTTCAAGCTCAGTGGGCAGGACTTCGCCGCGATGGACAACGGCTACGGAGCGGACTTCGGCTTCGGCGAGGCGTTCTCGCTGATCGTGTACTGCGAGGACCAGCGGGAGGTCGACTATTACTGGGAGAAACTATCCGCCGTGCCCGAAGCGGAGTCGTGCGGATGGCTCAAGGATAAGTTCGGCGTGTCCTGGCAGATCGTGCCGCGCATTCTGGGCGAACTGATCGAGCGCGGCGACGAAGAACAGGCCGGGCGCGTGGTGCAGGCGTTTCTTGCGATGAAGAAATTTGATATTGAGGCGCTTAAAAAGGCATATGAGGGCCGGTAGAATCCGGCGGAAGGAGAAACCGTGGAACAGATGACAAGCGTCCGGACGATTTACGTCAACCTGCCCGTCCGGGACATCGCCCGCTCAAGGGCGTTCTGGACGAAGCTGGGCTTTCAGTTCAACGAGGAGTTCTCGGACGACAAGGGGCTTTGCCTGATCCTGAAGGAGGGCAGCGCCTACGCGATGCTGCTCTCGCGCGATTTCTTTGAGACATTCACCAACCGCCCGGCCTCGGACGGCCAATCCACGCAGGTGCTGCTGGCCATCGACGTGGGCAGCCGCGAGAAGGTGGACGAGGTCGTGCGGATTGCACTGGAAAACGGTGCGACGCGGTACTTGGACGCCATCGACCACGGCTGGATGTACTACGACCGCTTCGCGGACCCCGACGGCCACCAGTGGGAAATCACATTCATCGACGAAAGCAAGGTGCCGACGGATGAAGCAGACGCCTGAGGCTGCCCGAGAGACCCCGCTCCCCGGGAAGGTTCCGCAGCCCGCTTTACGTGCGCTGGCCGAGGCGGGAATCACGACACTTGGACAGCTGGCGGCGCTGAGCGAGAAGGAGCTTCTGAAACTGCACGGCGTTGGGCCGAAGGGCGTACGCATCCTCCGGCAGGCGCTTGAGCAGGCGGGCCTTACATTTGCGGGCGCTCCACGAGCGTAGGACAGACCAAGTACGCCCCGAGCGCGCGGAAACAGGAGGATAAAACAATGGATGCACAAAAAATCACCGTCCGGACGACGGTAAAAAGGCCATCGGATGTAGTATGGAAGAAATGGACGACGCCCGCGGACGTCATGGCATGGAACAGCGCCTCCGACGACTGGCACTGCCCTAACGCAACGAACGATCTTCGCGTGGGCGGGGCGTTCAATTACCGGATGGAGGCGCGGGACGGCAGCTTCGGCTTCGACTTTTTCGGAATTTACGACGAAGTGATTCCTGAAAAGAAGATCGCCTATACGCTGGGCGACGACCGGAAGGTCGAAATCTTGTTCTCTCCGGCGGATGGGGGCACGCTCGTCACCGAAACCTTCGACGCGGAAACAGAAAACTTATTGGAATTGCAGCGTGACGGCTGGCAGGCGATCCTGGACCATTTCAAACGGCACGCCGAAGCGGAATAAACCAAATGATATAAAACCTGTGCGGCCCGCGGCGACGCGGGCCGCACTCATGTTTCGTGCAACGCAAATCTGGGAATACGCGGACGATATACACAGAATTTGAACAATTCAAATCAATTGACAACGCGCTGGCGTTGTGCTATGCTGTACGCGAGAAAAGGGGCTGAAGACAGTCCCTTTGCCGCATATGGAACCGGTTCAAGACCGCCCGCGCGAAGTCCGTGGGTCACCCCGGCGGGGTTTTCCGCGCCATGGTGATCGGGTCCGGTTACTGACCGCGCGCGGCCCTCAGTAGGAAAGGGAGAGTGAAACCCATGCGCAAAATCGCGACGGATGCCGCCCCCAAGGCGGTCGGCCCGTATTCCCAGGGATTCGTTCTGAACAACATCGTCTTCACCAGCGGCCAGATTCCGCTGGATCCGGTTACCGGGCTGATGGTCGCCGGCACCATCGAGGAGCAGGCCGAACAGTCCTGCCGGAATGTCAAGGCGGTGCTGGAGGCGGCGGGGTCTTCGCTTGAGAAGGTCGTCAAGACCACCTGCTTCCTACACGACATGGCCGACTTCCAGAAGTTCAACCAGGTCTATGAACGCCACTTCGTCAGCTGCCCGGCGCGGTCCTGCGTCGCGGTCAAGGCGCTGCCCAAGGGCGCGCTTTGCGAGATCGAAGCCATCGCGATGACCGGCGAGGCGTGACCCCTTAAATGCCCTACAACTGACAAACCTCGTCTCTTCTTCATTCGTTCCCGGCGACCCGTGCGCCGGGAACGTATTGTTTCCATAACCAGTGCGTACACTGGTTATGGAAACAATACCTTCAGTCAGTGCGCAGCCCGGAAATTCCAGAGAATTTCAAGCGCACGCAGAGCTTCTTCCTTCGCACCCAAAAGCCGCCCGGCGGATTTTGGGTGCACAGAAAAATCCCCGACCGCTCCTATGGCGTTCGGGGATATTTCTTTCCCGGCGCGGTTCGCTGGAAATGCAAGGGGCGTATTGCGGAAGCGGAACCGGCCCGTCGTCGGGCGGTCTTCCGGGCGGGCCGATGGCGGCCTCAGCTGTTTACGCCCACGGTGTGCGGCAGAGCCGCCGGCGCGTCCTGATCGCGCAAGGTGAAATGAGAGACCTGCTTTTTCATGAACTCCGCCTGATTGAGGAGCGCCTCGCTGGCGGACGAGTTTTGAACGGAGGTCGCCGAATTGGCCTGCATGACCTGGGTGATCTGGTTGATCCCCTGATCCATCTGCCCGATGGCCGTGACCTGCTGCGCACAGGCATCCGCGATGTCACCGACGAGCGCCGCGGCGGTGGATACGCCGCTGACGATGGCGCCCAGCATGTCGGCGGTGGCGTCGGCGATGCGGGTGCCCTTTTCCACTTCCTTGATGGACTGGCCGATGGAGGCGGTCGTCTGCTTGGCGGCTTCCGCCGAGCGGGCGGCGAGGCTTCGGACCTCCTCCGCCACCACCGCGAAGCCCTTGCCGTGCTCGCCCGCGCGGGCGGCCTCAACCGCCGCGTTGAGTGCCAGAATGTTGGTCTGGAACGCGATGCCGTCGATCACCTTGATGATCTTGGCGATGTCCTCGGAGGTTCTGTTGATCTCGGACATGGCCGTGAGCATCGCCTGCATTTGCACATTGCCATCTTCGGCCTTCGCAAGCGCGGTGCGGGAGAGTTCGTTGGCCTGGCCCGCGCGTTCGGCGTTCTGCGTGGTCTGGGCCGAGATCTCCTCGAGGGATGCGGAGAATTCCTCGACCGCGCTCGCCTGGGCGGTCGCGCCCGAGGCCAGCGCGACACCGGACACGGACACCTGTTGCGCGCCTTCCTCGATCTGGGAGGACGCCTCGTCGATGCTGCCAATCATTTCATTCAGGTTCGCCGACATCTCTGCAAACGCCTCCGCCAGATCGCCGATTTCATTCCGGGAAGCGATGTCGAGGCGCACATTCAGGTTGCCGGAGGCGATTTGTCGGGCCGTTTCCAAAAGCTTTCCGAGCGGCCGGGTGATGGCCCTGCGGGTGTAGGCGGTCAGGAGCAGTGCCATGAGCGCGAGCGCCACGGTGCCGAAGATGGCGTAGTAGAGGATCAGCTGATTGACGGCCGCCTGCGTCGTGGCCTGGGGGTTGCCCCCGAAGAGGACGCCCACGATGTTCCCGGCGGAGTCTTTCAGCGGCAGGTAGTACGCCATGTAGGGCATGCCTTCGATGGTGACGCTTCCGGAAAAGGCTTCCCCGCGGTTCAAGACCTTCTCGACGACGGCGGCGCTTGCCTTGGTGCCGACGACGCGCAGCCCGTCCTTTTCGATCGTGGTGTTGATGCGGGTGTCGCCGAGGAAGATGGTCACGTCGTCGCCCAGCACGTTCTTGACGCCGTCGACGATCGCTTCGTTGTCCAGCGCGTACCCCAGCGCGAGCGATCCGATGATGGCTCCGCTGGCCTTCACCGGGACGAAGGAGAACGCCGAAAAGCGGGAGGTGACCGTTGTTTCGAGCAGCGTATGCTCCTCGCCGGCTTGCGCCGCGGCAAGGGCTTCCTGCGCGGCGGCGTCGGTCAGCGAGACCGATTCGATGTTGCTGTACACCAGTTCGCCGCTTCTGTCGGTCACGAAGACGAAGTCGATGCCGTAATTCTGGATGGCGGTCGCGAGGATGCCCTTGATCGTCCCGGCGTCCTTGGAGAAGACCGCAGAAACGAGGTTGGAATTGTCCGCGACTGTTTTTGCGTTGAGTAGCGAGCGCTCTTCAAGCTCGTGAATTTTATCTTCAAGGGTCAGCGTGCTGCCGCGCGCCTGGGCAATGCTGTTTTCAGAGGCGAAGTTCTGCATCGTGACAATGACCGTGCAAAGCAGCGCCCCGATCGCGAGCAGGCCGCAGAGCAGAAGAATGAGCATCAGCCGACTGCCCAGTTTGTGCCTTCGTGCGGTCATGTCAGAACCTCCTGCAACACCTTTTCGGTTGCTCCAAAACATACATCGTCCGTAGGGTGCGATTTTTAAATTTCCGGGGCGAAATCCCATTATTTACCTGTTGAAGAAAGTGAAAAGGCGCGCGGCCCTTGTCGCGCGCCTCAGCTTTTCGTCACTTCGTTACCATAAATTCGCTCCCGGCGACCCGTGCGCAGGGCGGTTTCCGTGAGCCAGTACGCACACTGGTGAAGCTACCTTCGGCCAGCGCCGCCCGGGACGCCCGCTGGCCTTACAGGTTTCCTCCTTTGCGCACCCAAGCGCCTGACGGATTTCTGGCGCCCTTTACCGGATCGGGCAGGCGCCGCTTGCGCAGTCGTCGTCCTCGGTGTCGAGCGACGCCCAGATGTTCTCGAACTGGACCAGGAACGCCGGGTCGAAGGCCTTGTTCACCGGGCGCAGCGCGACGTACTGCTCCTGCGTAATGGCCTCGTAGGGCGCAAGCTGATAGGTGCCGCCGTCATGGGCCAGGAAGGACACACCCACGAAGTCATCCCACACATCTTTGATGGCGCGCTCGACACTCGCCCACTCCTCCGGCCGGACGGTGATGGTGTTGGAGGAGTTGTGCTGCGTGTAGTGCTTCTGGAAGCGGATGTAGTTCTCCAGCTGCCTTAGCGCGGGCACGTCGCCCTTTGTGATTTTCGAGCCGGAGGCGACCGGGAAGTCGATCACCAGCGTGCGGGCCTTCGCGATGTCCCCGTCGGGAGTGCCGATTTCCGGCTGTACCTTCCAGCCCAGCGCCAGCGCCGCCCTGGCCAATGCGTCGTCCGACGAGATGCGGATGCGCCGGATGAAGTAGGGCGCGTGCGCGTAGTGAAGCCCCGCCGAAACGCCGCCCGCTACCAGCGAAAGCGTACCCTCGGGCTTGATGGTGGTGGTCAGGAGCGGCGCGGGGATGCGCAGCTGATGGGCGTACTGCGCCGCCGCGTCCCTCGCCGCCCGGGACAGCGCCTCAAGTGTTTCGTCCTGCGCCGCGTCGGATAGACCTGCGAAGGCGTCCTGCACGCCGGTCAGGCTGCAGCCGGTGAGCCGGTCGCGCTTGTGCTTCTCGTTCCATTCCGGCAGTTCCAGGTCGATCAGCGTCATGCGCAGGCCCGCCCTGGCGGAAAGCGCCTGCGCGCGCTTCGCGGCTTCCAGGTCAAAGCCGCCCTCGCTGCGGAAGGCGCAGAGGTTGACGGTGGTCAGGTTGCACTGCTGCTTGGAATCGAGCAGGATCTCGCCGCAGGGGTTGACGCCCTCCACGTTTTCCCGGCGCTTCCGCGCGGCTTCAAGGTTGACGAAGCCCGGCTCGCCGTCCAGCTCGATCATGAGGAAGATCAGGTGCAGAAGGTCGTCCGACGGCTTCTCCAGAAGCGCCATGGAGTTGTTCGAAAGCCGCCTGTGGCCGATGTTCGCCCGGCCGGGGTGGAAGGGCGCACCGCCGTTAACCGCCTGATCGAAGGATTTTTGCGAAAGCCCGTCAAACCATTCGGGCGGATTGATGCCCATTTTGCGAAGCTGCGCCCGGACTTCCTCATGCTTTCGGAAGTGCTCCTCCGACCAGAAGCCGTTGATGCCGTACTTTGCGAACAGGCATTCGAAGTCCTGCGAATCAAACAGGAAGATCTCCGCCGTGCGCCTTACGCCGCCCGCGACCACGTTGTTCCCGATGAGGTTGCCGATGTCGAGGATGTGGATGGGCCGCACGCGGCCGTAGCCCTTCGCGTCGATGTCGATCGGCGCGAGGCTGGGGTCGATTTTGTTTTTCAGCACCGCGTCGATGCCGGCGAACATCTCCTTGAGCGGCTCCGGCCCGGAGGCCGTGCCGCCGAACGTCTTGAGCCGCTCGCCCTTGGGCCGGACGGAGTTGAACGACACCTTGATGGTGTGGACGTGCTCGTACCGCCGCTCGGTGAGGAGCGAGAGGTACTCCATCAGCGCGTCCCGCCAGCCCTCCTTGCTGTCCCCGACGTAGATCTTCGCAAACCCGTTTTCGAGCTGGCGGAGGTCCGTGTGCTCCAGGCGGTAGTCCACCGGCACCGGGTTGTACTCCGAGAGGATCAGCCGCGTGTTCAGGCGGATGGGCGCTAGGTGCGCGGCCATCTCCGGCGTGCACTTGAAGCCCACGCCGCTGCCCAGCATCAAAAGGTAGAACAGCTCGCCCAGGTCCTCCCACTTTTCGATGTTCGTGAAGCTGCAATTGTAATTGGCCATCGGATAGGCGTCGGCCACCGGCGTGCCGCCCACCCACAGCGTGCGCCCGGACGGGAACTGCCGCAGACTAAAGATGGCGTCAAAGAACGCCTCGGCTTCCTTAACCAGCCAGTCCTCAGGGATGGGCAGGCCGATCTTCGCGCGGTGCCGTTTATCCAAGCCCACGTTGTACTCGACCGCGCGGGCGATGGTCTCCTTCCAGGTCTCCCGCCGCCCCTCATAGGGAAGGAAGCGCGCGTAAGTCCTCAAAAAGGTGAACTGTCCCAGCGGGGTCATTTGGGCCGGGTGGTCGGGGTAGCGGGCGAGAAAGCCGGGCGAGAGCAGGTTCATTTCGTTCCTCCATCTGCGGCGCGAAAAACGTCGCCTTTTGTGGCTGTGAGGATGATTCGTGGTTTTGCACGTGGAAAAACGCCGGGAATTGTCGTGTCGTGGACGATGGCCGTTGACCGTCTTCGAAAACGCTAAGAATCATTATAAACGCAAACGCGTTAAATCAACCAGTAGTATATTTGGGCGCGATTATCCAGTCTTAACCACTAAATGTAGTATCTGCAAGTGTTTATGGCCCATAGCGACCATGACTTGCCGAATGTTAAAAATGCTCGAAATCGTCGGCGACCCAATGTAGCGGAGGGATCGGGCGGGTCGCGGGATGGTCCGTAACCCATGTCCGATCCGCCGTGGCGGATTGCTTCAAAGGCACCCGGCGCGTGAAACGCGGGGCAAATGGGTATATAGTTCTCGAAGACAATTGCATGGGGAGGCAATATCATGGAAATCTTTCAGGGGCTGCCCAAGGTGGCCCACGCAGGGCCAAATTCGAAAGACCCGCTGACGTTCAAGTTCTACGACCCCGACCGCGTGATCCTGGGCAAGCCCATGCGCGAGCACCTGCCCTTTGCGATGGCCTGGTGGCACAACCTGACCGCGCAGGGTGCGGACATGTTCGGCGCGGGCACGACCGACAAGCGCTTCGGCGCGACGCCCGGCACCATGGAGCACGCGCGGGCCAAGGTGGACGCGGGGTTTGAGTTCATGCAAAAGCTGGGCATCGAATACTTCTGCTTCCACGACCTGGACCTCGTGCCCGAGGCGGAGACGCTGGAGGAGACCAACCGCCGCCTGGATGAAATTTCGGACTACATCCTCGAAAAGATGCGTCAGACCCACATCAAGTGCCTGTGGGGCACGGCGAACCTCTTCTCCAACCCCCGCTACGCCAACGGCGCGGGCTCGTCCAACAGCCTGGATGTCTACCTGCACGCCGCCGCGCAGATCAAGAAGGCCCTTGACGTGACCGTCAAACTGGGCGGCAGAGGTTACGTGTTCTGGGGCGGGCGGGAAGGCTACGAGACGCTTTTAAATACCGATATGCGCTTTGAGCAGGAGAACATCGCTGCCCTCATGCGCATGGCGGTGGACTACGGCCGCTCGATCGGCTTTACCGGGACCTTCCTCATCGAGCCGAAGCCCAAGGAGCCGATGAAGCACCAGTACGACTTCGACGCCGCCACGGCCATCGGCTTCCTGAAGAACTACGGCCTCGACAGAGACTTCAAGCTCAACATCGAGGCCAACCACGCGACGCTGGCGGGCCACACCTTCCAGCACGACCTGCGCGTGGCCGCGATCCATGGCATGCTCGGCTCCATCGACGCCAACCAGGGCGACGAACTGCTGGGCTGGGACACCGACCAGTTCCCCTCGAACGTGTACGACACCACGCTTTGCATGTACGAGGTGCTGAAGGCGGGCGGCCTTCCCGGAGGGTTCAACTTCGACGCCAAGACGCGCCGCCCGAGCTACACCTACGAGGACATGTTCCAGGCCTTCATCCTGGGCATGGACAGCTTCGCGCTGGGGCTGATCAAGGCCGCGGAGCTGATCGAGGACGGTCGGATCGACGGCTTCGTCGTGGACCGCTACAGGAGCTTCAATTCCCCGCTGGGGGCGAAGATCCGCGCGGGCCAGGCGACGCTAACTGAGCTTTCTGAGTTGGCCGTGAAGAATGGCGCGGCGGGACAGCCGGGCAGCGGGCGTCAGGAGTGGCTGGAGGGCATCGTCAATACGATCTTGTTCCGCGGATAGCGTACAATGATTTGAAGGCTGCCTCGTTGCGACTTATCGCTTCGAGGCAGCCTTTTTTTCTGCTTCTCGTCTCGCCGTGCTCGTCTTTAAGTCAATTTTTTATGTGCGGGGTCAAGGGGAGATCATCTCCCCTTGCGGGAGGCCCGGAGGGCGGAGCCCTCCGGCGTTCTCCGCCTTTCCCTGCGCCCTTTCAGCCCCAGTAAGCGGTCACGCGCATGCCGGGCAGGAGGCCTTCCGGGACCGTCTGCATCGTCAGCGACACCTGGTACTTGGTGGCGTCCAGCACCGTCACGCCCAGCGGGTGGATTTCCTTGACCGCTGCCGGAACGCTTGCGTCCAGCGCGTCCACCTTCACCTGAAGGACGTCGCCCGGCTTGAGCGAGCGGATGTCCAGCTCGTCCACGTCCACCAGGAACTCCAGGTCTTGGAGCGGCTCGACGGTCATCACGAGCTGATCCTTCGCTACTTCCTGCCCGCTTTTCACGTACAGCTGCGAGATCACGGCTTCCGCGCCCGCCAGCGCCTGGGTAGTGGCGGGCTGGGTGTAGACGGTGTCCGGCCCATCCAGCGTGAACAGCGCGTCGCCTCGCTTCACGGCCTGGCCTTCGGACCCATGGATGCCCGCGATCACGCCCTCCGCCGTCACCGGCACCAGCGCCGCGCGCTCCACCTCGCCGTCGCCCACCCGGTCGCCGGATCGGTACGCTCCGTCCGTGCCTCGATAGAGCTTCACGTCGTCCTCCAGGTCGAATACGTCCGCAGGGATCTCCACCACGTAGTCGTCGCCGTCGATGGAGATGACCATGCCTTCGGCCTCCAGCGGGTCGCTGTCCTTGCCGTTGTACACGCGCAGCGTCTCGCCCAGCGTGATCGCTCGGTTCTCCGGCTTGTTGTAGGCCTTGTCCGTATCGGCTTTCACCCACATCACATCCGTGCGGTCGATGGCGCAGAGCGCGCCGTACTGCCGCTCGACGGCTTCGGCCTGATCGCCGATCACCGCCTGCAGCGAACGGACCACGCCGTCATTCGGCGCGAGCACCTGCCGCGGCCTGACGGACGCAAGCGCGTCGCCCGGCTGCACTGTGTCGCCCACGCCCCAGTCGGAGGGCAGCAGCTGGCCGCCGACGGGCGCGAAAACATCTTCGGGGTTTGCGCAGCGCACCTGACCTTTGGCAGACTGGGCGGCACCTGCTTCGCCCAGCCCGGACGGAACAAGGGCGACGGAAAGAATCAGCGCCGCCATCAGACATTTTTTAAGTGTTCGAACCATGTTTTCCTCCTCATTCGACGCTCTTCAGAGCCTCGACCATGTTGACGGATTTGAATTTCGCGCCGATGACGCGGTTGACCAGCCAAGCAAAGAACAGGGTCAGTACGCCCGTGGAGATCCAGCTCTCCAGCGAGATGTAGGGCAAAAATTGCAGCGTGCTGGGGAGGCCCGCGATCAGTACCCACCTGTGCAGGTACGGGCCCAAGAGGAGGCCGATCGGCAGCCCAACCACCGCCACCACGATGTTTTCCCTGAGGATCAGCCGCTTCGTCTCCCTCGGGGTAAAGCCCAGCACCATCAGGGTGGCGAGGTCCCGGATGCGCTCGAAGAAGCTGAGTTCGCCCAGCGTGTACATGACCACGAGGAGCAGCGCGCCCGCGAAGATCGCCATCAGCAAAACCAACAGGTCCATCACGCCGGTGACCGCGAGCTTGCCCTCCCGCTCCTCTTCGATGGTGCGGATCTTGTCCACACCGTCCATGTCTTCTACCGTTCCTACGTCGATCGCGTCGCCGCTCAAAAAGAGCGCGGTGGGCCGGTAGGGCATCGCGTTCAGCTTCCGCCAGGCGCTGCGGCTGAAGTAGACGCCCTGGCCCAGCTGAAGGTCGATGACGGAGCGGACGGTCGCGGTCGCATTGCCGCCGTCGGGCATCCTGAGGCTCAAAGTGTCGCCCACCTTCAGCGAGAGGTCCTCCGCCAGCCGCTTTGTGACCGCCGCGCCCTCCGCGGGCAGCCAGATCTGCTGGCCGTCGTTCTCCAGATAGACCATCTCGTGCCGGTCCTCCAGCACCGTAAAGGACTTTTGCTGCCAGTGGCCGTCCACGTCCAGCTGCAATAGGCCTTCCATCACGCGCTCCATCGCAAGGGCGCCGGATCGGCTCCTGACCGATTCGTCGTACCCTAAAGGCGCGTAGGAATTCAGGTCCACGCGCGCGTCGTAATGCATGTTGACGGTGAAGTAGTGCTGCAGCACGTAGCCCACCGAGTCCCGCATGCCAAAGCCGGTCAGGAGTAGCATCGAGCAGCCCACCACGCCAATGACGCCGATCAGGAAGCGGGAGGCGTTTCGGAGCAGGTTGCGCACGATCAGCTTGTTGCTGAAGGAGAACCGTTTCCACAGGGGCGTGATGCGCTCAAGCAGCACGCGGCGGCCGCTCCTTGGCGGCCGGGGGCGAAGAAGCCCCGCGGGGACCTCGTGCAGCGCCTGATAGCAGCTCAAGAAACTCGCGCCCATCGCGATGACCACGATCATGGCCGCCGCCGCCGCGACCATCAAGGGTTGCGTGTACAGCTCGGCGCCCGGCATCACATAGAGCGAAAGCAGCATGTTCATCGCCACGCGCCCCAGGAAGAAGTGCGCGCCCAGCGTGCCGAAGAGCGCGCCCAAGAGCGCGATCAGAAGGCCGTAGCTAGCGTAATGCCTCACCAGCCGCCCCCTGCCGTAGCCCAGCGAATAGAGCGTACCCAATTGCACGCGCTGGTTTTCGATCATGCGACGCATGGTGCTGAAGGTGATCAGCGCCGCCACCAGGAAGAACACCGCCGGGAAGATCTGGCCCATCGCGCGCACCTGGTCGGCTTCCTCCACCGCCATGCGGATGAAAGCGCGCTCGTCCCGGGTGGACACCTGGATCGCGGCGTCGTCGATCAGTTCCTCGGCCTCGCGCTTGACCTGGTCCGGGTCCGCGCCGCCCTGAAGCCTGAGGATGACTTCATTGTAGGGCAGGTCGGCCAGCGTGCCGGAGGACACGAAGCCGTAGCCGAAGGTGTGGGGGTCGACGTTGAAGCTGTAGCCGTCGGAGTGCACCACGTATTCGGGGCTGAAGCAAATGCCCACGACCGTGAGCTCCCGGCGCACGGCCCCGGCGGTCACGTTGACGCGGTCGCCCACCGAAACGCACATGGCATTGGCGAATTTCCGGTCGATCAAAAGGGCGTTTCGCGCGCCTTCGGGAAGCGCGCCGCCCTCCAGGATCAGGGGCTTTGAAATGCGTGCGTCGCCGTCGGACATGTAGAGGTCCAGCTTCGGGTCGCCCGGAAGGTCCGCCTTGACGCGGAGCCGGACCCGTCGCTGCGCATCCACCGCGCCCGGAATCGCCGCGAGCTGCCGAGTTTTCTGGTCGCTGACCGAGCCGGATACCCACAGGTCCGCAAGGCCGCTTTCTGAAAACAGCCCTTCCAGGCCCCGATCCATACCCGCCGCCGCCGAGTTGATGCCCAGCCACAGCGTGACGGAGAGCATGCACAGGATCAGCATCGACGCGAAAGCCTTCCAGTTGCCCGTAAGGTCTTTGAAGAGCTTGCGCCGGAGCATGTTCCGGCGCGGCGCGTTCGTCACCATGCGACGGCCTCCATCGGCGACGGTTCGGGGTTGACGTCCACGGAGCTTACTTTGCCGCTGTCCATGCGGATCACCCGGTCGGCGGCGGGTACGATGGCCGCGTTGTGGGTGATGACCACCACGGTCTTGCCCATGTCGCGGCATACGCGGCTGATGAGGGTCAGCACCTTGCGCCCGGTCCTGGAGTCCAGCGCGCCGGTGGGTTCGTCGCACAACAGGAGTTCGGGGTTTTTGCACAGCGCCCGGGCGATGGCCACCCGCTGCTGCTCGCCGCCGGAGAGCTGCGCCGGGAAGTTGTCCATGCGGTCCTTGAGGCCCACGCGCTCCAGCGTCTCTTCCGGGGAGAGCGGGTTTTTGCACACCTCGCGCGCCAGCTCCACGTTTTCAAGCGCCGTCAGGTTGGGCATGAGGTTGTAGAACTGAAACACGAAGCCCACGTCGAACCGGCGGTAGAGGTTCAAATCCCGTGCGCTCAGCGGCGCGATGTCGCGCCCGCCCACGTAGATTTTGCCGCTGGTGGCCCGGTCCATGCCGCCCAGCAGGTTCAGTACCGTCGTTTTCCCCGCGCCGCTCGGGCCCAGCACCACGGCGAATTCCCCGTTTTTGATGACAAAGTCCGCGTGGTCCACCGCCGGGATGGAAATTTCTCCCACACGGTAGGTCTTGGAGACCCCCTCGAATGCGATGTCCGCCACAGCCTGACTCCTTTATTGCTATAAAATGCTGAAAATAACCGACACGGCGTTGATTATTCGACCTGAGTAGATTATAATCATCACGGTGTCGGTTTACAACGGGCAGATTGGACGGGTCTGTGCAATGATCGACAGGCCGGGCCGGGGTGTCGGTTTTTGATGTAAAGATAACGAACGCTAGTCCATAAGGAGAAGCCATGAGCGAGAAGGACGACCGCAGGATACGCTACACCAAGCGGGTGATCCGGGAGAGCTTCGTGCACCTTCTGAGCCAGAAGCCCATCGCCAAGATCACCGTCAAGGAGATCTGCGAGGAGGCGGACGTGAACCGCAGCACGTTCTACGCCCACTACAAGGACCCCTACGACCTGATGCTGAAGATCAAGCAGGAAGTGCTCGTGGAGATCCACAGCTGGATGAACGAGCTGATCCCGCTTGCGGACGGCTCGAACGCCTGTTCCGCGATGAAGCTGGTGTTTGATTACGTGCTGGCAAACGCGGAGCTGTGCAAGGTCATGCTGGGCGAGCACGGCGATGAGAAGCTGACCGAGGAGGTCATGATGATCGCCCAGGAACAGGTGATGGAGGAGTGGAAGGCCATCGGGAAAGAGGGCGCGGGGTTGTCGGATTACTTCATCCAGTTCGGGGTGCACGCGGGGATCGCGGTGGTTCGAAAGTGGATTGAAAAGGGCCTCCGGGAGCCGCCCGGGGAGATGGCGGAGCTGGTGATCCGGCTGATCTTCAACGGCCTGAACTCCGTGGTGCCCAAGCGCCATACCGGACCATAGCCTCCACGATTTCACCTCCCTCGCGCATTTCAAAAAAGTTGGGTTGAGAAGTCGGAATAGGTATTTACAATTTTGGAGGCTAAAAGGATGGATTCAGACGCAATAAAGGAAATATGGATTGATGATACAGGCAGGCTATGTATTGGGCCGAAATCTGAAAGATTCAAGTATATTTATGGAAGCGCCATGGGGGTATATTGGAATTCGTCCGAAGGATTTTTATACCCACGCATTATTGGTTCGTGGTCGCCTGCCGACTGGTTCCGTCAAATCCTTAAAGCAGCCAAAGATGAATACGGATGCAGGTTATATCTTACTTCTAAAACTCGTTGGACAAACATTGATGAGATCACAAGGAAGGCTATCGAATCAGAATATGAAAAAGGGCAGGATTAACTTCAAACATAAAGACAGCGCCCGGATTTTGGCCGGACGCTCGCCTGTGTGTTTGCCTCAATATCCGACTTGAATGTCCACGAGAT
The DNA here is from genome assembly GCA_023416655.1 of Bacillota bacterium. Classification (GTDB taxonomy): domain Bacteria; phylum Bacillota; class Clostridia; order Christensenellales; family Aristaeellaceae; genus JAEZHK01. The sequence goes on from JAEZHK010000090.1 coordinate 22,153, forward strand.
TGCGCAGCGGCTTCCCGGTCAGGAAGCGCTCCAGATTGTCCCGAAAGATCTCGAAGGTCGCGTTGATGCAGACCGGATCGGTATTGCTGCCGGAGATGTGCGGCGTCAGGATCACGTTTTCCATATCCCAGAGCGGGCTGTCCGCGGGCAGCGGTTCGACGGCCGTCACGTCCAGCACCGCGCCGCCCAACCGGCCTTCCTGAAGCGCCCGGATGAGCGCCGCCTCGTCCACCGTCGCGCCCCGCCCGGCGTTCAGGAGCACCGCGCCCGGCTTCATGTGCCGGAGGATTTCCTCGCTCATCAGGCCCGTCGTCTCCCGGGTGGCGGGCAGGCAGAGCGCCACGGTGTCAGCGCCTTCCACCGCCTCGGCGAGCCGGTCGACGGTGTAGAGGGCCTCGAGATATTCGGGTTTTTCGGATGCGCCGCGCTTGACGCCGCGCACCCTCGCGCCCATCATGCGCATCCGCTGCGCGAAGCTGCCGCCGATGTCGCCCAGCCCGACCACCGTGACGAGGCTCCCGTAGACCGACTGCGCGGTGCCCTCGCTTCGCCACAGGTGCTCCTGCTGGTTTTTTAGGTAAGCGGGCATCTTCCTAAAAAGCATCAGAAGGCCCGCCGTCAGGTATTCCCCGATCACGACGCCGAACGCGCCGGAACTGTTGGTCAGGATTGTCCGCGCCGGGTCGAAGGCGCCCTTCAGATGGTCCACGCCGGCGGAGGGCACCTGCATCCAGCGAAGCCGGGGGAGGCAAGGCAGGAGTTCCGGCGGGTAGTAGCCCAGAAGAGCGTCATATTCCTCAAGCTGTTCCTTCGTCAGGCGCGTACCGGCTTCATAGGATACCAGCTCGCTTCCATATTGCGCTGCAAGGCGCTTGAATGCCTCGATCTGTTCCGGGGTGAACGATACGTTGGCCATCGCGATTCTCATGTGCGGCTCCCTTCGCTTTGTCTACAGTGATTATACCGGGATCGCGCCGCGCACGGTGTAAAGAGTTGGTTATTCGTACACGGCCGATGAAAAGCCCGCCTCCTGCGGGAAGCGGGCCAGATGGAAACCATAGGCAAACCGGTAATCATCCAGGAACCTTCCGGGTTCGGCAGGGGTCAGCGCTCCTGCCGGAGCCCGGCGCGGATCGAGATCTGCACCTGTTTTTTCATGTCCAAGAGCCGCTTTTCATCGGACAGCGGCAGGCCCACCACGTAGATCAGGCCGACCATTCCGAGGAAGAAGCCCGTCCAGAAGTAGCCGCGGTAGCCCTTGTGGTGCGCCAGCTTCATGGTCAGGATGCCCCAGATCACCTGGATCAGCACCACAGCAAGCAGCGCGCCGACGACGGCGGGCAGAAGGAAGGGGTTCGTCAGGTCCAGGGTCGGAAGCGTGGGAATGTACGTAATCGGATCGTTCATTTTAGTTCCTCCTTCGTTTGGCGTTCGCGCTCCATGCCGCCGTCGAACGCTGTGTTTGACAACATTATAACAAAAATTTATCATAATTCAATGGTGTATTTCAATTTTCGCGCCGCATCGCTTCGCATGGGGGAAGTTTTCATCGAAGCCGTTTTATGGTATACTGATTGAAGCGCCGCGTTCGTCCGTTTTCCCGCAAAATGCGCGGCCGGGAGTATGCATGAAGACATTTACCGAACTGTATAATCAAGCGGTGTCCCTGGCGCTTCAGGACGATCCCCAAGGGCTTGAGGCGGCGCTGAAGGAGTACGACCCCTATCACCTCGACTGCCTGCTGCACCCGGAAAAGCATCCGCTGGTAATCCGCACGGGAGCGTGTGACTGCCCGCCGGAGGAGCGCGCCGTCTGCGCCGCCCGCTGCCCCTTTGACGCCATGCGCGTGGGCGAGGACGGGAACATGGAAATCGACCCGGAAAGTTGCGTGGGCTGCGCGGATTGCATCGACGGCTGCGCGCGGGAAAAGCTGAAGGCCTCCACCGACATCCTGCCCGCGCTGAAGGCGGTCCGGTCCTCCAAAGGGCTGGCCTACGCGCTGGTGGCCCCGGCGTTTCTGGGGCAGTTCACCGAAGCGGTTACGCCGGGCAAGCTCCGCACCGCGCTCAAGGCGGTGGGTTTTGACGGCATGATCGAGGTAGCGCTGTTCGCGGATATCCTGACCCTCAAAGAGGCGCTGGAATTCGACCGCAACATCCGCACCGAGGCGGACTACCAGTTGACCAGCTGCTGCTGCCCGATGTGGATCGCGATGATCCGCAAGATCTATCACGACCTGATTCCCCACGTGCCCGGCTCGGTTTCCCCGATGGTGGCCTGCGCGCGCACGGTCAAGACGCTGTACCCGGACGCGCTGACCGTGTTCATAGGTCCTTGCATCGCCAAGAAGGCCGAGGCGCGGGAAAAAGACCTCGCGGGCGCGGTGGACTACGTGCTGACCTTCAGCGAGATGCAGGGCATCTTTGAACTTTTGGGCATCGACCCGGCCCATATGGAGGAGAGCGACAAGGACCACTCCTCGCGCGCCGGGCGCATCTACGCCCGGACGGGCGGCGTCAGCGAAGCGGTGAAGGACACCGTCAAGCGCCTGAGCCCCGGACGGAAGATCACCGTGCGCACCCGCCAGGCGGATGGCATCCCCGCCTGCAGGGTGATGATGAACGACATTGTGGCCGGAAACGGCGGCGGAAACTTCTACGAGGGCATGGGCTGCCGTGGCGGCTGCGTGGGCGGCCCCCGGGCGGTGACCTCGGCGGAGGAGGGGCGCAAGGCCGTCGAAGTCTACGGCGACGCGGCGCTCTACCACACGCCCGCCGAAAACCCCTATGTGATGGAGCTGCTGCACCGTCTGGGCTTTGATACGATCGAGAGCCTCCTCGAAAAGGACGAAATCTTCACGCGGCGCTTCGACTGACGTGTGGACTCCAGCCTGACGGAATGCACCACTCGACGAAAAGGAGAACCCCGTGCACGAACTGCCCATCACCCAGCGGATCATCGAGATCGCGTCCAGCGCGGCCCGAGAGCGCGGCGCGAAGAAGGTCACCCGGATCTTGTTGGTCGCAGGGGATGACTCCGGCTACATGCCCGACTCCATCCAGCTGTACTTCGATCTGATCAGCGCGGGCAGCCTGTGCGAAGGCGCGGCGGTGGCGTTTGAGACCGTGAAATCCATGCTGCGGTGCGAAACCTGCGGCGAGCTTTTTCAGCGGAAACCCTTTGACTTCACCTGCCCCTGCGGCGGTCAGGGACGGCCCACCGACATCGGGCGGGAATTCTTTGTAAAGGCGATCGAGGTGGAAAATGAGCCAGATTGACATCCAGGAGTCCATCTACAAGCGAAACGACGAACTGGCAGCGGAGCTGAAGCGGGAATTGACCGGAAGGGGTGTGTTCTGCGTCAACGTGCTTGGCGCGCCGGGCGTGGGCAAGACCACCGCGCTGATCCGGCTGATCCCGATGCTCCATGGCCCTGCCGCCGTCATCGAAGGCGACATCGAGTCGGACATTGACACGGAAAAGCTCAAAAAGCTGGGCATCCCCGCCTATCAGATCAACACCCACGGCGCGTGCCACCTGGAGACCCCGGTGATCCGGGAGGCATCGGAGGCGATCGGCCTAACGAGCGGCTTCCTGTTCATCGAAAACATCGGAAACCTCGTGTGTCCCGCGGAATTCGTGATCGGCGAACACATCAAGCTTTTGATCACCTCGGTCACCGAGGGCAGCGACAAGCCCTACAAGTACCCGCTGGCGTTTGAAAAGGCCGACGCGATTCTGATCAACAAGGTGGACCTTGCTCCTTACGTGGACTTTGACGAGGAATACTACCTGAAGGGCGTGCGCGCGCTTAACCAGAACGTACAGGTATTCCGCGTCTCGGGGCACACCGGAGAAGGCTTCGAAGAGGTGGCAACGTGGCTCAACCACCGCGCGCATTCCGAAGCGTAGCCTTCGCGGGGCTGGTGCAGGGCGTGGGCTTTAGGCCCACGGTGGCGCTGCTGGCGGCGGAACACGGCGTGACCGGCTGGGTCCGAAACGCCGGGGGCCTCGCGGAGTGCCTCTTGTCCGGAGAAACGGCGGCCGTCGAAGCGCTGCTTCAGGCGATTCAGGCCCGGTTCTCCATCCTGCGCATGGAGGTGCGGGAAGTGCCGCCCTTTGAGGTGGCGGATTTTCGCATTCTGGAAAGCGGAGAAGCACCGGAAGGGGAAGCCCTGCCCGCGCTTGTCCCGCCTGACGCGCCGGTTTGCGACGAATGCCTCCGCGAGATGCGGGACCCTTCAAATCGGCGTTATCGGCACCCGTTCATCAGCTGCTCCGCCTGCGGCCCGCGTTATTCGATCATCAAAGCGCTGCCCTACGATCGGGGGACCACCTCCATGCGCGCCTTCCCGATGTGCAAGGCTTGCGCGGCCGAGTACACGGCTTTGCAGGACCGCCGCTTCCACGCGCAGACCATCGCCTGCCCGGACTGCGGCCCGAAGCTGACCTACCTGCGGGACGGCGCTTCGCAGCCCGACCCGATCGCCTCCGCCGCGCGGGACATCCTGCGGGATGGTATTGCGCAGCCGGACCCGATTGCATCCGCCGCGCGGGACATCCTGCGAGGCGGCGTTGTCGCGGTCAAGGGCATCGGCGGCTACCACCTCGCGTGTCTGCCGGAGGAAGAGCCGGTGAACCGCCTCAGGCGGATGAAGGGGCGGGAGCAAAAGCCGTTCGCGCTGATGTTCCGAAGCCTCGAAGACATTGAGGCTGTCTGCGAGGTTGGCCCGGAGGAGCGCGCGCTGCTGAAAAGCTTTGCGCGGCCCATCGTGCTCCTCTCCGTCAAGACGCCCGCATTCAGTGAAAACGTGGCTTCGGGCAGCCTGGAATACGGCTGTTTTTTGCCGTACACGCCGGTGCACCACCTGCTTATGGACGAGGTCGCTTCGGGCAGCGCAAAAGCGTTGGTCATGACCAGCGCGAATGTCAGCGGCGAGCCGATCCTCTTCGAGGAAGCGCAGGTTTCAACCTTTGCGCCCGGAGAACTCTCGGGCATCCTGACCCATGACCGGCCCATCGAAAACCCGCTGGACGATTCGGTGGCGCGGGTGATCGACGGCGCGCCGCAGATCCTGCGCCGCGCGCGGGGCTACGCGCCGCTGCCCGTTCCCATCGGGGGTGGCGGGAAGGTCTTTGCCGCCGGGGGCGACCTGAAGGCCGCCTGCTGCGTGTTGGAAGGCGGGTACGCCCACATCGGCCCGCACATCGGCGACTTGGAGGACGAAGGCTGCTCGGAGCGCTACGGGCGTATCGCCGGGAACCTTTTGGAGCTTCTGGGCGCGGAGCCGGAAAAGGCGGCCTGCGACATGCACCCGCGCTACTTCAGCGCGGAGTACGCCCGGCGGACAGGGCTTCCGATTGCCTGCGTTCAGCATCACCACGCGCATATCGCCTCGGTGATGGCGGAGCACGGCCTTTCCCGTGCGCTGGGTGTGGCCTTCGACGGCACCGGCTATGGCACGGACGGCACCGTCTGGGGTGGGGAATTCCTGCTGTGCGAGGGCGCGGAGTTCCGGCGCGCCGGGCACCTGCTGCCCGTCAGAATGGCGGGCGGCGACGAATCCATGCGCGACGGGGCCAAGACCGCGGCCTGCTTCCAGGCGGCAAGCGGCGCTAAACCGGACTACCCCGGTTGGGACGTGCTGGAAAAGGCGCTGAGCCTTGGCATCAACGCGGTCGAATCCTCCAGCATGGGGCGGCTGTTTGACGCCGCGTCCTCGATTCTTGGCGTCTGCCGGGAGAACCGCTACGAGGGCGAGTGCGCGATCCTGCTGGAGCGTGAGGCAACGCTTGCGATGCGGGCTGGGATCGAACCTGCGCCGCTGGCCTTTGACCTTATGGAAATGGGCGGGCGGATCGTCGCCGACTGGCGGCCCGTGGTCCGGGCGCTGTCCGCGGGCGGGAGCGTCCCGGCGCTGGCGCTTGGCTTCCACGAGGCGGTCGTCGGGATGGTCGAGCGCGTTTCAAGCATCCTATGCGAGCGGTACGGCGTCCGGGACATCGCGCTGTCCGGCGGCGTATTCCTGAATCGGCTCATCACCGAAGGATGCCTCAAGCGGCTTCGCGCGCTTGGATTTAGGGTATATTTGAATCGTCAGGCGCCGCCGGGCGACGGCGGGATCAGCCTGGGACAGGCATTTGTCGCGTCAAGGTAACTGTCAAAACATGAGGTGATTTTTATGTGCGTCGCCGCCGCGGGTGTCGTGGTTTCGATGGACGGGGATTGGGCGAAGGTGGATGTACTCGGCAACCGCGTCAGCGTGCACGTGGGGTTTGTGCAGCCGAAAATCGGGGACTGGGTGCTGGTGCACGCGGGCTACGCAATGCAGGTGCTCACGCCCGAAGCCGCCGAGGAGCTTGTCGCGCTGCACGAGGAAATTGGAGGCGCGCTGTGAGGGCTTCCGAGGCGCTTGAGCGCATCCAACACTACAAAGGGCCGCGCGTCAATGTGATGGAAGTCTGCGGCACCCATACCGCCGCCATCGCGCGGGCGGGCCTGAGGGCGCTGCTTCCGGAATCCGTCCGGCTGGTGTCCGGGCCGGGCTGTCCCGTGTGCGTGACCGAACCGGGCTTCATCGACGCGCTGAACGAAATTTCGCTCAGGCCCGGCCACCGCGTGTTCGCCTTCGGCGACATGCTGCGGGTGCCGGGCAGCAGCTTGAGCCTTAACGGGGCCAAGGCGGCGGGTGGGCGTGTTTCGATGTTCCTGGGGCCGCACGACCTGATCGCCTATGCTGCTGAACACTCCGAGGAGACCTGCGTGGTGGCGGCAGTCGGGTTTGAGACAACCGCGCCGGTGTACGCGCTGCTCCTTCAGGAGGCGGAGAAAGCGGGCCTTGAAAACGTCCGGCTGGTTTCCGCGCTCAAGACGATGATCGAGCCGCTTAAGTTTCTCGCTGCGGCACAGAACGGGATCGACGCGTTTCTCTGCCCCGGCCACGTTTCGGTGCTGATCGGAAGCAGCGTCTTTGAGCCGCTCGCGGAGGAATTCCGAAAGCCCTTTATGATCGCGGGCTTCGAACCACAGGACATCCTGATTGGGATCAGCGAAATTCTGGACCAGTTGGAATCCGGACGGCCGCGCGCGGCAAACCTCTACCCCCGCGCCGTCACGCGGGAGGGAAACCGGCCCGCGATGGACGCGATCAGCAAGTTCTTTGAACCCTCGGACGAGCGGTGGCGTGGGATCGGTTTGATTCCCGGTTCGGGACTTCGGCTGCGGCGGGAGTACGCGCGCTTCGACGCGTGGCCGGGGGATTTGCCCCACGGCAAGGAAAGCCCCGCCTGCCGCTGCGGCGATGTGATGCTGGGGCGCATTGTGCCGCCCGAATGCCCGCTGTTCATGCGCGGCTGCGACCCAACCCATCCGGTGGGCGCGTGCATGGTGTCTGCGGAAGGCTCCTGCGGAATCTGGTCAAGTAGTCCGCAAAGCCCAATCCCTGCGATCTGACTTGATCTTTTTCCGCCCTACTGTGTCGCTCTCCGCTTGAAATAGCGCCGCTATTCCTGCGCTGCGGCTCATTGCAGGACGAAAAAATCTCTGCGTCATATCATCAGCTCTTAGACTTCGCAAACTACTAGGGAGGGGGAGGGCACTTGAAGATCGAGATGGCGCACGGCGGCGGCGGCGTGCAGACGAACGAGCTGATCCGCGAGGTGTTCGCAAAGCACCTCTCAAACGAGTACCTGGACCCGATGGGCGACGCAGCGGTACTTCCGCTGCCCGGAACGCGCATCGCCATGACCACCGACGCCTTTGTGGTGAAGCCGCTGTTCTTTCCCGGCGGGGACATCGGGCGGCTCAGCGTATGCGGCACGGTCAATGACCTTTTGATGGCGGGCGCAACGCCGCTGTACCTTACGGCGTCCTTCGCCATCGAGGAAGGCATGGAGATTTCCGACCTGGACCGGATCGCCCGGTCGATGCGCGAGACCGCCGACGAGGCGGGCGTGAAGATCGTGGCGGGGGACACCAAGGTCGTGGAGGGCAGCGGGGGCCTGATCATCACCACGGCGGGCGTGGGCGCGATCCTGGGCGAGCCGGTAGCAATCTCCGGCGTGAAGCCCGGCGACGCGCTGCTCTTGTCCGGAAACCTCGGCGATCACCACGCCGCGATCCTCTCCAGCCGCATGGGCATCGAAAACGGCATCGTGAGCGACGATGCGCCGCTCACCGAGATGGTCCGCGCGCTGCAGGCGGCGGGGATTCCGCTGCACGCCCTCCGGGACGTGACCCGCGGCGGCCTTGCCACCATCCTGAATGAAGTCGCTGCCGCCTCCGGTTGCCGGATCGAACTGGAGCAAAAGCGCCTGCCGGTCGGGCGGGAGGTGCGCGGACTGTGCTCCATCCTGGGCCTTGATCCATTGTACATGGGCAACGAGGGCAAGCTGATCGCCGTCGTGCCGGAGAATCGGGCGGAGGAGGCGCTTGAAATCCTTCGCGCCAGCCGGTACGGGGAGAACGCGCAGCGAATCGGCAGAGCCGAGGCGGGGAAGGGCGTGACGCTGGTCACGGAATTCGGCGGCCGACGCATCCTGCCGTCCCTGAACGGCGAAGGGCTTCCGAGAATCTGCTGACCGCAGGCAACGGCATGATCTCGACGACCGGAAACACATGCAAAACCCTGTGCGGATCGGAGCCGGAAGCGGTTGACAACGCGCGCACTGCGTGCGATAATCATTTCGGCAGCGGACGAAAAACATGGGAGGGATTCCCTCCGGCCGGCGCTTGCGCCGACTCGGAAAAGAGAGAAAGAAGCGGTTGCGGTTGCAGAATCGCCTGAAGAGGCTTTTTTGCCGCACCCTTCTGTCTTTCGGGGGAGCCCTCTTTTTTCGTCCGCTGCCTTTTGATTGAGAAAGGAGATTATATATGCTGCTTGACGATCTTTTTGCCGCGGCCCGGCGGCCTGAATTGTACGTTCCGGGCGAAGAACTGTGGAACGATGCGCACATTGCCAAGGGGATGCTTCAGGCGCACCTCGCGCCGGATACCGACGCCGCCAGCTACCGGCCTGAGAGGATCAGGACGATCTGCGGGCATCTTCCAGGCGCGCTGGGGCTGAAGCCCGGTGACTGCGTAGCGGACCTGGGCTGCGGGCCGGGGCTTTATTGCGCGCAGTTGGCCGCGCTGGGGTATTTTACGGCCGGCATCGACCGTTCGGAGAGTTCAATCCATTACGCTCGGGAACACGCGTCAGATCGGGAGGGCTACCGTCTGGCGAGCTATCTGGAACCCTTCGGGGAGGCATGTTACGACGCGGCTATGATGATCTCGCAGGACTATGGCGTGCTGAGCCCGGAGAACCGGCAGGTTCTGCTCGCAAATATTCGCCGTGCGCTGAAGCCGGGCGGCTGCTTCGCGTTTGACGTGCCCACGATGGCCGCCTACCGTCGCAGGCTGGATGAATCCTCTGCCAAGTGGTATGCCTCGGAATCCGGCTTCTGGCGACCGGGGCGACATTTCGTGCTTCAGGACACGCTTTTCTACCAGGAGCAATGCGCGCTCTGCGACCTCTACGTCGTGCTGGATGAGGGCGGAACGAAGGTCTACCGCGTCTGGCAGACTTTCTTCATGCCGGAATCCATCACCCGGGAGCTTGAGAAAAACGGCTTTGCGGTCGAGGCTGTTTTAAGTGGCCTCGATGGCGGCGCGTTTGACCCGGCCTCGCCCGAGATGGGCATCCTCTGCAGGAAGGCTTGATCCTCGAAACAACTTCCTCCCGCGTGATGCTACGGGAAGTCACTATCTTCGGACAATGAAAACCGCCTGCCGTATTCCGCGGCAGGCGGCTCATGAGAAACGGATTGCTATTGACCTTCCCAGCATTCGCCGATGGCGCAGCGTAGCGCATCGCAGAGTTCGTCCACAGCGGAGGCGACCGCCGGGGTCATCGGTCCGTCGAACTCCAGGCTCTGGGACTGGATGCCCAGGAGGGCCGATTTTGCGCCCGTATCGCCCGCCAGGTAGTTGATCAGGACCTTGAGCGGCAGCATGTGCGAGAGAAACGCGGGCCCGCCCACGTTCTCCGGCGGGATGTCAACGATCTCGCCGGGGGCAAGGCCCACGTTGGCCGCGTCCACCACCAATAGGTGCGTAGGGCTAAACGCGCGGATCTTGCCGCTGAAGTTCTCCGGCGCGGTTTCGCCGGGGCAGAAGAGGAGGCGCGGGTGCGCGCTCGGCGGATACGCCTCCATCAGGCGCGTCACAACCTCCATGCCCGCGGCGTCGTCCGCCCGGAGCGTGGAGCCCGCGCCCACGACCGCGAGGCGCTCCGCGCCGCGCAGCCAGTCCTTTAGGAATTCTCTTGCGTCCAAGGTCAGATTTCCCTCGTCAGCGAACTTTTGTCGCCGCTGGCCAGCTCGAAAACCTGCGTGTTCTCCAGCGCATCCTTGTTGCAGGAGTCCACGCATTGGCCGCAGTACAGGCATTTGTCCAGGTGGACGATGGCCTTGAACTGTTTGTCCGCGACTTTCTCAATGGTGATGGCGTTGGCCGGGCACACGCGCATGCACAGCTTGCAGCCGACGCATTTGTCGGCGTGGAACTTCAGCGCGCCGCGGAACTTGTCCGGCACCTGTGCCTGCACCGCCGGGTACAAGACGGTGTCGGTCTTCTTTGACATCATATTGAGGAGGAACGGCACCATTTTGCCGGGGATGGTTTTCATCATAGAAGAACTCCTTTGACGATCAGGTCGATCAGGATCTGTCCCACGGCGACCGGGGCCAGCACCTTCCAGCAGAAGTCCACCATCTGGTCCATACGGAAGCGGGCGAGCGCCGCGCGCATCACCGCCAGCAGGAACACGACGACGAACACCTTGACCAGGAAGAGCAGGAAGCCCACCACGGCGCTGCCGCCGATGAAGAGCGGGAAGAAGACCGCTGAGATCAGCGCGGCGACCACGATCAGTTCGGTGTTTATGGTCATCTTGAACATCGCCAGCAGCCGTCCGCTGTACTCGGTGAACGTGCCGCCAACGATTTCGGTCTCGGCGTCGGGGATGTCAAATGGCGCGCGTTCGAGCTTGCCCTGCGCTGTGATCAGCGACACGATCAGCCCCGGCAGGTTGACCAGGATTAGCGCCGGGTGCTGGTGGTAGAAGAGCGTGATGTCGCTGATCGACCAGCTGCCCGCGAGCAGCGCCGGGCCGAGCAGCGCCATGTACAGCGGTACTTCGTAGGCGAAAAGCTGCGTCATCGCGCGGATCGCGCCCAGCTCCGCGTACAGCGACGAGGAGAACCAGCCCGCCAGGAAGAACGTCAGCGCCGGGATGGTCAGAAAGTACATGACCACGATCAGGTCGCTGTTGAAGGGGTTCAGCGAGGCGGGGCCCCAGATCGGGATGTACAAAAACGCCGCGCAGGTGGACGCGAACGCGAACACCGGAATCGCGTTGAAGAGGCGCGGATCCGCGTCGCAGGGGAGGATGGTCTCCTTGGACAGAAGCTTCAGAAGGTCCGCCAGCGGCTGATACCAGGGCGGGCCCACGCGGTTCTGCATCCGGGCGTAGAGCTTGCGGTCGACGTATTCAAATACGAGCGACAGCGCGCCCAGGAACAAAAACCCCGGAAAGATGACGATTTGGAACAGGGCTAGCCACACGCCGATCAATCTCCCCTCAGCCTCATGCTGGCGGCGGTCAGGTCAACGCCCTGCTTCGCATACCACGCAACGCTGTATTTCCGAAGGCCTTCCCAGTCGAACATCTTCTCCTCGCCGCTGGCGGCGTTGACCACGCGCACCATCCGGTCGGTGCAGGAGAAGCACGGGTCGATGGCCGCGATGACGATGGGCGCGTCCGCCAGGTACCCGCCTTCCAGCATGTGGGCGATGGCGGCCGAGTTCGCGAGCGTAGGGGCCCGGACTTTCACGCGCTCGGGCTTGTCGGTGCCGTTGGAGCGGGTGTAGTGGATGTCCTCGCCGCGGGGCGCCTCGTACCGGCTGATGGCTTCGCCCGCCGGAATGCGCAGGGGGACCTTGACGGCGATGGGGCCTTCCGGCAATTGCTTGATGATCTGGCGGATCATCTTGTAGCTCTCCATCAGTTCCAGTACCCTGACCACCGTGCGGCCGAACACATCCGCGTGTTCGTCGGTGATCACCTCGAAGTCCAGTTCCGAATAGATGCCCACGGGGTCGTCCCGGCGGATGTCGCGCTTGACCCCGGCGGCTCGAAGCACCGGCCCGGTCGCATCCAGGCGCAGGCCGTCTTCTTTGGACAGCACGCCCACGCCGGAGAGCCGCTGCGCCACGGCGCCATCGCCGAGCACCGCTTTTTGATAGTATTCCGTCCGGGCCTGCAGCGCGTCAACCGCCTCAAGCACCTTTTGGGCCTGCTCGGGCGTGAGGTCGCGGCGCACGCCGCCGATGGCGTTCATGCCGTAGTTGATGCGGTTGCCGGTCAGCATTTCCAGTATGTCCATGACGATTTCGCGGTCCCGCCACGCGTACATGAACAGAGACATGAAGCCGATCTCGTGGCCCGCGATGCCCAGCCACAGAAGATGGCTGTGGATGCGCTCCAGTTCCCCAATCAGCGCGCGCAGGTACAGCGCGCGACGGGGGACTTCCGCGCCCGCCAGCGTCTCCACCGTCTGCACATAACAGGTGGAGTGGGAGTGGGAGCAGATGCCGCAGATGCGTTCCAGAAGGTAGATGTTCTGAACATACGTGCGGCTCTCCGCCGCCTTTTCCATGCCGCGGTGGTTGTAGCCCAAGAGCACCGTCGCCGCCGCGACACGTTCGCCGTCCAGCAGCAGCGTAAAGCTTTCAGGCTCCTCCAGCGCGGGATGTTGAGGGCCCAGAGGGATCATGATCCTGTTGTCCTTCTCCATGTCTACACCCCCTTATCGGGTCCGGCGAGTTGGGGCTTGGCCTCGTTAAGCTCCGGCTTTGCCGCCTTCGCAAGGCCGGGCTTCCAGTCTTTGCGCATCGGGTATTGCCCCGCGGGCCATTTGTCGGGCAGCGGGTACTGCCTGCCTGGGGTCAGGCCTTCGACCTTGACGCCCAGGAGGCCTTCCAGCTCGCGCTCGTAGAAGGTGGCGCCGGGGTACACGGGGAGCACCGTCTGGATGACCACCGGGTCCTCGCGCCGGGTTTTGAATTTCAGCGTCACGAGCACACCGTCCGGCTCGGAGATGTGGTAGAGAAATTCAAAATTCTCTCCGGTATCCAGGCCCGTAATCGTGATCATGTGGTCAAAATTGAGTTCCTGCCTCAGGAATTTGAGCGCGTCCATGAAGACTTCCTCCGGCACGCTCAGATAGATCCTGCGGGCTTTGATGACCGTCTGGCCCACATCCAGATTAAAGCGCTCGGCAAGGCGGCCGAGCAGGCCCTGTTCTCTTTCAAAATTCGCTTCCACGCGCCAGCCTCCTCACGCCTTCCCGGCGTCGTCTCCGGCCTTTGCGGTTTCCGCTTCGGCCTTGGGTTCTTCGATGGCCTTGGGCTTTTCCTTGGCCAGCCTCTTTGCCTTTTTCGACTTGGTTTCCTTGTCCTCCAGCGTCCCCAAGAGCTTTACCACGCCGTCGATGATGGCTTCGGGCTTCGCGGGGCAGCCGGGCACGTACATGTTCACGGGGATGGCGGTGTCGATGCCGCCCTCCACGCAGTAGCAGCCGTCGAACACGCCCGCGGAGCAGGCGCAGGTGCCCACCGCGATGACAAACTTGGGCTCGGGCATCTGCTCGTAAATGGTCACGAGCCGGTCGCGCTGCTGCAGCGTGACCGGGCCGGAGCAGACGAGCACGTCTGCGTGCCGCGGCGAGCCCTTGAGCTGCACGCCGAAGCGCTCCACGTCGTAGCGGGGCGTCAGCGCCGCCAGCACTTCGATGTCGCAGGCGTTGCAGGCGCCCGAGTTGAAGTGGATGATCCAGGGCGATTTCAGCCTGGCCCAGTTGATGAGCCGTTCAATGGTATTCATCCCATTACCTCCGAAGCAGCATGAACAGCGAAAGCACCGTCACGCCCAGGTATACCGCCGAAGTGACCGTCAGCCCCGCCGGGTCGGTCGCCACCACCAGCACGACCACGTGCATGATGGTGAAGAAGAAAGCGAATTTGAAGAACTCGGTGTAGTCCGGCTGGCCGCGGTTCTCCTCCATGCTCTCGCCGCAGGCGTATGCCTGATTCTTGGCGGCCGATTCCGTGCCGCGCGCGGAGAGCCGCTTGGAGACGAGCGATACGCCAAAGGAGATCAAGAGGAACAGTGCGAACACCACCGGCGGCGACATGAGAAAGCTTTCCATCGGATGCCTCCATCCATTCGTCAGTTTGCGTGAAGGGCTAGCCCTTGAGGTTGTTGAGCTGGTCGGTCATCAGAGAACCGTTGTTTTTGAAAGCGCCGAACAGGATGCCCGTGGCGATGACCAGCAGCATGACCTCGATGACGATGATCGTGATCACGAACGACTGCGCCATGCCCATCTTGCCGGTCTCGTAGCCCGCGCCGATCATGACCAGCGTGACCGCCTTGGTGAGGATCTCCACGCTCAATATGATGCGCATCAGGTTCCTTGTGACGACGATGCCATACAGGCCGATGGCGATGAGGAGCGCCGAGCCGACCAGGAACAGCGTAAACAGAAGGCTCACGGCTTTTCACCCTCCTTGAAGAAGATCAGTACGCCGAACACGCCGGCCAGCACGATTACGATCTGGCCCAGGAGGTCTGCCTGCCGCTGGCTCCAGAATACGGTGGCTTCCGCGGCGGTGGCGACGTGCGGGATGGTTGTGGGGATCATGTCGCCCAGGTGCGGAAGGACCAGCGCGAAGCCCGTCGAAACCAGCGCGATCACCACCACCGGCAAGAGCCTGAAGCGCTTGCGGCGCTCTTCCTTGTGCTGGGCGATCTGCTCCTTGGTGCGCAGTTTCGTCATGCTGATGGTCGAGATGAACACCACCGTGATAAGGCCCGCGCAGACGGACAGTTCAAACACCGCCGCCAGCGGCGCTTTCAGGAGGAACAGGATCACCGTGAGCACCGCGCTCAGAACGGCCAGGGAAACCGCCGCCTTCAAAAGGTCCCGGATCATGACGGTCACCAGCGCGGAGATCACGAGGCCCACCAGGAGCAGGATCATTATCGTCAGATTCAAAAGCTCACCTTCCATCTAGTGGTAACCGTCATATCACGCCTTTGCCGTGCAGGTAGACCAATAGCAGCGGGAACAACAGCCCGGCGATTACGTTGACTGCGGACAGCAGGACCTCCACGAACTTCAAGCTTCCGCCGCACTCGGTGACGGACTCCATCGCGGGCGCCGGTTTTCCGAAGAACACCTTCTTCTGGAGAATAAGGAAATACCCCAGCGTCAGCACGCTCAAACAAAGCGCCGCGATCGCAAGCCCCGGGGACACCTGCCACACCGCCATCACGATGACGAGCTTCGACCAGAAGCCCGAAAGCGGCGGGATGCCCGCCATCGACATCAGGCCCAGGATGGAGCTGACGCTCGTCACCGGCATCTTGGAGCCGAGGCCGCCCATCTTGTCCATGTCGCGGGTGCCGGTCTCGTGGTAGACCGCCGCCGCGTTCGTGAACAAGAGCGACTTGAACGTTGCATGGTTAAAAAAGTGCATCAGCGCGCCCACGAAGCCCAGCGCCGAGCCGGTGGCCACGCCCAGGATGATGTAGCCGATCTGGCTGACGGAGGAGAACGCCAGCATGCGCTTGATGTCGCTCTGCCCGATGGCGCCCAGCGCGCCCACCGCGATGGACACAATGGCCAGGACCATCAGCGCCGTGCCCACCTTTGGGTCGTTCAAGAACACGTCCCGGTACACGCGCATCAGCGCGAACACGCCCGATACCTTGATGACCACGCCCGCCAGCACCACCGATACCGGCGACGGCGCGGAGGAGTGGGCGTCCGGCACCCAGGTGTGAAAGGGCACCACGCCCGACTTGATCGAAAGCGCGATCACAAACAGCAGGATCGCCGCGCTCAGCATCATCGGGTACTGGCCGTTCAGCGAAGCCATATAGGCGGCGACGCCCGCGTAGGAGGTTTCGCCCGACAGCGTGAACAGGAACGCGATCGACATCAGCATCATCGTGGTGGCCAGCGCGCTCATCAGGTAGTACTTGAACGCGCCTTCCAGCTCGTCGCGCTTTTTGTCGATGGCGATCAAGAGGAACGAAGCCGCGCCGGTGACCTCGATGAATACGTAGAGGCTGAAGATGTCCGTGACCATGACCACGCCGTTCATGCCCATCAGCAGGATGAGCAGCGAGCTCCCGAAGCTGAAGCGGCTTTCATGGATGGTGCTGGCGGCCACCAGCGCCGTGATGCAACCGATGAAGCCGATGATGGTCAGCACGATCGCGCCGAAGGTATCCACCGTGAAATGTCCGAAGAAATCGGTAACTCCGAAAAATTCCGACGGGACGGGCGCGTTGGTCTGAATCGTCTGGATCAGGGCCCACGCGCCCAGCGCGACCTGAACCGCGGACACCGCCAGCGCGACCCACAGCGCCGACCAGCGGCTCTTCCAATTCAGCGCGTTCAGGATCACCACGGCGGCCAGCGGGATCCCAATAAACAGAAACGGCACGAGCTTTTTCCTCCTTCAATGGGGTCGGCGTCAGGAGAGCGCGAAGATTGCGATCACGGCCACCGAGCCTAAAAGCACCCAGATCACGTAGCGGGACTGGCTGCCGTTGTGCGCCTTTCGGACCAGCGAGGTCAAAAGGCCGACGAACGCAACCACGCCGACGTCGTAGAACCAGCTGATCGCGTCGTTGACCTTGAGTGAGACGCCCGCGTAGCCCTTGATGAAGGCCGCGGCGGCGGGGTAGGGGTCGGCCAATGTCCTGTCCAGCCAGCTTTGCGCGACGCCCAGATCGAAGAACGGCTCCACCTTGCTCGATCCGTCCCGCCCGGCGCGGATCAGCCCCATAATGCCGGCTACGGCGAAGATCGCGCCGAACAGCGCCGCCACGGTCAGGATCAGCCCCGGCCAGCTCTCGTGCAGCGCGATGCGGAACAGGGAGCCTGTGAAGACGACGGCAACGGAAGCGCCCGCCGCGATGGAGTACAGAAGCGACGCGGGGGAGGACTTGCCCGGCTTCCTCGCGTCCAGGATGCCCGCCGTCAGGTACAGGCAGCAGCCCACCGCGGCGGCGACGATCACGACGGGGACAAACGTCCCGCCTGCGCGAGAGGTCGCGCCCAAGACCAGCGCGCCGGCCTGCGCCGCGTTCAGCGCGACAGCCTGCTTTTTATAGCCGTCCGCGCCCATCGCGAGCATGCCTGCCAGCAGCACTATGGCAATTCCGACGGCCAAAACCAGGAACGTCGCGCCGGGGAACGCGGCGGCGTCAAAAATCCCCGGGAACTTTGTAAGCAGGTTCGCGCCCATCAGAAGGTTTAATCCGCCGGGGATGAGCCCCATGAAGGGGGAGGGGGCGTCCTCCGACGCGGCGTACAGCCAGCCATGGAAGGGGATCGCGCCCAGCTTCGCCACCGCGCCCACCGCCATCAGCAGGAATCCCATCGTGCCCAGTGCGCCCGGATGCGCGTGCATCTGGTCGATCGTCATGCTCGCGGCAGCGAGGCTCGCAAGGCCCAGCCCCAGGATCAGCATCAGGTCCGCGAAGCCCGCCGTGAACACGGCCTTGACCGAAGATTTCCAGGCGTTCTCGCCGCCCGCCTTGATCATGCCGTACACCGGCGCCCACATCGCCTGCCAGAAGAACAGCATCGCCACGAGGTTGTTGGCCAGAAGCGCGCCGTTGGCCATCCCCAGCGCGAGAAGTGTACATCCGGCGAAGGCCCTGCTCTTTTCGGGCATCCGCTTTGGCAGCGCCGCGAGAGCCGCGACCACGAGGGTCAGCGCTGACGCCGCGACCACCAGCGCGCCGCCGGTCTGCGTCAGTTTCAGGGAAAAGTCCATACCCCAGCCCGCCCAGGCACGGGTGAACTCCAAAGGCTTGCCGAGCGCGGTCAGCGCCAGAACGAAGGTCGCGCCCGCGCCGACGACCATCGCGGACAACTGCGCCCCGCGGAGCTTCTCCGGCAGCGCGAAGATCAAAACCCCAAGGACCGCAGGGATCAGCGCCAGCGCGAGGGGCAGGAAGGAATCGACGAAACTCATCGGATGATCACCGCCATTTGCTCAACGATTGCGCGAACCAGGCTGGAAGGATAGTAAATCAGAAGGCCGCTGAGGATGGAGAGCGCCGCGAGCAGCACCACCGAGTATTCCATCGTGCCCCGGCCCTCGTGGGCGGAGTGCTCCGCGTGGGATTCGCCCAGGAACACCTTGTAGTACGCCCGGAGGAGGTACAGGACCGTCATCACTGCGCCGATGATGAACACCGCGGCGATCCAGGGGTGCCCGGCTTCGATCGCGCCGTGGATGACCATGTCCTTGCTGAAGAAGCCGCCTAGCGGCGGGACGCCCATGACCGAGAACGCGCAGAGGAAGAAGGAGGCCGCCGTCCAAGGCATGGTCTTGGCGAGGCCGCCCATCCTGCGGATGTCTTTCGTATGGAGGCTGTGCTCCACGATGCCCGCGCAGAGGAAGAGTCCGGCTTTCGAGATGGCGTGCATCAGGATGTACATCAGCCCGCCCGCCAGCGCCGCCTCGCCGCCGATTGAAAGGCCCAGAAAGATGAAACCGATCTGGCTGACGGTGGAGTAGGCGACGATGCGCTTGATGTCCACCTCCGCGATGGCCGCGCCCGCGGACAGAAGCGCGCTGACCGCCGCGATCACCGGCACCGCCGTGTTCCAGAAGGCGTCGATGTGGAAGGTGGCGGCGAAGAGCCGCGCGTACACGTACACGCCGATCTTGACCAGCACCGCCGCGTGCAATAGCGCTGTGGCCGGGGTCGGCGCGACGCCCGCATCCGCCAGCCATGAATGCAGCGGCAGCGTCGCGGATTTCGACAGGATGCCGAACAGGATCAAAACGACCGCGGCGTTTGAGATCTCCTTGCCGCGCAGTTGGATCAGGTCCATCGTGCCGTGCTGGAAGTAGATCATGAGGAATCCCGACAGCATGATCAGCGCGCCCGCGCCGGTGATCAGAAACGCCTTGTTGGCGCGGCGAACGTATTCCTTCTCGCGGAAGAAGCCGATCAACCGCCAGCAGGCCAGCGCCGAAAGCTCCCAGAAGCCGTAGAGGAAGATCAGGTTCGTGGTCAGCGTGATGCCCATCATCGCGCCCAGGAACAAGACCACGTAGAAGTAGTACTCGTTCTGGTGCTCGTAGTGGCCCAGGTAGCCGAACGAATAGAAGACGATGATCAGCCCCAGAAACGAGGAGACCATCGCCATGAAGACCGCGAGGCCGTCGGCATAAAAGCCGAAGCTCAGGCCCAGCGGCAGTTGGATGTCAAACGTGTACGGCGCGTCGGAGAGCGCGGCGGGCAGCATGGAGATCAGAAGGCCGAAGGGGATGGCGACAAATAGAAACGCCATCGCGTTTCGCGCCTTCGACGAAATTCGCCCAACAATTGGCAGCGCGCAGGCGCCAACCAGCGGGACGAAAACGACGAGCATTAATAGAACGGGACCTGTCATTTGAAACCCCCTGCGCCATCCGGGCGGCTTTTGTTTTGAGCCACCGGGCATTCTGGTCTTGAGGCGCGGGTTTGAAACGGCGTCTGGAAGACCGAACGTCATTATAGTACCAGCGCCGCCATTCGTCAATGGTGATATGGTTATGTATCTACCTTATATATAAAGCCTCACATGGGGGCATTTTCGCCGCTCGCCCCGTTTTCGACCCGCCTTTGTATACCCGTCATCGGCCCGTTGCAAGCCCGTTTTTGTCGTTTTGGAAGCTGTCCGGCGGGCTTGCCCCGGGCTGATAGAAATCATTTGCGAATCTTAGCTTGCCGTGAAAATCAATGCGTATCCAATGATCGATTGACTAAGGGAAAGCAAACCAGCAATTCAAACCAGAAATGTGGACGAATGTATGCACACATTCGAAAATTTGAATTGGAGCATGTGAAAACCCGTCAAAAATGCGAAGCAAATTCATAAAGAATTCGCTTTTCCTACTTTATTTTTTGGGCACGCGTGTGGTATAATTAGGATGGCCGATTTTGAGATGCAAGGAGCGGAAAACATGACGAAGAACAAGAAACTTTTGCAGTGGATAGACGAAGTCAAAGATATGTGCAAGCCGGATGCCATATACTGGTGCGACGGCTCTGAGGAGGAATATCAGCGCCTGCTCAAGGGCATGGTCGATTCCGGCATGGCCATCCCGCTGAACCCGGAGAAGCGCCCCGGATGCTACCTGTTCCGCAGCCATCCGTCGGATGTGGCCCGCGTCGAAAACCGCACGTACATCGCCTCCCAAAGCAAAGAGGACGCCGGCATCACCAACAACTGGGTGGATCCGGTTGAACTGAAAAAGACGATGACGGGCTTCTACACCGGCTGCATGAAGGGCCGTACGATGTATGTAATCCCGTTCTCGATGGGCCCCATCGGCTCCCCCATTTCCAAAATCGGCGTGGAACTCACCGACAGCCCCTACGTCGTGGTCAATATGCGCATCATGACCCGCATCGGCACCCAGGTGCTGAATGTTCTGGGTGATGACGGCGAATTCGTGCCCTGCCTGCATTCCGTGGGCGCGCCGCTTGAGCCGGGCCAGAAGGATTCCAGCTGGCCTTGCGCGCCGATCGAGCAGAAGTACATCAGCCATTTCCCCGAGGAGCGCACGATCTGGTCCTACGGCTCCGGCTACGGCGGAAACGCGCTGCTTGGCAAGAAGTGCTTCGCGCTGCGCATCGCGTCCGTCCAGGCCCGCGACGAGGGCTGGCTGGCCGAGCACATGCTGGTGCTGCGCCTGACCGATCCGAAGGGCACCGTCAAGTACATCACCGGCGCGTTCCCCAGCGCCTGCGGCAAGACCAACCTCGCCATGCTGATCCCGACCATTCCCGGCTGGAAGGTCGAGACTGTCGGCGACGACATCGCCTGGATGAAGTTCGGCAAGGACGGCCGCCTCTACGCCATCAACCCCGAAGCGGGCTTCTTCGGCGTGGCGCCGGGCACCTCGATGGACTCCAACCCCAACGCGATGCACACCATCACCAAGAACACCATCTTCACCAACGTCGCACTGACCGACGACGGCGACGTGTGGTGGGAGGGCATCGGCACCCCCGCGCCGGCGCACCTGATCGACTGGAAGGGCAACGACTGGACGCCCGACAGCAAGGAACCGGCCGCCCATGCCAACGCCCGCTTCACCACGCCCGCCAGCCAGTGCCCGTCCATCGCGCCCGAGTGGGAAGACCCGAACGGTGTGCCGATCTCCGCGATCCTGATCGGCGGCCGCCGTCCGTCCACCATCCCGCTGGTCAACGAGAGCTTCGACTGGAAGCACGGCGTGTTCCTCGGCTCCATCATGGGCTCGGAGATCACCGCCGCCGCCATCTCCGCCAAGATCGGCCAGGTTCGCCGCGATCCCTTCGCGATGCTGCCCTTCATCGGCTACAACGCGACGGACTACCTCAAGCATTGGCTTGAAATCGGCGAGGCGACCGATGCCGACAAGCTGCCCAAGATCTTCTACGTCAACTGGTTCCGCAAGAGCGAAGGCAAGTTCATCTGGCCGGGCTACGGCGAAAACAGCCGTGTGCTCAAGTGGATCGTGCAGCGTGTGTGCGGCGAGATCGGCGCGCAGGAGACCCCCATCGGCAACCTGCCGAAGGCGGAAGACCTGGACGTCGGCGGCCTCAACCTCAAGCCGGGCGCGCTGGATGAGCTTTTGACGGTCGACCGCGAAGGCTGGCTGGAAGAGCTCGCGTCCATCAAGGAATACTACGCCACCTTCGAAGGCAAGCTGCCCAAGGAGATGTACGACCAGCTCGACGCGCTGGAGAAGCGCCTCAAGGCCTGATCGCCCGTAGCGTCGCAATAACCCAATAGGTCACCGCGCCGGAAATCCGCAAGGGTTTCCGGCGTTTTTCTGTGCGGCGTCAGAGCTCCGTCGGGGATGGCGCATGGATCGATTGTGATGAGGCAGTCGTCGTATTACCATAGAAAAGCCATGTCAATGCCATATTTGGTTAAATCTCCGCGCGCTAATGACAGCAGATTCCAGCCGTAGTATCATGGCGTTGGAAAATTAGAAAGTTGTCTAAATATCTAAGGGGACCATGAGGAGAAGGGTATTATGAACATTCCGGCGCTGTCCATCCTGTGCATGTCGGTTTCCGCGCTATTGTCCATCGGGGTTCCGATCGGGCTTTTGATCTATTTCAGCAAGAAGTTCAAGGCGAAGGTCATGCCCGCGCTGGTCGGCGCGGCGACGTTCGTGGTGTTCGCTCTGGTGCTCGAGCGGATCATGCACCAGTTTGTCCTGCAGCCTCAGGCCGACGGTTCCACCTGGATGTCGGCCTACCCGGTTTGGTACATGCTCTACGGCTCGCTCGCGGCGGGCGTCTTTGAGGAAACCGGCCGCTTCGTGGCCTTCAAGCTCTTGAAACGGCGCTACAGCGGCATCGGGACGGGTCTCAACTACGGCGTCGGCCACGGCGGCATCGAGGCGATCCTGTTGGGTGGGCTGGCGATGATCAATGCCATCGTCCTGAGCGTCCTCGCCAATTCCGGGAACATCGTGCAGCTGACCTCCGGCCCGAACGGCGCTTTGGTCACCGCGCAGATCCAAAGCTTGGCGTCGACGCCGTCCGCCATGTTCCTGGTCTCCGGCTTCGAGCGGATGTTCGCGCTGACGATCCACATCTCGCTGTCGGTCATCGTGTTCTACTCGGTGTACGAAAACCGCCGACTCTGGCTGTTTCCTACCGCGATCCTTCTGCACGCCCTGATCGACGCGCCGGCGGCGCTGATGCAGGTGGGCGTCCTGCACAATGTGCTGGCGCTGGAAGGCATGGTGTTCGGCTGCGCCGTGGCGCTGGCCCTGATCGCCGTCTACACGCACCGCAAGCTGAAACCGGCGGAAGTGCCGACTGTAGAGGATGGAAACGTGTATGAGAAAGTTTGAGCGCATCGCGATCTCGCTGGGCATGGTTGGCATCCTGATCTACCTCTCACACACGCTGCTGGGGCGCATCCTGTGGGCCGAGTACAACCCGGTGACGATGGACATCAGCTCGCTCACGGCGGAAGGTGCGCCCAACGCGGGGCTGCTCCGGGTGCTGACCACGGTGTATGGGCTGTGCATGATCGTTTTTGCGATTGGCATGGTGTCCCGGGCCTTCCGGAAATCTGGCGCGCTGGTGCGCGCGGGCAGCGTGACGCTCCTCGTGATGGAAGGGGTATCCATGTTCGGCTACATGCTGTTCCCGCTGTCCGGCGACAAGACGGTGCTCACGTTCGGGAACCTGATGCACATCATCGTCACGGTGGTCGTCGTGCTGACCACCATCGCCTGCGGCTTCCTGCTGGCGGCGGGCTTCCTGAAGCGGGAGAAGCTCACAGGGCTTGGCCGATTCACGCTGGTCATGGCGGTTTTGATCACACTGACCGGCATGACGACGCCCATTGGAATGGCTTCGGGCTGGAATCTGCTGGGCGTGACCGAACGGCTGTCGATCTACTCGCTGCAGACCATGCTGTTCGTCCTCTCGGCCTACTTCACCTTCTTCAAATCGGAGCGCGTTTTACGCATAATTCCCAAGGTTTGACTGTTCCAGAACTGGCGGCACGGTTGCCCCAGCCTCCTATCCTGCGACAGGCCGGCTCCTTCTGGGGTCGGCTTGTTCATATTTGCATTTTTGGCCCCGGTATGGTACCATTTTCTCATGGAGCGGAGGTGGCGGCATGGACAGTTCCGGACGGGTGACTACCGGCGTTCAGGCGGTAGACCGGGTGATCGACGGGTTGCGCCTGGGCGACAACGTGGTCTGGCAAGTGGACTCGTTGGACGACTACCGTGCCTTTGTCACGCCCTTTGTGCACAGCGCGCTGGCGGCCGGGCACCGCGTGGTATACATCCATTTCGGGGATATCGCGACGCTGTGCGATCAGGCGGGCGTGGTGACCTACGCGCTGGAGGCAGGCTGCGGTTTTGAGTGCTTCGCGTCGGCGGTCAACGCCATCATCACCGCCGAGGGCCGCGGCGTATTCTACGTGTTTGGCTGCCTGACGGAACTGCTGGGCGAATGGTGCTCCGACCTCATGATCGGAAATTTCTTCGGGATCACCTGTCCGTACCTGTACTCGCTGGACACGGTGGCCTACTTTGCGCTGCTTAGGGGCCGTCACTCCTTCGACGCCATCGCGCGCATCCGCGAGACCACGCAGCTGCTCATTGACCTTTACAACATCGCCGGCGACATCTACCTGCACCCGCTCAAGGTGTGGGAGCGTTATTCGCCCACCATGTTCTTGCCCCACAGGCCTGTGGACGGCGACTACTCGCCGGTCACCGCCAGCGGCGAGGCGGCGAAGCTGTTTTCGCGCAGGCTCCTCGAGCGGGAGGCCGGCACGGTGGACTACTGGGACAGGCTGTTTCTGGAGGCCCACGAAATGGAGCTGCTGCCGCGCGATCACCCGGACGTTGCCGCCATGAAAAAGCGGATCATCCCGATCCAGATCGCGAGGGAGCCGCGCATCGCAGCGCTGGCCGAGCGATACCTGTCCCTGACGGATCTGCTCACGATCAAGTCCCGGGAAATCGGCACCGGGCCGATCGGCGGAAAATCGGTGGGCATGCTGCTGGCGCGGGCCATCCTGTCGGCAAACGGACTGGATCACCTGCTTGAGCCTCACGACTCTTACTATTTGGGCGCGGACGTGTTTTACACCTACCTGGTGCACAACGACTGCTGGCGGCTGCGCATGCGCCAGAATACGCCGGAAGGGTACTTCGCGCTGGCCGGAGAGCTTGCGGAGCGGCTGAACAGCGGCATTTTTCCGCACCCGATCCGGCAGCAGTTCATGCGCATGCTGGACTACTTTGGCCAGTCGCCCATCATCGTGCGCTCATCCAGCCTCTTGGAGGACAATTTCGGCAACGCCTTCGCCGGCAAGTACGAGAGCATCTTTTTGACCAACCAGGGATCGCCGGAAGAGCGGATCGTCGAGTTCGAGCGGGCGGTGCGCCGGGTTTACGCCAGCATGATGAACCCGGACGCGCTGGAGTACCGGATGAAGCGGGGACTTCTGGGCCGGGACGAGCAGATGTCGCTATTGATCCAGCGCGTGTCTGGCGACCGGCATCAAGGCTGGTTCTTTCCGCTGCTGGCGGGCGTGGGCAATTCCTACAACCTCTACGTTTGGGACGGCTCCATCGACCCGGAGGCGGGCATGATCCGCCTGGTGTTCGGGCTGGGCACCCGGGCGGTGGATCGCGTGGGCGGGGACTATTCGCGCATCGTCAGCCTTTCGAAGCCGCTCCTCTGGCCCTGCCAGACGGATGAACTCGCGTGGTTTTCTCAGCAACACGTAGATGCGCTCAGCCTCACGCGCGGCGCTTTGGAGACGGTGTACCTGCCCAGGCTCCTGGCGGATCTGCCGGACATGGAAATGTCCCTCTTCGGCGAGGACGACCGGGAAGCCCAACGCCGCGCGCGGGAACTTGGACTGAAACCGGAGCGCTATTTCGTGCTGACGTTCCAGAAGCTGCTGAACGATACGGATTTTGTGCTTGAGATGCGGCGCATCCTCTCCTGCCTCGAGGCGGCCTATGAGTACCCGGTGGACGTGGAATTTTCCGGCAATTTCGACGCCGCGGGCGCGCTGAATTTCAACATCCTTCAGTGCCGACCGCTGCAGACCCGCGGCGTAGGCGCGCAGGTGCAGATCCCGGAGGCCCGCGAGGAAGTCGTGCTGCTCCGGCAGACCGGCGGCTTCATGGGCGGCAACGTGCGGCTGAAGCTGGACGCGGCGGTCTATGTGGACGCCGCGGGCTACAGCGCCCTCGGCGAGCGCGATAAGTACGCCGTCGCGCGGGAGGTCGGCAGGCTCAACGCGCTGGTCAAGCGGGAGGGGTTGAACTGCCTCCTGATCGGGCCGGGGCGCTGGGGCACCACCACCCCATCGCTGGGCGTGCCGGTCAGGTTCTCGGAGATCGCCGGGATGACCGTGCTGATGGAGGTGGCGTTCGAGTCTGCGGGGCTTTCGCCGGAACTGTCCTACGGCAGCCACTTTTTTCAGGACATGGTGGAGTCGGGGATCTTCTACACCGGCGTGTTCCCGGGCCGTGGCGACGCGCTGTTTCAGCCGGATTTGATCGCGCTCGGACAGCAGATCCCGGTGTCGGAGGCGCTCGCGGGCGTCGTCCGCGCCTTCCGCGCGCCACTTCAACTGTATTCCGACGTGGTGTCTCAAAAGGTGCTGTGCGTGGCGGGGGAATAGCGCATATGGCAGGAGTCCAAGCAAGAGGCCCGCGGCAAGTTGCATTGCCGCGGGCCTTAACCATCAAAAACCCCTGCTCCCGTACCCAGTGCGAACACTGGTGGAAGAAACATTTCCTTCAGTCAGTGAGCCGCCCGGAAATTCCTCAGAATTTCAGGCTCACTCAGTTCTCCTGTTCGGCAGAAAGCCGCGGAGCGGATTTGTGCCGACATCGCTAGATGAACAGCGACATGTCGCTCTCTTCGGCGTTGGCCAGCATCGCCGCCGCGCCGGAGAACTTGACGCCGTCGATCAGTTCCTCGGCCTTGATGCCCATCACGTCCATCGACATCGAGCACGCGACCAGCTCCACGCCGCTTTTCCGGGCGGAGGCGATCAGTTCCTCCAGGCTGGCGATGTGCTTTTTTTTCATGACCCCGCGGATCATGATCGGGCCCATCCCCAGCATGTTCATCTTGGAAAGGCCCAGCTTCTTCGAGCCGCGCGGCATCATCATGCCGAACATCTTCGAGAGAAAGTCCTTCTTCACCGACACCTTTTCGGGCCGCCGCAGCACGTTCAGCCCCCAGAACGTGAAGAACATCGAAACATGGCGGCCCATGGCGGCGGCGGCGTTGGCGATGATGAACGAAGCGATGGCCTTGTCCAGGTCGCCCGAGAACACGATGATGTTTTTGTTGTCCCCGGAAGAGCCGGTGACAGGGGCCGGTTTTTCACCCTTCTGCACTTTGGCATTGGCGATTCCTTTTGTGCTGTCGAGGCTGAGCAGCAGGTTCCCGGTCCGGCGGCAGTAGGCGGGCAGGTCACTTGCAAACGCCGGGTCGGTGGAGGAGATCACGATCACGTCGCCGACCGCCGCGCTCGAAAGCGCCTCGGAGAGCTTGACGATCGGGCCGGGGCACTGCAGGCCGCAGGCGTCGAGCACGATGGTCCGGGCGGGCGCGTCCTTCTTCTCAGGCAGCTGGGTGTCTGTGTTCACGGAAACCCCTCCTTTGGGCGCCTCGTGGGGCCCGAAGATCGAATGGTACAGCCGGTAACCGCCGCTGAGGTTGTAGGCGTCAAAACCGTTCTGCGAAAGGATCCGGGTCGCCACGTAGCCGCGGAGGCCCACCTGGCAGGTGACGTAGACGGGCTTGGACTTGTCGATCTCGCCCAGCCGGGAGCGCAGCGAATCCAGCGGGATGTTTTTGAAGCCCTCGATGTGGCCGTTTTCGTATTCGAGCGCCGTGCGGGTGTCGAGGAGCGTTACGTTGCCGTCGCGGGGCAGGCCCGCCACGTCGTGCCAGTGAAAGTTCTTGACCAGCCCCTGCATCAGGTTCTCGATCGCGAAGCCCGCCATGTTGACCGGGTCCTTGGCCGAGCCGTAGGGCGGCGCGTAGCAAAGCTCCAGCTTGGTGAGGTCGCTTGCGGTCATCTTGGCGCGGATGGCTGTGGCCAGCACGTCCACGCGCTTGTCCGTTCCGTCGTATCCCACGGCCTGCGCGCCCAGGATGCGGCCGGAGCCTTTTTCAAACAGCACCTTGATGGACATGTTGACCGCGCCGGGGTAATAACCCGCGTGGTTGGCCGAGTAGGTGTAGTTCTTGTCGTAATCGAGCTTCAGCCGCTTTGCGGTCTTCTCGTTGATGCCGGTAGAGGCGACGGTCAGGTCGAACACCTTGAGGATGGACGACCCCTGCGTGCCCTCGTAGCGGCTGTCGAGGCCCGAGATGTTGTCCGCCGCGATGCGGCCCTGCTTGTTGGCGGGGCCCGCCAGCGGTACGTAGCCCTGTTCACCCGTCACAAAATCGGTGACCTCGATGGCGTCGCCGACGGCGTAGATGTCGGGGTCGCTCGTCAGCATGCGGCCCGATACCTTGATCGCGCCGCGCGGGTTCACCTCGAGGCCCGCTTCCTTCGCAAGCCGACTGTCCGGCCGCACGCCCACCGCCATGATCAGCATGTTGGCCTGTACGTCGCTATCGCCGACGGTGACCACCAGGCTTTCGCCCGCTTCGCGGATCCTGGCGACAGACTTGCCCAGCATCAGGCGCACGCCCTTCTCAACCATGTGGCGGTGCACGTCCTGCGCCATTTCGTAGTCGATCGGCGCGATCACCTGGTCCAGCATCTCCACCAATGTCACCTGAACCCCCGCATGGGTCAGGTTTTCCGCCATCTCCACGCCGATGAAGCCGCCGCCCGCGACGATGGCCGTCCGGGTTTTCTTCTGCTCGACGTAGTCCTTGATGCGGTAGGTATCGGGGATGTTCCGGAGCGTGAACACCTTGTCCGATTTCGCGCCTTCGATGGGCGGCACAAACGGCTCAGCGCCGGGGGAGAGGATGAGCTTGTCGTAGCCCTCCTCGTAGGTCTCGTTCGTCTGGTGGTTGAGGACGGTCACAGCCTTCCTGGCCGGATCGATTCGGATCGCCTCGCTCAGCGTGCGCACATCGACGTTGAAGCGGGCGTTGAAGCTCTTCGGCGTCTGCAGCGTCAGCGCCGACTTCTGCTTGATCTCGCCGCCGATGTAGTAGGGCAGGCCGCAGTTGGCGAAGGAGATGTACTCGCCCTTCTCCAGCATGATGATCTCGGCCTTCTCATCCAGCCTTCTGAGCCGTGCCGCGGCGGATGCGCCGCCCGCCACGCCGCCGATGATGACTATCTTCATGGGTTTGCCTCCTTAAATTGACTTTTGGATCGTCCGCTTTTATGATATCATAAGGTTGAAAGGGGATTTTTGCAATGCCGGACAAGGAACCTTCCGCCATCGCCGCGCGATTTCTGCCCTTCTGGGGCAGGATTTCGCCCGAGCAGCGGGAGACATTGATCGCGGGCACCGCCTGCCATTCCTACCCGCGCGGGACCAACATCCACGGCGGCTCCAACGACTGCGCCGGCATACTGCTGGTCCTGTCGGGGGAACTCCGGGTTTACATGCTGTCCGAGGAGGGCCGCGAGGTCACGCTCTTCCGAATGAACGGCGGCGACGTCTGTGTGATGAGCGCCAGCTGCGCGCTCTCCGCCATCACGTTCGAGGTGCGCATCGACGCGGCCAGCGACTGCGAACTGTGCGTGATCCGGCCGTCCGCCTTTGACCAGGTGCAGCGGGAGAACATCTACGTGGAGGCCTTCGCCTACAAACAGGTCACCGAGCGGTTCTCCGACGTCATGTGGGCCATGCAGCAGATCCTGTTCATGAGCTTCGACAAGCGCCTGGCGGTATTCCTGCTGGACGAGCTGTCCCGAGTAGGCGGCGACACCGTGCACCTTACGCAAGAGGAAATCGCGCGTTACCTCGGGGGCGCGCGCGAATCCGTCACGAGGATGCTGAAGTACTTTCAGCGGGAGGGTCTGGTCTCACTGGTCCGGGGCGGGGTGACCGTTTTAAGCCGGAAGGGGCTCCGGGCGCTGCTGTGAACCGGGGCTAATCCAGCATCGCCAGGATCGCGGCCTTGGGTTTGGCGCCGACGGACGTCTTGGCCAGCTTCCCGTCCTTGAACACCATGAGCGTGGGGATGCTCATCACGCGGAAGGCGCTGGCGAGCTCCGGCTGGGCGTCGATGTCCACCTTGGCGACCTTGACTTCCTGGTTTTCGTTCGCAATCTGTTCAACCAGCGGGGCCACCATGCGGCAGGGGCCGCACCAGCTGGCCCAGAAGTCCACGAGCACCGGCTTTTCGCTATTGAGAACCTCGCGCTGGAAGTTTTCCATGGTTAAATTGACGACGGACATTGTGTATCGCTCCTTCCTGTTTGCCTAAAGTATACGCTGCCAGGCGAACCGGTTCCGTGACGAAGTCACACAAAGAAGGCGCCCCAAAGCCGCCAAGCTGATTTTCAACGCAAAAGAGTAAGAACTGGGTGAGCCAAACACCTGCGGGATTTCCAGGATGCTCACTGACTTGCGGAAGTATTTCCTCCGTCAGTGTGCGCTACTTACTACGGAAACCGATTCCCGGCGCGTTAAAGCCCGGGAGCGATGGAAGCCTTGAGTGACGGCACGCGAGAAAATTGTGCTTTTTGTATGGAGGTTATCATGCGCTATCCCTGCCTGGTGTTGGACCATGACGACACGCTGGTCCGCTCAACGCCCGAGATCCATTACCCGTCCTTCGTCGAAACGGTGCGGCTGCTCCGGCCGGAGATGCCGGTTCCCACGCTGAAGGAATTCATCACATACAATTTTGATCCCGGCTTTTTGCCCATGTGCCTGAACGTGTACAGGTTCACCGACGAGGAGATGAAAATCGAGCAGGAAATCTGGCAGCGCTACACCCAGCGCATCCCCGACTGCTACGAGGGCTTCGAAAGGCTGCTCGCCCGCTACCGCGCCGAAGGCGGGAAGGTGTGCGTGGTGTCCCACTCGGAAAGGCGCGTGATCCTTAAGCACTACCAGGCGCATTTCGGCTTTGAGCCCGACATGGTGTTCGGCTGGGAACTGCCGGAGCCGCAGCGCAAGCCCCACGCCTACCCGCTGGATAGCATCATGGAGTCGCTGGGCTTTGAACCCAGGAACCTGCTGGTGGTGGACGACCTGAAGCTGGGCCTGGACATGGCGCGCAGCCGGGGTGTAGACTTCGCCTGGGCCGGATGGTCTGACACGGCGTTTGTGACGACGAAATTCATGACGGAAAACGCGATGCACCGCTTCGGCGCGCCCAGCGAGCTGGAAGAATTCCTGATGGGGGAGCGTTAATACCTGAGCGTTTTCATTGGAACTCTGAGGTAGCGTGCTCTGGTCCTTAATCAATAACCCGCCTGAAGTCAGACGATTTCAGGCGGGTTTCATTACGGGCGCATCGGATGATACGGTTATTAATCGAGTTATGTACGAGGAAGGAACCCGGAATATCGGCGCGCATCGGCCGTTTCAACGCATTCGAGGTGACGATGGCGGATGCCGAGGTTTCATATCGACTTGGCGGAATTACAAGTCCCTCAGGGGCGCTCGATCGATTGGCGAGGAGCATTTCGCTGAATGATGCAAAAATATTGTAAAATTGCGCTAAAAAACATGCGAAATTATGTAAAATTTATTTATAACGTGAATTAGCATGACACAAACCGAGAACGCCTATCAAGTTTTGATTTGAAATACCGAACTAATAGGCATAACGGCAGGAGGAGGTTAGCGACCGGAACAAGTATCAGGGAATCTTCAGGGAGCACTTCTACGGTGAAGACAGGAATGATTTCTGTGAAGGAGATGCAAGGATGCAAGAGCCCACATTGGCGGAATCATCTGGCATCGAAGATACCCAGGAAGGCCTGTATCTGACCTTTTTGATCGGTGAAGAGGTCTTCGGCATCGGTATCGAGTATGTCAAGGAGATCATCGGCGTTCAGCCGATCACCAGAATTCCGGATTTTCCGGATCACATCAGAGGCGTCATCAATCTCAGAGGGAAGATCATCCCGGTGATGGACGTCCGGCTGCGCTTCAAAAAGCCAGAACAAC
>JAEZHK010000121.1 GCA_023416655.1 Bacillota bacterium
GCGTGCAGCCGGCCAGAACAGCAACCAGAGCCAGAACCATCATCAGTACCAGAGCCTTTTTCATGGATGTCTCCTCCTTCAATTTTCCACTTATTTTCGTAGCACGCAGATATGATATACCCGAAGCCTTGGTCTTACATGCATGAATCGGTAGCAACTGAGTTAATTTATCGCAAACTCCCGAGCCATAAGTCGCTATCCGCGTCACTGGGCATGCGCCAATCTCCCCTGGGAGACAGCGTTACGGAACCAACCTTTGGCCCGTCCGGGATGCACGATCGCTTGAACTGGTTCTGGAAGAACCGCTTCAGGAATACGCGCAGCCACTTTTCGATGGTTTCCCCGTCGTATACTCCCTGGAAAGCGAGAACTGCCAGCCTCAGGATCTTCGAAGGCTTGGCCATCCGGCGCACCAGGTGGTACAGGAAAAAGTCGTGCAGTTCGTAGGGTCCCACAATGTCCTCGGTCTTCTGGGAGATCACGCCGTCCACCGGCGGCAGCAGTTCCGGGCTCACCGGCGTATCCAGCACGTCCTGGAGCGCCGAAGCGAGCTCCCCGCTCTCGGCGTGATCGACCGCGTAGGATACCAGGTGTCGCACCAGCGTCTTGGGCACCGACATGTTGACGCCGTACATCGACATGTGGTCGCCGTTGTAGGTGGCCCAGCCCAGCGCCAGCTCGCTCAGGTCGCCGGTGCCGATCACGATGCCGCCCAACTTGTTCGCCAGGTCCATCAGTACCTGCGTGCGCTCCCGCGCCTGCGCGTTTTCATAGGTGACGTCGTGCACCGACTCGTCGTGTCCGATGTCCTCAAGGTGTTGCCGGACCGACCGGGTGATGTCCACCTCGATCAGCTTCGCGCCGAATCCCCGGGCCAGCTTCAGCGCGTTGTCATGGGTGCGCTGCGTGGTGCCGAAGCAGGGCATCGTGACGGCGGCCAGCCCATCCAGTGGCAACCCCAGCTTTGCAAAAGCCCTCGCCGCCACGATCAGCGCCAGCGTGGAGTCGAGGCCGCCGGACACGCCCACCACCGCGGACCCGCAGCCGATGTGCCTGAGCCGCTGCGCAAGGCCGTTCACCTGGATGGCGAGGATCTGTTCGCAGCGCTGGTCGCGCTCCGCCCGGTCAGAGGGCACGAAGGGCGCCGGGTCTACAAGTCGGCGAATCCTCGTTTCCCGCACGGCGGTCACGAAGGGTACCTTCACGTGGGTATTCTCCCTCGCGCCGAAGGTATTCATGCGCAGACGCTCCGACGCGAGGAACTGGACATCCACGTCGGCCATGGTCAGCCCCGTCTCGTACATCCTCGACTGCGCAAGAATCGCGCCGTTTTCGGCGATCAGGTTGTGCCCGGCGTAGACCATGTCGGTGGAGGATTCGCCCATTCCCGCGTCTGCGTAGAGGTAGGCCGCGATCAGCCGGGCGGACTGGCTCTTGAGCAGCAATTCGCGGTAAGCGGCCTTGCCGATGGTCTCGTCGCTCGCCGAAGGGTTGCAAAGAACCGTCGCCCCGGCCAGCGCGTGGCCGGTCGAAGGCGCATCCGGCACCCAAAGGTCTTCGCACACCTCGACGCCCACCTTGAAGTCCGGGATGTCTTCGCAGACAAACAGCATGTCCCCGCCGAAGGGCACGTCGCTTCCAAGGACGCGCAAGGGCCGAAGCTGCCTGGGTCCCGGCGTGAAGTGCCGAAGCTCGTAAAATTCCGAGTAGTTTGGCGGGTTCCGCTTGGGCACGATGCCGAGGATGCGCCCGTCCTTCACCACCGCGGCCACGTTGTACAAATGGTTGTCCGCCTCGAGCGGCAGGCCCACCACGGTCAGAAGGTCGAGGTCGCGGCTGAAATCCACCACGCCCTTCAAAGCTTCCAGCGCGCCCTCCCGGAGGATCTTCTGCAAAAACAGATCGCCCGAAGTGTAGCCCGTCAGGCACAGTTCCGGCAATGTCAAAACCTTCGCGCCCGCCTCGGCGGCTCCGCGCATCAGCTGGAGGACGGCGTCTTTATTTCCGTTCGTGTCCCCCACCTTGATCGCGGGCGTGCCGACCGCCGCAAGGAGAAACCCATCCCGCATCCGGCTCATTCCTTTTTCTGGCTTTTCCCCCATTATAGCGCATGCCCCGGAAAAGCACAAACCATAAAACGCGACAGGTTCCGTAAAATCCGGCACCGGAACCCTCGCATCTGATCCCTTTCGCGTCAAAACCGTAGGTTTCGCCTCTTCAGTTTGCGCCGCCACCCGCTCTTTCGTGCGCACCCAATCAACGCAGTTTTTATCGACCCCAAAATTACAGGGCTTTCGCATGAATTTTCGGAGGAGAGCTCCCAGGAGGTTTGGAGGGTCAGAACCATCCAAAGTTCCACCATATGTACCGGCTTTGCCGGTATATATGGATTCCCCCAAAGGGCGCGCTTGCCCGCCCGACGGGGAATCATTTCCTTGAGCCCGGATTGCGCCCGGAATTTCCCGCAGGAAATTCAGTAATCCGGCCCCGTTGCCCTGCAAAAATTCCCGGCATGTTTGAATTTGACCGCCGTCCTATGCTATAATGTACCGAAAGGGTCGCCTGAGGGGGTGAACCACTTGGATAAAATGGCCGAACTGGAGCGGGAGCGCGCGTACACCGCGCGCGTTCAGCAGCTTCTCTATGCCGTCATTCAAAGTACGCGGGGCTTTACGAAGTTTCACGACCAGACCATCCGGGACATGCTGTCCGATGCCTGGGAGGAATTGCGCATGAAGCCGACGGCGCTCTCCCCGCAGGATCTGGAGCAGCTCTCCACCGAGATTGACCGGTATCTGGTGCGCAAGAGCTTCTCGGAGGAGGTCGCGCGGCGCTACGAGCGGATGCTCATGAGCCCCTTCTTCGCGCGCATTGACTTTCGCGAGCGCGGCGAAAAAGCGGCGGAGCGCATCGTGATCGGGCTGTACAGCCTGAAAAACGAGCTGGGCGAACTGATGGTGCACGACTGGCGCGCGCCGATCTGCAGCCTGTACTACGACGCCCAACCGGGCGAGGTCGCCTACACCGCGCCCGACGGCGTGATCTTTGGCCGCATGACGCTCAAGCGCCAGTACCGCATGGAAAACGGGCGGCTCAAATACTTCGTGGACACAGACGTCTCCATCGACGACGAGATGCTTCTGGACATCCTTTCCCGGGCGACATCGCACCACATGCGGTCCATCGTCGCCACCATTCAGCATGAGCAGAACATGGCGATCCGGCACGAAAGCGCGAGGGTTCTGTCGGTGGTCGGCGGCGCGGGTTCGGGCAAGACCAGCGTGGCGATGCACCGGGCGGCGTACCTGATGTACCACCATCGGGACCAGCTGGACGCAAGCCACATCGCGGTGCTGTCGCCGGGGAGCGCCTTCAGCGAGTACATCTCGACGGTGCTGCCGGACCTGGGCGAGGAGAACGCGCAGGCGGTGACGATGCATGGACTAATCAGCGCCATCATTGGCCGCGCGGTGGAGCCGTCCATGCGGCAGATCGAGCGGCTCATCGACGAGGGCGATTCATTGCGCCGCCAGAGCGTGCGCTTCAAATCCGACGGAAAATTCTGCGAAATCCTCTCCACCTACGCGCTGCGCTTCGAGGAGGAGGGCCCGCGCTTCCAGGACATCGGCCTCGAAAAGCATCTTCTGATGGCCAAGGAGGACCTGGAGCAGCTCTACCGCGTCGAATTCAAGATGCTCAGCCCGGCGCTCCGGCTCATCCGCATCCAGACGGTGCTGGAGAGCCGCATGGACAACTGGGAAAAGGCGCTCTCCGTGCAGTATGAAGATAGGCTCCTTAAAAATTACCGCGGCCGGGAGCTCGAGATGGCCAAGCGCATGGCGGTTTCCCAGCACCTTTCGCCCATCCGCCAACAGATCCGGCAGATGATCTCGGTGGAGCCGCTGAAGCTACTGTCGGACGCGATGTCCGGCGCGCCCAGAGAGCTGCGCGAGGCCGCCCGCGAAAACGCGCAGGCCGGCGTCGTGTGGTGGGAGGACGCGCCCTCCGTGGCCTGGCTGATGGTGCGGCTTGGATTTGCCGCGCCCGACAAGACCATGCGGCACATCCTGATCGACGAGGCGCAGGACTATTCCGACATCGCGCTGAAGCTGCTCGCCTCCTACTACCCCACGGCGCAGGTGACGCTCCTGGGCGACGTGAGCCAGCGCACCTGCCCCGGCATGCCGCCCTGCAACCCCCGCTCCTGGGGCGCGGACTTTCTGGAGCCTCACGCGCCGCTGGTGCGGCTGACGAAGTCCTACCGCTCGACGCAGCCAATCACGAGGCTTTGCAACGCGCTGCTTCCGGACGCACCCCACGCGGAGGAATTCGGCCGCGAAGGCGCGTTCCCCGCCATCGAGCCCTTCGACAAGGGCAAACTCCTGCGCCTGATCGAGGACTGGAAGGCGCAAGAGATGAAGCACATCGCGGTGATCACCCGCTCCCAGGCCGAGGCGGCGAAGCTGGCGAAGTCAGTCAAGGGCTCTATCCTCCTGACCGGCGGGGACGACGACATGCTGCCCGAAGGGGGCGGCGTGGTGGTCTCTGGCTTCCACCTGATCAAGGGGCTGGAGTTCGACGCAGTGGCGGTCGTCTGGCCGGACGTGGAGGTCACCGACGGCGAGCGGCGAAGGCTTTACACCGCCTGCTCCCGCGCACTGCACCAGCTGCACCTGATGTGCGACGACGCACTCCGGCGCGACCTCGGCATTGTGCTTTAGCGGGATTCCCCGGAAACACGAACGATAGAAGATGGAGGGCTGCGGCCCTCCATCTATCCCTAAAGAAAACTTAGTGAATGGAAGCCGTGGAACGATGACGTATGATCTGATCATAGTAGGCGGCGGCGCCTCCGGCCTTGCTGCGGCGGTGATGGCGCGGCGGCTGGGCGCGGGCGTCGCGCTTTTGGAGCGGGGCGCGCGGGTCGGAAAGAAACTTTTGGCCACAGGCAATGGCCGCTGCAATCTGACAAATACCCAGGCATCCCCCGCCGACTACTTCGGGGGCGTGGGCGTCATGGCGGGCGCGATGGCTGCGTTCCCGCCCGCAAAGGTCATGGAATTCTTTGAATCTCTGGGCATTCTGTGCCTCAAAACCCGCGGGGGTCGGGTATTCCCGCTGTGCGATCAGGCCTCGGCGGTATTGGACGCGCTGCGT
This sequence comes from Bacillota bacterium, assembly GCA_023416655.1. Taxonomy (GTDB): domain Bacteria; phylum Bacillota; class Clostridia; order Christensenellales; family Aristaeellaceae; genus JAEZHK01. Next base: position 5,158 of record JAEZHK010000121.1, read on the forward strand.
TTCGCGGTGCAGGAATCCGGCGGCGAAATTCTGACGAACTTCGAAGCCGTGAAGATCGAAAAAAGGGACCTTTTCCGAATCACCGCTGCGGACGGTCGGCTGGCGGAAGCGAAACGCGTCATCCTCGCCACCGGCGGCCCCGCGTCGCCGTCCGTGGGCGGCACCGACGCGGGTTTCGGGCTGTTCCGCCAGATGAACCACCAGGTGACGAAGTTGCTGCCCGCGCTCACCCAACTCGAAACCGCGGTCGAGCCCATCCGCGCGCTGAAAGGCATCCGCATCGACGGGGGCGTCTCGGTGCTCGCGGGTGGCAATCCTGTCGCGTCGGATGCGGGCGACATCCTGTTCACCGAATACGGCCTCTCCGGCACGGCGGTGATGGCGGTGTCCCGGTTTGCCGCCATTGCGCTCGGAGAGGGGCGGCGCGTGGAAGCGTCCGTAAAAGTTCTGGACATGACGGAGGAGGACGCGCTGAAACTGCTCGTTTCCCGCAGAGCCGCCATGCCCCGCCGCATGTTGGAAGATTTTCTGACCGGCGCGGCGAACAAGCGGCTGGGCCAGACGATCGTCAAGGCGGCGGGCGCGCTGCCAATGAACCGCGAGGCCGGATCGCTGACGGACGCGGAGCTCCAGGCCATCGCCCGGCTTCTCGTCGACTTCCGGCTGCCAGTCAGTGCTACGCGAGGTATAGGGAGCGCGCAGGTCACGCTGGGCGGCGCGGACACCAGCGAGTTCAGTCCCGAAACACTGGAATCCCGCCGAGTGCCAGGCCTCTACGCATGCGGCGAGGCGCTGGACGTGGACGGCCCCTGCGGCGGCTACAACCTGCAGTGGGCATGGGCGTCCGGCCTTTTCGCGGCGCAAAACGCTTCAAGATTCTGAAAGGGAACGCCAATGATTCGAATCGTCAATCTGAAAGCGCCGCTGGACGCGGAAGATCTTCGCGTCTTCCTCGCGGGCGCGCTCAAAATCCCGCCGAACGCGGTGCGGGATGTCAGACTCCATAAAAAATCGGTGGACGCGCGCGACAAGGGCGACGTCCACTTTGTGCTGTCGCTGGACGTGGAATTCGCGCCCGGCTTCCGCTTTGACGAGCGCCGTCTGCCCCGGGGCGCGACCGCCGCGAGGCCGGAACAAAGCGCCTTCCACCTGCCGGAAACGTCGAACCTCTCAGGCCGCCCGCTGGTGGTCGGCTTGGGTCCGGCGGGCCTCTTCGCGGCGCTGACGCTGGCGCGGGCGGGCGCGAAGCCTGTCGTTCTTGAGCGCGGCCGCCCTGTAAACGAGCGCGCGCAGGACGTGAACGCCTTCTGGCAGGGTGGGAAACTGGACCCCTCGTCCAACGTGCAGTTCGGCGAGGGCGGCGCTGGCGCGTTCTCGGACGGCAAACTGACCACCGGCATCTCCGACCCGCGCTGCGGCTTCGTGCTTCGGACGCTGTACGAGCACGGCGCGCCGGAGGAGATCCTCTACCTCGCCAAGCCCCACATCGGTACCGACAGGCTGCCGAAGGTGGTCCAGTCCATCCGCGAGGAGATCACGCAACTGGGCGGCGAGGTGCTGTTTGAGACGGCGCTTAGGGAAATGATTCTGGAGGATGGTCGGGTCGCGGCGGTCCGGATCGAGCAGAATGACGTATCGCGGGAGATGCCCTTTGAAAACGTCGTCCTGGCCGTCGGCCACAGCGCGCGCGATACCTTCGAGGCCCTCCACGCCACCGGAATCCCCATGCGCGCAAAGCCCTTCTCCATCGGCGCGCGCATCGAGCACCCGCAAAAGCTGATCGACCGTTCTCAGTACGGCGCGGCGGCGGGCCATCCGGCGCTGGGCGCGGCGGACTACAAGCTCAGCGCGCGCTTGCCCGGCGGCCGTGGCGTGTACACGTTCTGCATGTGTCCGGGCGGCCTTGTGGTGGCGGCTGCCAGCGAAGCCGGGGGCGTCGTGACCAACGGCATGAGCCGCTTCGCGCGGGACGGGGAGAACGCGAACAGCGCATTATTGGTGGATGTCCGCCCGGAGGACTGCGGCGGCAGCGCGCTGGACGGCGTGGCCTTCCAGCGAAAATGGGAGCGCGCCGCGTTCGAGGCGGGCGGCGGCGACTACCGCGCCCCGGCGCAGCTGGCGGGAGACTTTTTGAAGGGCGTGCCGTCGAAAGCCGCACGCTCGGTGCAGCCCAGCTACAAGCCTGGTGTGCGCTTCGGCGCACTCGACGCCTGCCTGCCTGAATTCGCGCTGAACGGCATGCGGGAAGCATTGATCCAGATGGACAAGCGGCTGAACGGCTTCGCGCACCCGGACGCGGTGCTGACAGGTGTTGAAACCCGCTCCTCTTCCCCGCTCGTCATCCCGCGGGGCGAAGGGCTGATGTCGGAAATCGTCGGATTGTACCCATGCGGCGAGGGCGCGGGCTACGCGGGCGGCATCATGTCCGCCGCGGTGGACGGCGTTAAGTGCGCGGAGGCGCTGCTGGCTAGAGCGGAATCCCCAAAAGTCTGAACCGCTCGCGACCTGACCTGCAAAAAGAACAAAGAATTCAAAACAGAAATACGAACGCGACGGAGAGAAAGCCTTGGAGATTCTCATCGGCACGACCAATCCTTCAAAGGTCGCCCGCTTTCAAAGCCTGCTCGAAGGATACGACCTCCGATTTCTGACGCTCCGGGATCTGGGCATCCGCACCGAACCGGAGGAAACCGGCGCGAGCCCCCTCGAAAACGCGGTCCTCAAAGCAAAATACTACGGGCGCTTCTTCGAGCGGGTCGTCTGCGACGATTCCGGCCTCTACATCGACGGCCTAACGACGGATGACGCGCGGCAGCCCGGGCTTAAGGCCCGAACGCCTTCCGGTGTGCGCTTAAGCGACGAGGAGATGATCGCTCACTATGCCGCCCTGATCGAATCCCTGGGTGGCATATGCCTCGCCTACTACTGGGACGGCGTCGCGATATTTAACCGGGGCGCGGTTCGCGGCTACATGGAAAGCGAGGCGGAAGCGAAGGAGAACGCCTTCCTCATGGTCAGCGACGTCCACCCTGCGCAGCGCGCGGGCTGGCCGCTGGACAGCCTGTCGATCAACCGGACCACAAACAAGTATTTCGTTGAAAATGGTGCGCAAACAGAAAACATCATGGTCGGCGAATACCGGAAGCGCCTCACCGGCTTCCTCGTCAGCGCTTTCGGGCTGGACGCGTAAAGAAGCCGAAGACCTCGCGCGAGGAGGGCTTTTGTGACCATCGGGATTTCGTCAATCAACGGTTTTCCGCTGCCGCTGGAGGAGCGATTCCGCCTTTTCCGGGAGGCCGGGTTCGGCTCGATTCTGCTCTGGTGGGGCGAGGACGAGGCGGTAAGTCGGGCGCAGCGGGTGAGGCTCGCGGAAAATCACGACCTTTTGATTGAGAACGTCCACGCCTCGACAGAACGTTTGAACGCGATCTGGATGGACGGCGGCGAGGGCGACCGGACAACCTCGCGGCTCCTGCAGGAAATCGAAGACTGCGGGCAGTACGGCGTCGGCAAGATGGTATTGCACCTGACCAACGGGAACTATCCCCCGCCTGTCAGTAAAACCGGCACCGTTCGGCTTGAAGCCCTGATCAAACGGGCAGAAAGTCTCGGCGTCCGGTTGGCGTTTGAAAATCTCCGGCTGCCCGAGCATACGCGCTTCATACTGGACCAATATGAAAGTCCGTCTGTGGGGCTTTGTTACGATAGCGGGCACGAAAACCGCTGGACGCCGGAGGTGGACTGGCTGAACCTGTACGGGGGTCGCGTTGTTGCGATCCATCTCCACGACAACGCGGGCGACCGCGACGCCCACCGGATTCCGTTCAGCGGGTCCATCGATTGGAACCGAAAGGCCGCGGCCATCGCGAAATCCGCTTATCAGGGATCGCTCACCCTCGAAGCGGAATACGAAGCGGAATGCGTTTGCGAGCCACGCACCTTGGGGGAATTTCTTAATAACGCATTTGAAGCCGGGCGCTCGCTGGGCGAAAGGGTTGAAAGCTGCAGAGCGCTTTTCGGTCAGAACGTGCCGCCATCTTCACGGGGCATCCTTCATCCTTTATCAGAACCATAGCGGCCGTTGGATTCGCCGCACGCAAGGCATTTGTCGCGGTGAACACTGAGCAGCGCGCCGCAGCCGGGACAAGTCCAGTCTTTTTCCGCTTCCAAGAGAAACTTTTCAAGGCCCTGCGCCTCGATCCTGCGGAAATTCTCCATCAGGCTTTCGCCATACTTTGTCGTATACCGCTTTTCGAGGCTCTTCAGCCGCCTGCACGGGTATTTGGCGCAGGCATTGCAGGGCTTGCCAGGACAGCCCTGTTTCTCAGGGCAAGCCAATATGGAGCAGGGCTTGAGCCCATCGCCCTTGCAACAGCCGGGGCATCTGTTTTTCTTTCTCTGAAAAGCGAAGCAGATGTCGCAGACCAAGCCGCAGGGCGCAACGGTGGTGATGGCCATGCTTTCACCTCGTTTCCGGTCGTGGGCCAACTCCTGACAGGGTGATTCCCCCATTCGAGCCAGCTTGATTATTCGCTGAAATGTTTCAAAATGGTGTCCGCCGTCTCCTCCGGGGTCTGGCTCGTGTTGTCCAGCCAGAATCCAATCCTCGGCGTCTCCCGGAGGAAGCCCTCATACAGGGCCTCCACGGTGAACCCGGCGTAGCCTACCTTGCCCCGCGAAGCCTCGCGGCGCTTGACCGTCTCCGCATCCGGGCAGAGCACGACGGTGCGCACCGGGCAGCCGTGGAGCAAGTCCAGCATGCGAGGCAATTCCGCGCCGTAATAATTGTCCTGCAGCACGACGGTGAAGCCATGCTCCCAGTAGGTTCTCGCCGCGTCCGCCGCGAGGTGGTAGCGGAGGCGAAGCTGCCGCACCGCTTTCTCCGGCGGATTTTCGCGCATCTCCTCGCGCCCGGACACGATCATCTTGCGGAATACGTCACCGCGGAGGTGCACACCCTTCTCCATTCGAGACGCGAGCAGCTGCGCGACCGTCGATTTTCCGCTCGCCATCACGCCGGTGATCAGGTATATCACGCCATCCATGGGAATCCCCGCCGCTTCCCTGCGCGGTCGGTCGAAACCGGGCCACGCCCTCCCGAAGCGTTCAATCTTTCAAGCATCCTCTCTCCGCCACCGCCTTGAACAGCGAATAGGGCACCGCGCCGCCGCTTAACTGCTTTTCGCCTTCGAAAACCGTCCCCACGCGGATGTCTCGGAAGCCGCGGTTCGTGAGGATGCTCTTGACTTCGTCCCGGCTAAAGCCGTTGTGGCCCTGAAAATCGGGGTCATCGGCGTGGAAGGAACCGTCTTCCACGTCCAGGTCGATCCAGATCAAGCGCCCGCCCGGCTTCAAAAGCCGCTTCAGCCCGGAGATTTCGGCCTCCACGTCCGGGATATGATGCATCACCATAGAGCTAAAGATCACATCGTAGGTGCGCGAACGCATCTCTTCTGCGTTCAGAAACCGCACGTTGTCCGCCTCGAGGGCTGCCCGCTTTTCCTGAAATACCCGCCCCATTTCCGACGAAGCGTCGTACCCGTAGACCATCCCGGCGTACTCACGGAGTTCAAACGCAATTAGACCGGTTCCGCAGCCAAAATCGAGCACGCTGTCCGGCCTCTCTTTCCAGGAGTTGCGGATCAGGGCGGCCAGGATCTTCGCCCGGACTTGCCGCATCGGTGTATCCCACCCCTGGGCCGCATCGTCAAAGTTCATGCTGATCCTCCGCTGAATTTGTTTGATATCGCTTGCGTCGTACCGAGTGAGGGATCATTCCATCCGCAGGAGCGCGTCCGCGACCGTCTTCCGGCCCCGCGCGCTGAAGGACAGCTCCTTTCCATTCATCTCGTAGACCAGAAGCCCTTCCCGGTTGCGTGGAAGCTCACTGACCACATTTCCATCGTTGTCGAACGCCGCGGTCGGGGCCGTTTGGTATTGGGAACAGTCGCCAACGGACAGGATGGGCATAACCGTTTCCGAAGCCCGCGTCCTCAGGTGCGCCTTGATCAGCTCGTACCGGTTCAGGTCATCGCCTTCCGAAACGTCCGAGAACATGACGACCGCGAAGTCCACCTTCTCCCGGTACAATTCCCGGAAGAACTCCGGAAAGCGCACCTCGTAGCAGATGCGCGCGCCGAAGCGGAACCCGTCGATTTCCCAGACGCCCCCGCCCGTTCCCTGGGTGAAGTTGTCCATATCCCAACCCCAGAGCGCGCGCTTATTGTAAGTCTCTTCCCCCGCGCGGCCGCCGGGTTGAAACAGCACGGCACTGTTCAAGTAGCTGTCGCCATATTTGGTGACGCTGCCGACCAGAAGACACATGTCGTTTTCGTCGGAAAGCCTCTGAAGCTTCCGGAAACTCCCGTCCAGCGCCAAAAAGTCGACAGCCGCGGCACTTTTCACCTTTTCCGGCGGATATCCGGTCAGCGCGCACTCCGGAAAGACAAGCAGACGGACGGACTCCGCCTTCGCCCGTTCGACGGCTTCCCTGATTTTGCCCATGTTCTCCTCGATGCTGTCCGAGGCCGCAAACTGATACGCGCCGATTCTCAACTGGATTCCCTCCATGCAATAATTGCTTGGCTTCAATCGTTCAGCACGGCCAGCAAGCCATGCAGATCGATCTTGCCGAGGCTTTCATACGCCGCGTCAAACCCGGTTAGCGCGCCGGGTGCCGAGATGCCCACGGCCAACATACCGCCCGCTTTCGCCGCGTCGATGCCCGCCTGCGCGTCCTCAAACACCACGCATTCCGAAGGGGAGAGCTTCAGCATGGATGCCGCGGTCAAAAAGACCTCCGGGTCGGGCTTGGCGCGGCTAACCACCGTGCCGTCGGACACCGCGTCAAACAGCGGCCTGAGCGCGGTGCGCTCCAGCACCAGACTGCAATTCTTGCTGGCGGAGCCGATGGCGCACCGAAGCCCCGCCGCGCGGCATTCCTTCACAAACTTTAGCGCGCCGGGCAGCACATCCTCCGGCGTCATCTGCTCCACGTATTCGACATACCAGCCGTTCTTCCGGTCGGTCATCGCGGTAAAGTCTCCCTCGGAAAGCGCCGCGCCGGCCCACTGGCAGAGGAGCTTCATGCAGGCGATGCGGTTGACGCCCTTGAACTGCTCGTTGAGTTCCTCTGTCAGCTCGAAGCCGAACGACTCCCGCGCCAGCCGCTTCCAGGCCAGGTAGTGAAACTTAGCCGTGTCCACCAGCACGCCGTCCAGGTCGAAGATGAATCCCCTGATTTCGCTCATTTGGCTTTCTCCAGCCCGCGGGAGGCTTCGCCGTCCAGCAGAATCATTTCATCGTAGAGCTTGAGCGCCACCGGCTCGCCGGAGATGAGCGTAAGGCGAACGCTGTCCTTCGATACGCTGATCGCGATCACACGGCCCCGGTAGCGGAGCTTGAAGCCGTAGCCCGTCCACTCCGGCGGCAGCACGGGGCTGAAGGACAGCCCGTCCACCGTGCGCAGCCCCGCGAATCCCCTTGAAATCGCGAGATAGCTGCCCGCCATCGACGTGATGTGACAGCCGTCGTGGGTGTCATTGTTGAGATTGTCGAGGTCCAGCCGCGATGTCCGGTGGTACATCTCGACCGCCTTCTCGATATAGCCGAGCTCCGCCGCCAGGATCGCGTGTACGCAGGGCGACAGACTCGACTCGTGCACAGTCATCGGCTCATAGAAGTCGAAGTTGCGCTTCTTGGTCTCAAGGTCGTACAGGTGTCCCAGCGCGTACAGCCCCTGCAGCGTGTCCGCCTGCTTGATGAAGCAGGAGCGCAGGATTCGGTCCCAGGACCAGTGCTGGTTGATGGGCCGGTCCGCCGGGTCGATGGACGAGGCGGGCTTCAAATCCTTGTCCAGGAACGTGTCGTGGGCGACGAAGACGTTCAGTTCTTTGTCCTCCGGCAGGTACATGTTCGCTGCGATCTTCTCGAAGATCTTCAGTTCCGCCTGGGTCAGGCCCAGTTCCTTCCAGCGGGGCTTCGCGGTCTTGGCCGTCTCGATGGCGTAGCCGAGGCACCAGGCGGCCATGCGGTTGGTGTACCAATTGTTGTTCACGTTGTTTTCGTACTCGTTGGGGCCGGTGACGCCGTGGATCATGTACTTCCCGGCGCGCTTTGAATGGTGCACGCGGGACGCCCAGAAGCGCGCGATGGCCAGGATCACATCGAACCCGTAGTTTAGCACGTAATCCTTGTCGCCGGTGTAGGTTTCGTACTGGAAGATCGCGTGGGCGATGGCGGCGTTGCGGTGGATTTCCTCGAAGGTGATCTCCCACTCGTTGTGGCATTCGATGCCGTTGAAGGTCACCATGGGGTACAGCGCGCCCTGAAGGCCCTGTTCGCGGGCGTTGTGGAACGCGCCCTCGAGCTGCCTGTGGCGGTAGATCAGAAGGTTCTTCGCCACTTCCTCCGGCGCGATGGACAGGTACATCGGAAGGCAGTAAGCCTCGGTATCCCAATAGGTCGCGCCGCCGTACTTTTCGCCAGTGAAGCCCTTGGGGCCGATGTTGAGCCGCGCGTCCGAGCCGTCGTAGGTGCAGAACAGCTGGAAGATGTTGAAGCGGATGCCCTGCTGCGCCGCGTCGTCGCCCGAGATTGTGACGTCCGCGCCGTCCCAGCGCGCGCGCCAGGCGGCGGCGTGCTCCTTGAACAAGACCGGGTAGCCCTTGGCCCGTGCTGCGGTCAGCGCGGCCATCGCCCGCTGTTTGAGCTCCGGCTCCGCGAAATCCCGGGTCGTCACGACCGCCACCATCTTCTCAAGTTCCGCGCTGCGCCCGGGCAGCACGCGCTTGGTGAGCCGGGACCCCACGTAGCCGGGCCGGATTTCCCACTTGGTCATGATCGCGCCCAGGTACTGGGCGTGCATCGCGGCGCAGGCGGCGAACCTGGGAACGCCGAAGGGGTTTTCGCGGGTCTTCATGGCCACGAAGCCGCAATCCTCCGCCTGGCCCTGCGCCAGCGCGTCCCAGAACAGCTCCTCATAGTTGGCGTCCTCGTTTTTTACGTTGCCGTCGAGGCTGGGCGTCAAGACCACCTCGGCGGAGAAGGCGGGGGTTACCCGGTAGCGGATGGCGAGAATCCTGCGGTCGACGACCGACAAAAACCGCTCGCACTCCAGCCGCAGTTCACCCTTCGGGTGCTTCACCACCACCTGGCGGCGCAGCGCGCCGGTCTCCATGTCCAGCTCGCGCTCAAAGTCCAGAACGGGCAGCTTGGCGAGGTCGATCTCCACGCCGTCCACCGTCACGTCGATTCCGATCATGTTGATGGCGTTGATGACCTTGCCGAAGTATTTCGGGTAGCCGTTCTTCCACCAGCCGACGCGCGTCTTGTCCGGGAACCAGACGCCGCCGAGGTATGTTCCCCGGTGGCTGTCGCCGGAATACTTCTCCTCGAAATTGCCGCGCATGCCCATCGCGCCGTTTCCGATGGAGGTCAGCGATTCGGAAAGGCGCATCGATTCCGGGTGGAACCCTTTCTCGATCAGTTTCCAGGGATGAATTTCAAAAAGCGGCATGTGCGCCCTCCTCATTTCCAGCTTTTAACGGCATTTTATCATGTTCAAGCGATTTCTTCAACCACGCGGATCGCCCCTCATCCAACCGCCTGTCTTTTTCCGGCTTCTCGGGCCACCGCGTCGTCCAAACGCGTCCCTTGCGCGATCGTTCACCTCATGATAGAATAACGTAGCCTTCCTTCATTATAGCACATGGGAGTGTGGAAGTTGAACAAGAACCTGCCGAACCCCGTGACGATTGCGGCGCTCGGTATGTCGGCGATGGAGAAGAATGGAAATATGTGCGTTGATCTGGCGATTTCCGTACACATAGAGCGTGAGTATGGGCGGGTGGCCGCGTCATGACGCTGGCGGAGGCGCTTCAGATCCCCCGCGGCGTCACCGCGTTTGTCGGCGGCGGCGGCAAGACGACGGCAATCGCGCGCCTCGCGCGGGAATTATCGGCTTTGGGTCGGGTTTTGGTCGCCACCACCACCCGCATCTACCCCCCGGATTTTCCGGTTCTGATTGACCCGGATGAGGGCGCGCTCCGAGAGGCTTTCCGGCATCACGCGATCGTCGCCGTGGGCAGCGCCTGCGAGGCGAAGCTCGGGCCACCCGAAAATCTGGAGGCGCTGTGCGCGCTGAGCGACTATGCACTGATTGAGGCCGACGGCGCGCGAGGTCTGCCGCTGAAGGCCCCCGCCGCCCACGAGCCGGTGATTCCGGCGGATGCGCGGCTGGTGGTCGCCGTTGCGGGGGTGGACGGCATCGGCCAGCCGGTTTCCGCCGCGCACCGTCCCGAGCTCTACGCGGCGCTGACCGGGAAGCCACTCCACGCACTTGTGACGCCGGAGGACGTGGCGAAAGCGCTCCTCCATCCCGACGGGCAGAGGAAGGGTGTAAACTGCCCCTGGCGGGTTCTCCTGGGCAAGGCGGACGACGAGGAACGGTTGGCGCTTGCGCGGGCCTGTGCAAAGAAAATCCCCGGCGTCGCGGTCATCGCGTCGCTGAAAAGTGATCCGGTTTTACTCGAAGTTTGGAGGGATGGCGCGTGCGAATCCTGATCAAGGGCGCGGGTGACCTGGCCACGGGCGTCGCGGTGCGGCTGAAGCGGGCGGGCTTTGACATCGTCATGACCGACCTTCCCCACCCCACCGCCGTGCGCCGCACGGTTAGCTTCTGCGAGGCCATCCTGGAGGGCGAGATGGTGGTGGAAGGCATTCGTGCGCGGCGCGCGGAAAGCGTCGAGGCGGCGGAATCCATCATGGCAGACGGGGACATCGCGGTCATCGCCGACCCCGAGGCACGTTGCAAGGAGTTCCTCAAGCCTTTCGCGGTGGTGGACGCCATATTGGCCAAGCGGAATACCGGCACAGGCATTCAGGACGCGCAGGTGGTCGTAGCGCTGGGGCCGGGCTTTACGGCGGGCGTCGACTGCCACGCGGTGGTCGAGACCATGCGCGGCCACGACCTGGGCCGCGTGATTACGTCCGGCACCGCCCATCCGAACACCGGCATCCCCGGCGAGATCGGCGGCCATACGGTGGAGCGGCTGCTGCGCGCGCCTGCGGATGGGCTATTCCAGCCGCTTGCGGCCATCGGCGAAGTGGTGAAGGCGGGCGCCGTGGTGGCGTCCGTTGCGGGGGTCCCGCTCAGGGCGCTGATCTCCGGCGTGGTCCGTGGGCTGCTGCGCGAAGGCACGCCCGTGCATAAGGGCATGAAGAGCGGCGACATCGACCCGCGCTGCGAGATCTTCCACTGTTTTTCGGTCTCCGACAAGGCGCGCGCCATCGGCGGCGGCGTACTGGAGGCCATCCTGGGGCTTGGAGAGATAATGCATTGAAAAACCCCGAGTGTTTTTCAATGCGATGGAAGAGAAACTGCGTGCGCCTGAAATTCTCTGGAATTTCCGGGCGGCTCACTGACAGAAGGAATGTTTCCTCCACCAGTGTGCGCACTGGTTATGGAAACACGTTCCCGGCGCACAGGTCGCCTGGAACGGTTGGAAGGTGCGACGAGGTTTGCGTCCCCACAGATTTCGTTACCGATTGCTCTGCTGGTAGAATCATTCATGGAACATCGACCTAAACGGGCTGTTTCAGCGCAGGGGTAAGCCGCGTCTGAAACAGCCCGATCATTTTAAGAAAGGTTTCAACGAATCTGAGAACGCCGCTGGATCATCTCCGCCGCGATGCTGACCGCGATCTCCTCCGGCGTCTCCGCGCCGATCGGAAGGCCGATGGGCGCCGAGACCCGCGCGAGGTTGTCCTTGGTGAAGCCGTCGGCCATCAGGCGGTCCCTGGTCGCCGCCACCTTGGCGCGGCTGCCGATCATGCCGATGTAGGCGGCCTGCGTGGTCAGAACCTGCCGAAGCACCTCGTAGTCCTTCTGGTGGCCGCGGGTCACGATCACCACATAGTCCTCGGGGATGATCTCGAAATCGTCCAGGAAGTTGTCCATGCGGCAGAGCAGCGACCCGGCCGCGGCCGGGAAACGCGCGATGTCCGCGAACTCCTCCCGGTCTTCGAACACGTAGACCGGAAAGGCGATGCTGGCGAGGATCGGCACCAGCGCGCAGGCGACGTGCCCGCCGCCGAAGATGAGCGCCCGGCCAGCGCGCACTACCGGGTCGACGAAGCGCGGCCGATCGCTTTCCGCGTAAGAAGGCAGCGAGCCCTTCAGCGGCTCCGGCGTCAGCGATTCGCCCAGAACCAGACCGTCCTTGCCGTACAGCGCCATGTGGACTTTGCCGGATGAGCCCAGTTCCTGCGCCAGCCAGCGCGGCGAACGCGCGTCCAGCGCCGACAGGATGTCTTCAAAGATTGAGACAACCGCCGCATCCCCCGCCGGAATGGGATTGAAAAGAAGCGTCACGTCGCCGCCGCAGATCATGCCCAGCCCCGCGGCGTCGTCCCGGGTCAGGCTGTAGCGCCGGACTTCGCCCGCATAGCCGAGCAGAACATGTCCATGCTTCCTCGCCTCGTTTTCCACCGCGCCGCCGCCCACGGTGCCCTCCGTGCCGCCATCCGCGAAGATGACCATCATCGCGCCGGCGTGCCGGGGCGCGGAACCTTTGGACTGTGCCACCGTGACCAGCGTCAGCGGCTCCCCCGCTTTCAGCTTCTCTACGATTGCCCGATAGACCTGCCGCATGCAGAATCCCCCTTTTATGGTGAAAAACCCCGGCTTTCGCCGGGGTTGAACGCATTTGTAACCAGAATCTAGGTCTTTTCCGGTTCCTCGGGCGCGGGCTTTGCCATCGGGACGTTTTCAAAGTCCATCGGCACGCCGGTCACCTTGGCGCCGCAGTGCGGGCAGATGAGAAGCCGCTCGCCGTCGTCCCCGGCGTCTACGCAGAACATGCCGTTGCACTCCGGGCACAGGCAGCCCACGTACATGGCGCAGTCGTCCGACGCTTCGGCGTCCCCTTCCTCGTCATCGGCATCGGATTCCTCGGCATCGAAGGTGAAATCGCCTTCGTCATCGTCCTCATCACCGGTATCAGGCTCGTCATCGTCAAAATCGAAGCCGTCTTCGTCGTCGCCCTCTTCGCCCTCGCACTGGAGTTCCAGTTCCTCGAGGTCGTCGTCAATGCACTCCACGTAGTCGTTTAGCTCCTGATAGGCTTCCTGGAGCTCGTCCAACTGCTTCGCGGCCTCGCTGAGCACATCGATCATCTGCACGATCAGCTTCCCCTCGCCTGAAGAAGCGTCGATCTTCATGCCCTCGGCTAATCCCTTCAGATAGGAAACCTTCTCACCCAGATTGCTCATGTCCTCGCCTCCTCGATGTCGATACAACGAAACCTTTTTACGCGCGCTCCATGTACTCGCCGTTGCGGGTGTCGATGCGCAGCACTTCGCCAATTTCGATAAACAGCGGCACCTGCAGCGTGTAGCCCGTTTCGACGGTGGCGGCCTTATAGGTGCCGGTGGCCGTGTCGCCGCGGAAGCCGGGCTCGGTTTCAATGACCTTGAGCTCGACGAAGTTGGGTGCGGCGACCGAGAACGCGGCGCCCTTGAAGAAGCGCACGGTGACCTTGGTCTCCTCCTTGACGAAGGGGATCGCGTCCTCCACCTGCTCGCGGGTCAGGCCGATCTGCTCGAAGGTCTCGGTGTCCATGAAATAGTATAGGTCGCCATCGCCGTAGAGATACTGCATCTCCTTGGTTTCGATGAGTGCCTTGGGCATTTTGTCGGTGGGGTTGAAGGTGCGCTCCAGCACCGAACCGGTCATGATGTTTTTGATCCG
>JAEZHK010000115.1 GCA_023416655.1 Bacillota bacterium
GTGTACGACAACATCGCCTCCCCGATGCGCTCCCCCCGGTACAAAAAGGACGAGGCGTACATCAAGGAGGCCGTGACCAAGGTCGCCAAGCTCATGAAGATCGACATGCTGCTGGAGCGCCTGCCCAGCCAGCTCAGTAACGGTCAGCGGCAGCGCGTGGCGCTCGGCCGGGCGCTGGTGCGCGAACCCAACGTGTTCCTCCTGGACGAGCCGCTGGCGCACCTGGACGCGAAGCTCAGAAACCTCATGAGGTCAGAGCTCAAGGAGATGCAGCACAACTTCCAGACCACCTCCATCTACGTCACCCACGACTTCATGGAGGCCATGAGCTTGGGCGACCGAATCGGCATCATCAATAAGGGGAAGATCATCCAGATCGGCACCGGCGACGAGATCTACTACATGCCCACGAACGAATTCGTCGCGCAGCTGATGGGCGACCCGGAGATCAACCTGCTCGAGTGTGACCTGACGCGCTGCGGCGAGGGCTATAAGCTCACCTGGGAAGAAGCGGCGCAGCAGCCCTTCGAGCTGCCCTTCGATGAGGAGCTGTACGGAAAGTTCTCAAAGCTCGAGCGCAACAACATACACCTGGGCCTCAGGCCCCAGAACATCCACTACCACTTTGAGCCGACGGAGGGCGCCATCAAGGGCACGGTCTACAGCTTCGAAACCATCGGCAACAAGTCGGTGCTGATCGTGGAAATCGGCCGCAAGCACCTGCGCATGATCGCGCCCAACGGCCTCAAGGTCAAGCTGGATCAGGACGTGTACGTCACCTTCGAGATCAACCGGGCCATGTTCTTTGACGCCGAGTCGACGAACTACATCGGCCGCTATGACGAAAAGTCCGTGCGCGAACTGGCTGCGCGGGCAAAGGAGGCGTGACGCATGGCCAAGCTGACGCTTAAGAACCTCTTCAAGCGCTACGAGAACAGCGGAAAGAAGAAGCGCACCGTCAACAGCTTCGCCGTCAACGACCTGACGCTCGAATGCCACGACGGCGAGTTCATCGCGATGCTGGGGCCCTCGGGCTGCGGCAAGACCACGACGCTGAGGATGATCGCGGGGCTTGAGGACATCACCCAGGGCGACATCTTCATCGGCGACCGGCTGGTCAACCAGGTGCAGCCCAAGGATCGGCGCATCGGCCTCGCGTTTGAGGACTATGCGCTCTACCCGCCGCTCTCCGTGTACAACAACATCGCCTTCAACCTCAGGGCCAAGGGCCTTCCGATGGTGGAGATCGACCAGCGCGTGCGTGAGATCGCCTCGCTTTTGAAGGTGGAGGACCTGCTCGACATGATGCCGGTCAAGCTGTCCGGCGGCCAGAAGCAGCGCGTGAACATCGCCCGCGCCATCGTGCGGAGGCCGGAACTCCTCCTCATGGACGAGCCGCTCTCGCACCTGGACGGCAAGATGCGTCAGGCGATGCGCACCGAGATCAAGCGCCTGCACAACGAAATCCAGTGCACGAGCGTGTACGTGACCCACGACCAGCTGGAGGCCATGA
This sequence comes from Bacillota bacterium, assembly GCA_023416655.1. Classification (GTDB taxonomy): domain Bacteria; phylum Bacillota; class Clostridia; order Christensenellales; family Aristaeellaceae; genus JAEZHK01. The sequence goes on from JAEZHK010000115.1 coordinate 1,514, forward strand.
GCCTGGCGGACCGCATCGCCATCATGGACCTGGGGGTGCTGCAGCAGTTCGCCACGCCCATCGAGGTCTACGACGACCCGGCCAACGAATTCGTCGCCGCGTTCATCGGCGAACCCCCGATGAATATCCTGAAGACGAAGATCATCAAGCACGAAGGCGACTTCTTCTTCACCTTCGAGGGCAGCGACCTCAGGATCCTGGTGCCGCGCCGCTATTACAGCAAGGTGCACGACGGCTTCGTTGTCAAGATGGGCGTCCGCCCGATGGACCTCTTCATCGGCGGCGAAAGCTCCAAGGGCACCCCGGAGCGCGTGGCCATGTACGAGAACCTGGGGGACGAGGGCCGCGTGGGCGTGCGCGTGGGCGAGAACCTTCTGATGCTGATTTTGACCGACGAGCGCAGGTTCAGCCGCGGCGACATCGTGCGCCTCGAGGTCAACGGCGAAAAAACCCACCTGTTCGACGTGGAAAACGGCGAACGCATCCGGGCCGCGATCTGACCGGGTGCGCAAAAACCTGGGTCCACACATTGACAAAGGCATCCTCGTCCATTACACTTATGGAAAGGATATTTACCAAAGATTGGATCGCGGAGGGCCCTCGGGGCTGGTTTGGCCTACAGAAGGTCATGGAAATGAACGTTAACCACAATGAACGTTATGGAGGCGAACACAATGGAACTTCCGAAAACCATGCGGGCCCTCGTGGCGTACGCGCCGGGCGACTACAGGCTGGTGAACGACTTCCCGGTGCCGCGCGCGACCGGTAAGGACCTGATCGTGAAGGTGGAAGGCTGCGGCGTCTGTGCGGGCGACATCAAGGCGTTCCACGGCGCGCCCTCCTTCTGGGGCGGCGACGGCTCCCCCTCCTACATCAAGGCGCCGATGATCCCCGGCCACGAATTCTGCGGAACGGTGGTCGAGGTCGGCGAGGGCATGGTGGGCTACGAAGTGGGCGACCACGTGGTGTCCGAGCAGATCGTACCCTGCTGGGAGTGCAAGTTCTGCAAGACCGGCCGCTACTGGATGTGCCAGAAGCACGACCTCTACGGCTTCCAGAATAACGTCAACGGCGGCATGGCCGAGTACATGCGCTTCCCGCCGGAAGCCATCGTCTACAAGATCCCCAAGGACATGCCCGTGGAGCAGGCGCTGCTCGTCGAGCCGTACGGCTGCTCCAAGCACTGCGTGGACCGTGCGCAGATCACCAATGAGGACTTCGTGGTCCTGTCCGGCGCGGGTACGCTGGGCCTGGGCATGGTAGGCGCGATCAAAAAGCGCAACCCCGCCACCTTTATCGTGCTGGACATAAACGACGTGCGCCTCGCCAAAGCCAAGGAATTCGGCGCGGACATCGTGATGAACCCGGCCAAGGAGAACGTGGTCAAGAAGATCATGGAGATGACCGGCGGCTACGGCTGCGACATCTACATCGAGGCCACGGGACATCCGGCCAGCGTACAGCAGGGCCTGGAGATGATCCGCAAGATGGGCCGCTTCGTCGAGTTCTCGGTGTTCAAGGACTTGGTGACGGTGGACTGGTCCATCATCTCCGACCGCAAGGAGCTGGACCTTCTGGGCGCGCACCTCTCCCCCTACACCTACGACTGGGTCATCAAGTGGATCGCCGACGGCAGCCTGCCCACCGCGGGCGTCGTCAGCCACAAGTTCGCGCTGGAAGACTGGGAGACGGCCTTCGAGTACGCAGCCACTGGCAAGGACAACGCGTTCAAGGTCGCATTGATTCCGGACATGCGAAAGGATTAATAATCTGAATGCAGGGGCAAGCGCTGGCGCTTGCCCCTGCATTTGACGGAGGAGTAGTATGCAGCGCATCATCAATAACCCCGACCTGGTGGTCGAGGACATGCTCAAGGGCTACGTCAAGGCGCACAAAAGCCTCGTGCGCGCCACGGCCAACCCCCGCGTCGTCGTAAGCGCGTTCCCGAAGACGCCGGGCAAGGTCGGCATCGTGACCGGCGGCGGCTCGGGCCACAAACCGGCGTTCGTCGGCTACGTGGGCAAAAACATGGTGGACGCGGTTGCCGTCGGCGAGGTGTTTTCCTCGCCCACCGCCAAGGCGTTCTACGACGCGTTCGTGGAGGCGGACGCGGGCGCGGGGGTCGCGTGCCTGTACGGGAACTACGCGGGCGACAACATGAACGTGAAGATGGCCGCGAAACTGGCCGATGACGACGACATCGTGGTCAAAACCGTCATCGCCAACGACGACGTGGCCTCCGCCCCGAAAGACGAGCCGATGAAGCGGCGCGGCGTGGCGGGCGAGGTGCTGATGTGGAAGGTCGGCGGCGCGAAGGCCGCGACGGGCGTGAGCCTTGACGAGGTCATCGCCTGCGCGCAGAAGGCCATCGACAACACCCGTTCCATCGGCATCGGGCTGACGCCGTGCACCATCCCCGCGGTGGGGCATCCGAATTTTCAGATCGAGCCGGGCAAGATGGAAGTGGGCATCGGCCACCACGGCGAGCCGGGCGTGAAGGTGACGGACCTGACGACGGCGGACGAGATGGCGGAGATGATGGTGGAAGCCGTCGTCAGCGACATGCCCTTCGTGACGGGCGACGAACTGGCGGTCGTGGTGTCGGGCCTGGGCGCGACGCCCATCATGGAACTCTACATCCTATATAATAAGATCGAAGAGCTGCTTACCGCCAAGGGCATCCGGGTATACAAGTCCTTTGTGGGCAACTACTTCACGTCCCTCGAGATGATGGGCGCGACGTTCACCGCGATGAAGCTGGACGACGAGCTGAAGGCAATGCTCGACATGCCCGCGGAATCGATGGGCCTGACGGTCACCTGATGGTGGCGTTGAAATTTCCTTCAGATATTTCAACGCGAAGGGGAACCCTGCGCGGGCTTGAAATCCTCACGGATTTCCGGGCAGCCCGCTGACTTGTGGACTTGTTTCATCAACCAGTGTTCGCTCTGGGTGATGAAACGCGTTCCCGGCGCACATGTCGCCGGGAACGAATTATAGGGACGATGGGTATCCGAAGACCGGGCGCCGGGAAGTTGAGTTGCTGCGGCGCCGGGATGGAAAGGAGCTGCGCATGGACGGCTTTTTCAACCAGGAAGGCAGGGACATCGTCGAAGGCATGATCCGGGTGATCCAGGAGAACAAGGCGTACCTCTCGGACATCGACGGGCTGATCGGCGACGGCGACCACGGCATCAACATGAACAAGGGCTTCACCATGTGCCTGGAGCGCATCGCGGGCGTGAACATGGGCCTCTCCGAAGCGCTCAAGACGCTGGGGCGGGTGCTGATGATGGAGATCGGCGGCTCGATGGGCCCGCTGTACGGCACCGTGTTCACCGAGATGGCACGCGTGATCAAAAAGACCGAGGTGGTCGATAAAGTTGCCTTCGGCGAGATGCTCGCCGCGGCGCTTGCGGGCCTTACCGATCTGGGCGGCGCAAAGGTGGGCGACAAGACGCTGATGGACGTGATGATCCCGGCGGAGGAAGCCTACCGGACGGCGCTTACGGAAGGGAAGGGCTTTTCGGGCTGCCTCGCGGCGATGAAGGCCGCCGCCGAAGCGGGCTGGCTTTCAACGAAGGACCTGGTGGCGAAGATCGGCCGCGCCAGCCGCCTGGGGGAACGCTCCCGCGGTGTGCTCGACGCGGGCGCAACCAGCTGCAATCTGCTGCTAAGCGCGATGGCCGACGGCATCACGTCGCACCTGAACTGAACGCGGCGTTTTGCCGGTAACCCGCAGATCGCAACCTGACCCTCGCCGGTTGGCGGCGTCTCGTCGCACCGGAACTGACGACAATATATATAGTAGAAAGGGCATACACCGCAGTGCGGGGTATGTCCTTTTTCTACCAATCCAAAACATTCTTGCATCGTTGCGGCGGTCTTTTTCGCGCAGAGAGGTGTCGCTCTCCGCTTGAAATAGCGCTGCTATTCCTGCGCTGCGGCTCCTTGCTCTGCATCAAAAAATCCTCGCCGCTTTGGATGCAATAATATTTCGCATTGGTATTATGCCCGGATCAGGCCCGGCCGGTTTCGGCGGGTTGTCTCCGGCTGCGTCCACATAGGATTGGTTGTCCACTTTATGGTAAGGTTCACCAGGCGGAATCCCGCCGCGAAGCCGGGGTTATGCGCCTTGTCCGAAACACCCGGTCGGCGGCGCGCGGGTGGGCTGCCGTTTCCTGGTTTTCGGCCGTTGCAAAGTGGCTTTTTTGCCATAAAACAACTCGAATGTTAATTGATTAACGGAAAAGTTAATTCGTACAATTCGAACATAGCGGGAGATTATCCATTACATTATATCCATATCAGATAAAATCTAGAAATTCATTGATACACTATTGACAACAATCATCGTACTTGATATACTCGATGTGCAAATAGGTTAATCGGAAAACAAATACATTAATCGGCTGTATTGGGGGATTGCTTAAATGATGAAAGCACGCGTTACCCTTGAGCGGGCGTTCCGCATCGGCGAGGTAGATCCACGCATGTACGGCTCTTTCGTGGAGCATCTGGGCCGCTGCGTTTACGACGGATTGTACGAGCCCGGCCATCCCGAAGCCGACGAGAACGGCTTCCGGAAGGACGTGGCCGCGCTGGTCAAAGAGCTGAACATCCCCATCATCCGCTATCCGGGCGGCAACTTCGTCTCCGGCTACCGCTGGGAGGACGGCGTGGGCCCGGTGGAAGAGCGCCCCAAGCGGCTGGACCTGGCGTGGCGCACGCTGGAGGACAACTCGGTCGGCGTCAACGAGTTCGCCAAGTGGTGCAGGATGGTCGGCAGCGAATTGATGATGGCGGTCAACCTCGGCACCCGTGGCACCGAGGCGGCGCTGGACCTGCTCGAATACTGCAACCACCCCGGCGGCAGTTACTTAAGCGATCTGCGCGTCAAGCACGGCGCGAAGGATCCGCACAACGTCAAGGTCTGGTGCCTGGGCAATGAAATGGACGGCCCCTGGCAGACCGGCCACAAGACGCCCGAAGAATACGGCAGGCTCGCGGTGGAGACGGCCCGCGCCATGAAGCAGATGGACCCGACGCTTCAACTGGTCAGCTGCGGCTCCTCCCACACCAGGATGCCCACCTTCCCCGTCTGGGAGATGGAAACGCTCAGCCACACCTACGACGCGGTGGACTTCGTCTCGCTCCACCAGTACTTCCAGAATAACGACGGCGACACCGCGAACTTCCTGGCGTGCTCCATGGAGACCGACCGCTTCATCCGCACGGTCATCGCGGCTTGCGACTACGTCAAGGCCGTGAAGCGGGGCAAGAAGGACCTCATGCTCAGCTTCGACGAGTGGAACGTGTGGTACCATTCGAACGCTTCCGACGCGGAAGCCATGGCCAACCGGCCCTGGACGAAGGCGCCGCACCTCCTCGAGGACGTGTACACGTTTGAGGACGCGCTGGCCGCGGGTTGCGTGCTGATCACCTTCCTAAAGCACGCCGACCGGCTCAAGATGGCGTGCCTGGCGCAGCTGATCAACGTCATCGCGCCGATCATGACCGAGCACGGCGGCGGGGCCTGCCGGCAGACGATCTTCTACCCGTTCCTGCACGCCTCGCTCTACGGCCGCGGCACGGCGCTCCTGCCGGTGGTGATGAGCCCGAAGCACGACACGAAGGACTTTACCGACGTGCCATACCTTGAAACCGTCGCGGTATTCAATGAGGAACTGGAAGAGATCACGCTGTTCGCGGTGAACCGGAACCTGAACGAGGACATGCTGGTCGACCTCGACCTCAAGGGCTTCGAAGGGTATGCCGCAGTCGAGCATATCGTGCTGGAGAACGACGACCTGCGCGCGGTCAATACCGTGAAACTGCCCGGGACCGTGAAACCATCCACCCGCACCGGCTCCATCCAGGACGGCCAGCTGAACCTGCACCCCGCGTCCTGGAACGTGGTGCGCTTCAAAAAGGCGTAAGCGCGCGTAATACCACTCCCAAACATTCTTTTGTCGTCGCGGCGGATCTTTTCGCCCCTGGCGGTGTCGCTCTCCGCTTGAAATAGCGCTGCTATTCCTGCGCTGCGGCTCCTTGCCAGGAACAAAAATCTCTCGCCCCTTTGGACAAACCAATGTTTTGGATCGGTATAAGCACGTTGGCGTAGAACCCAATCAACGAGAAAGGCGAGGGAGTCTACATGAAGAGATTTCTGGCGATCCTGCTCACCGCACTGATGCTGATGTCGTTTGCGACGGTGTCCGCGTCTGCCGAACCCACCAAGGTCACCTTCTGGACGTTCCAGGAACTGCACGTCGCGTTCTACCAGGAGATGGTCAAGCTGTGGAATGAGAAATACCCCGACAGGCAGATTGAGCTCGAGGCCTCCGCACTGCCCTACGACGACATGCACAACAAGCTGACCATCGCGCTGCAGTCCGGCGTCGGCGCGCCCGACCTGGTGGACATCGAGATCGGCAAGTTTGCCAACTACCTCAAGGGCACCCCGCAGTTGGTTCCAATCAACCGCGTCGTGGAGCCGGAGCTTAACAACATCGTCCGCTCCCGCGTGGACATCTACGCCAAGGACGGCAACTTCTACGGCATCTGCTTCCACATCGGCGCGGCTGTCATTTACTACAATGACAAGCTCATGAAGGAAGCGGGCATCGACTACACCCAGATCAAGACCTGGGATCAGTTCCATGAAGCCGGCAAGAAGTTCCTGGAAGCCACCGGCAAGCCCATGGGCACCGTGGAAACCGGCGACCCGTGGCACCTGTGGCCGCTGATCGCGTCCCAGGGCGGCGACCTGCTGGACAAGGACGGCAACCCCAACATCGCCTCGCCCGAGATGGAGAAGGCCCTTGCCTACAACCAGGAGCTGCTCAAGGAAGGCATCCTGGCCATCGCCCCCGGCTCCGGCCACCACTCCGAGGAGTACTACGGCCTGATGAACGGCGAATCCTTCGGCTCGGTCATCATGCCGATGTGGTACATGGGCCGCTTCACGGACTACATGCCTGACATCAAGGGCGAAATCGCCATCGCGCCGCTGCCCGTTTGGGAAGAGGGCCAGCCCCGTTCGGTCGGCCTCGGCGGCACCGGCACCTGCGTGACCAACCAGGCCAAGGATCCCGAGCTGACGATGGACTTCCTGGCGTTCGCCAAGCTCTCCAAAGAGGGCGGCGCGAAGATCTGGGAAATGATGGGCTTCGACCCGATCCGCATGGAAGTCTGGTCCATGCCGGAAGTGCGCGACACGCCGAACAAGTTCACCGATTACTTCGTCAACAACCCCTTCGACGTGCTGATGCAGATCAAGGACGAAATCCCCGCCATCCGCGTCTCCGAAGCGCTGCCGCCCACGATGGACGCGCTCAAGAACTCCGTCCTGTTCCGCGCCTATGAAGATCTGGCGGATCTGAAGACCATGCTGCCCGAAGAGAACGCCAAGGTCGTCGTCGGATAACCAACGTTTCGCGCCTGGCCGACCGGCTTCCTGGCCGGTCGGCCTGATGCCAATCACGAACACTGTTTACGTCATGGCATACCGTGGAAAACCTTTTGCCGTCCGGCGCGCCAGATGCGGATGCGAATCCCGTCAGGCGCGCCGGGGCGACAAGAACCGTGCAACTGGAGCATTCTGACCGTGGGGTGATGCCGCAATGAAGAACCGCAAAGGGTTCCGTTCGCTCTTCTACTCGCAATCGGTGGCGCCGTATGTGTTCACGCTTCCGTTCATGCTGGTGTTCGTGATCTTTTTCATCTATCCGCTGATCTCGACCGTCATCATGAGCTTTCAAAGCGTACTGCCCGGGCAGGTGCAATTCATTGGCTTTGAAAACTTTACGAAGCTTTCGAACGCGGAGTTCTACCACGCCGTGACGAACAGCTTCGTCTATACCGTCCTTACGCTGCTTGTGCTGATCCCGATCCCGATGCTTCTGGCGGTCTTTCTGGACAGCAAGATCATGCTGGGCAAGAATTTTTTCCGATCGGTGTTCTTCATCCCCGCGCTGACCAGCGTGGTGGTGGCGGGCACGATCTTCCGCCTGATCTTCGGCGAGATCCCGGGCGCGCTGATGAACACGATCGTGGGGATCTTCGGGCACGCGCCGGTCAAGTGGCTGCGCATCCAGAGCACGGCCTACATGGCGATGGTGGTGCTGGCCACATGGCGCTGGACAGGCGTCAACATTCTGTACTTCCTGTCCGGCCTTCAGTCCATCCCGGTGGAACTGTACGAATCCGCCTCCATCGACGGCGCTTCGCCCATCCAGAAGTTCCGGCACATCACCATGCCGATGCTCAAACCCACCGTCATCTACGTATTGACGATCTCGATCTACGGCGGGTTTGCGATGTTCACGGAGTCCTACATGCTGTTCTCGGGCAACCGCTCGCCGGGCGGCATCGGGCTTACGATCGTGGGCTTTTTGTACCGGCAGGGCTGGGAGCAGAACAACCTCGGCTTTGGCTCGGCGATCGGGCTGTCGCTGCTGGTGGTTGTGATGATCATCAACCTGATTCAGCTAAAGTTCTTCGGGCTGTTCAGGAAGGAGGATTGAGCGGGATGGTACAGAAAGAGACAAAGGCGCAAGCCCGGGAGCCCTTCCGCTTCACGTGGGCGACGGCGATCCTTCTGATCCTGTTCACGGTGATGGCGGTCATCACCCTGTTCCCGTTCTACGCGATCACGCTGGCTTCGATGAAGCCGGGCAAGGAACTTCTGCGCTACGGCCTCAACGTCCGGTGGGACCTTGCCATCATGTCGTTTGACAACTACAAATTCCTGTTCTTCGGCGACACGAACTACCTGATCTGGTTCCGCAACAGCTTCTGGATTACCATCGTGCAGTCGGCCCTGACGCTCTTCGTCAGCGCCTGCGTTGGCTACGGCTTCGCGATGTACAACTTCAAGATGAAGAACCTGTTCTTCACGTGCGTGCTCATCATCATGATGGTGCCCATGGAGATCATCATGCTGCCGCTCTATCAGGAGATCGTGGGCATGCGCATCATCGACACGGTTTGGGGCGTGGTGTTGCCGTTCGTGGCGATGCCGCTGCCGATCTTCTTCTTCCGGCAGTTTCTGTCGGGCATCCCGAAGGACCTTCTGGACGCGGGACGGGTGGACGGCTCCAGCGAGTACGGCATCTTCGGCCGCATCATGCTGCCGCTGATGGCGCCGTCGTTTGCCGCGATGGGCATCTTCGTGGGCATGAACAGCTGGAACGGCTTTCTGTGGCCCCTCATCGTGTGGCGCACCGACACCAACTTCACGCTGCCCATTGGCCTCAATACGCTCCTCTCGCCCTACGGCAACAACTACAATGTGCTGATCGCCGGTTCGGTGTTTGCGATCCTCCCGATCATCGTGCTGTTCTTCTGCTTCCAAAGGTATTTTATTGCGGGCATGACGGCAGGAAGTGTGAAGGGATAAGTCGAATGGTATAGAGTCCTATGGGGCGGTGCCCGCGAAGGGTGCCGCCTTTTTAGGAAACGGCGCGAAGGGTGCGGTCCCGCCCGCGCGTAACGGGGAGCCGGGCAGGCGACTAATACCAATCCGCAACATTCTTTCATCGTTGCGGCGGATCTTTTCGCCCCTGGCGTTGTCGCTCTCCGCTTGACGTAGCGCTGCTACGCCTGCGCTGCGGCTCCTAGCCAGGAACAAAAATCTCTCGCCGCTTTGGATGAAATAATATTCCGTATTGGTATAAAGGGGAGATGCGGCATGCTCATACGGGTACATCAGGAAAACCTGCCATTTTTCGAGGCGCTGGCCAGCGACGTACGGATCAAGATGCTGGACTTTCTGGCGGACCGGGACATGAACATCAAGGAACTGGCGCAGGCGGTGGGGATCTCCAGCCCCATCATGCTCAAGCACGTCCGCAAGCTCGAGGATGCGGGCATCATCGTGACGCGCATGGTCAACCGCAACGGCTCCGTGCCGAAGATGTGCACGCTGCTGGGCACCGAGTATCGGCTTGAGATGCCACAGCGCCAGATGAACCTGCGCAACTGCCACGAGATCCACATCCCCGTGGGCCACTACACCGACATCGACGCGCAGCCCACCTGCGGCCTCGCCACCGAGAACGGCATCATTGGCCACCTGGATGACCCGCGCTACTTCCTGGAGCCCGAGCGCGTTAACGCGCAGGCGATCTGGTTCTCCAAGGGCTTTGTCGAATACTCCATCCCCAACTACCTGTCCCACGGCCAGTATGTGGAGGAGATCGAGATCTCCTTTGAGATTTCGTCAGAGGCGCCGGACTTCAACGACGAGTGGCCCAGCGACATTCAGTTCTCGCTCAACGGCGTGAAGCTGTGCCAGTGGACCTCGCCGGGCGACTTCGGCGAAAAGCGCGGCATCCTGACGCCGCTGTGGTGGTCCAGTAACCAGTATGGACTTTTGAAAATCCTGCGCATCTCCCACAAGGGCACGCTGCTCGACGGCGAGCGCGTCTCCGACGTGACGCCGGAAAACGTGCAGGGCGCAAACGGCAGGCGGTGGGTGCTCCGGTTCGAGGTCGCGAAGGACGCCAAGAACGCGGGCGGACTGACGCTGTTCGGCAGCAAATTCGGAAACTACAGTCAGGACATCCTGGTCAGGACTTTCTACCGGGAGATCTAATAAAAGGCAGGGAAGGAAGCCCATGCATGAACTCGTGATAAACCCCGGCCGGGTGCTGGCCCGGCGGGACCCAATGATCTACGGCCAGTTCCTGGAGCACTTCCACCGCCAGATCTATGGCGGCGTGTACGAGCCCGGCTCCCCGCTTTCGGACGGGGCGGGCTTCAGGACCGACGTACTGGACGCGCTTAGAAAGATCCGGGTGCCGGTCATCCGCTGGCCGGGCGGCTGCTTCGTATCCTCCTACGACTGGAAAACGGGCGTAGGGCCCGTCCGCGAGCCCGTCTTTGACAAGGCCTGGCGCGTCGAGGAGCCGAACGCCTTTGGCACCGACGAGTTCCACGCGCTGTGCAAGTCGCTGGGCTCGGAGATGTACATCTGCGGCAACGCGGGCACCGGCTCGATGGAGGAAATGAGCGACTGGCTGGAGTACACAAACCTCGAATCGGAAGGGCGGTTTGCGCGAAGGCGCATCGAAAACGGGTTTGTTAAGCCCTTTCGCGTTCGGTACTTCAGCATCGGCAACGAAAACTATGGGCACTGGGAACTGGGCGCGAAGGAGCGGTTTGAGTGGGCGCGGCTGGTGGCCGAAACCGCGAAGCTCTTAAAGCGCGTGGACCCCACCGTGCAGCTGAGCGCGGCGGCGCTGCCCGACCCGGAGTGGAACCTGGAGCTGATCAAGCGCGCGGGTCCGTACCTGGACTGGATCTCCGTCCACGAGTACTGGGACGCCATCCATACCACCAACGCGCTGGCCACTTACGAGCAGTCGATGGCCTATACCGAGAAGCTGGACGACTCCATCCGGCGGGTGGAGGGCATCCTGGCGGCTACGGGCTACTTGGGCAAGATCCGCATCGCGTTTGACGAGTGGAACCTTAGGGGCTGGTACCATCCCAACTCGCACGAGGCGAAGCTCCCAAGCGACAAGTCGCTCTACATCGCGCCGCGCGACCGAAACGACGACAATGCGTCCTACACCATGGCGGACACGGTGTTCACCGCCTGCTTTTTGAACGCGCTTCTTCGGCACGCGGAAAACGTGCGGATGGCCAACTACGCCCCGGCGGTCAACACCCGCGGGCTGATCCATGCCCACAAGGACGGCCTCGTGCTGCGCGGCACCTACCATGTGTTCGATCTCTTCGTCAACCAGATGGGCGACCGGGTGGTGGACCTGTGGGAGAAGGACGCCGTCAAGATGCGCGTCACCGCCAAGGACGGGCGGGAAGTGCTGGTGGACGCGCTGGACGCCGTCGCGACGCTCAGGCCGGACGGCTCTCAAGCGGTGTCGCTCGTCAACAAGAAGGCGGACGAAACGGCGGAGGTCAGCCTCCCGCTGGAACCCGGTCGGGAAGGGCTTACGCTCTACTCGATCGCGGCGGACAGCGTGTCGGCCTATAACGACGTGGACGACCCCGACCGCGTCCGCATCACAACCTCGAAGCCCGCGTTCTCCGGCGGTGCCGTGACGCTCAGCCTGCCGCCGCACTCGGTGAACGTGCTCGTGATCGGGTAATGCGCCGAATCCGACAGCTTTTCCCCGATCCTGCCGCGTTTTGACGGCAGGATTTTTCTTTGCGCTTTTTCATTATTTCATCCAAAGCGGCGAGAGAATGACGGATTGGGTTTATACCAATTCCAAACATAAATGCGTCGTTGCGACGGATCTTTTCGCCCCTGCAAGGGTTGGTTTCCCTGCGGGAAACCAAGTCGCTTCGCGACCGCACGATTCAAATGGAATTTGAATCGTGCGCCGCTGTGTCGCTCTCCGCTTGAAATAGCGCTGCTA
>JAEZHK010000012.1 GCA_023416655.1 Bacillota bacterium
GGTTTCCCAAAGGGAAACCAAGTCGCTCGGGGAGCGACCTCAACATTCCAACGAGTTGGAATGTTGAGCCTAGAAACCAAGTCGCTTCGCGACCGCAACATTCCAATGGTTTGGAATGTTGCGCCGAGTCGGGGAATCAAACCCTGCTATCCGGATTGCGCCCGAAATTTTCCGCAGGAAATTTAGAAATCCGGCCCCGTTCCTTTGGCAACGGCAGGGACTTTCGTTCATGCCGTTGCCTGCTTTACAAAAACCGGGTTGCGCGGTTCGGGCCATAGGGGTAAAATGAAAAGACGCGGCTTCGCGCCGCCACAAAAACGCAGGAGGTACCCCATGACCGACAACGAACCCAAGACCCTCGAGGAAGTCATGAACCCGGAAGGCGTCAAGCGCGTCAACTGGGCGGGCTTTGTGGAAGGCCCGGTCGTCGCGTTCTTCGACGCCAACGAACTGGAGAAGATGACCATTGAGGACGGCAATGACAACAAGGCCAAGCTGCAGCGCACCAAGGTGGGCAGCATCAAGATCGAATACACATCATCTGTCGTTCTATAAGGCGTTGAAAATCCGCTTCGCGGCTTCTCAACGCGAAAGAGAAAAACTGCGTGAGCCTGAAATTCTCACGAATTTCCGGGCGGCTCACTGACTTAAGGTGTTATTTGGGCTGCCAGTGTGCGCACTGGCAGCCCAAATACGTTTCCGGCGCGCAGGTCGCCGGAAACGATGAAAGAAGCGCCTGTGTCGCCAAAATTTTGCCGCCCCTGTCGGCAAATGACGGGGGCGGCGCAATTTTCATAAGGGCGTTATACGGAAGGCCCGGAGAGGATCATGAACGGGTCCTCGGACTTGCTCTCCTCGATGATGAGGTCCAGCGAATAGGTCTCCTTGCTGTGGTCGAGGGTGGCTGGGTCGTTGACGTAGATCGTGCCGTCCGGCGCGACGCCCCGAAGCACGATGTAGTGCCCGTTGGCGGTGAAGGTGCCCGGACCCATGTGGGCGATGACCGGCTGGCCCGAGTTCAGCGCCTGCAGGATGGCGTCCTTGTCGGGCTTGATCCAGCGGCCTTTCACGCCATAGAGCGCCGCCATCTGCGTCAGCGCCGGGTGGTCGAGGCCCGATCCCCAGTAAAGGCCGTGCTCCGCCGCCCAGCGGAACAGCGTATACGGCGTCTGCTCGTTCTCCCCCGTCAGGTAGGAGACCACCATCGACACCGCATTCGCGCCGCACCCGGACGTCCACACGCTGACCTTCCGGCCATTCAGCGTGGCGACGGGGGTCTTGTAGTCGTGCTGGATCAGCGTGGGGATCCGCATCCCGCCCTCGGGATAGTAGAGTGACTTCAACTTGTAGTCGCTGGAGAGCACGCTCATCGGCGCCAGCACCAGGCCTTTTTCAGGGGTCTCGCTCGCATCAGGCGAGGCGCTGGCCGCGGGCAGGACCCCCGGCTCGGTACGGATGGCTTCCCGGACGCCCACCAGCGTCGTAATGGTCGCTTTCAGGGCGACGGCCGAAGGATTCGACTGCGCGTTTTGCTCCGCTTCCGGCTGGAGTTCTGCCGCCGGGACTGCGGGCGCTTCCGTAGGGCGCACAATGTCCGCCTGCACCGCCTCGACGGGAGGCGGGGCCGTGGGTTCCGCCGTAGCCGCGGCCTGCGCGGGCCGGGCGGCCCGCATGGGCATGGCGCGAACCTCTTGCCGGCCTGTCTGCAGGTAAGGGACCAGCGCCAGCATGACCACGCCCGCCACCACGACGATGGCGATGGAAACCACCTGTACCATGCGATCCAGGACTGTCAAACCACCAATCACCTCGCCGCGCCAAATTTGCCCCGCCCTTTTACGGGCCGTTTCAATCAATATATCGGAGAAAAACCGCTCCGGTCAAGCCGGTTCCTTCCCGGTCCGGGCGTTTTGCAGTATAGTATAGCCGGTGTATTGTCATTTAAGCGGCCTTGTGGAATCGCCGACTACAAACTGGCAGTCGACCACGGAGCTCTCCACTTCGCCGCGTGTCGCGATCATCTGAATCAGCGTCCGGGCCGCGCGCTCGCCCATCTCTTGAAGCGGCAGCGTGGCCGTGGTCAGATTCGTCGTGCCGGTCCGGGAGGCGGGCAGGTTGTCCATGCCGGTGACCGACATGCCGTCCGGGACGGTGACGCCGTTTCGAAGCAGGGTGGCCTCCAGGAAATCCGCGTAGGAATCGCTGTAGCAGACGATGGCTGTGCACTTGAGCAGGCTGTCCCGGTTGGCGTTGAAGAGGTTGTCGAAGATGTAGCGCCGGTCGGCGAAGGATAAAAACATCACGCGCCCATCGTCATATTCCAGAGCGTTGGCATGCAGGCCGTCCATAAAGCCCTGATAGCGCATCATACCCTGGTACTGCTCCCCGGCGAAGATGCCGCCGATGGTCCGGTGCCCGAGGGCCGCCAGGTGTTCCACCATGCCGCGCATCACAGCCCGGTCGTTTGCCACCACGTGGGCGGCGCGAACCCCCTGATGGTAGCCGTTGGTGAACACCATCGGCACACCCATCGCTTCGATCCGCCTGTAGAGGTCCATGTTGAAGGTGGGCATCGAGGTGCCGATGCCTTCAATAATGAAGCCGTCCAGCGACATCTCGATCAGTTCCTCCAGTACGCGCCGCTCGCCCGCGATGGAGTCGGTGATGAAGCGCATGACCACCTCATACCCCTCCGCCTCAAGCGCTTCGACCGCACTTTCCCGGAGTGCCTGCATGTCAAAGTAGGCGGGGTCGTAGGTGACGAGCGCCACCCGCCCATGCCGCTTGCCCCGGTAGACGGGGCGCTCCTCCACGGCGTAGCTGCGCTTGCCCTGCCGCCGCTCGATCAGCCCTTCGCCCTCGAGCTTTGAAAGCGCGTGGCGCACGGTGGCGCGGGATAGCTGAAACATCTCCGAAAGCCGGTTCTCCGATTCGACCGGCCTGTCCGATGTATATTCCCCCCGCGCAAGGTTCCCGCGCAGGTAGTTTTCAATCTCCAGATACTTGTAGGCTTCATCCCGGCGCTTCATGACCCGACCTCCGCGTCCCTATGGTCCCCATTATACCAAGAAGCGGGGCGGCATGTCAATTCCATCTTGTTTAAACATGTTTCTGCATCTAGATCCTGACAGTTTTCAGTCTTCAAACGATCTTTGGCGTAAAAATAAAATTATTGTTGACATCTCCGTGTACTAGTGCTAACCTTAATTGGGATTTGTAAACTCAATTGGTTTACATGTTTGAACAAGTTAAGGAGGGCTCAACATGAGGAAACTGCTCGCACTGCTGCTCGCGCTCCTATTCATCGCGTCGGCCGCGCCCCTTGCCACGGCGGAGGATACCGTTCTGACGGTGGGCGGCTGGCCGGCCGGCGACACGGCGTTCAAGGCCATCATCCCCGCTTTTGAGGCGGCGCACCCGGGCGTCAAGGTGGAGCTTGTGTTCATGTCGACCGCCGACCACCACCAGCAGCTGGCCACCGCCATCGCGGCGGGCTCCGGCGCTTCCGACGTGGTCATGCTGGAGCAGGCCTGGGTCGGCCGCTTCAAGGACACCGAGGGCTTTGAGAACCTTCTGGCCGAGCCCTACAACGCCGGTTCTCTCAAGGACCA
>JAEZHK010000017.1 GCA_023416655.1 Bacillota bacterium
CGCGGGGGGGGGGTTTCGGCCGGGGCGCGGCACAACTTTAAACTCAGGAAGCCGGCGCGGCTTCGGGTGCGGGCGCCATCGCAAAGCCCACCGCTTCGAAGACGGCCAGGGCGTCCGGGGTGGTCAGATAGTCCAGGAAAGCCTTCGCCGCGTCCGCGCTGGCCGAAGCCTTGAGCACCGCGCCGGGGTAGACGACCAGCTTGTGGCTGCCTTCGGGCGCTTCCGCGACGACTGTGACGCCCTTGGCCGTCGCCGCGTCGGTGGCGTAGACCACGCCGCAGTCCACCGCGCCGCTCGAAACCTGGGTCAGCACTTCCTTGACGTTCGCGCCCAGCGAGGCCTTGGCCGAGACCGCATCCCAACTGCCGAGCGTCGTAAAGACTTCCTCAGCGTACTGGCCCACCGGCACGTCGGAATTGCCCAGCGCTACCAGCTTCACCGCGTCGCCCGCCACGTCCTCAAAGCCCTTAAGGCCCAGCGTGGAGCCCTCCGGAACGATCAGAACCACCTTGTTGTTCAGAAGGTCCTTGCGGGTGCCCTCCAAAAGGTAGCCGCCCGCCTCCAGCGCGTCCATCTGCTTCTTCGCTGCCGAGAGGAAGAGGTCGGCTTCCGCGCCGGACTCTATCTGGGTCTGCAGTGTGCCGCTGGAGTCGAAGTTGAAGGTCAGGGTCACGTCGGGCTGGGCCGCCTTGTACAGCTCACCGATCTTCGTCAGCGACTCGGTCAGACTGGCCGCCGCGAACACGTTCAGTTCCACCTTGGTTTCGGCCATCGCGACGGACCCCAGCAGCAGGCAGAGGGCGGCGGAGAGGGCGATGAGCTGCTTCAGCGTACGGTTCACGGGCATCCTCCTCACTGAAAATCGGGCATAAACCAAATTCTGATAAACGTTTGGTGCTGTTTGTTATCGTTTAGTCCATTGTAATGGGGCACGCGGCGCTTGTCAAGCGATCCGGACGTCCGTAGCGTAATTTCCCGATGAGAATAACGCTATTTGTTGAAACAAGCTTTACACACGCTCTTTAACCCGGTACAATGGGGGCAGAAGGGGGCGCGTCCATGGACAACGAGCTGATGACAGTGCAGGAGGTCGCGGACCTTCTGCGCGTAAAGCGCAACACCGTCTACGAGATGCTCAAGCGCGGAGACCTGCCTTCCGTCAAGGTGGGCAAGCAGCTGCGCGTAAAGCGCGGCGACGTGGCGGGAAAGCTGGCGGGCGCGCCCAACGCGCGTGTCCCAGAACACGACGCGCCAATTGCCGCTAGCGGAAGGACATCGCTGGTCCTGTGCGGACAGGATCCGTCACTCGATTTGATCGCCGCCCATGTGAGCGCGGAGCCCGGCATGCCGGAAGTGCTCCGCTCCCATCAGGGCAGCTACAATGCGCTGGCGGCGCTGTACGCCGGGCGGGCGGACATCGCCACCTGCCACCTGTGGGATGAAAAAACGCAGGAATACAACTTGCCCTATATCTCAAGGCTCCTGCCGGGGATGCCCGCGCTGGTCGTGCGGCTTTTCGGGCGCACCGCGGGGTTCTACACGGCCGCGGGAAACCCCCTGGGCCTGACCGGTTGGGCAGACCTCGCCCGGCCCGGAATCCGTCTGGTCAACCGGGAGAAGGGCAGCGGCATCCGGGTGCTGATCGACGAGAAGCTGCGCGCGCACTCCCTCTCCCCCGCCTCCATCCGGGGCTACGGAGACGCGCGGCCCAATCACGCCGCGGTGGCCATCGCGGTGGCGGGCGGCGAGGGCGATGTGGGCGTGGGCATCCAGTCCGTCGCGCGGCAGGTGCCGGACGTCCACTTCGTGCCCCTCCAGAAGGAGTGGTACGACATGGTGATCCTCGACGCGCAGAAGGATGAAACCCCTTTTCGGGCGGTGATTGATTATGTGTGCTCGGAAGCGTTTGTAATGAAGCTAAGTCGGCTCGGGGAGTACGATTTTTCGCAGACGGGGCGTTTCTTCCGCCTTTAGCCCCGGCCGAAAGCATCAGGCGGTATTTACCTTTTTACGGAGATGCGCAAAATTATATCTGAAAGGCAGCCAACTCAAGTAAACAGGCAACCACCCACACATTCAGCGAGCAAGCAGCTTGATTCGTTCAAGACTGCCGTCCGTACTTCCGTCGTCGATACAGCACACCGACCAAGTGTAACTTTCTCCAAGTGGCGACATTACACAGCTTGTTTCATTGAAAAACTTAGGTATGCACTCCTGCTCGTTGCAGCGGGGCGATATCATGATGTAATTTGTTATTTGAATTTTTCACATCCTCGTTATCGCCGTATACAATGCAGCGGAAAATGTTATTGCTGCAAGCGGAACAATGATCGCAAGTATACCTACTGCGGATTTCTTGTTGCTTTCTGCAATTTTCCGAAACACCATAGCCCCGATTGCCGCTATCAGCATCATCATAAAAAAGTTGGTACGCTGACCACTTGCCCACACGGTCGGTGATAATCCAAGGATGAACGAGGAAATAAACGCCATCGCGAGCGCCCACACGGCGACCAGACTCTCCCTTATATCCTCAAAGGCGTTGAACAGGCTCACAAAAGTGCAAATTGCACCGATTGCCGGAAGTATAAATGCGATATATGTTATGGTCTTATGATAGTTCATCACATTGATAACGCCGACATTGTAGCTCCCCGTGAATGGAGCCATATTCGCAATCCACTCAAAGAACGGCGTGGAAGCGTTGAACAGGCGTAGTCCACACGCAAGCGTAATAAACAGCGGAACGCCCGCGATAAGCCGGGAAAGCACGTCTTTGCGCAGCAGCCACACTCTGATAAACAGCAACCCGCTGACGGCTGTGAAAAGCTCATTGCGCATATAAAACAGCGTTGACAATGCGTGTTGATAGCCGAGTATGCACTTTCGAGATAATGACATTACCTCCCAGTCGATGAACCAATGAACCTCGTGTAATCCTCTCAAGGTAACGGACGGAGCGGTTGCGAGCCAAACAAGCTCGATTGCGGCAATCAGCGTCAAAACGAGAGGATACAGACGAATTCTACGCTCGCGAACCGTTATCACGACAAACAGCAAAACAGCAGTCAGGAAACCGATAGCCGCCAACTGTTCTTCGTTCGTGCCAAAAAGGAATGCAAGTGCATGTAGAGGGTACTCGTACCACCTAAAGGGAAGCTTCCGAATCATCTTTACAAACCCATAAAGCCCGAACAGGAGCAAAGGATAGGCAAACGTATAGTTGCTTGCGTTCGCTGCCCAACCTGCCTCCGCGTTAATTTCTATTTGGTACGATAGGATAAGCAGCGCAACCGCCCATTTTCCCATAATGTCGGCTTTGTGCGTGAATATCTTGGCGGTGTACACGGCGGTTACGGTCCACATAACCGGGTAGAGTATGCGGAATATCCAAAAATGGCGGGTGTACAGCACAAGCGGAATTTCATTAAGCACGCGGGCAGACCAACTCAATCGGTCTTTTATCGCCTCTAATGTAAGCAATTGTTTCGAATAATAAATGTCGTCCCTGAATACTTTCACCGAAGCTCCAATTACGGCAAACAATAAAAATAACACTATCCACGGAATATTTTCGCGAATCCTCTGACAAATACGGGATTTGCATGACATTTCCATTTATGACACCTCGTTATGCTTACGATATTCCCAACTGTCCGAGTTCAATCAAGGCGTTGTGTCCATTTGAACGGTACAGCAGGAAGAAGGTATAATTCGATAAATCGCCGTCAAAAATTGCCGAGGAATAAAATCCACCAGAATCATAGCGTATAGAACCACCGTCCAGATTGTTGAAATAATCGGTGAGGTCGGTACGGCGTTCTTTCTGCGTAGGCATTTCGTAATATTGGCCGCTCCGATTGTCACGCATCACAATGCGATTGTTCCAGCGAGAATCGTGATCGTAGGTATCCTGCGAGATCGGTTCCCCCGGAACCAACGCCCAACCACGAATTATGATTTTGCCTTCGGCCTGCTTCACTTCGTCAACCTTATATTTCACATCAGCGGCCTCGTAGTTCGTACCAAGAACCCACGGTTTGAGAGACGATACATCGTGATATGCCCACAGATAAAGAGCATTGCACGACAAAAACGCCGCGATGGCGAACAGGACGAGAACCATGATATTCCTTTTAGGGGATAATGTCATATAACTTCCTTTCTTTCACATTTCATAATGATGATATCCGCAACCGCCAGGAAAACTCCGATTATATTCAAGATAGTTGGTTTCACGCAATGAAAATACGCCCGCCAAGCACAGCAAGCGCCACGATTATCGCGCTTGCCATCGGATAAAACATGTTTAAGTTGAATCCGCCCAACACGATCGTGAACAGCGTTAAAGGAACTATGCACAACACCAATCCCTCGCACAATTGTAGCCGGTAGCATACAGGCTATAAACATTATTTTACCATTTTTTGTCCTACATTTATAAAGAATATCACATGATCTGATCGATGTCAATCGGGGAAAATCTTTCGGGTCCAGCGAAAATCTTCCGGGTTTAGCGCTCAAAAAACCTGCCACGCCCCGAAAAATAACGGCGATTCCCGCTTGACACGCGAAAAAGGCCCGTGCTATAATGCGTTCAACTTCATAAGAAACCTACGATGTGGAAATCAAACCACGGAGCGCACCCCCAGAGAGCAGGCGTTGGTGAGAGTCCTGCGGAGAGCGGCCTGGCAAATGGACCACGGAGGGCAAGGTGAACGGCTTCGGCCAAGTATCCGAGACGCGTGCCGGCGTTACAGGCAGAAAATGTGTTGGCATTTTCGTTAGAGAGGGCTCGTTTTCGTGAACGGGTCAATGAAGGTGGTACCGCAGACAACAGTCTGTCCTTGCAATAAGGGCAGACTGTTTTTTATACCGGTCCTCTCTTCCATGCCAACGGTTCCTCACCCCGGTACACCTTCCGAATGGCACGTTCGGAAGGGAACAAATTCAAGTGCAGGGAGGTTCCCCATGGAAAGCGGAAAGGTTCTGGAGAAGCGCACGGTAGTCACTCAGGAAAAGAAGGGCATGACGGCCCGCGACATGCTATTGATCGGCATCCTTCTGGCGGCGGGCGCGGTGCTCAAGTTCTTCGTCGGCTCGTTCTTCAACTTCGCGGGCATGAAGCCCAACTTCGTGATCGCGATGTACTGCCTGATCATCCTTCTGATCAAGCCCAAGCTCTACGAGGCGGCGATCATCGGTCTCCTGGCCGGTTTCGTCTGTCAGTTCTTCCCCGGCCAGCCCTACCTGAACTTCGCGAGCGAGTTGGTGGGCGCGGTGGCCATGAGCCTATTGATCCAGATTCCGCTGAGCATCAAGAAGTTCTCTCTGCACCCGACCCTTGCTACCTTCCTGAGCACCCTTGCCAGCGGCTTCACCTTCGTGGGCGTGATGTACTTCCTCTACTTCACCGGCTACGACATCAAGCCCACCCCGCTGGGCCTCTTCCTGGGCATTATCCTGGGTACGGCGCTTTTCAACTCGATCCTCGTGCAGATTCTGCACCTGCCGCTGAGCCTGATGCTGAAAAAGCGCTGAGCGCATTGCCCCGGGAGGTTTAGTGGGTCAGGACCCTCCAAGGTTCCATCATACGCGCCGACTTGTCGGCACGTATGGATTCCCTCAAAGGGCGCGCTTGCCCCCCAAGGTTGGTTTCCCTTTGGGAAACCAAGTCGCTTTGCGACCGAAACATTCCAATGGTTTGGAATGTTTCGCCGGGTCGGGGAATCAATTCCTTAAGCCCGGATTGCGCTCGGAATTTCCCGCAGGAAATTCAGTAATCCGGCCCCGCACCCATCGCAATCGCTTACGCCGCAGCGGAAGCGATTGCCAGAATTCACGTTGGAGGCCGATCCATGATCCGTTTGAAGGACCTGAACTTCCAGTACAAGGACGCGCCGGGCTTCGCGCTGACCGATGTCAACCTTGAAATCGCGGAGGGTGAATTCGTCGGCATCATCGGCTCGAGCGGCGCGGGCAAAACCACGCTGACCTACGTCCTGAACGGCGTCGTACCCCACTACTACGGCGGCGACTTCTACGGCCGCGCCGAAGTCGCGGGCCTCGACACAATCGACGCAGGCCCCGCCCGGCTCTCCCAGATCGCAGGCAGCGTGTTTCAGGACATCGACGGGCAGATGGTGGCCTCCATCGTGGAGGATGAACTGCTCTTTGGCCTCGAGAACTTCGGCGTCCCCCGCGCGGAAATCGAGCAGCGCCTCCAAACGGCGCTGGACGCGATGGGCATCGCGCCCCTTCGCCACCGGGCGATCGCGTCGCTCTCCGGCGGGCAGAAGCAAAAGGTGGCCATCGCGGCGATCGTGGCGCTTCGGCCCAAAGTATTGGTGCTGGACGAACCCACCGGCGAACTGGACCCCAGGAGCAGCATGAGCGTCTTTGAGATGCTCCGAAAGCTCAACCAAAAGTTCGGCATGACCATCGTGGTGGTGGAGCAGAAGATCATGCTGCTGTGCGAATACGCAAAGCGCCTCGTCGTCATGGACAAGGGCAAAGTGCTCCTTGACGGCGTGGTGCGGGACGTGATCCAGAACATCGAGGCGCTCACCGGCGCAGGCGTCAACGCGCCCCGCGTGGCTTCCCTCGCACACGAACTGAAGGCGCGCGGCCTGTACGATGGGCCGCTTCCGGTGAGCGTGTCGGAGGCCGAGCGCATGATACGGGAGGTGCTGAAGTGATCGAGTTCCAGCATGTCTCCTTCGGCTACAACGGAGGCCTCACCATCCGGGACATCTCCTTCCGGCTCGAAAAGGGCGAATTCGCGGCGGTCATCGGCGAAAACGGCGCGGGAAAGACCACCATTTCCAAGCTCTGCAACGGGCTTCTAAAACCCGCGCAAGGCCGCGTCCTGGTCAATGTCATGGACACAAAAACCACCCGCGTCAGCCGCATTGCGCGGTCGGTGGGCTTTTTGTTCCAGAACCCGGACCGGCAGATCTGCCGGAATACCGTGCGAGAGGAAATCCTGTTCGGCCTGACGCTGACGGTGGACGACCCGGCGGAGCGCGCCCGCCGCCTGGAAAAGACGCTTTCGGAATTCGGCTTTGACCCGGACCGAAACCCGTTCGCCCTGAGCCGCGGCGAACGGCAGCGGCTGGCGCTGGCCTCGCTGATGGCCTGCGAGCCGGACGTGATGATCCTGGATGAGCCAACCACCGGCCTCGACTACCGCGAGTGCATGGAGATCATGGAGAAAATCTCAGAGCGAAACCGGGCGGGCGCGACGGTCGTCATGGTCTGCCACGACATGGAGATCGTGCAGGACTTCGCAAGGCGCGTGCTGGTGGTAGCGGGCGGAGAACTCATCGGCGACGGGCCGACCGGCGAAATCATGACGGACGCGGCACTTTTGGAGCGCGCATCGGTGGCCCCGGCACAGATCCCCCAGCTGGCACTCCGTTTCGGCAGTCAGTTCTCCGGCGTCTTCACCATCAAGCAGATGACGGACGCCATCGAAGGGCGGGTGAGGTGATGGGCGGCTTCCTCGATTACGTGCCGGGCGATTCCCTGCTGCACCGGTTGAACCCGCTGACCAAGATCCTGCTGTCGGTCGCGCTGTGCGCGGTGTGCTTTGTCAGCGGAAATCTTCTTTTCGTACTGGGCATTCTTGTGGTATCATTGATGTTGGCGTACTCCGCGGGCATCTTCCGCCGGGCGCTTCGGATGGTGACGGCGCTTTTCAAGTTCTCGATCCTGCTGTTCCTGGTGCAGGTGCTTGTGATCCGGGACGGAAAGGTGCTGTTTACCCTGCTGCCGGGTATCCCGATCACCGACATGGGCGTGATGTTCTCGCTGCTCTTCGTGCTTCGAATGATCGCGGCTACGCTGCCGCTTGCGATCATGCTGTCGGTGACGCAGGTGAGCGAATTAAGCGGTATGCTGGTGGAGAAGCTGCGCGTGCCCTACAAGTACGTGTTTGCGCTGACCACGTCCATGCGCTTCATCCCGATCTTCGCGGCGGAGGCGGCAGACATCATGGCGGCGCAGACGTCGCGCGGCGTCGATTTCGACACGAGGAACTTCTTTCGGAAAATCCGGCTGATCCTGCCGCTTTGCGTGCCGCTGCTTTTGAGTTCTGTGGAGCGCATCGACCGGGGCGCGATCTCGGCGGAGCTTCGCGGTTTCTCAATGAGGAAGCGCGGGTCCAGCTACAAGTCCTGCCGGATGCAATGGATCGATTGGGGAGCGCTTATCCTATCCGGCGCGGTCATCGCACTGTGCACCCTCCTTTAGGGCGTTGAAAAACCCCGAGGGTTTTTCAACGTATAGAAAGAAGCCTGCGTGAGCCTGAAATTCTCACGAATTTCCGGGCGGCTCCCTGACTTGAGGAAATGTTTCCTCCACCAGTGTACGCACTGGTTACGGAAACGACGTTTCCGGCGCACAGGTCGCCGGAAACGGTTGGAAGTACGGGGAGGTCTCCCAGCGGTTTGCGTAAATACAATAAATGGGAGTTATGGAAATGAGCGAAAGGTTTGAAGGCCGCAGCCTTCTGATGGGCAACGAGGCCATCGCGCTGGGCGCGATGCGCGCTGGTGTGCGGCTGGTGGCCGGGTACCCCGGCACGCCCTCCACCGAGATCCTGGAAACTGTCGCCAAGCGAAACGACGGGTCCGTCTACGTAGAGTGGTCCACCAACGAGAAGGCGGCGCTGGAGGTGGCCGCGGGCGCGGCCTACGCGGGCGCGCGCGCGATGGTCACCATGAAGCAGGTGGGGCTGAACGTGGCCTCGGACCCGCTGATGAGCCTCGCCTACGTGGGCGTCAAGGGCGGCATGGTGGTGGTGGTCGCGGATGACCCCGGCCCCATCTCCTCCCAGACCGAGCAGGACACCCGCCACTTCGCGGCCTTCGCCAAGCTGCCGGTTTTCGACCCGGTCAGCCCGGAGGAAGCTTATCTCATGATCGCGGACGCCTTTGAGTACTCCGAGAAATACTCAACGCCCGTGATCTTCCGCCCCACCACCCGCGTATGCCACGGCTGCGCCAGCGTGGAAATCCTGCCCCCGCTCCCCGTGAAGGACCCGGAAGGCTTTGTGCGCGATCCGGGCCGCTGGGTCATCTTCCCCAGGCTGTCCTACCAGAACCACCTCAAGATCGAGGCGCGGAACCCGGTGCTTGGAGAGGACTTCTCTTCCCTCCCCTACAACCGGGTCTTCGGCGCGTCGGCGTCAAGGCGCGGCGTCGCCGCGGGCGGCGTCAGCTTCGCCTATGCGATGGAAACCCTCGACCCGGACGAAGTGAAGGTCTTCAAGGTCGCCACGCCCCACCCGTTCCCGGAGAAGCTGGCGCTTGAGTTCCTCGAAGGCCTCGAAGAGGTGCTGGTGCTCGAAGAACTGAACCCGGTGACCGAGCGCGCGCTGATTCAGACCGCGCAGGTGCACCGCCTGAACGTCACCATCCGCGGCAAACTCACCTCCGACACCCGCTGTGCCGGGGAAAACAGCGTGGAGAGCGTCCGCGAAGACATCAGCCGTTTTCTGGGCAAGGAAGTTCTCCCCGCGCCCGCCGCGGACGAAAAAGCTCCCGCGTTGCCGGTCCGCCCGCCAGTGCTCTGCGCGGGATGCCCGCACCGGGCGTCGTTCTACGCGGTCAAGTCGGCCGCGAGGGGAAAGAAAGCGTTTTTCACGGGCGACATCGGCTGCTACACGCTGGGAAACGCCGCGCCGCTCGAAATGGTGGACACCTGCCTTTGCATGGGCGCGGGCATCACTGTGGCGCAGGGCATCGGCAGGATCGACAAGGACGCGCTGCTCTTCGCCTTCGTCGGGGACTGCACCTTCTTCGCCTCCGGCATCACCGGCGTGGTCAACGCCGTCTATAACCGCAGCGAGATGATCCTGGTCGTGCTGGACAACTCCACCACCGCCATGACCGGCAACCAGCCCCATCCTGGTACCGGGCGGACGATGATGGGCGGGCAGTCGAGACAGGCGTCCATCCCCAAGGTGCTGGAGGCGCTGGGCGTGGACCTTTTGATCGAGGCCGACCCGCTGGACCACCGCGCGGCGGTTTCCGCCGTCAAGCGCGCCATCGATGCCTCCGGCGTCCGGGCGATCATCTTCAAATCCCCCTGCGTCGCCAATATTAAAAAGATGAAGTCCTTCCGGATTTACCCTGACAAGTGCAAAAGCTGCAAGGCCTGCGTGAAGCTGATCGGCTGCCCGGCGCAGTCGGTCGACGGCGGGACGGTCTCCATCGAACCCGCGCTCTGCAGCGGCTGCAGCCTGTGCGAGCAAATCTGCCCTCACAAGACCATCGGGGAGGCTTGCGGCCATGAATAGGAACATTTTGATCTCAGGCGTGGGCGGCCAGGGCGTCGTGCTGACCTCAAAACTCTTGGCAAAAGCGGCGATGGCGAAAGGCCTCTTCGCCCGAACGGCGGAGACCATCGGCATGGCCCAGCGGGGTGGCTCGGTGGTCAGCCACGTGCGCGTCGGGGAATCCTTTTCCCCGTTGATCCCCAAGGGGAGCGCCGACGTGATCCTCGCGCTCGAGCCCGCGGAGGCGGTGCGCTGCCTATCTTACCTGAAGCCGGGCGGCGCGGTCGTCGCGAGCCGGAAGGCGGTAAAGCCGGTCACCGCGGCGCTCTCGGGCGGCGGGTATTCGGCGGAGGAGATGCTTTCGTACCTCGCGTCGAAGGTTAGGCTCGTTGCCGTTGATACGGAGTCCATCTGCCGCGAGGCGGGCAGCGACCGGGCGGCCAACATGGCGATCCTGGGCGCGGCGGCCGCGAGCGGCGCGCTGGGCTTTGACCTTGCGGCAATCGAAGCGGTCCTTGAGGAACTCGGCGGGAAGTTCCTGCCCGTGAACTTGCGCGCGCTGCGCCTGGGCTCAGAAGCTACGATGAAGGGAGCGATCGCGCCATGAAGATGACCGAAACGCAGTTCCAACTGATCAAGGGGCAGCTCAAAAAGCTCACGTCGATGCCCTGCTTCTACCAGAAGAAACTGGAGGGCGTGGATGTGGACGCCGTCCGCACGCAGGAGGACTTTGAAAAGTTGCCCTTCACCTGGAAGGGCGACCTGCGCGAGGCCTACCCGCTGGGGCTTATGAGCGTGCCCGAGGAAGAGATTGTGCGCATCCACTCCTCGTCCGGCACCACCGGCACCCCGGTCATCATCCCCTACACCGCCAAGGACGTGGAGGATTGGGCCATCATGTTCGAGCGCTGCTACCGGATGGCGGGGCTGACGAAGTTCGACCGCGTGCACGTGACGCCCGGCTACGGCCTCTGGACGGCGGGCATCGGCTTCCAGAACGGCGCGGAGCGGCTGGGCGCGATGGTCATCCCGATGGGCCCCGGCAACACCGACAAGCAGCTCAGGATGATGGAGGACATGAAGTCCACGGTGCTCTGCGCCACGTCCAGCTACGCGCTGCTGCTGGCGGAGGAGATCGCGAAGCGGAACCTGGGGGACCGAATCCACCTCAAAAAGGGCCTCATCGGCTCCGAGCGCTGGGGTGAGAAGATGAGAAAGCGCATCGCCAGCGAGCTGGGCATCCAGCTCTACGACATCTACGGCCTCACCGAGGTCTACGGCCCCGGCATCGGCATCAGCTGCGACCAAGAATGCGGCATGCACATCTGGGACGACTACCTCTACTGCGAGATCGTGGACCCCAAGACCGGCGAACCGGTACCGGACGGCGAGATCGGCGAATTGGTCATCACCACGCTGAAAAAAGAGGGCGCGCCGCTCATCCGCTACCGCACCCACGACCTGACCCGCTTCCTCCCCGGCGACTGCGCCTGCGGTTCCCCCTTCCCGCGCATCGATACGCTGATCGGCCGCACCGACGACATGGTGAAGGTCAAGGGCGTCAACATCTTCCCCAGCCAGATCGACGAAATGCTGAAAAGCGTGCCCTGCGCCTCCAGCGAGTACCAGTTCATGTTGGACCACATGAACGGCAAGGACGAGTGCCGCCTGTTCGTGGAACTGAACCCCGGCTACGAGCCGAAGGAATCCGCCGCCGAGATCGGGCGCGAGTTCAAAACCCACATCGGCATCTCGGTGATCGTGCTGCCCGTCGCCCTCGGGGACCTGCCCCGGAGCGAGAAAAAGTCCACCCGAATCTTCGACAATCGGTACTAAAGCCGCGTTGACACGCACAAAGCCACGCCGTATACTGGAAATTACGGCGCGGCTTTTGCGTTAAGGAGAGAACCCATGCTGGGCATCACCAACTACTTCGTGTTCCTCACCAGCGGCATCCTGCTCAACATCACGCCGGGCGCGGATTCGGTGTTCGTGCTCAGCCGTAGCGCGTCCCAGGGGCGCAGGGCGGGCGTCTTTTCGGCGCTGGGCATCGGCACCGGCACGATGATTCAGTCCGCGCTCTGCGGGCTGGGCCTCGCTGTACTATTACTGAATTCGCCGGTGGCCTTCCGCGTCGTTAAGACCGCGGGCGCGCTGTACCTGATCTACATGGGGCTGAGGCAGCTTCTCGCAAAGCCCAAGGCGGCCGAAGGCGCGGTGGAAGTGCAGGCCGCTCCGGGGCGGGCATACTACCTGCAGGGAATGCTGACGAACCTGCTGAACCCGGCGGTCACGCTGTTCCTTCTGACGTTCCTGCCGCAGTTCATCCTGCCGGACCAGCCCTATGGCCCGCTGCCGTTCTTCCTCCTGGGCGGGACGCTGGCCGGGACCGGCACCGCCTACTGCGTGATCCTGGCGCTCTTTTCCGCCCGGCTGACCGAAAAGCTCCGAGCGGGCTCGGCCTCCACATTATGGCTCAACCGCCTCGCGGGCACGGCATTCATCGCGCTGGGCGCGCTGGCGGTCGCCTATTCCGCTCCCCCCGCCGCGTGAGAAAATGCCCTGTTTTTCTATACACTCCAAGCCGCTCGCGGATCCATAAGGCTCTCATCGTTCCCGGCGACATGCGCGCCGGGAATCGGTTTCCGTAAGCCAGTGCGCACACTGGTGGCGGAAACAATCCCTTCAGTCAGTGAGCCGCCCGGAAATTCCTCAGAATTTCAGGCTCACGCAGAGTCTCATTCTCTGCGTTGAAAAGCCGCTTGCGGATTTTCAACGCGCTGCTTGCAGCGCCCGGACTAAAGCGTCCACGTCCGCTTCCTCCGTCGCCCAGCTGGTCACAAAGCGCGCGATCTTTTGCCCGCCGTCTTCGCCTGTGATCTCAAACTGGAAGTCCTCCGCGAGTCGGCTGATTACCCCATCCGGAAGCGCGACGAACAGCTGATTCGTCCGGGAATCGGTGTACAGCGAATAACCAGCCTTTTCGATGCCCGCCCGGAGGCGTGCCGCCAGCGCGTTCTCCCTCCTGCCGATTTCGTAGTACAGCCCGTCCTCGAACAGCGCCAGGAACTGAAGGCCCAGAAGACGCCCCTTGGCCATCATCGCGCCCCGCTGCTTGATCGCGTAGTCTATGTCCTTTTTCAGGTCCTCCCTGATGACTACCAGCGCTTCGCCCAGCAGCGCGCCGTTCTTCGTGCCGCCGATGTAAAAGCAGTCGGTTTGTTCCGCGATGTCCCGGATGGTCAGGTCCCCCTCGGACGCCGCCAGCGCTGAAGAAAGCCGCGCGCCGTCCAGGTACAGGATCAGTCCTTTTTCGAGACAATACTCGCGAATCGCACTGAGCTCTTTCAGTGTGTAGTGCGTGCCCAACTCGGTCGAATCCGACAGGTAAACCATGGCGGGCTTGACCATGTGCGGCCCGTCGTGGGCGGAAAACACGCCGCCGATCAATTCCGGGGTCAGCTTTCCATCCCGCGAGGGCGCGGTGAGCACCTTGTGGCCAGTGGCCTCGATCGCGCCGGTCTCGTGGACGTTGATGTGCCCGGTGTCGGCGGCGATCACCGCCTCGTGGGGCCTCAGCGTGTGCGCGATCATCAATTGATTGGTCTGGGTTCCGCCGGGGATGAACCGGACCAGCGCGTCCGGCCGCCCGATCTCCCGCCGAATCAATTCCCGCGCCTTTTCGCAGATTTCGTCGTCGCCGTAGCCCGGTGTCCGGGTTCTGTTTTCTTGAACAATCCGCTCCAGGACGCGCGCCTCCGCGCCCTCCGAGTAGTCATTTCGGAACCAATGCATTTCGCCACCTCCGGGATATAATATTACGCTTTCCGACGCCTTTTGGCAAGAATAAGTATTCACCCCGAAAGGAAAGCGCGCCTGTTCACCGATTCGCCACAAAAGCGGTCGAAAGCGCGGCTTGACAGCACCCGAAGCAAGTGATAAATTCAGGGAAAGAAGAAGGAAATCTAGATGTAAGGGGCGGGCGCGATGGAAGGCGTGTGGCAGTCTGTTCAGCAAATCGCAAACGGTTTTTATACGGGCGCGGTCGGCGTCGTCAAAGCGGCGGAGCCGTGGCAGATCCTGGTGGTGGCCGGCGCGCTGATCCTGATGGTGTTGTTCCTCGCCATCGGCCTCAGGGTCGCGAACCGCTCGGGCGAAACCGCGGTCTCGGCGCTGGATGAGACCGCGCGGAAACTGAAGGACGCGCAGGACCTTGCCTCAAAGGCCGAGGAAAAGATTACGAAAGCTGAGGAAAAGGTTTCTCAGGCCGAGGAGAAGGCGCAGAGAGCGCAGGCGGAGAAGCAGGAGGCGCTTCAAGGCCTGGAAAGCGCCAAGAACCTGCAACTCGCGGAGGGCGCGGGCCAGCTGGCGCTGGCCAGGGCGCGCATCGAGCAGTTGGAGCGGCTGCAGAGCGAGGATGTCACCTTCATCGCGAGCGCCCGGATGGAGGCCGCCCGCATCGTGCGCGACGCGAAGGACTACGCCTTCACGGTCGCCAGCCGCGCCGATGTGGAGTACGCCGAGATGATGCGCCACGCCAACGATGAAGCCGAGAACCTGCGCGCGCTGTCGCAGCAGCGGCTCGATCAGGCCCATGAAACGCTGAAAAAGGCGCTGAACCGCGCCACGGAGATCATCGCCGAGGCCCACGCGGAGGCCGGACGCTCAAACCGCCCCTGGTACGAAGCGCCGCCGACCCGGCTGATCGACCCGGAGGCAGGCGCTTTCGCCAGCGCGAACCCCGTCCCGGAGGAACCCGCCGCGTATTATGTTGCGGAACCCGCACCGCATGTCGCGGAAGCCGCGCCGCATCCTGCGGAAACCGCGGATCATCCTTTGGACGCGGCGGCGCAGGAGCCTTACACCGGCGCCTAAGCCCTCCATGGCGATGGAGGGGGAACCTTCTCCTGTCAGTCAAAGCCGCCAGGGACATCCGCTGCGGTTTCAGACACAGAAATGCCGCGCTTTCCGGGCAAACGCGGCCGATTCAACAAAGAAACGCATCTTTATTCCCGGCTCTGACACACTTTTGCCGAAAACTTTCGGTAGGATGGAGTCAGAATCCAAGGAGGTGCTTTTCATGGATGAAGCCCATGGCGGCTACCGCGTATTGATTGCGGACGACGACGTGCATGTGCACCAGTCGCTTTCAACATATTTCCGGCGCGAAGGGTATCAGACGCTCTCCGCCTACGACGGCGAGGACGCCGTCCGGCAGGTTCGCGCTTCCCGGCCGGACATGTGTCTCCTCGACATCATGATGCCCAAGATGGACGGCCTGGTGGTCTGCCGCGAGGTGCGCAAATTTTCGACGCTACCCATCATCATGCTGACGGCCAAGGGCGAGGAGTTTGACAAGCTCCTGGGGCTCGAACTGGGCGCGGACGACTACATCACCAAGCCCTTCAGCCCCCGGGAGGTGCTGGCGCGCGTCAAGGCGGTGCTGCGCCGCATGCATGAACTGAGGGAAGAGGAAAAGAGCAAACACCTCGTCGTCTCCAATCTAGACATCGACATGGGCGCGTTCATCGTGAAGCTGGGCGGCCAGGTGGTGCCCTGCACGCCCAAGGAGATCGAAATCCTGTGGACGCTGGGCTCAAACCCCGGCATGGTGTTCAGCCGCGAGCACCTTTTGCAAAGCATCTGGGGCTACGATTTCCTGGGCGACACCCGCGCGGTGGACAGCCACATCAAGCGCATCCGCGCGAAGCTTTGCCAGACGGGCAATCCCTGGGACATCAAAACCGTATGGGGAGTCGGATACCGCTTTGAAATTGCATGACCGCTTCGGTCGCGGCTCCATCTTCATCAGGCTGCTGACCGGATACCTGGCGCTGACGCTTGTCATCATCCTTTTGGCGGGCGTCGTCAGCTATGTGCTGCTCCGGGCGAATCTGATTGAAACCAACAAGCGGGACCTACTGGACAAGGCGGAAACGCTGAGCAGGATGGCCAAGCGCCCCGGCGGGTATTCGCGCGTACTGGACCTGCCGCGAATCGGCGAGATGCAGGCGCTGACCGGCGCGCAGCTCATCTACATCGACAGCGACATGAAAGCGCGCCAGATTCCCGTCAGGCGGCCGGACCTCATGGGCGAGGCCGATCCGGAGAATTTTCAACTCCTCAACGTGATCGATTCGCTGGACCAGCAGCTTTTGAAGTCGCTTTTAGACGGCAACACCGCCGTAGACGTGCGAAAATTGGACTTCATGCAGGACCAGATGGTGTTTGCGGGCGCGCCGGTCGTGAACGACGACGGCACGATCCGCGGCGCTCTGCTTTTGTGCCGCCCGCTCCGTGAGGTCAGCGTGGCCAGCCAGGGCCTGATCCGGCTCATGCTGATCGCCTTTCTGTTCGCCGGCCTCATCGCCTCGGCCATCGCCTACATCTTCAGCCGCCGGATCACCCGCCCGCTGACCGCGCTCAACCGGACCGCAGCGCGCATGGCGGAGGGCTACTACGGCGAACGCGTGGGCATCACCCAAAACGACGAGATCGGGCAACTCGGCACCACGCTGAACCTGCTCTCCGGCCGCCTGTCCGCCGTGGTCAATAACCTCAGCGAAGAAAAGAGCAAGCTGGAGAAGGTGCTCTCCTCCATCGGCGAAGGCATCATCGCCGTCGACCGGGAGGGCCTCGTGGTGCACCACAACCGCGCAGCGCTGGAGCTTCTGTCGCTGCCGCCCGGCGCGGAGGAATCGCAGGCCATCAAGCAAAAGCTGAACGAAATGCTGCGCAGCGCCTCCGACGGGGAAGATCGGGTGGTGAGCCGCTTCAAGGCGCGGGATCGCGTCATTGAAGCCGTCGCCTCTCCCATCCGATCGGAGGGCGACGGCGCGACCATCGGCGCGGTCTGCCTGCTACGCGACATCTCTGAGGCCGAGCGGCTGGAGCAGATGCGAAGAGACTACATCGCCAACGTCTCGCACGAACTCAGGACGCCGCTCACCGGCATCCGCGGCATGGCAGAGCCACTGCTCGACGGCTACGTCGATACCGACGAGGAGCGGCTGGAGTGCTACCGGGTGATCTACCAGGAATCGCTGAGGCTGGAAAAGCTGATCGGCGAAATGCTGGACCTGAGCCGCCTGCAGGAGGGGCGCATCAAGCTGGAGCTTGAGCCGATGGAACCGGCAGGGCTTCTCGAGGCCGCGCAGCGGCGGCTAAAAAACCGGGCCGCGGAGGGCGGTGTGGAGATCCTCGTGGAGGCCGAACCGGGCCTTGCGGTGATGGGCAACGAGGACCGCATCCTGCAGGTTCTGATCATCCTTCTGGACAACGCGCTCAGCTTCACCCCGCCGGGCGGCAAAGTCACGCTCTCGGCGCGCCGAAAGGGCAAAAAAATCGCGCTCAGCGTCTCGGACACCGGCGCGGGCATCGAAGCCTGCGACCTGCCCTACATCTGGGAGCGATTCTACAAGGCGGACAAATCCCGCATGCGGACTTCCGGCACCGGCCTGGGCCTCTCCATCGCGAAGCTCGTGGTCGAACTGATGGGCGGCGAAATTTCCGTCGAAACCAGGCTGGGCGCAGGCTCCGCGTTCACCTTCACGCTGGATGAGGCAGAAGATCCGGATCACGAATAATATCATTTCCAAACAGAAACGCGTCGTTTCGACGGTCTTCTACGCCCATTGGAACTGTGTCGCTTCCGCTGGGCGTAGCGTTGCATTTCACGCTCTTTCGAATAAAAAAAATGAAATCAGGAAGCATAATCGTGAATAACGAAAAAGGCAGGGCTGTGAGAATGAAAAAAGTCACATCGCTGGTTGCTTTGGTCTGTATTGTGTTGCTTTCTCTTTTTAACCTGCAAGGTTGTATGCCAAATCAAGGGACTTACAAGGATGGGGTGTATGATGAAAAGATCAAAAGCTCAAATCCGGGATATGAGGAAGCTGTTGTTACCATAAAAGGTGGAAAAATCGATACGATCGTGCTAAAAAGGCTGGACGACAACCAGGTTGAGGTCAATTATGATGAATGGGACGGAACCAAGAATGGGTTCCCGAACCTGAAGAAATATCGGATCGATTTGGCAAACGAAATGCTCGCCAAGCAATCATCTGACGTAGACAGCATATCGGGGGCCACAACAAGCTCGAATAACTGGAAGGCCGCTGTCAACGCCGCTTTAACCAAGGCCAAGCAATAATACCGAAGCATCGTCATTTCCAGCGCACCGCTTCGCCCCAATCCCTGTACGATAGTTTTGAAACTGTTTGCGTCTAAAAAAGCCCTCGGCTGCTGATGAAGCTGCCGAGGGCTTTAGGAACACCTTGTGTCAGGAGGCACTGGCTAAGGGGATGATCTGGCGGCGCCCGCCCCTTGGCTCAATGGGCCTGCGCGGCGCGGCCCCTATACTCTCGTATGCACGACCTCGTTCATTTCCGCAGAGCGGAACATGGCCTCCATCAGCCGCATCACGCGCATCAGCTGCGCGTGGGTGACGAGCGGCTTCTCTTCGCCAAGGATGGCGCGGCGGACGTTCCGGTAGAAATCCCGGACGTCGCTCTCCACCTTAGGCAGCGGATAGGTTTTGATGGTCTCCTCCGTGCGCGGGGCCATGGTCTTGGTCAGCCCGGCGGCGGTGACCACCGGCACGGCGTCCCGGTTTTCCCAGTCGCTGACCATGACGATCCGGCCGTTCAGCGCCCAATCCTCGACGATGGCGGTGCCGTTCTCGCCCTGCACGTACCAGCGCGGCAGGCCGATGAAGTTGCTGGTGCCCACCTCCACGTGGGCGGTCAGGCCGCTTTCAAAGGTCAGGATGGCCTTGAAGCCGTCGTCCACCTCGTCGTTGGTTACGTGGGACACGGCGCAGAAGGTGGAGACCACACGCTCATCCACCATGCTGAGCATCTGGTCCAGAAGGTGCACGCCCCAGTCCAGGATCATGCCGCCGCCCTGCCGGGCGGTATTCCGCCAGTCGCCCGGCACGCCACGGGAGCCGTGCACACGCGATTCGATGTTGAACGTCCGGCCCAGCGCGTTCTCCCGGAACAGCTTTTTCACGATCAGATAGTCCTCGTCCCAGCGCCGGTTCTGGTGCACGGTGAAGAGCTTCCCCGTGTCGCGGGACGCGTCGATCATCCGCTGGAGTTCGCCGCTCGACAGCGCCACCGGTTTTTCGCACACCACATGCATGCCCGCTTGCATCGCGCGGACTGCCACGTCCGCGTGCAGGTCGTTGGGCAGCGCGAGGGTCACAAGTTCGATGGATTCATCGCCCAGAAGTTCTTCCAGCGAGCCATACGCCCTCAACCCGTCTGCCTCGGCCGCCGCGAGGCGTTCGGGCTTGATGTCGTAGACGCCCGCGATTTCAAATTCCGGCAGCGTGCGCAGCTTCCCCACATGCCATTCGCCCATCCCGCCATAGCCGACAAGCGCCCACTTCATCGCCATTTTACGCCTCCGTGCTCTTTACGGGCCATGCCCGCGATCTTTCACATAGTCTAGTCAGGAAACGTTTCCGGAAACACGCCTGTTCCGGTAAAGACGCGCGGCGGATTCTCCAAAGACCCATTCTAACGCCCGGACGCGCTTACGATTGAAATCCGCTTGATTGACAATCGGAAGGCGGCGCTGGTATAATTCATCCATGCGCGAGCGCTTTTATCGAGCGGTACAGGCGCATTCTGAAGGCATTCATCAAAGCCGGGCGGGCGTTGTAGCCCCGTCGCGTAAAGGAGCGTACATATGGGGAAATTCTATATGGGCATCGACGTGGGCGGCACAAAGATCGCCTACGGCCTGTTTGACGAAAACGCGAAGCTGATCGCAAAGCGCTCCACCTCGTCGGACTCCACCTGCCCGCCGGAGCCGTTCTTCGACGGGATCGCGGCCCAGGCGCTGAAACTGGCGGAGGAACACGGCGTCCGGCGGGAGGACCTCGCGGGCGTTGGCGTTGGCGTCCCCTCCTACGTGAAGTACGATGAGGGGCGCATCGTCAAGACCGTCAACCTCACCTGCCTCAACAACTTCCCGGCCAGGGACTACCTGTCCGGCAAACTGGGCCTGCCGG
Source organism: Bacillota bacterium (assembly GCA_023416655.1). Lineage (GTDB taxonomy): Bacteria > Bacillota > Clostridia > Christensenellales > Aristaeellaceae > JAEZHK01. The sequence goes on from JAEZHK010000017.1 coordinate 20,304, forward strand.
TGGCGCTGGCCAACGACGCGCAGGCGGCGGCGCTGGCCGAGCACCGGCACGGCGCGGGGTGTGGCTTTCCCAACATGCTGTACTGCCCGGTGTCCACCGGCATCTCTTCGGCGGTCATCATCGGCGGCCAGCTGTTCCGGGGCAGCTACGGCTGGGCGGGCGAGACGGGCCACGCGATCATCACGCCGGGAGAAGGCATCCTGTGCGGCTGCGGCAACCGGGGCTGCCTCATGTCCTACGTGTCCGGCTCGATGATCGTAAAGCATGTGCAGGAAAAAATCGCGCAGGGAGAGAGTACGGTCATGACGGAACTGGCCGGGGACGCTTCCCGCATCACCGCCTACACCATCCAGCAGGCTTACGACATGGGTGATCCGCTGGCCCGCTGGGCGTTGGCCCAAATGACCAAGTATATGGCGGTGTGGCTGTACAACCTCTACGTCACCTTCAACATCAACTGCTTCGTGTTCGGCGGCGGCCTTCTGAAGTTCGGCGACCGGCTCTTCCCCGCCGTGCGCGCGCAGTTTGACGAATACAACCAGAGCGACCTGCCGGTATACTTCAAAAACGCCGAACTGACCGAGGACTTCGGCATCGTCGGCGCGATGGAACTGCTGAGATGATCAAAAACGCCGCGAGGCAGGAAACGCGGAGGCCAAAGGCGAATACTACCGCATGAAAAACACAGACTACCGGGTGATCCGCTCCGCGCGAAGGACGCTCGCCCTCGAAATCTCCGGAGACTTGTCGCTGACCGTTCGCGCGCCGTATGCCCTGCCGGACCGGGAGATCGCCCGCTTCGTTCTGGGCAAGGCCGATTGGATCGAGCGCCACCGCGCGCGGCTACGGGCGCGGCCTGTTCCGGTCGAACCGTCGCCGGAGGAATTTCAGGCGCTGATCCGGGCGGCGCACAAGGTCATTCCGGAGAAGGTGCGGCTGTGGGGCGCGCGGATGGGCCTCAACCCCACCCGGATCACGATCACGCGGGCGCGCACCCGCTACGGCAGCTGCAGCGCGAAGAATTCCGTCAGCTTCTCCTGCCGCCTGATGCTGAGAGAGGACGATCTGATCGACTATATGGTGGTGCACGAACTGGCCCACATCCGCCACAAAAACCACGGCAAGGCGTTCCATCAGCTGATTGAGAAAACCCTGCCGGGACACCGCGCGCTGGAAAAGCGGCTGCGCGGACGGTGAGAAGGAGCGTTTCGTGTGAAGAAGTTGCTCTTTGTGATCGATTACCAGGTGGACTTCGTCTCCGGCGCGCTGGGCTTTCCCGGCGCGGAAGCGCTGGACGAGGGCATCGCCCGCAAAATCCGCGCCTACGGCGAGGGGAATGTCTACTTCACACGGGACACCCACGCGCTGGAATACCTCACCACCCAGGAGGGGCGAAACCTCCCCGTCGAGCACTGCTTCAGGGACTCGGACGGCTGGCAGGTGTACGGCGATACGGGAAAGGCGCTGGAAGAGGTCCACGCTACCGTGATCGACAAGACTTCCTTCGGCATGTCCCCGGAGCAGCTATTGCAGTTGCCCGACCCGGCCGAAGTGGAGTCGGTGGAGCTGGTGGGGCTGGTATCCAACATCTGCGTGCTGTCGAACGCCGTGCTGCTCAAGAGTCGGTATCCTGAGGCCAAGGTAATCGTCGACGGCAGGCTGACCGCCAGCTTCGACCCGTCCCTGCACGAAGCGGCCATCAAGGTACTCAAGGGGATTCAGATAGAAATTACTTGAAAAGAGGGCTTGCGCAAATCCGCGCAAGCCCGTACTTATCGAAAGGAGGACCCCATGCCGATCCTGGGCGCGTTCATCCTGCCGCACCCGCCGGTAATCCTGCCGGAGGTGGGGCGTGGCCGGGAAGCGGACATTTCCGCCACCATCCGGGCGTTCGAAGCCACCGCGGAGCGCATTCGCGCGCTGAACCCGGAGGTGGTCGTGGTGCTCTCGCCCCACGCCACCGCCTACGCGGACTATTTTCACATCTCCCCCGGCGCGGGCGCGTCCGGCGACATGGCGCGCTTCGGCGCGCCGGAGGTGAAGCTGTCGGTCGACTACGATCCGAAGCTCGCGAAGGCCGTCGGGGATGAGGCGACGAGTGCGGGCGTCCCGGCCGGGACAAAAGGCGAGCGCGAGAAATCGCTCGACCACGGCACCTTTGTGCCGCTGAAGATGCTGCGCTCGGGTTGCCCGGAGGCCAGGATCGTGAGAATCGGCCTCTCCGGGCTTTCGCCGATGCACCACTACCGGCTGGGCCAGGCCATCGCCCGGGCGGTGGACGCGCTCGGGCGGAAGGCGGTGCTCCTCGCCAGCGGCGACCTGTCCCACAAGCTGACCGCGGACGGCCCCTACGGCTACGCCCCGGAAGGCCCGGTATACGACGAACGGATCACCCGCGCGATGGCGGAGGCCGACTTCCTGGACATCCTCTCGATCCCGCCGGAACTGAACGAGGCGGCCGCCGCCTGCGGCACCGGCAGCTTCCAGATCATGGCGGGCGCGCTGGACGCACTGGCGCTGCGCGCGAAGCTACTGTCCTACGAAGGGCCGTTCGGCGTCGGCTATTCGGTGGCATCCTTTGAGCCGACAGGTCCGGACGAGGGCCGCAGATTAGGGGAAGCCTACCTCCAGGCCGAAAACGCACGGCTTTCGGGGATCAAGGCAGGCGAAAGCCCGATCGTTCAACTGGCGCGGCTGTCGCTGGAAACCGTCGTGCGCACCGGGAAGCGCGCGGCGCTGCCGGAGGGCCTGCCTGACTGGATGCTGCTGCAGCGCGCGGGCACATTCGTCTCGCTGAAGAAGTACGGCCAACTCCGTGGCTGCATCGGCACCATCCAGCCGGTGACAAACTCCATCGCCGAGGAAGTGCTGCGAAACGCGATCTCCGCCGGACGCGAGGACCCTCGCTTCGACCCGGTAGCGGAAGGGGAACTGGACGAGCTGACCTACAGCGTGGACGTGCTGGGCGAGCCGGAACCGGCGGAACTCGGCGATCTCGACCCCCAGAAGTACGGCGTGATCGTGACAGGCGGTCGGCGGCGGGGCCTGCTCCTCCCCATGCTGGAAGGCGTGGACACCGTGGAGCAACAGGTGTCCATCGCGCGGCGCAAGGCGGGCATCGGCGAAGCGGAGCCGGTGACGCTTCAGCGCTTTGAGGTGGTGCGCTACAAATGACGCCCGTTTTGACCCCGACGTTGAACCCGGCCGTTGCGCAGGCAACCCCTGTTCAGATTCCGGCGAAGGGCACGGAGGAAACCGAGGCGCGCGCGGACGGCGCGCGTGAGCGAAAGCCCTGCCCGGTATGTCCGCACCACTGCAACCTCGCCGAGGGCGGTATCGGGCTTTGCCGCGCCCGGGGCGGCGTGGGCGGAGCGGATTGCCTGAACTACGGCGACATCACCTCCATCTCGCTGGACCCCGTCGAAAAAAAGCCGCTCAAACGGTTCCACCCGGGCGGCATGGTGCTGTCGGTGGGCAGCTTCGGCTGCAACCTGCGCTGCCCCTTCTGCCAGAACCACGAGATCGCGATGACTTCCCATGGGGACGGGCGGAAGGCGAGCCCGGCGGAGCTTGCGGACCTTGCGGCATCCCTGAAGGCGAGGGGCAACATCGGCCTGGCGTACACCTACAACGAGCCGTTGGTGGGCCATGAATTTGTCCGGGACTGCGCCGCGGAAATCCGCGCGCGCAGCATGAAAAACGTGCTGGTCACCAACGGCTGCTTCTGCCTTGAGCCGATGGAGGGGCTGATCCCGCTGATCGACGCGGCCAACGTGGATTTGAAGGGCTTTACGCAAAGCTACTACGACTGGGCGGGCGGCGATCTGGAAACGGTCAAGCGGTTCATCGCGCGGCTGGCCGGAACCTGCCACGTGGAGGTGACCACGCTGGTGGTGCCGGGCCGGAACGACCGCATAGAGGAGATCGATGCGCTCGCCGAATGGCTCGCGGGGCTTGGCGACATCCCGCTGCACCTCTCCCGCTGCTTTCCCCGCTACCGTTTTGAAGGCGAGCCGACGCCACCGGATACCCTCCACAGGCTGGCGGATGTGGCCAAATCGCACCTGAAGCACGTGTATCTTGGGAACATCTGATCACAAACCAAAACAGGTCTCATTCGCCCATTTTCTGCGGTACGTGGTGCGAATAACCGGATTTGCGCGAGAAACACGGCACAGCGTTGATATTTGCCGATTCCCGAGCTTTTCGTTGTCGTTCGGCCTTGAGTACGGTATAATCTTCACGGAAGGGCGGTGTCCGCATGAATAAACCAAAGATGATTCTATTTGACTATGGGAATACGTTACTCCATGAGCCGGGGTTTGATTTTCTGCGCGGAGTGGAAGCGTTGTTTCAGTATATAAAGAGCAATAAGAACGGCTTGACCCCGAAGGAAGTCAACGATTTTTCACAAGAGCTATTCAAGAAGATCTGCGCTGTTCGCGATCTTGGATATGAGCTTCATGACAGGCAGTTTCAAAGGTTCCTGTACGAGTATCTTGAAATCGAATTTTCCATCCCTCTATCTGAAGCGGAAAGGATACTTTGGGGAAACGTATCCACCGGCGCGCTCATGCCGAATGTGGATAAAATGCTTGATTACATCAATGCAAACGGTATTCGCAGTGGCGTTATCAGCAATATTGGCTGGTCAGGTGCGGCATTGACCGAACGCATTAACCGGCTGCTTCCTCAAAACAGATTTGAGTATATCCTGGCTTCAAGCGAGTACATGTTTCGCAAACCAAATCCTTTATTGTTTGAGCTGGCGCTGAAAAAGGCGGGATTGCATGCAGCGGATGTGTGGTTTTGTGGCGACAACATCATGGCGGATGTCGAAGGCTCTGCGGCCGTCGGGATATTTCCCGTATGGTATGAGAACGAAGAAATAGAAAACTCTTGGCGCATACAAAACAAAGGCGTGACACCTTCTTGCGAGCATCTACATATTCACGATTGGCGGCAGCTGATTGAAGTCTTGGAGGCCATGCGATGAAACAAAAAAGTACTAGAAGCAGAACTGCCTGCCCTGCAGCTTAAAGATTATAGATGCTGTGGCAACGTTCAGCATTCGGGGGAGCGCTACCGATCCTGGAACAGCGCCTCCGCCGCTTTCTGGGCGTGGTCTTTGACATCGGCCTCGAGCCTTCGGTAGTCCCGGAGCAGCGCCGCCCCCTTCTCGGTCAGCCGCGAGCCGCCGCCCGCGCGCCCGCCGACCGAGCGGGCGATGATTTCAAACCCCAGCACCCTCTCGCACTCGTTTACCACGTGCCAGGCGCGGGAATAGGCCATGCCCATCTCGCCCGCGGCCTTCCTGAGCGAGCCCTCCCGCAGAATGCGCTCTAAAAGCTCCGCGATGCCGGGGCCGAAGCACTTCTCCCCCTCGGGCGAAAAGAGCCTTACGCCCAGCCCGACGACATACGCACTCATCGGATGAAGTTGGTGACCTTCGGCGCTTCCGGCGCAGGCAGCGTGACACCCGCCTGCTTCCCCGCCTCGATGCACTTCAGAAGGTACGCCATGTTCTTGCCCAACACACGCATGGTCTTAAGCCCTTCCTCGTCCTTTTGGACCTCGGCGGGCTCGTTGCCGTGCACCATGTTCCAATAGCTCGACGACACCAGCGGCATCTGCGCGATGGTCGGGTACTTGTTGAGTACCTCCAGCGCCGCAGTGGTGCCCGCGCGGCGGGCGGATACGATGCAGGCGGCGGGTTTCAGGCGCATGATCGCGGTCCCGGCGAAGAACATGCGGTCGAGGAGCGCCAGCAGGCTTCCATTCGGCGAGGCGTAATAGACGGGCGAGCCGATCACCAGCGCGTCGCAGCTTTCGAATTTCGCCAGCACCTGGTTTGCGATGTCGTCAAACGCGCAGCGGTTGTTCCGGCAGCCACCGCAGTCAATGCAGCCGCGCACCGGCTGCCGCCCGATCTGAAAAACTTCGGTCTCGATCCCTTCCCTTTCCAGTTCGCCGGCCACTTCCTTCAGCGCGGTGTAGGTACAGCCGTCCGCATTGGGGCTCCCGTTGATCAGAAGAACCTTCATAGTGACCTCCCGCTTCCCGGGCCTGCATCAGGCCCTCGTTTTGTATATGGGAATCTCGAGGAATGTATGTCAGTCGAGCAGTTCCAGCAGAACCGTGAGCGTCAGCGTCTCCGCCTTTTTTGTCATCTCCCCGGTGTTCGGATCGTAGGCTCGGTAGACCTCAAGCGTCATCGTCTCTCCCGCCTGATGGCGGTCGATCTCGCCGGTCAGCTCGTTGATGGTCTTGACGCGAAGGCCATTGATGGTCAAGACGATGTCATAGGCCTTCACGCCCGCGCGGTCGGCCGGGCTGTCGGGCTCCACGTTCATCACCTGCACGCCCGCGGGCGGGAACTTGGGCAGCGGTTCGTCCGGGCCGTCAAAGTCCTGCACGGTCACGCCCAGACGGGGGCGCACCACGTGGCCGGTGGCGATGATCTGCTGGATCAAGGGCTTCACCGTATTGATCGGGACCGCGAAGCCCAGCCCCTCGAACACCGTGGTGGAATCGTACATGATCTTGAGCGTCGGAATGCCGATCAGTTCGCCCTTGGCGTTCAGCAGCGCGCCGCCGCTGTTTCCGGTATTGATGGCCGCGTCGGTCTGGATGACGGAGATGCTCCGGGTGAAATTGCCCGCGTCCACGTCCGCCCGGTTGAGCGCGGAGATGATGCCGGCGGTGACGGTGCCGAAGAGCACGCTGTCGGTCGCGCCCGGGTTTCCGATGGCGATGGCGAGCTCGCCGATTACCAACTGGTCCGAGTCGCCGAAGGGCACAGGCCTGGCGTCGATCTTCTGGTCGATTTTCAGGACCGCGATGTCGGTGCCGTCGTCGTAGCCCACCAGCTTCGCCGGGATGCGCTCTCCGCCGAGAAGCTTGATGTCGAGGAGGTCCGCACCGTCCACCACATGGTAGTTGGTGACGATGTAGCCCGCTTCGTCAAAGTAGACGCCGGAGCCGTAGGCCTGGTCCTGGGAATTGGAGCCGTCCTGAGGGCTCCAGCTCTGCAGGACGTTGATCACCTGCACGACCGCCGGGCGCACGTTTCGGGCGATCTCCGGGATCGGGTTGTCCGAGGAATAGATCACCGAATAGGGCGTCCCGGCGGAGGACGCCTGGGCCACCAGCCCGCCCGCCAGTGCCGAAAGCAGCAGCGCCATCAGAAACGCCGTGTACCGCCTGAGTTCCCGCCCCGTGATGCGCCTCATCATGCCTTCCCCTCCCCAATCTCCGCCTTCGCCCGCTCCATAGTGAACGTAAGCGTCGTGCCGGCGGCCCCCGTTGAAACTTTGATGGTCTGGCCGTGCTGATCCAGGATCTTTTTTACGATCGAAAGACCCAGCCCGGTGCCCATACCCGAAGTATGCGCCTTGTCCGCCTTGTAAAACCGGTCGAACAGGAACGGGATGTCCTCCTTTTCGATCGGCGGGCCCTCATTAAACACGCTGACGTAGCAGGCGTCGCCCGCCACGGCGGTGGTCAGTGAGATCTTTGCGCCCTCGGGCGCAAACTTGACGGCGTTGTCGATGAGGTTGACGGCCACCTGGCGGATGCGGTCGGCGTCGGCCATGACGCGGCACGGCTCCTCGCGAAAGTCCACGTCCACCTCCAGGCGCTTGTCGTCGATGCGCTGCTCGAATTTGAGAAGCTCCAGGCGCAATAGCTCGTTGATGTCAAAGGCGCTTTTCGTAAGCGGGAACTTGCCGGACTCGAACTTGGAAAGCTCCAGCAGGTCGTTGACGAGCTTTGTGAGCCGTGCGGACTCGTCCAGCACCACTTGCAGGTACCTGCCCCGCTCCTCCTCCGGGATCGTGCCGTCCAGCATGCCGGCCACGTACCCGCTGATGCAGGTGAGCGGCGACTTCAGCTCGTGCGAGACGCTCGCCACGAAGATTCTGCGCGAATCCTCCAGATTTTTGAGGTCCTCCGCCATCTGGTTGAGCGACGCGCCCAGCTGCGTCAGTTCCTCGTCGCCCTGAATGTCCACGCGCTCGTCCAGGCTGCCCGCCGCGAAGCGCGTGACCGCCCGGTTGATCTTCCGAAGCGGTTCGGACTGCCGCCTTGAGATGAAGTACGCCAGCGCCGCGCCCACCACCAGCGCCACCGCCGCCGCGATCAGCGCGTTTCGCACCATGTCGCTGTAGTCCACCGACAGCGACAGGGTGGAGATGTGCAGAAGCACCGCGCCCACCACCCGCTGGCCCTTGTAGGTCCATGGCACACCGATGGTCACGATCTGGTTGCCCAGCTCCGGGATCAGGCCCTGCACGCGGATCTCCTCGCCGGACAGCACCTTGTACACCTGCTCCAGCACGGAAGCATCGTTGAGCTGTTCGCTGGTATACTCCTGCCGCCCGAGGATGAGCGTCGCGCCGCTACTGGTGACCAGCCACACGCTGGCGTTATAGTTCTCGCTGATCTCGGTGATCTTCCAGTTGAGCGCGTTGACGATGGACGCATCGTTGCGGCGGATGTCGAGGCTGTCCCGCTGGGTCAGAAGCTGCGCCACATCCTTGGCCTGCATGCGCACCTCGTCCTCCAACTGGCTCTGCCGCTCCTCCCGCACCATCACCACCATGAGGAGCGAGAGCAGCACCACCGTCAGCATCAGCGCCGCCAGGAACGCGCCGAACATGCGCCAGAAGAGCCTTGATTTCATCTACTTAACCTCAAACTTGTAGCCGACGCCCCAGACCGTCTTGAGATTCCAGCCCAATTCCGTGCCGTCCAGCTTTTCGCGGAGCCTTTTTACGTGCACGTCCACCGTGCGCGAGTCGCCGAAGAAATCGTAGCCCCACACCTGCTCCAAAAGCTGCTCCCGCGTGAACACCGCGCCGGGGTGGCTGGCCAAGAAATAGAGCAGCTCCAGCTCCTTGGGCGGCATCTCCACCGGGCGGCCCATGTAGGAGACGGTGTAGTGGCTCTTGTTGATGGAAAGCCCCGGGAATACCAGCTCCTTGTCGGGCGCTTCCGCGCCCTGGTAGCGGCGGATGACCGCCTTGATCCGGGCCACCAGCTCCTTGGGCTCAAAGGGCTTTGAGAGATAGTCGTCCGCGCCCAGCTCGAGGCCCAGCACCTTGTCAAAGGTCTCGTCCTTCGCCGTCAGCATGATGATGGGGATGTTCGAGACCTTGCGCACCTCGCGGCAAACCTGCCAGCCGTCGATGCCAGGCAGCATGATGTCCAGGAGGATCAAGCTGGGCGCGGCGGCCTTGAACTGCTTCAGGGCTTCGTCGCCGCGCTGCGCCTCCTCAACCTCAAAGCCCTCCCGCGTCAGGTACAGGCTCACCAGCTGGCGGATGTTGGGGTCGTCGTCGACCAGCAGGATCTTGGTCTTGTTCATATGGCTTCTCCTTATGCCAATGCAAAATATTGTTTCGTCCAAAGCAGCGAGAGATTTTCGATGCAGGACAAGAAGCCGGAGCGAGGCGTAGCAGCGCTACGTTGAGCGGAGAGCGACACGGTGGCGTGCGATTCAAATCCATTTGAATCGCGCGGTCGCGAAGCGACTTGGTTTCTAGGCTCAACATTCCAACTCGTTGGAATGTTGAGGTCGCTCCCGGAGCGACTTGGTTTCCCTTTGGGAAACCAACCTTCCAAAGGGAAACCAACCTTGCCTGCGCGAAAAGATCCGCTGCGACAACGAAAGAATGTTTGGAATTGGCATTACTTGAGCGTGACCACCGTCACGCCGTCCTCGCCCTCGCCGTAGCGGCCCAGGCGATATTCCTTGACCATCGGGTGCTGCTTGAGGTACGACTGTACGCCGCTGCGCAGTACGCCCGTGCCCTTGCCGTGGATGATGGACACGTTTTTCAGGTGTTGAAGCTGCGCGCCGTCGAGGAACATGTCCACCGCCAAGAGCGCCTCGTCGAGCGTCATGCCGCGCAGGTCGCACTCCATCGACACCGGCCGCTGCGCGACCGAAACGGTGTTGACCGATCGCTCCTTCTTCGCTTCCTTCACGCGCTTCAGGCCGCTGGCCGCGACCTTCAGCTTCATAACGCCTGCCTGCACCAGCGCCTCGCCCTTGTCGTCGGGCGGGGTGACCACGACGGCGCGGGTGCCGGTCCTTATGATCTCCACGTTTTCGCCGGGCTTCAGGTCCTTGGGCGCGACATTCATCTCCGGCAACTCCGCAATGCGCTCGCCGTTTTCGTCGATGCCATTCTGGAGCCTCGCGCGCATCTCGTGCAGTTCGTGTTCTCGAAGCGGCGCGCCCTCGTTCTTGCGGCTGCGCTTGAGCTCGGAGATGATCGTTTCCGCCTCGCGCTGCGCCTTGACGAGCACCTTCCGGGCGTCCTCCTTGGCCTTGCGCATGGCGTTTTCGCGCTGCGCCTCCAGTTCCCTGCGCATCTTCTCGGTCTCGTCGCGAAGCGCCTGGGTTTCGATGTGCGCCTGCTCAGCCAGCTTGCGCTCCTTCTCGGCGATCTGCCGGTGGTACTCGGCGTTCGCGATCACGTCCTCGAAGCGGATTTGCTCCTTGCTTAGCCGCTCGCCCGCGCTCTCGATGAGCGGTTCGGGCAGGCCGAGCTTGCGGGAAATCTCAAAGGCGTTGGACTTTCCGGGCACCCCGATGGAGAGGCGGTAGGTGGGCCTGAGCGTCTCCACGTTGAATTCCACCGAAGCGTTCTCAACGCCCCTGGTGGACAGCGCAAACGCCTTCAGTTCGGAGTAGTGGGTGGTGGCGAGCGTAGCCGTTCTCATTTTGAGCAAATGCTCCAGGATCGCCATCGCCAGCGCCGCGCCTTCCGTGGGGTCGGTGCCCGCGCCCAGCTCGTCAAAGAGCGCCAGCGAGTGGGGCGTGACGTTTTTCAAAATCTCCACGATGTTGGTCATGTGCGACGAGAAGGTGGACAGCGACTGCTCGATAGACTGCTCGTCGCCGATGTCGGCGAACACCTCGTCAAAGACCGCCAGTTCTGTGCCCAGGTTCGCGGGAACGGCGAGGCCCGCCTGCGCCATCAGCGTCATCAGGCCCACCGTCTTCATGGTGACCGTCTTGCCGCCGGTGTTGGGGCCGGTGATGATGAGGGTGGTGAACTCGCCGCCCATCCAGAGGCTGATGGGCACCACCTTCTGCGGGTCGATCAGAGGGTGCCTGCCGGATACGATGTTGATGCGGCCTTCGGCGTTCAGCTTCGGCTCCACCGCGCGCATCTGGCGGCCCAGGATGGCCTTGGCGAAGATCATGTCCAGCTCCGCCAATATGTTCAGGTTGTTTGCGAGGAAAGCCGCGTCCGGCGCAACCTCCGCGGACAGTGCGGCCAGGATGCGCTCAATTTCCTTCTCTTCCTTTGCGGCCCACTGCTTTAAATCGTTGCCCGCCTCCACCACCGCCATGGGCTCGATGAAGAGCGTCGCGCCGCTGGCCGACTGGTCGTGGATCAGGCCGGGCACGTTGGCGCGGCACTCCGCCTTGACAGGCAGCACGTAGCGACCGTTCCGCTGGGTGATGATGGCGTCCTGAAGGTACTTCGCGTGATCGCCTCGAAGGAACGCGTTCAACTTCTCCCGCATGCGGTCGGCGAGCAGGCGCAAGTGCCGCCGGATGTCGTAGAGTTCCGGGCTGGCGCGGTCGGCGACCTCGTCCTCCGACAGGATGGCGTTGAAGATGGTCTCCTCAAGCTCCCGGTGGGTGTTGAGGTGCGAGGCAAATTGGGTGATGAGCGGCGTGTTCTCCCGATCGGTGACAATGGCAGTGCGCACCATGCGCGAAGCCTTGAGCGTTTCGGCCACGTCGAGGAGCGCCCGCATCGACAGCGTGCCGCCCGCCGCGGCGATCTTGAGAAAGCCGCTCACGTCGTTGAAATACTGCATCGGCGAGCCGCCGATATAGGCCATGACGGTCCCGGCTTCCGAGGTCTGGTTCTGCCACAGGCGCACCATTTTTTCGTCGCCCGAGGGTACCAGCGCCTGCGCACGCTCCTTGCCGGGTTCCGAAAGGCAGAGCGCCGCGAGCTGGTCGCGGATTTTGGTAAACTCGAGAACCCGAAGGTTTCTCTCTCGCATAAAGGCCATTCCACTCCTTAGAATTTGTGAACATGGGCGGGATAAGGTTTGGCGGGCTTCATACCCACGCAATCATTCCACGCCCCGGAAATAGTGGCCGGTGGTGGTCGGGACCGCGTCCATCAGGCCCCAGCCGGGCTGCGCCTTGACGTCCGCGCCGTCCAGCGCCGCGCGGTGCAGCCGCACAACGGTTTCGGGCGCTTCGTCCTCCGCCATCAGCCGGATGCGCCACCGGGCCGCGCCCGGAATCCTGCCCGCGTTCCGGAGCAGGAAGAGCGGCACGCAGTTGTCCAGTTCCACGATGCAGCCGGAAGCTGTTTTGAGCCTCCGCAGCGGAAAGCGCGCACCCTTGCGGTCGGTGAGCGTGTGGGCTTCCAGTCCTTCGCCCGGCCGCTCGTCGCACAGGTGGCAGGTTTCGTGCCGTCCGCCCAGCCGCGCGCGCACCGGGCAGTGCCGAAGTCGCATCAGCGGCAGACGCCCGTAGACAATGATCTCCTTCTCGCCGCCCATGCGCCCGATGTCCAACGAAGTCAGCTCCACCGATGGCGCATACGGAAGGTTGAAGTAAGCGGCGGCGCGGCTGTTCATCAGGTTCATCGCCGCGTCCAGCCGCACCGGGCAGCGCCAGGAGAGCGCCAGATGCGCCGGGTTGGAAAGGAGCACCGCCTCGACGTTCCCGTTTTCGTTCGCCCAACGGTGCAGCCGCGCGAGGTCGTCCCCGTTCAGCGTCGGCGGCAGCGCCAATGCGAACGGCACGGACGGCGCGCGGGTCAGGCCCTCTTCGGTGATATCCGACGGCTCGAAGACCAGCTCGTCCGCACCCCAGCCGCGGGCCTGTTCCAGCACATGAGCGTCCCGCGACTGTACCGAGAGGAGCGTTTTATTTACCCTGGTCGGGATTGGCTTAAACTCCGGCAGCGGCAGCGCGTCCGGCTCGCAGCCGCGCCTGCGCTGAATGCGCGCTTCTCCCAGTGCCTCCAGCGCCCAGCGGCGGATGTCGTTGGCCTGCGACACGGATACAAACGCGTCTGGGCTCAGCGAAACAGCGACTTTTCGCATTTCATAGGGCGTGCCTCCGGTCTTTTGAATCTGCCCGCGCAACCGTTCGGCGTCTGACGGTCGGGTCCGAGCGGCCTGAACGACGCCACCGGAAGATAACACCTCGTCCTCGCCGTCAGTGACCCATAACAACAGTGGCCCGCCGGTCTCCACCGTCAAAAACGCGTCCACAAGAACAGGCCTCGGGACAACCGGATTCCCGCCAGTCCCGTCCACGTGCTTCTCGCTCTGGTCCTCCATCAGCGCCCGGTCCGTCAAACCCGGCCCGTACCCGGCGGTGTACCCGCGGTTGAACACGTGCCTCAGCGCGTCCGGCTCCGGCGCTTCGCCCGCTTCCAGCGCGTCCAGCGCGCGGCGGTAAGCGGCGGTCACCTGCCCCACGTATTCCGGCCCCTTGAGCCGCCCCTCGATCTTCAGGCTGCCCGCTCCGGCTTCCTTCAGGCGCTGAAGGTTGTTTAGCAGGTTCAGGTCCCGCGTTGACAGCAGCGCACCCTCAGCCCGCGCGATAGGCCCTTCCAATTGGTAGTTCAGGCGGCAGGGCTGCGCGCATAGCCCGCGGTTGCCGCTGCGCCCGCCGATGAGGCTGGACATGAGGCACTGGCCCGAGCAACTGACGCACAGCGCGCCGTGCACAAATACTTCAAGTTGAACGCCGCGCCCCGCGCAGTCCTTAATCTCCGAAAAGGCCATCTCGCGGGCCAACACCACCCGCGAGAATCCGTTCGCCCTTAAAAAATCCACGCCCTGGCGGTTGTGCACCGCCATCTGCGTCGACGCGTGCAGCTCAAGGCCCGGCAGCATCGCGGCAAGCGCTGCCGCCACGCCGAAATCTTGCACAATGGCCGCATCCACCCCGGCCCTCGCCATCTGGCCTGCCAGTTCCTCAAGCAGCGGGAATTCCTCGTCCCGGATCAGCGTATTGACCGTCACATAGGCGCGGCGGCCCCGCTCATGGCAGGTTTCCGCCGCGCGCAGAAGGCCCTCCGCGTCAAAATTGCCCGCGTTTTTCCGGGCGGAAAGCGCCTTTCCCCCCAGGTACACCGCGTCCGCGCCGGCCAAAATCGCCGCCATCAGCGCGTCCATGTCGCCCGCGGGGGCGAGCAGCTCCATCGCCCCGCGCGCCGGGTTTTCCGTCATCTACATTCCTCTTCCAGTTCAGCCGTTCGACAGCTTTTCGAGTTTTTCCCGAAGCGCCGCGTTTTCCTCGCGCAACTGCCCGATCTCCCGGCGCAGGCGGTTGTTCTCATCGTGGGCCTTGATCATGTCGTCGGTCACGTTGAGCGCCGTCAAAACAGCAAGCTGCGCCGAAGGCAGCCGCATCGCCAGCCCCAGTTCGGTCATCTTGCGGTCGACATAATGGGCCACCCGCTGCACGTGGGCTTCGCTGTCGTAGCTGGTCATGGCGTAATCCTTGCCCGCGATGCGGACGGTCGTCCGGATTTTGTCCATGCTCCCACCTCGCTATAACAATCCACTGTACATTATAACATGGCCGAAAAGCGTTCGCAAGAAAAAGGAAAAGCCAGGAAAGCCTCACGCAAAATGTAACGGTTGTCGGGCTTGACAACGACGCGCGCGCAAGCTATACTGAGGTCGAAAATTGAAAGCGCAATGAGCCTTCGCGATTTTTCCCGGAGGCACAGGGCCAAGAAGGAACCCGACCGCAAGGAATTCCGAGCGGGAAGGCATGCATCCGGCATGTGTGTTTTTTATATTGCCGTCTTGCTCCCTTTCCGTTTTGGAAAGGGAGTTTTCGTTTGTTGCACTCGAAGGAGGAGGATGGTCATGGAGAAGCGGCTGGGCATCGTGGGCATCGTGGTGGAGGACGCAAGCTGCGTTGAGAAGGTCAACCAGGTGCTGCACGACCACGCGGAGCTGATCGTGGGCAGGATGGGCCTGCCCCACCGGGAGCGGGGCGTGTCGGTGATCGCGCTGATCGTGGACGGATCGAACGACGACATCAGCGCGCTGACCGGGAAGTTGGGCAGGGTTTCCGGCGCCAGTGTGAAGTCCATGATCGCGAAGACCAATCCGAATCAAGGAGGCGCATGAGCGTGGGGTTCCATGACAAGTACAAGGCGGAGTTTGAGCGTTACGACGGGATGGAGCGCGACTTCATCGACGATGAGAAGATCTGGGCGCAGCTGAACAAGTGGGAAAACCCGTCCCGGGAGGACGTGCGGCGCGTCTTGAAAAAGGCGGAGAACTGCGTGCGCCTCGAGCCGGAGGAGACGGCGATCCTTTTGCAAAACAAGGATGAGGAGACCATCCGCGAAATGTTCGCGCTGGCCCACCGGCTGAAAGAAGAGGTCTACGGCGACCGCATCGTGTTCTTCGCGCCGCTCTACATCTCCGACGAGTGCGCCAACAACTGCGTCTACTGCGGCTTCCGCGCCGAGAACAAGGCCATCCACCGCAAGACCCTCACCATGGACGAAATCGCCGAGGAAGTCAAGATCATGATCGAGGAAGGCCAGAAGCGCACCGTGCTGGTCTACGGCGAATCCCCCGCCACCGACATCGACTTCATGTGCGCTTCCATCGAGAAGGTCTACTCCGTCAAGAGCGAGCACGGCGAGATCCGCCGCGCCAACATCAACAGCGCGCCGCTGACCGTGGAGGAACTGAAACGGCTGAAGGCGGTTGGCATCGGCACCTTCCAGGTATTCCAGGAGACCTACCACCACGAGACCTACCGCCGCGTCCACCCGCAGGGCACCGTCAAGGGCCACTACCGCTGGCGGCTGTACGCGATGGACCGGGCGCAGGAGGCGGGCGTGGACGACGTCGGGCTGGGCGTACTCTTCGGCCTCTACGACTGGCGCTTTGAGGTGATGGGGCTTCTCTACCACACGATCCACCTGGAGGAGACCTTCGGCGGCGTCGGCCCCCACACCATCTCCTTCCCTCGCATCACCCCCGCCACCGGCACGCCCTACTCCGATCACCCGGAGTACGCCGTGTCCGACGAGGACTTCAAAAAGCTGGTGGCAGTGCTCAGGCTGTCCGTGCCCTACACCGGCCTTATCTGCACCGCGCGGGAGCCGGATCGCATCCGGCGGGAGGTCATCCCCTTTGGCGTCTCGCAGATCGACGGTGGCACGCGCATCGGCGTGGGCGCCTACGCCCAGTCCCTGCGCGCAAACGCGCTGCCGGATCAGGAGCAGTTCACCATCGGCGACGACCGCCCGCTGGACGAACTGGTGCAGGAAGTCTGCGACATGGGCTTCGTCCCTTCCTTCTGCACCGCCTGCTACCGCGCCGGGCGCACGGGCGATCACTTCATGAAGGTCGCGAAATCGAAGTTCGTGCATAACTTCTGCGTGCCGAACGCGCTGTTCACGCTGAAGGAGTACCTGATGGACTACGCAACGGATGAGGCGCGCCAAAAGGGTGAGGCGACCCTCAAGCGCCGCGTGGAGGCCTTCCGCGGTGAACCCGTGTACGACACGATCGTCAAAACGCTGGACCGGATCGAGGCCGGAGAGCGCGATCTGAGGCTGTAGGAGATACGCCATGCATTTTCCTGATAACTGGAAGGAATTCTCCATCTGGCTGAACGCCGCCTCTAAGGACGAACTCTCCGCCGCGCTTAAATACCTTCTGGAAAGCGCGTCGCCGGAGGAACTGGAGGCGGTGCGCCGGATGGCTGCCGAGGCACGCGAACAGCACTATGGAAAGAAGGTCTTCTTCCGCGGGCTGATCGAGTTCTCCAGCTACTGCAAAAACGACTGCTACTACTGCGGGCTGTGCCGCAGCAATAAAAGCGCCGTCCGCTACCGCCTGACGGAAGAGGAAATCCTGGACTGCTGCCGGATGGGTCACGCGCTGGGCTTTCGCACGTTTGTGTTGCAGGGCGGCGAGGACCCGCATTTCACCGATGCGGTGATGTGCCGCGTCGTGTCCGCCATCAAGGCCGCCTTCCCGGACTCGGCGATCACGCTTTCGCTGGGCGAGCGGAGCCGCGAATCCTTCCAAAGGCTGTACGAGGCGGGCGCGGACCGGTACCTCCTCCGGCACGAGACGGCGGACGAGGCGCATTACGGAAAACTCCATCCCGCGGAGCTGAGCCTTTCAAACCGCAAGCGCTGCCTCTATGACCTGAAGGAGATCGGCTTTCAGGTGGGCGCGGGCTTCATGGTGGAATCCCCCTACCAGACCTTCGAGACCCTGGCGGAGGATTTCCTGTTCCTCAGGGATCTGCAGCCCCACATGGTGGGCATCGGCCCGTTCATCCCGCAGAAGGACACGCGCTTCCGCGATTACCCCACCCCTTCGCCGGACCGGACGCTGGTGCTTTTGTCGCTGGTCCGGCTGATGCTGCCGAAGGTGCTGCTGCCCGCAACCACCGCGCTGGGCACGGTGGACCGGCTGGGCCGCGAAAAAGGGCTGAAGGCCGGGGCCAACGTGGTGATGCCCAACCTCTCTCCGGTCGCGCACCGAAAGGACTACGCGCTCTACGACAACAAGATCTGCACCGGCGAGGAGGCCGCGGAGTGCCTCGCCTGCCTGACCCGGCGCATCCAATCGGCGGGGTTTGAACCGGACTTCTCCCGAGGCGATCACCCCGAGACCGTGCTGAAGGAGGCGCTCGCATGCGGATAGAGCGCGACATGCTGGGGGCGCACCCCGTCCCGGACGACGCCTACTACGGCGTACATACGGCGCGGGCACTGGAAAACTTTCCGATCGCCCGAAGGCCCATTCATCCCGCGCTCGTCCGCGCGCTGGCGGAGGTCAAGAAAGCCGCGGCCCTCACAAACCGAGAGATCGGCGCGTTGGACCCAAAAATTGCGGACGCCATCGTCCGCGCCGCGGATGAGGTGCTGGGCGGCGCGCTCTTGGGCCAGTTCCCCGTGGACGAAATGCAGGGCGGCGCGGGCACCTCGGCCAACATGAATGTGAACGAAGTGCTGGCCAACCGCGCCATCGAACTGATGGGCGGGCAGAAGGGCGGCTACACGCTCATCCATCCACTGGACCACGTGAACCTGCACCAGTCGACGAACGACGTCTTCCCCACCGCGGTACGCATCGCGGCGATCCGGCTCTTAAAACCCGTCTCGGAGAGGCTGGCGCAGCTCCAGACCGCGTTGCAGGAGAAGGAAGAAGCTTTTTCCGACGTGCTGAAGGTGGGCCGAACGCAGCTTCAGGACGCGGTGCCTGTGACGCTGGGCCAGGAGTTCGGCGCGTGGGCGCAGGCAGTGGCCCGCGACCGCTGGCGGCTGTACAAGGCGGAGGAGCGGCTAAGGCAGGTGCCGATCGGCGGCACGGCGGTGGGCACCTGCGCGAATGCCCCGCGCGCCTATGTTTTCGGGATGATCGAAAAATTGCGCTCGCTGACGGGGCTGGGCCTCGCGCGGGCGGAGTACATGACGGACGCCACGCAAAACGCGGATGTGTTCGTGGAGGTCTCCGGGCTTCTGAAGGCGGCGGCGGTCAGCCTCTCCAAGATCGCGAGCGACATGAGGCTGCTCGCCTCCGGCCCGCGAGGCAGCATCGGCGAAATCTTGCTGCCCGCTGTGCAGGCGGGCTCCTCGATCATGCCGGGCAAGGTGAACCCGGTGATCTGCGAGGCGGTCAATCAGGTGGCGTTTCAGGTGATGGCGAACGACCTTGCGGTGACGCTGGCGGCGCAGTCCGGCCAGTTGGAGCTGAACGCCTTCCTGCCGCTGATCGCGCGGAACCTGTTTGAAATGCTGGACATGACCGAGCGGGTGCTGGGCCTTTTCATCGAGCGCTGCGTGCACGGGATCGAGGCTGACCGGGACGCCTGCCGCCGGAACCTGGAATCGGGCTATACGCTGGCCGTGGCGCTGACCGGCTCCATCGGCTACGACCGGGCTTCCGAGGTGGCCTCGGAGTGCCGCAGGACCGGTCGGACGGTTCGGGAAGTCGTGCTGGAAAAGGGCCTGATGGACGAAAAGGCGCTGGACGCGCTGCTCAGGCCCCAAAGGCTGACTGCTCCCAGCAGCGGAAAGGAGGAACGCGGATGGACATGAACCAGACCCCGACGGCCAACCGATACGCCATCGGGCTATTCGGGCGGCGGAACGCGGGGAAATCGTCTCTGATCAACGCGCTTGCCGGTCAGCCCATCGCGGTCACATCCGACGTGCCGGGCACCACTACCGACCCCGTCAAAAAGGCGATGGAGCTTCTGCCCATCGGCCCGGTGGTGCTGATCGACACGGCGGGGCTCGACGACGAGGGCGAACTGGGCGCGAAGCGCGTGGAGAAGACCTACGAGGAACTTCGCCGCTGCAACCTGGCGCTGGTGGTGGCGGACGCGACTACAGGCGTTTCCGCCTTCGAGGAAAATTTCCTTGGTCAGCTCAAAAAGCGCCGTATCCCCGCGCTGCTGGTGCTTAACAAATCCGACGAGGCCATGTCGGACGGCGCGGCGCTCTCCGCGCTGGGCGCGCGGCTGGGCGTGACGGCGGTGGCGGTCAGCGCGCTGACCGGACAGGGCATCAATGAACTAAAAGAGCAGATCGTCCGCGCTTCGAACTATGAGGACGCGGAACCCGCGCTGGTGGGCGACCTGATCCAGCCGGGCGATTTCGTGGTGCTGGTCACGCCCATCGACAAGGCCGCGCCCAAGGGGCGGCTGATTCTGCCGCAACAGCAGACCATCCGGGACATCCTCGAAGTGGATGCCGTCGCCATCGTCACGAAGGAGCACGAACTCAGGCTGACGCTGGAAAAGCTGGGCGCGCCCCCGGCCCTCGTGATCACCGACTCGCAGGCGTTTTTGAAGGTGTCCGCAGACACGCCGCCTCAGATCCCTATGACCTCGTTCTCCATCCTGTTCGCGCGGCAAAAAGGAGATCTCGCTGAGATGGTCCGGGGCGTCAGGCGCATCGAGCGCCTCGGTCCGGGCGACAAGGTGCTGATCGTTGAGGGCTGCACCCACCACCGCCAGTCGGATGACATTGGAACCGTGAAGATCCCCCGCTGGATCCGCCAGATCGCGGGCGGCGGCATCGAGTTTGAATGGGCCAGCGGCGCGTGCTTCCCGAAGGATGTGTCCGGCTACAAGCTGGTCGTCCACTGCGGCGGCTGCATGCTGAACCGGCGGGAAATGTCCTTCCGGGCGGAGGAGGCGGCGTCGCAGGGCGTGGCCGTCACCAATTACGGCGTCCTGATCGCCTACGTGCTCGGCATCCTCCCCCGCGCGCTTGCGCCCTTCCCCGCCGCGCGGCTGGCGCTTGAGGAATAGGTCGCGTTATAATCTCCGTCACTTGATCCAACCGTTCCCGGCGACCTGTGCGCCGGGAACGTGTTTCACCCTCCAGTGCACACACTGGAGGGTGAAACAATTCATCTGGTCAGCGGGCCGCTCGAAATTCCGAAGAATTTCAGGCCCGCGCAGATCCTCTTTCGCGTTGAAAAGCCGCATGGCGGATTTTCAACGCCATTAGATCTCGATGTCGCCTTCAAAATCCCGTTGTGCGTCGCCGGTCATCTTGAGGCCGTTTTCGGTCAGGTGGATGATGATCTGCCCGCCCGGCAGGTTGATCTGGATGTCCCGGTCCATCGGCGAGAAGCCCAGCTTCACGGCGGCGGCGGCCACCGCGCAGGCGGCGGTGCCGCAGGACCGGGTTTCGCCGATGCCCCGCTCCCACACCCGCACGCGCAAGAGCGTCGCGCTGAGCGCCTGCGCGAAGGAGATGTTGGCGCGCCGCGGGAAGATCGGCGCGCGCTCGAGCGCCGGGCCGAAGCGGGCCACATCCACCGCGTCCACGTCGTCCACGAAGATCACGCAGTGGGGGTTGCCCATCGAAAGGCAGGTGATCCGGAAACTGCCGCCGCCGATGGAATAGGGCTGGTCGATGACCTCGCCCGCCTCTGCGGCCTCGGGCGTGACGCTTCGCATCGGCACAGCGGCGGAAGCGAAGTTCGGCAGGCCCATGCCCACCTCCACCGAGTAGACCTCGCCGTCCCGGATGTAGAGCCTGAGGTTCTTCACGCCCGCGCCGCTTAAGATGCGCATCTGCTCCTTGCGGACGCGGCCGTTCTCGTAGAGGTACTTCGCGACGCAGCGCATGGCGTTGCCGCTGACCTCGCCCGGGGAGCCGTCGGCGTTGTACATGCGCATGGAGGCGTCGGCGATGTCGCTGGGCTCGATCAAAACCAGCCCGTCGCCGCCGACGGACTTTCGGCGGCTGGAGAGCAGCACGCTCAGCGATTCAGGGCTTTCGATGGTCTGATCGAAGCAGTCGAAGTAGATGTAGTCGTTGTCGCCGGTCCGAAGCTTGATAAAGTGCAGCTTCTTGCGGCGGCTCGGGAGCTTTGAGATGTCCAGAAGCTCGATGTTCTTCTCAGAGTAGTCGCTGGCGAGGGCGCGCACCAGCGCCGCGGCGGTATCGAGGCTCGTCAGGCACGCGATGGAGCGTTCGATGGCCTTGCGCCGAAGCTGCACGCTGTCCCGCTGCGGCAACAGGCCCTTTGACGAAGTGGAGATCAGGTACTGCAGCTTGCCGCTGTCCATCAGCTCCCAAATGTCCTGATGGCCCTCGTGGAGCTTGCCGACGGCGGTGGCGTCGATCCCGGCCCTCGCCAGCGCGTAGTAGGTGCCCTGGGTGGCGTAGACCGTGAAGCCCAATTCCTTGAACTGCCGCGCGATCGGGATGACTTCCGCCTTGTCGCGGTCGCGCACGGTGATGAGCACGCCGCCCTTATTCGCCATCTTGTAGCCCGCGCCGAGCAGGCCTTTGTAGATGGCCTCCTCCATGACCCGGCCGATGCCCAGCACCTCGCCGGTGGACTTCATCTCCGGCCCCAGGTGGGTGTCCACGTCCGCCAGCTTCTCAAAGGAGAACACCGGCACCTTGACCGCGGAAAACACCGACTGGCGGTATAGGCCTGTGCCGAAGCCCATGTCCCGCAGCTTTTCGCCCAGCATGGCGCGGGTGGCGATGTCCACCACCGGCAGGCCCGTCACCTTGCTGATGTAGGGAATCGTGCGGGAGGCGCGGGGGTTGGCCTCGATCACGTAGACCTCGTTTTCATAGATCACGTACTGAATGTTGATGAGGCCGCGGGTATTGAGCTCCAGCGCCAGCGTCCGCGTGCAGTCGATCAGCCGCTGCGTGACCGGGCCAGTCAGGTTCCACGCGGGATAGACGGCGATGGAGTCGCCGGAGTGCACGCCCGCCCGCTCCACATGCTCCATGATGCCGGGGATCAATATGTCCTCGCCGTCGCACACGGCGTCCACCTCGACCTCGGTGCCCATCAGGTACTTGTCGATGAGGATGGGGCTGTCGATGCCGCCGGAGAGGATGATGTTCATGTAGCAGACGATCTCCTCCGGCTCGAAGGCGATGATCATGTTCTGCCCGCCGAGCACATAGCTGGGCCGGACCAGCACCGGATAGCCCAGTTTTTCGGCGGTCTTCAGCGCGTCCAGAAGCGTATATACGCCCGCACCCTCCGGCCGCTTGATGCGCAGCCGGTTCATCACGTCGTCAAACCGCTCGCGGTTCTCGGCGGCGTCGATGGAGTCGGCGGAGGTGCCCAAGATGAACACGCCCATGGCATCGAGGCTCTTCGTCAGCTTGATGGCCGTCTGGCCGCCGAAGGCCACCACCACGCCGTAGGGCTTTTCCGTCTCGATCACGCCGCGCACGTCCTCGGGTGTGAGCGGCTCAAAGTACAGCCGGTCGGCGGTATCGAAGTCGGTGGACACGGTCTCGGGGTTGTTGTTGACCATGGCGACCTCGTAGCCCTGCTGCTTCAATGTCCATACACAGTGGACGGAGGCGTAGTCGAACTCGATGCCCTGGCCGATGCGGATGGGGCCGGAGCCGAACACGATGACCCGCTTCTTGCCGCTCCCCTTTTTCGCGATGAACTCCGCCGCCTCGTTCTCCGAATCGCGGGAGGCGTAGAAGTAGGGCGTCTGCGCTTCGAACTCCGCGGCGCAGGTGTCGACCATCTTGTAGCCGATCTTCGCGGGATTCGCAACCTTCTTGCCGCTGATGCGCTCGATGGCCCTGTCCGGGAAGCCCGCGCGCTTGGCGGCGCGGTAGAGCTCGTCGTCCAGGCCGTTTTTGAGCGCGGATTCAATGTTGTACAACTTTTGGAGCTTCGCCAGGAACCACTCGTCAATCAGCGTGACCTCATGCAGCTTTTCAATCGAAATGCCGCGCGCGATGCCCTCATAGACGAGGAACAGCCGCTCGTCGGTCGCCTGACCGACGGTGGCAAGAATTTCCTCAATTGAAAGACTTGCGAACTTCGGGCTTCTCGGCGTGTCCATCGAGATTTCCGCGCCGCGGATGGCCTTCATCAGCGCCTCCTCGAAGGTCTGCGCGATGGCCATGACCTCGCCGGTCGCTTTCATCTGCGTGCCCAGTGTGCGCCGGCCGTAGACGAACTTGTCAAAGGGCCACTTGGGGAACTTGACCACCACGTAGTCGAGCGCGGGTTCAAAGAACGCGCTGGTCTTCTGCGTGACGGCGTTTTTGATCTCGCCCAGCCGGAGGCCCACCGCGATCTGCGCGGCGACCTTGGCGATCGGGTAGCCGGTGGCCTTGGAGGCCAGCGCGGACGAGCGCGACACCCGCGGGTTGACCTCGATCACCGCGTACTCGAAGGATTCCGGGTTCAGCGCGAACTGCACGTTGCAGCCGCCCTCAACCTTGAGCGCGTGGATGATATCGAGCGCCGCGGTGCGCAGCATCTGGTACTCCCGGTCGGCCAGCGTGACCGCGGGCGCGATGACGATGGAGTCGCCGGTGTGCACGCCAACGGGGTCGAAGTTCTCCATCGAGCAGACCGCGATGGCGTTGCCGTCCGCGTCCCGCACGACCTCGAACTCGATCTCCTTCCAGCCCGCGACGCAGCGCTCCACCAGGATCTGCCCGATGGGCGAAGCCTCGATGCCGTTCCGGGCGGTTTCAGAAAGCGCCTCCCGGCTATCCACGATGCCGCCGCCGGAGCCGCCCAGCGTGAACGCGGGGCGCACAATGACGGGATAGCCGATGGTCTCGGCAAAGTCCAGCGCCGCGGGCACCTCGGTGACCACCGCGGAGGCGATGCAGGGCTGGCCGATCTCCTGCATGGTCTGTTTGAACAGCAGCCGATCCTCGGCTTTGTCGATGGTGTCAAGCCGCGCGCCGAGAAGCCGCACGCCCTCCTGTTCGAGAAAGCCCTCCCGCGCCAGCTGCATTGATAGTGTCAGGCCGCTCTGCCCGCCCATGGTGGACAATAGCCCGTCCGGCTTTTCCTTCCGGATGATGCGCTTCAACACTTCAATTGACAGGGGTTCGATGTAGATGTGGTCTGCGATGGCCGTGTCGGTCATGATGGTGGCCGGATTGGGGTTGACCAGGATCACCTCGAGGCCCAGCGCCTTCAGCGCACGGCAGGCCTGGGTCCCGGCATAGTCGAATTCTGCGGCCTGCCCGATCACAATCGGGCCGGAACCGATCAGCATCACGCGCTTCAAGTCATTTGCCAGCGGCATGGGCGCATTCCTCCATCTTCGTGACGAATTGGTCGAACAGGAAGGAAGTGTCCAGCGGGCCGCCCCGCGCCTCCGGGTGGAACTGCACGGTGAAGGCGTTGACAGTGTCGTACTCGACGCCCTCGTTGGTCAGGTCGTTGGCGTTTTCAAAGGACACCCGCGCGCCCGCGGGCAGGGTGTCCGCCACCACCTGGTAGCCGTGGTTCTGGCTGGTGATGTAGAGCCTGCCGGTCTTTGTATACCGCGCGGGCTGGTTCGCGCCGCGGTGGCCGTACTTGAGTTTTTCGGTCTTCGCGCCCATCGCCAGCGCCATCAGCTGGTGCCCCAGGCAGATGCCGAAGATGGGTACGCCGGTTTCGGCGAGCTTTTTCAGTTCCCGGATGATGGAGAGGTTGACCGCCGGGTCGCCGGGACCGTTGGAGAGCAGCACGCCGTCCGGGTTCAGCTTCAGGATTTCCTCGCAGGTGGACGACGCGGGCACTACGGTCACGCGGCATCCTCTGTCGATCATGGCCTGCGCCATGCCGTGCTTGAAGCCGAAATCCCACAAAACGACATGCCGGTTCCCTTCGCCCATCGCGTAGGGGGACTGGCAGGTGACCGCGTACACGTCGGAGGACAGCGCCTTATCCGAGAGCGCCCTGCAGAAGGCGGGAAGGTCTTGGGGGATTTCATTTAAGATCGCCGCGTTCATCACACCGGTCTCCCGGATGATGCGGGTCAGCGCGCGGGTGTCGAGGTCATACAGGCCGATGACGCCGCACTTTTTCAGATAGCTGTCGAGGTCCCCTTCCGAGCGGAAGTTTGAAGGCACTTCGCAGTACTGGCGCACGATGTAGGCGCTGAGCCTCGGGGAGTCGCTTTCAAAGTCCTCCCGCATGACGCCGTAGTTGCCGATCAGCGGAAACGTCTGCACCACGATCTGGCCGTGGTAGCTGGGGTCGGTCAGCGTCTCCACGTAGCCGACCATCGCCGTGGTGAACACCAGTTCCGCGGAGATCTCCCCGCCCGCGCCGAAGCGCCGGGCGGGAAATGTTTGCCCGGTCTCAAGCACCAAAACCGCATCGCTCATCCTGTTATCCCCCGTTGTTTTTTCTAAAAAATGGGCGGATGGTTCGCACCACCGCCCTTAAAAAAGTCATCCCATCAATTTTACCAGCACGGCCTTCTGCGCGTGGAGCCTGTTTTCCGCCTCATCGAAAATTTCGGCGGCGTGGGCTTCGAAAACATCCTCGGTGATCTCCTCCCCGCGGTGGGCGGGCAGGCAATGCTGCACCATCGCCTTGGGATTGGCAAGCTTCATGAGCGGTTCCCCGATCTGATAGCCAGTAAAAGCCTTCTCGCGCTCGGCCTTCTCGCCCTCCTGCCCCATGGACGCCCAAACGTCGGTCACCAAGACATCCGCGCCGGTCGCGGCCGCCTCGGGGCTGTCGGTGAGTTCAAACTGATCTCCGTACTCTTTCGCGAAGTCGAGGACAATCGGGTCGGGGCGATAATTCTCCGGGCAGGCCACGGAGACCTTCATGCCGCACTTGAGCCCGCCGACGATGAGCGTGTTCGCCATGTTGTTGCCGTCTCCGATGAAAGCCAGCTTCAGCCCTTCGAGCTTTCCAAAGTACTCGCGCACGGTCATCAGGTCCGCCAGCACCTGGCAGGGGTGATAGAGGTCGGTCAGGCCGTTGATGACTGGAATAGAGCCGAATTTCGCCAGGTCCTCGACCTCCTGCTGGGCGAAGGTGCGGATCATGATGCCGTCGATATAGCGAGACAATACGCGGGCGGTGTCCTGCACGGGTTCGCCCCGCCCGATCTGAAGGTCCCGGTTCGAGAGGAACAGCGCGGAACCGCCCAGCTGGTACATGCCCACCTCAAACGAGACGCGGGTGCGGGTGGACGCCTTCTGGAAGATCATGCCCAGCGTCTTCCCGGCGAGCAGCGGTTTATGGATGCCGCGCCGGTGGTCGGCCTTGAGTTCATCGGCCAAGCTCAGAATGTCCAGGATTTCCTCGCGGGTCAGGTCGTTCAGCGACAGCAGGTGTTTCATCTAGTTCTCTCCTTCCAGGCTTCCGATGGCCCCGGTCAGCGCCGCGAGTCCGCGGTCGATCTCCGGATAGGTGATCGTGAGCGGCGGCAGGAGCCTTAGTTTTTTCTTGGCGGTAAGGGTCAGCACGCCTTTTTTGATGCCCGCGGCGACCAGCTGCTGCGCGGTGAAGCCCGAAAGCTCTATGCCCAGCATGAGGCCAAGCCCGGTTACGGACTCGATGCCGTGCAGGCGGCACAGTTTCTCCCGGATGTAGGCGCCCTTCTCGCGGACGCTCTCCAAGAACGCCTCGTCCAAGCGGTTGAGCACTTCCGCCGCGCCCGCGCAGGCAACCGGGTTCGCGCCAAAGGTGGAGCCGTGGTCCCCGTGGCCCAGAACGCCCTGGGTTTTCTCGTTCATCAGCGCCGCGCCGATGGGCAGCCCCGCGCCCAGTCCCTTCGCGCAGGTGATGATGTCCGGCTGGATTCCGTACTGCTGGCAGGCGAAGAGGCTTCCGGTGCGCCCGATGCCGGTCTGCACCTCGTCCACGATCACCAGAATGTCATGCGCCTGGCAGTACTCCGTCACCGCCTGAACGTAGGGCTGTTCCAGCGGCACGATGCCGCCCTCGCCCTGCACCATCTCCATCATGATGGCGCACACGGTACCGTCGAGTTTGGGCAGCGTGTCCTCAAGATTCGGCAGCGCGCGGACGAAGCCCGGGGTGAACGGCATGAAGAAGCGGTGGAAGCTGTCCTGCCCGGTGGCGGAGACGGTGGTCACCGTCCGGCCGTGGAAGCTGTTCTCCAGGGTCACGATGTTCGAGCGGCCCTCGCCGTACTTGTCGAAGGAATACTTGCGGGAGACCTTGATGGCGCACTCGTTGGCCTCCGCGCCGCTGTTGGCGAAGAAGGCCTTCCGCATACCGGCGCGCGTTGAGAGCATCTCCGCCACCTTGCCGCAGGGCTCGGTGTAGAAGAGGTTGGAGGTATGCTGCAGCTTCTGAAGCTGCGCCGTCACCGCCTCCAGCCAGCAGGGGTCGGCATAGCCCAGTGAGTTCACGCCGATGCCGCTGGTGAAGTCGATGTACTCGTTGCCTTCCTCGTCCCAGCAGGTGGCGTTTTTGCCGCTTGCCAGCGCCACCGGGAACCGGTTGTAGGTCCCGGCCACGTAGGTCTGATCCTTCGCGCGAATCTCCTCAAAACTCATGCTGATACCTCATTTCACAAACATCGTGCCGATGCCCTCGTCGGAAAACATCTCGATCAGGATGGAGTGCGGGATCCGGCCGTCGATCATGAACGCCTTTTTGACGCCGTCGCGCACCGCCTTTTCGCAGGAGCGCACCTTCGGAATCATGCCGCCGGATACCTTGCCACCGGCAATCAGCTGATCCACCTCGTCTATCTTAACCACCGGGATCAGGGAATTCTCGTCGCTGACGTTGTTCATGAGGCCGCGGATGTCGGTCAGCGCGATCATGTTCTCGGCCCTTAGCGCGGAGGCGATTTCGGCGGCGGCTGTGTCGGCGTTGATGTTGTAGGCCATGCCGCCCTCGTCCACGCCCACGGTGGCGATGACGGGGATGTACCCGTCGGCGAGCGCGTTCATGATCGGTGCGGTGTCAACCTTCGTGATCTCGCCCACGTAACCCAGTTCGGGCTTGCCCTCGATCTTCTCCGCCTGAATCATGCGCCCGTCGATGCCGCAAAGCCCGATCGCCTTGCCGCCGCACACGCCGATGAGGCTGACGAGATCCTTGTTGGTCTTTCCGGCCAGCACCATCTGGACCACTTCCATGCTCTCCTCGTCGGTGCATCGGAGGCCGTCCATGAACTTTGACGGGATGCCAAGGCGCGAGAGCATCTGGCTGATCTCAGGTCCCCCGCCGTGCACCAGCACCACCTTGACGCCCACCTGCGCCAGAAGCACAATGTCCGTCATGACCGCCTGCTTCAGCCGCGGGTTGATCATGGCGTTGCCGCCGTACTTGACCACGACGATCTTGCCGGTGTACTTCTGGATGTAGGGCAGCGCGGCGGTGAGCACATCCGCTCGCATCTCCTCGGCGATGGTTGGCATGGCGTATTCCTCCCTCAAGTGCGGTAATCGCCGTTGATTTTCACGTAGTCGTAGGTCAGGTCGCAGCCCCAGGCGGTGGCGGAGGATTCACCCTGATGCATATCGATGTCCACGCGGATTTCCTTTTCGAGGAGGATGGCTTTCGCTTCCGGTTCGGAAAACGGCACACCGTTTCCGTCCGCGCATACCTGAATCTTCCCGGCGGGCGACGACAGCCACACTTCGATCTTTGATACGTCGAACTCCGCCTCCGCGTAGCCGATGGCGCAGAGGATGCGGCCCCAGTTGGCGTCCGCGCCAAACATGGCGGCCTTGAAAAGGTTGGACATGACCACGGACTTGGCGACGGTCCGGGCGGTTGGAACGTCCGGCGCGCCGGAGACCGCGATTTCAAGGAGCTTCGTCGCGCCCTCGCCGTCAGCGGCGATCATGCGGGCAATACGGGTGGCGACTTCCTTCAGGCCGGCGACGAAGGCGTCAAAGCAGCTTCCTTCTTCGTCGATCCACCGGTTCTCCGCGAGGCCGCTGGCCATGACGGACACCATGTCGTTGGTGGAGGTGTCCCCGTCCACCGAGACCATGTTGTAGGTTTCGTCCACCACCAGCTTAAGCGCCTTTTGCAGCATGGGCGCTGAGATCGAGCAGTCGGTGGTGATGAAGGACAGCATCGTGGCCATGTTGGGCCGGATCATGCCGCTGCCCTTGGCCATCGCGCCGACGGTGACTGTCTTGCCGTCCACTTCGAATTCAATGGCCACTTCTTTGGGCTTTAGGTCGGTCGTCATGATGGCAACCTGCGCCTCGTGCGCGCCGTCCTTTGTGAGCTTCGGCCCCAGTTCCCGGATGCCCCGCTCGACCGGTTCCAGCGGCAGCGGCTGCCCGATGACGCCGGTTGAGCCGATGATGACGTAGGTGGGGGCGATGCCCAGCGCCCGGCCCGTGAACTCGCACATCTTCTCGGCGATGTACACGCCATCGGCGTTGCAGGTGTTGGCGTTGCCGCTGTTGCAGACGATGGCCTGCGCGATTCCGTTTTCGAGGTTCTTTCGGGTTACGGTGATGGGCGCGCCGTACACCTTGTTTTTCGTATACACCGCCGCCGCCGTGCAGGGCACTTCGCACTTGACCAGCGCCAGGTCGTTCTTAGTGCTCGACTTCTTGATGCCGCAGCGGATGCCGCCCGCCACAAAACCCTTGGGCGCGCACACGCCGCCCGGAACGTCACGCATCTAAAACCCTCCTTAGAACCCTGTCGGTCATTCCTTCAAGGCTCAGATCGGAACCGGCGACCTGTGCGCCGGTTCTGGTTTCGGTCGCCAGTGCGCACACTGGCGACTGAAACAATTCCTTAAGTCAGTGGGCCGCCCGGAAAATCCAGAGATTTTCAGGCCCACGCAGATTTCCCGACACGTTGAAAAGCCACTTGTGGATTTTCAACGCTCAGCGTAGCGATTTGTACTCGTCGAGACCCAGCGCGATGTTCATGTTCTGCACCGCTGCGCCCGACGCGCCTTTGCCCAGGTTGTCGAGCACCGCCGTCAGCGTCACCTGCTCCGAATTGCCCGTCACGTACAGGTTCATCCGGTCGGTGCCGGTCAAAAGGTTCGCGGGCAGGAAGCCGCCCTCCGGCGCGCCGAGGACTGAGATCAGTTTCGCGCCCTCGTAGAACTCCGAAACGGCCTCCCGCAGGGAATCGGGCGATATGCCCTTTTCGAACTGTCCCGCCCACAGCGGCACCGAGACCGACATGCCAGCGTAGTAGTCGCAGACCAGTGGGTTAAAAAGCGGCAGATTCTTAAGTTCGGACACCTTCTGCATCTCCGGCAGGTGCTTGTGGTTGAGGCCCAGCGCGTACAGCCGGGGGCTGTCAAATTCCCTCGCCCGTTCCGGGTTCTCGTACTGGGCGATGCCCTTTTTGCCCGCGCCGCTGTAGCCGGAGACCGCGTGGCAGGTGAGCTTGGATCCGGGATCGATCAGCCCCAGTTTTACCAGCGGGTAGACGATGGCGCTAAATCCCGTGGCGTAGCAGCCGGGGTTCGTGATGCGAAGGCCCTTTTCGACCGCCGCCCGGTGCTCCTTCGACAGCTCCGGGAAGCCGTAGGCCCAGCCGGGCGCGACCCGGTGCGCGGTGGAGGCGTCGATCACGCGGGTATTGGGGTTTGTGACCAGCTTGACGGCCTCAATGGCGGCGGCGTCCGGCAGGCACAGGAAGACCAAATCGGCCTGATTCATGAGCCGCGCCCGCTCGGTTTCGTCCTTGCGGAGCGCTTCTTCGATCACGAGCACCTCAACGTCGTCCCGCCCGGAAAGCCGCCCGGCGAGCTGCAGGCCCGTGGTACCCTCCTGGCCGTCGATGAATACCTTATGCATCCTTCAAAAGCTCCTTCACCAAATCGATCTGCCGCAGGACGGCCTCCGGCGCTGGCCCGCCGTCCACGCATCGCAAACGCACGCAGCGGGCGAGATCGATGGCCTCGTACACGTCCGCCTCAAAGGCGGTGTGCGCTTCCCTGTACCCCTCAAGCGGCAGGGTTTCCAGCGTCAGACCGGCTTCGATGCAGGTGCGCACCAGCTTCCCGGTCACGTTGTAGGCGTCCCGGAAGGGAACGCCCTTCTTCGTCAGATAGTCCGCGCAGTCGGTGGCGTTGAGGAAGCCCTTCGCCGCGGCGGCGCGCATCACATCCTTGTGGAAGGTGGCGCTCTTCAGCATCGGCGCGAAGACTTCGAGACACAGCCCCGCGGTGTCCACCGCGTCGAAGACCGCTTCCTTGTCCTCCTGCATGTCCTTGTTGTATGCCAGCGGCAGCGCCTTCATGGTGGTGAGGAGCGCCATCAGATCGCCATAGACCCGGCCCGTCTTGCCGCGCACGAGCTCCGCGATGTCCGGGTTCTTCTTCTGCGGCATGATGGAGGAGCCGGTCGTAAACTCGTCGCCCAGCGTCGCGAAGCGGTACTCCCAGGAGCACCACAGCGCGAATTCCTCCGCGAAGCGGGAGAGGTGCATCATCAGGATCGACAGGTCACTGAGAAGCTCCAGCGCGAAGTCCCGGTCGGACACCGCGTCCATGCTGTTGAGCGAGATGCCTTTCAGGCCCAGCTGCGCCGCCACGTCCATCCGGTCGATGGGGTATGTGGTCCCCGCCAGCGCGCCCGCGCCCAGCGGGGAGATCCGCGTGCGGCGGTCGCAGTCGTTCAGCCGATCGATGTCCCGGAGCAGCATCGATGCGTAAGCCATCAGGTGGTGGGCCAGCGTCACCGGCTGCGCCCGCTGCAGGTGGGTGTAGCCGGGCATGACGGTTTCCAGGTGCTCCTCCGCGACCTCGACCACCGCCCAGGCCAGCGACTTCGCGCCCGCCTTGAGCTTTGCGATCTCGCTGGAGAGGTGCAGCCTGAGGTCCAGCGCCACCTGGTCGTTCCGGCTCCGGGCGGTGTGCAGCTTCTTGCCCGCGTCGCCGATTCGCTGGGTGAGTTCCCCCTCGACAAAGGTGTGGATGTCCTCGGCGGTCTGGTCGATTTCAAGCGTGCCCGCCTCGATCTCGGATAGGATGCCTTTGAGGCCCTCCGCGATGGCGGCGGCTTCAGTTTCCGTAAGGAGGCCGATGTGGCCCAGCATGGTGGAGTGGGCGATGGAGCCCGTGATGTCCTCCCGGAACATGCGCTGGTCAAACCCGATGGACGAATTGAGCTTATTCAGCCGCTCATCCACCTCGCCGGAAAGCCTTCCCGCCCACAGCTTCATGCCCTGACCCCCATTTTTCATTCGGCCCGGCTGCGCGCCGGGCCGAATATTTTTCACGCTTACTGTTTGTGCTTTTGGTTGAGCATCGCCTGAATCTTGATCGGCAGGCCGTAGAGCGTGATGAACCCGGCGCTGTCCATCTGGTTGTACACCGCGCCGTCCTCGCCGAAGGTGACGATGTTCTCGTCGTAGAGCGAGTAGGGGCTGGTGGCGCCGGCGGAGATGATGTTGCCCTTGAA
>JAEZHK010000056.1 GCA_023416655.1 Bacillota bacterium
TCCTTCGCGCCCACGTCCACGCCGCGGGTCGGGTGGTTGAGGATCAGGATGTCCGCGCCGCTGGCCAGCGCTCGGGAGAAGACCACCTTCTGCTGGTTGCCGCCGGAGAGCTGCATCAATAGTTCCTTCCGCCCGCTGGTTTTGATGCGCAGCGTCTTGATCCATTCCTCCGCCTGCTTGGCGATCCGCGCCTTGGAGACGAAGATGCCGCGCTTGAGCTTATTGGCGTTGGACAGCGCGATGTTGTCCTCTACCGACAGGGTCATCACCACGCCCTCGTACAGCCGCTCCTTGGGGATCATGAGGATCGAGGTGGAGAGCGCCTCCACCGGCGAGCCGAAATTCACCTTTTTGCCGCGCACGTGCACCTCGCCGGAGGTGGGCTTCAAATCCCCGCACAGGATGGAGCAGATCTCCTCCTTGCCGGAGCCGACCACGCCGCAGAAGCCCAGGATCTCGCCCTCGCGCAACTGGAAGTTCACGTGCTTGAACACGCCGTGCAGCCCCAGGTCCTTCGCCTCCAGCACCACCCTTTCGCCGGGCGCGCGCTGCTTCTCCAGGTGGTAGTACTCGGTGGGGGTGGTGCGGCCGACCATCATCTCGTAGAGGATCTTTTCGGTCGCGTCCTTGGTTGGAAGGTCGCCCACGGACATGCCGTCCTTGTAGACGTAGATGCGGTCGGTGATCGAAAGCACCTCGTCCAGGCGGTGGGATACGAACACCACCGAATGGCCGCGCGCCGCGATCTTCTTCATCTGCTTGAAGAGGTTCTGGACTTCGCTCTCGCTCAAAACCGACGTGGGCTCGTCCAAGAGGATCAGGCAGTGGTCGCTGCCCGCCTGCTTGGTCACGTTGATGACCTTGGCGATTTCGATCATCTGGCGGGTGGCGAAGTTGAGGTCGGAGACCTTTTTGCGGGGGGAGATGTCGGTCACATCGACTTCCGCCAGCACCTGCTGCGCGGCCTTGTTCATCTGCCCCCAGTTGACGAATCCGTTTTTTTTGAACTCTTTCTCGTGGCCGAAGAAGATGTTCTGCGCCACGTTGAGATTGACGATCAGGCTCTGCTCCTGGAACACCATGCCCAGCCCCGCGTGGTTGGCCTCCATCGGGGTCTTGGGTTCAAAGGGCTTGCCGTGCATCTCCATATGGCCGGAGGAGGGCGGCTGCGCGCCGATGATGATCTTGAGCAGCGTCGATTTTCCCGCGCCGTTTTCGCCCACAAGCCCGACGATTTCGCCGGGGTAGACCGTCAGGTCCACGCCTTTGAGCGCCTGTGTGCCGGAGAAGGATTTGGTGATGTTCTTTGCGCTGAAGAGCGGCTTTCTCTCATCCATGATCTTCACCCCCGCTCACTTGCTGATGACCTGACCGCCGCGGGGGATGGTCAGGATCACCGCGACCAGAATGATCAGCCCCTGGATGCCGGTGCGCACGTAGGGGTTGACGCTGAGGAGCACCAAACCGTTGGTGAGCACCGTCATGATCATGACGCCCACGATGGTGTTGACCACGCCGCCCTTGCCGCCGGCCAGGCTCGTGCCGCCCACGACCACGGCCGCCTGCGCCGGGAACATCAGGCCGTCGCCGATGCCCACCTGGCCCTGACCCAGCCGGATCGCACCGATCACGCCCGCCACGCCGAACAGGAATCCGGCCAGCGTGAACACCTGGATCTTGACCTTGTCAACGCTCACGCCCACCGCCCGCGGGATCGACTCGTTGGTGCCCACGGCGTAGATGTACCGGCCGAACGCCGTGTACTCCTGGATGAAGTAGCACAGCGCCATCATGAGAAGCGCCACCCACGTGATGAACGGGATGCCGATGAACGAAGCCTTGGCCAGCGCCACGAACATCGGGTCGTTGATCGTAGGCGGGTGGCCCTGGTAGGAGAGCATGCCGATGCCGCGGCAGATGTACATGAAAGCGAACGTGACCATGAACGACGGGATGCGCAGCTTCACGTGCACCAGCCCGACGATGAAGCCGATCACCACTGAGGTGAGGACGGCGAGGAGAGCGCCCCAGACGCCCATGTTCATGCCGGGGAACTGGCTGTTGAGCACGAACACCGCCATGAGCGACCCCGCCATGCCCACGGTGCCGTCAATGGAGAGGTCGATGGAGCCGATCATGATCACGAACGTCAGGCCGAACGCGATGATCAGCGGGATGGCCAGCTGGTTTAAGATGGCCACCAAGTTGTCCGTGGAGGCGAAGTTGCGGCCGCAGGCGATGGAGAACACCACGATCAGCAGCAGAAGCACCATGACCGGCGCGATCTGCATGATGCGCTCCTTGAGATTGTCCCTTCGCACCTTCTCGGCGAATTCTTCCGTGATGGTCATATTCGCCCGCTTTTGACTGTCCATACGTACACGCTCCCATCGTGAGAGTATCCGGTTCCATATCTGATCGCGACGCGCGCGTTCCTTGCTCGTTTCATGTTTATGGGGAAATGCGAAGTGCAAGCCGGATTTGCTACGAAAAGATGAGGTTCTTTTTGATACCCCGACGGGGCGGGTATGATCCCGCCCCGTCGGGTCGATGGAGATCGGTATTAGTCGGCCTTGGCGGCGAAGGGGGTGGAGAAGTCAAAGACCGGCGGGGCGCTCAGGTAAGCGGCAGCGTTGTCTTTGGTGATCAGCAGGGACGGGGTCGCGAACTCGCGGTAATCGTCCGGCATCTTGGTCACGTCAACCAGGCCAGTCCACGCGGCGTAGCAGATGGCCAGCGTGTAGCCGCCCTGCAGGTAGCCGTTGGAGGAGACGGTCGCCACGGCGAAGCCATCGCGCACGGCCTCGACGATGTCGGTGTTGGCATCGATGCCGACCACGCCGACCTTGCCCTTGAGGCCCTTGGCATCCAACGCCTGGAGGGCGCCGGTGGCCATGTTGTCATTGGCGCACCACACGCCGCCGACATCCGGGTGCTTGCCGAGCCAGGTTTCAACCAGGGTCAGGGCTTCGGAGGTCTGCCAGTTGCCGGTGTCGTCTTCGACGACTTCGATTTCCGGGTATTCCTTGAGGGCCTTCTGGAGGCCTTCGTAGCGGCGGGTCGCGGCGGAGTTGCCCAGCATGCCCTGGATGACAAAGATCTTGCCCTTGCCGCCCATGTTGTCAAACAGCGCCTTGGCGATGTTGTAGCCGCCCAGCACGTTGTCAGGCGAGGTGTGGATGACCCAGTTGGGGGTCAGATCCTTCGGGCCGACGTCGTCGGGTTTGTTCCAGGCGGTGCCGATGAAGCCGCCGGATTCCGCCATGGCTTCCGCCAGCGAGTAGGCGATGGAGTTCTCGTTCGGGTCGGAGTAGGCGATGGCGTTGCCGCCGGCCTTGGCCGAGAACTGCCTCATGTTGTCGACTTCCTTGTCGTTGTCGCCCTGGGAGTCGAGCACCTGCATCTCATACTTCTGGCCGATGGAATCCAGGTACTTGGCGAACATTTCCATGCCGACCTTGATGGTGGCGATGTAGGGGTTCTCGAGGCCACGGACGGAGACGGCCAGGTACAGCGTGGTGTCCAGTTTCTCCTGCGGGACGTTCTCGATCTTGAAAGCCTTCAGGTTCGCGTAGTCGACCTCGGCGATCGCGGCGGAGAACATTCCGAGCGACAGCATGAGCGCCAACACAAGGGACAGGACCTTCTTCATGGTTTTCCCTCCTTATTTTTCCTCCGGCAAATTGAGCCGGAAATGAAAACCTGGTGCGCGGGGACCTGCTGCAATTATGATGTAATGTACCTACATACTGAAACTGATTTCTATTATACGGGGTTTACGGCTTTTGTCAAGCCGTTTTTAAGGTTTGCTATAAATATTGTACATTTTGATCGACCGGCTTGCCACAGTACACAGAATTTTTGTCTTTGTTGTTGTGTTTTCCCGGAATTCCGGCCTCCGGGACCGGTGTGATGCTTGCTTTTGCTACAATGTCATGATATAATGATCATATCGCGGCGCGGAGGCGCCCGCCCGAAGCTTTGACTTCATTGAAGGAGGCTTTCCCATGGAAAAGATGAAAACCCTGATCGTCGAAAAGGACGGGTCTCTGGCCGTCAAGGAAGTATCGCTGCCCGAGTACAACGACTGTCAGGCGCTGGTGAAGACGCTCAGCTGCGGCGTATGCAACGGCACCGACGCCAAACTCATCCACCGCGCGTTCAAAAACTTCGGGCCGGACAAGTACCCGCTGATGCTGGGGCACGAGGGCGTGGGCCGCGTGGTGGCGGTGGGCAAGAAAGTTCAGACCTTCAAGATCGGCGATCTGGTGCTGCTGCCCTTCGCCGGGCCGATCGACGGCTACGAGTGCGGCTGGGGCTCCTACAGCGAATACGGCGTGGTGTGCGACCCGAAGTGGGACGAGTCCGCCTACGGCCCCACGCCGGAGTGCGCCTACGGCCAGACGGTGCTGCCGCCGGATACCGACCCGGTGGACGCGGCGATGATCATCACCCTGCGCGAAGTGCTCTCCTCCATCAAGCGCTTCGGCATCAAGGCCAACGACTCCATCGCGGTCTTCGGCTGCGGGCCGGTGGGCCTGACCTTCATCAAGTTCCTGAGCCTGCTGGGCGCGCACCCGATCATCGCGCTCGACATCATCGACGAGAAGCTGGAAGACGCCAAGAGTAAGGGCGCGGACTACGCCTTCAACTCCAAGGATCCCTCTTATAAGGAAAAGATTAGGGAGATCTGCCCGGACGGCGTCAAGTTCGTGCTGGACGCGGTAGGCGTCTCCGCCATCATCAACATGGCCATGCCGCTGCTCTACGACCAGGGCAAGATATGCTGCTACGGCATCTCCCCGAACCTCTCCATGGAGATCAACTGGGCGGAGGCCCCCTACAACTGGCAGCTGCAGTTCCAGCAGTTCCCCTCCAAGATCGAGGAAGGCGAGGCCCACAGCCAGGTCATGAACTGGCTCAAGGCCGGCGTCATCGACATGAAGGACTACATCTCCGACTACTTCGACTTTGAGAACATCCTCGCCGCGTTCGAGAAGCTGGAAAAGAAGCAGATCGCCAAGAAGTGCATCATCCGGTATCCTGAGTAAAGGGACGCGCCGGATGCCAAGCCCCAAGGAGCTTGGCGGTAAAAGGCCGATGGAACAGGCTGAGAGGGTAACTCTCAGCCTGTTTTTATCCAAAGAAGCGCCCTGGGTTTCGTTTCTTCTCTTCTATAATGACAATCGTAACAATTTTATCAATTTGTAAAACTAAAAATATTGCATTGTTTAAAAAGATATTCAATGATAATATATATATTAGGAGGTACAAATGTTCTATATAGCTTACGGCGCGAATATCAACCCCCTATTTTTGCGCAAAAGGTGCCCGGATGCAAAGTACCTCGAAGACGGCTACCTGATGGGCTATAAGCTCACTTTTAGAAGGTGTAGGGGAAAAAGCTTCGTTGCGCTTGAAGAATCTGAAAACAGTTCGGACCAGGTGCAAGCCATCCTCTGGTGGCTCTCGGACTCCGATGTCAAGGCCCTTGATCAATACGTCTGTTCCCTTGGGGTCTTCCGAAAGGAGGACACAACGATAACGTGTGGCAGGAGAATCCGTAAAGGCTTTATGTATGTCATGGATGGGGGCGAGAAGTCTTTACCGCCGCAAGATCACTTTGACTACATTGTACGAGGCTACGATTTGGCCGGGTTCGATTATTCGCCGCTGATCGAAGCCCTGCGCAGCATAGATCCCCATAGATACGATAAAGTAGAGCGAAGTATTCGGGAAAAAATGAAGCTGGGTCCAATCGTATAGTTCATTCAGATCTCCGCGATCCCTTCCACAGCCGAATACCAGCAAGGGACTGCCACCCAATGCGTGGCTGTCCCTTTGGCTGTTTGCGGCTTACCCATCTGTCTCGAATGTCACGTTATTCGGCGGCGTCGGATTCCGCCTTGGTGCGGTGGATGCTCCCGGCAGGTCAGTATCCCCGTTCCTTTTCCAGAGCGTACATGTCATTGATGGAGATTTGACGGCTGCACTTCGGGCATTGGAACTCGGCCCAGACGAACTATGTACATCCAATCATGCCGTTCCGGTTTCACGTTGCAAGCAGGATTTCAAGAGGCGCTCTTCCTCATACGCTGGGGCGCACTGCATCCATGATCATCCTGAGGTCGGCTTCCAGTTCTTTCAGCGGATCCCCCTTTTTGAGCGCGTAAATACCGATGCTGACATTGTTGCTTTCAAGCACAAAGTTTGTTGTACAATCGAACCACGCGTCGCCGGGTATCGCGGGCGAGACGCCCCAACGCTTGTAGTTTCCGGCGTATGCAAATTGGGCATCGCTAGCATACAGCGCCTGGCTGTTTTTGTAGATTCTGAGCGATACCAGCCTGTCATCCTTGCTGCGGGCGATTGAAATGCACGGGGCGGTTGGATCATAGCCAAAAGCCAGGGATTCAAGCGAAATTGCTTCAATAAATCCCTGATCCTCCATCAGTTGCCTGTAGCCTTGGGCAATCATCTTCATATCCAGTTGGCTTGTGATCTCTTGGCTCAAATGCAGTTCGCCCGACAGAAAGTGGCTGTACCAATTTGAGAGCAGCCACAAAAGAACGGTCAGCACAATTGCGATCGCCGCTATGACCACCCACCGATTGGCGGGGAATGACTTTCGGGGCGTAGACTCCTGCATAAGAACCCTCCCGGAGGACTGCCCTCCGCGCCATCCTGTTCGCCTGATTGCTATGGAAGGTTTCTGATCGCGTCGACAATCGCGACGACTAGTGAGATCAACAGGGTGACGGCTATGCCGCCCGCGACGGTCAACAGGAGATTCTTCCCGCCATCGTCCGGCATTTTCCTGCGGCTGCCCCACCCGATGTTGACGCGCACCATCTTTTCACCGCTTTTGTCACCCTTACCCGGCTTGGGCGCAGGTTCGAACAGATACCGGACTTCCACATTGTCCTTGATCCAACGCTTGATCTTCGTCGCCGCCACCCCCAATTCGCGTTTTCGTTCCGCCGCTTTCAGCTTTCCGCGATTTTTACGCAGTGGCGCTGACCCGGCATGAGCATCGGCTGTGTCCATTTGGCATCTTTATGGGAATTATAGCATGACCGACGATTTATACGCAATAAAAAGCCCCCGCGCCGGAGCTTCGTCTCAGCGCGGAGGCCTTCATCAGGGAACGCGACTTCAATCCCTTACGGGATTTGGAGCGTCCAATTGCGACGATATGTCGGATGTTTGGCTGATTATACCATATATTGTTCGTGTTTGCAACAAAAAAGTCCCCGCGCCGGAAGTATCTCACAGCGCGGGGGCCTTTACGGGGAAAGCAATTTGACTGATCTTTTTTGTGTGGGGTCAAGGGGAGATCATCTCCCCTTGCGGGAGGCCCGGAGGGCGGAGCCCTCCGGCGTCCCTTCGCCCTCTCTACGGTTCGATCTCCAACAGGCTCATGGTGGCGGGCATTTCGTGGGCGGTGTTGACCTTCTGGTCGTCGACCACCAGGTCGAAGCAGCTGACGACGATCTGGCCGTTCCACACGCAGGGCTCGCCCGGCTCGTCGAGGCCGCCGTCGAAGCCGTCGCAGTCGGGGCTCTGGGCGAGTCGGGTGATGACGCCGTCCGGCGAGATCTTGCCGATGGCGTTGGCGGAGAAGTCCGCCACGTAGATGTTGCCGTACTGATCGATCGTCATGCCGTCGGTGGTCAGAAGGTTCTTTGGGTCGCAGCACCAGAGTTCGTTATGGACGACCTTCGTGCCGTCTTCGGACAGCGTCAGGCGGTGCAGCGAGCCGTCGCCAAAGTTGCCGATGATCAGGCGGCCTTCGCGGTCGAACACGATGCCGTCCACGCCGTACTGGCACTTCGGGTTCAGGGTGACGAAGGTTTCCAGGATGTTCGGGTCGGCGAGCGTGTTCGTGCAGTGGATGTCGTGGTCGTCGAGGTGAAAGCGGTAGACGCAGCTCATCAGCTTCCCGTCCGGGCCGGGCACGTTCGCCAGCGTGGACTGGGTCAGGTACATGTGCTCGCCCCTCACGCGGATGCCGTTCGGGTGCTCCATGTGGTCGGCCACGACGGTGGTTTTGACGATCTTGTCCCCGTCCATGCGCACGCGCAGGATGCGCCCGGTGAACACCAGGTCGGGCCGCCCGGTCCAGCCGGGGTTGTCCACGATGTACAGGTCGCCGTCCGGGCCGAAGGCGATGCCCATCGAGCGCGCCTCGCCCGTCTCCGGGTTCACCGGCACATCAAACCACTTGCGCACGCTCTTGTCCGCGCCGATCTTGAGCACGCAGCTGGGCATTTTCATGTCGGCAAAGTTCGGGCAGGACAGGATCAGGTTGCCTTCGGAATCGATCTCCATGCCGTCGGGCGTCGAAACGTATTCCTCCGGCAGCAGCATGAACAGCTTGGGCGTCTGCATGATGATTCTCCTTTTCGTCAGCGTCCGGCCATCTTGGAATACACGGGCAGCAAGGACTGGTAGCACAGCTCGAACATTTCCTTGACCGGCTGGTAGGCGGCGACGCTTTCCGGCCTCGGCTCGTGCACGTACTTGACCTCCAGGAACTTGTCGATGGCGTCGAAATCCTTGAACAAACCCGCGCCCACGCCGCCGGTCACCGCCGCGCCCATGGAGGTGGCCTCTTCGAGGAGCGCCGGGGCCAGGATGCGCGCGTCGTACACGTCCGCCATCATCTGCCGCCAGACCGCGCCCTTCGCGCCGCCGCCGATGACCAGGATTTCGCTGATCGGGATCTGCTTTCTTAAGATCTCCAGGATGATGCCCAGGTTCATCGTCACGCCTTCGAGCACGCTGCGCAGCATGTCGCGCCGCTGGTTCTCCATCTTGAGGCCGAGGAACGCGCCCCGCGCGTCCACGTTCCAGCGCGGCGCGCGCTCGCCCAGCAGGTAGGGCAGGAAGACCACGCCATTGGAGCCGATCGGGCTTTCCGCGATCTGGGCGTCGATCAGCGCGTAGGGGCTGACATTCAGGCGCGCGGCCTCGAAGGATTCCATCGTGCACACTTGATTTTTCAGCCACGCGTAGGAGCCGCCCGCCGACTGCATGGTGCCGTTGGGCGCGTACATGCCGGGCACGATGTGCGCCCAGGTGACGGTGCGAAGGCCTTCGTCAAGCACCGGCACTTCGCTGGTGGTGGCGATCCAGGCGGAGGAGCCGATGTAGCTGAAGCTCTTGCCGGGCTTGACCGATCCGGCGCCCACGTTGGCGCACACGCCGTCGCCGCCGCCCATGACCACCTTGGTGCCCTCAGCAAGGCCCGTTTCCAGCGCCGCGGCCGCTGTCACGCCGCCCGCGACAAAGGTGGAGGGAACGATCTTCGGGAACTTGTCGATGTCCACGCCGGCGTAGCCGATCAGCCGTTCCGACCAGTTCAGCGTCTTCAAATCCACGCAGGCGTTGGAGGACGCGTCGGACGGCTCGGTGTAGAAGTTGCCCGTGAGCTTGAAGACGATGTAGTCCTTGGCGTTGAGCGTCTTGTAGGTAGCCTCGTAGATTTCCGGCTCATTGTCGCGCACCCACATCAGCTTCTGAAGGCCGTAGGAGGCGGAGTTGCGGTGGCCGACGATCTTGTAGAAGTCCTTCAGCGCGATGTGCTCATCCAGCGCCCGCTGCTGCGCCTGCGCGCGCTGGTCCGCCCAGATGATGGATTTGCGAAGCGGCGTGCCCGCGCGGTCCACGCACAGGCAGCCCATCATCTGACCGCTGAAGGAGACGACCGCGATGTCCGTACTCAAGATGCCCGTCTGCGAAATGAGCGCGCGCGAAGTCTCGCACACGGCGCGCCACCAGTCGGCGGGATCCTGCTCCACCCAGGTTTCTTTGAAGTAGTTGGTGTCATAAGCGTAGACGGTGGAGCCGATCAGCTTTCCCTCTTCGCTGAACAGCGTCGCCTTGTTGCCGGACGTGCCCAGGTCGTGCGCGAGTATGTACTTCATGCCATCCCTCCATTGCGACCAGCGTGCGTTTTATGTGCGTCTGGAATATCAGTTCATGTCTCGAATTAAGTTCTCCGTAGCCATGCGGCCCATCGTGAGGCTCGCGCCCCTGGTGGAGGCGGCGCAGTGCGCGCCCAGCACCACGTTTTCGAGGGCGAACCATTCGGGCGAAGGCGGCTCTTCCTTAAAAGCGTCCAGCCCCGCGCCGCCGATCGCGCCGCCCTTGAGGGCTTTCAGCAGCGCCGCCTCGTCCACGAGGCCGCCCCGCGCGGTGTTGATCAGGATGGCGGAGGGCTTCATGAGCGCGATCTCCTTCGCGCCTATGAAGTTCTCCGTAGAGGGCAAAAGCGGCAGGTGCAAGCTGATGAAGTCGGCCTCCCGGAGGATGCGCTCGGGCTCCGCGAACTCGACGTGATTGGCCGAGGCCGTTGCCTCGTCCCACATCACGTCGTAGGCCAGCACTTTCATGTCGAAGCCTTGCGCGCGCCTGGCCACCAGCTTTCCGATCGCGCCGAGACCGATGAGGCCCAGCGTCGCGCCGGTCACGTCACTGGTCGTAATCTTGGACCAGTCGCCCGCCCGGCAGCGCCGGTCGATGGGCAGCAGCTTCCGGGACAGCGCCAGCATCAGCGCCAGCGCGTAGTCCGCCACCGCAGCGGCGTTCGCTCCCACGGTGCGGGAGACCTTGATGCCCCGCGCCTCCGCGGCCGTCAGGTCTATGTTGTCCACGCCCACACCATACTTCGCGATGGCGCGCAGGCGCGGCGCGGCGAATATAACGTCCGCGTCCAGCGGGTCCACGCCAACGATCACGCCCGCGCAGGGCGCGATTTTTTCGATCATCTGCTCTTTGGTGA
The DNA here is from genome assembly GCA_023416655.1 of Bacillota bacterium. GTDB lineage: Bacteria > Bacillota > Clostridia > Christensenellales > Aristaeellaceae > JAEZHK01. The sequence goes on from JAEZHK010000056.1 coordinate 10,787, forward strand.
GGATCCCGCCGGTTTCATTTCGAACGATCTCAAGGCCCGCGCCGGAAAGTTTCTCAAACAGCGCCGGGTCCTCCTTGCCGTAGGAGCGCGGCGTGACCAGAACCTTCTCAGACAATTATACCACTCCCCTATAGATTCTGGTAAACCTTTTTAAGGCTCTCATCGTTCCCGGGCTCTAACGCGCCGGGAATCGGTTTCCAGAACCAGTGCGCACACTGGTGGAGGAAACAATACCGCAAGTCAGTGAGCCGCCCGGAAATCCCGCAGGATTTCATGGCTCACGCAGTCCTCTTCCTTCGCGCACAAAAGCCGCCCGGCGGATTTTGGGTGCCTATCTGGCGATTTTGTCGCAGAGCGCCAGCCGGTCGCCGGAGATGTCGGTGTGGAACACCTCGGCGATCACCTGCGTCCAGCCGTGGATGAAGTAGGTCCAACCGTCCTCGATGAGGAGGTTCCGGACGTCCTTCTGCGCTTCGGCCTGGTGCATGAATTCCAGCGTGCCGCGGTAGTTGAACTCCCAGGCCACGCCGTCTTCCGGGAAGCGGCAGGCGTCCGTGAGGGGCGAACCGGGCCGGTCCTTGCCCAGACCCGTGGCGTTGACCACGATCGATCCCGCCGGCAGCGCCTCCACGATGGCGTCGTTCAGCTTCGCCTCCGGGCACAGGTGGTAGCTCATGGGCACGCGGGAGCCCTTTAAGATGTTCACCGCCTCGCCCAGCCGGGGCGCGGAGCGGTTGGTCATGTGGATGCGGGCGGGCACGTTGTCCCCATGCTTGGCTTCGGCCACGTACGCGGCGAACGCCAGCGCGCTGCCGCCCGCGCCCAGCACGCACGCCTCAGCCTTCGGGTGCTCACGCCAGTACCCCTCCGGCAGGAACGCGTCGAGGGCCAGACCCACGGTGATCGGGTCCTTCGCGTGGCCGCGCAGCTGGCCGTCGAGCTTTGAAATGGAGCTCAGCTCGCCGAATAGTTCCGCGTAAGGGTCCAGGTACTCGAACAGGTCCCGGCAGGCGTTCAGCAGGTCGATCTTGTGGGTCGTGACCAGCGCGCCCTTTGAAAGGGGGTCGCCCTTGATGAAATCCACCGCGGCGCGGTAGTCCTCCGCGGGCGCGTGGATGGCGATGTCGATGCCCTTGATGACGCCGTCGATGCCCAGCGCTTCGGCCCAGGCGGGGAAGAGCTTCATGATGGAGGACTGGCCGGTGGTGACGCCGATGAAGTACATGGTGGGGCGGGTGGCGGGGGCGGGCAGTGTGATCATGGTGGTCACTCCTTGTAGAAGATTTAAGGCGAGGCGCGCGTTGGGCGCGTTGGGTTTGAAGGAAGGGGATTACTTGGGACCTGCAAAGGCAAGGATTGGGTTCAGGCGCGTGATCGCCTCGATGTCGGACGGGGAGGCGCCGCCCGCCCGGATTCGCGGCAGGAAGGCCTCAATCAGGTAGGTCAGACCGATCTCGCCGCCGTAGCGCTTCAGCCTTGCGGCGGTGGTATCCAGCGAGAGGAGCAGCCTGTCCCGGTGTCCGAGTTCCAGCATGTGCAGGATCAGCCGGACCTCCTCGTCGTCGTCATGGTAGCGGAAGCGGCCGATGGTGTCGTACTCGAGGAACGCGCCGGTCTTTGCGATCGCCTCGTGGGGGCGGAAGTCCGACGCCTGCCGGTCCGCGTGGCAGACCAGCACCCGGCACGGGTCAAGCCCCGAACGTTCGCAGAGTTTGACCGCCTCCACCGCGCCCGCGCCCGCCTCGGTGTGCAGGATCAGCGGTACATCGCCCGCCGCCGCCGCCCGCGCCGCCGCCCGGAGCAGCGCCCCGTCGCGCCCGGCAGGGCCTTCCGGGCCCAGCGCCGCCTTGACTGCGCCCGCCCGGATGGGCAGCCGGACGCCGTCGTCCGCCACGCCCACCGCAAGCTCCAGCAGGAAGCGCTCATATAGTGCGTCCCCGTCCTGCTCAAACAAGAAGCTGTCCGGGGGGTAGAACATGGGGCGGTGGTAGCCGGTGACGGTGACGATGTGGACGCCGCTGGCCCGGCTGATTTTTTGGAGCGCCGCCGCGTCCCGGCCCGCGCCACCCGGCTGCGCGTCCACAAGCGAGCGCCCGCCGGCGTCGAAGAAGTCTTGCGCCTCCCGGGCGGACAGCGCCCAGTCGTCGATGCGGAGCGCGGGGTTGCCCTTCGCGGCGGGCGTATCCAGCACGAACAGGTGCTCGTGCATCTGGCAGTGGCCAAGCGCCGAAAGCGGGACCGGCCCGGAGACGGTTTGAACGGTGCGCATGTTCGCCTCCCTGCACACAATGATGCTAAGCATCAATATTGCTTTGTCACTACATTATACACGGGCCTTGGCGCTTCGTCAAGCCCTTCGTTCGATTTACCGGCACACGGCCAATGGAACGCGGGCGGCCCGGCGTACCTTGGCTGACAGCAGAAACCGCCGCGTTGTGCCTTTCCAGGCAACGCGGCGGTGGAAGTCGGGCGGATTTCCTTCGCCCCTCTAAATGCTTGTATCGATCAGCAGCGTGACCTCGAAGCGGTTTCGGTCGCCCCGGTAGCGGGCCAGCGAGTATTCGATGGGCTCGTCCGCCTGGTTGTAACCGATGGTGGTGAAGAAGTGGACCGGCCGACCGCGGCTGACGCCCAGGAGATTCGCGTCCTGCGAATTGGCCGCCACCGCCTCCAGCACGCGGGTGACGCGGCAGATGCGGGTCTTGTCGCTGGCGGCGAGCACACGGTACAGCGATTCCCTGGAGAAATCGTGGTCCATCAAGAACGAGCACCGGTCGTAGGGCAGGTAGGTTTCGACGGTCACGATGGGGTCGTTGTCCGCAAAGCGCAGGCGGCTCAGGTAGATGAACTTCCCACCCGGCGGCAGGTCAAAGTGGGCGGCCACGCGCTCCGGCATCGAGACCACCTCAAAGGAGAGCATCTGGGTGGACGGCTTGCAGCCGGTGCGCTCAATCTGCTCGTTGAACGTCTCCAGGCGCTTGATGAAGTCCTGCTTGATCTTGACCCGCGCCACGAAGGTGCCCTTGGACTTGATGCGGTACAGCCAGCCCTCCTGCACCAGTTCCGTGATCGCCTGGCGCACGGTGGTGCGGCTGATCTGGAACATTTCGCTCAGTTCCTTCTCGGTGGGGATCAGCCCGTCGACGGGGTAGCCGCCGCTCTTGATCTCCTCGAGCAGGAGACTCTTGAGCTGAAAGTACAGCGGGATGGGAACGGTCTTGTCCAGCTTTTGCAGGTGGAGCATCCAAACAACCTCCATGTCAGCGTTGCATAAAGCCCTTTGTCACATCATTATTATAACACGTTTTTGCCGCTGTGCAAGTTTACTTTTCAAAATTTGTTCGCAGTTCGCGCGGAAAGTTCCGATGGAATGCGCTGTTGACAAACGGGGGACGCATGGGTATACTGTATATAGCACAATGTCGTGATATTATGACTTATCAGACAGGAGGATATTCATATGGGATACGTGCCCGCACCCATTCGCGCCTGGGGATCGCCCAGCCGCTACATCCAGGGCCCCGGCCTCATGGACCAGCTGGAGAAGTACACCCGCGTCTACGGCACGCGCGTCGCGGCCGTCATCGACCAGTTCTTTTTTGAATCGCTTACGGCGAAGCTCAAGGCGCAGTTCGAGGGCACCGGCTCCGTCATCGAAACCGTGGTCTTCAATTCCGAAGTCACCGTTAAGCAGATCGAGGAGACGACGGAGAAGCTGCGCGCTTTCGGCCCGACGGTGGTCGCGGGCATCGGCGGCGGCAAGACGCTGGACACCGCCAAGGCCGTGGCCGACAACTTCCAAACGCCGGTGGTCATCTGCCCCACCGCCGCCTCCACCGACGCGCCCACCAGCGCCCTCTCCGTCATCTACAAGGAGAGCGGCGAGCACTCCCACGCCCGGCCCTACGTCTCAAACCCCAACCTCGTGCTGATGGACTCCGCGATCATCGCCAAAGCGCCGATCCGCTTCTTCGTTTCGGGCATGGGCGACGCGCTGTCCACGGTGTTTGAGGCGCGCGCAAACGCGCTGGCCGACCACGGCAACTACATCAACGAAAAGCAGGGCCCGTTCCGCCGCCCGAAGACGGCGGTGGCCATCGCGGAATACTGCTATGCCACGCTCTTGGAGCGCGGGGTGCAGGCGAAGCTGGCCGCGGAAAAGGGCCTGGTCACCGAAGCGGTGGAGGACATCATCGAGTGCAACACGCTGATGAGCGGCCTGGGCTTTGAAAACACCGGCTGCGCGGGCGCGCATTCGGTGGGCGACGGCGTCACAGGCCTGCCGATCGGCGCGAAGTCGCTGCATGGCGAGCGCGTGGCCTTCGGCGTGATCTGCCAGCTGGTCGCCGAGAGCGCCCCAAAGGCATTGATCGACGAAGTGGTCAATTTCTGCCTGGACGTGGGGCTGCCGGTGACGCTCGAGGACCTGTGGGTCGAGAAGACGCCGGAGAACCTCCGCGTGATCGCCGAGACCAGCATGCACTCGTTCTGGAACGCCGAGCCGTTCAATATCACCACCGAACAGGTCATCGACGTGGTGCTGGCCGGGGACGCGATCGGCGCTTATTACAAGACGAAGCGGGCAAAATAACCACGGCCAACGCATGAATAACGAATGCATGAACCACGGGAGGTTTGGAGGGTCAGGACCCTCCAAGGTTCAACCATAAGCACCGGCTTTGCCGGTACTTATGGATTCCCCCCAAAGGGCGAGCTTGCCCCCCAAGGTTGGTTTCCCTTTGGGAAACCAAGTCGCTTCGCGACCGCAACATTCCAATGGTTTGGAATGTTGCGCCGTGTCGGGGAATCAATACCGCAAGCCCGGATTGTTGAAATTCCCGCAGGAATTTCAACAATCCGGCCCCGTTTCCTTGGCAACGGCAGGAACTTTAGTTCATGCCGTTGCCCTGGCAAAATAACAGCTTCGAGCCATCGGCCCGGCACTCTTTGTGCTATAATGATGGCGCAGGAGGAGAACAAGCATGAATACAATGTCTGAAATCGCGCGCATCTGCGTGGTGCCGGTGATCAAGCTGGACGATCCCGCCGACGCGGTGCCGCTTGCGAAAGCACTCAAGGCCGGCGACATGCCGGTGGCCGAGGTGACGTTTCGAACAGCCGCGGCGGAGGAATCCATCCGGCGCATCGCGGCGGAAGCCCCCGGCGTCCTGGTGGGCGCGGGCACGGTATTGACGGTGGAGCAGGTAGAGCGTGCGCACAGCGCGGGCGCGAAGTTCATCGTGTCGCCGGGCTTTGACCGGGACGTGGTGGCGAGGAGCCTCGAACTGGGCATGGATGTTCTGCCCGGCTGCGCCACGCCCACGGAGATCATGGCGGCGCTCAAGCTGGGCTTGAAGGCAGTCAAGTTCTTCCCGGCGTCGGTGTACGGCGGCCTCGCGGGCATCAAAGCGCTGTCCGCGGCGTTCCCTGGCCTCAAGTTCGTGCCCACCGGCGGCATCGGGCCGAAAAACCTGGCCGAGTTCCTGGGCTTCGCACCCATCCTGGCCTGCGGCGGCAGCTGGATGGTGGACGTGAAGAACCTGCCGGAAACCACCCGCCTCTGCGAAGAGGCCCGCGCCATCGTGCGGGAGGTCAGAGGGTAAACAAAGACATACCAGTAAAAAGACGCGGCCGCTCCGGCAAGGGGCGGCCGTTTTTGACTGGAACGCGGCGGGAAAATTTCCGGCTTCCCCTTTCCAAGCTGAATGGCCGCACGTCGCTTGGAAGCGCGAGGGTTCATCATTTTGACAAAGCCAGCCGTGGCGCTGAACCAATTATTTCCTTGACTTTATCTCTGTAATTGGTATATGTTATGAAAGGTATAAAAATCAGGAGAATGATGGTTATGCGTAAAGTGGTAAGAACGATTTGCTGCCTTCTACTGGTGTTTGCCTTTGCGGCTGTGCCCAATGTGGCATGGGCGGGCGGGGCGACCGAGCCGCCGCAGATACAGGCCGTCAGGATTGTAAACCCCGATGTTCAAAAACCAGGCGTTGTTTATGTCGATATTGATTTCACCGAAAACGGCATTGGCGTATATTTCATTGAGTTTGGTTTTGCAAGTACGACTGGCTACTTTCTCGGAGGTAGTTACAACTATATCTATCCAACCGGGGCTTCCGCCTACAGCGGCACGGTGAGAAAAGCGGTTCCCGTGCCATCGCTCGCACAGGAAGGTACGTACAGGCTGAACTATATTGGCATAATGGATAGGGCGTTAAACCATACATCCTACGGGGGCGGTTCATTCCCTGGCGCTGAGTTTCGGGTGAAAGACGAATTTAACGTTGAAATGGAAATCGGGCTGACGAATCCGCAATTGGTTTCCAGATTGGAAAACATGCCCGAGGGCAAGACGGCAAAAATCTTCATCGACAATGCGCCCAACGGCGTATTCCCCGCAGCCGCGTTCGACGCAATCAAGGGAAAGGACAAGACGGTCGTATTGTATAAGGACGCCCTTCAGTGGGTGATCAACGGCAAGGATATCATCAAGCCCACCAAGGACGTGGCTCTGAACGTTGAGGTTTCCCAGATGGACGGCAGCGAGTACGGCGCTTTGGATCCGCTCGTGTCCGTGCAGTTCCAGCCCAACGGAGAACTGCCGGGCAAAGCGACCATCCGGCTCAAATCCGACTATATATACAACATGCAAGGCGTAACGGGAAAACTGTATCTATACTATGAATCAAACGGTGATATTCAGGAAGAGACAGGAAATTTTGACCTGATCATGGACGGCACGGACAAATGGTGTCATTTCGATGTGACGCACAACTCCAAATTTATCATCAGCAATAAAAAGATCAGTGCCATCGCAGTAACGGGCGTTACGCTCGGGAAGACAGCCCTGACGCTGAACCCCGGCAAGAGCGAGGCGCTAACCGCGACAGTATTGCCCGCAAACGCCGCCAACAAGCGCGTTACTTGGAAGAGCGACGCTACCGGCATTGCGACCGTCGACGCCTCCGGCAAGGTCACGGGCGTCAAGGCGGGAAAAGCCAAGATCACCGTCACCACGACGGATGGCGCGAAGACCGCGGACTGTACCGTGACGGTCATGGACGTTCCGGCAACCGGCGTGGCGCTTAACAAGTCCACGCTCAAATTGGAATCTGGCAAGAGCGAGACGCTGACCGCGAACGTATCGCCCGCCAACGCGACCAACAAGCGCGTCACATGGAAGAGCGACCGTACAAGCATCGCGACGGTTGATGCCACTGGCAAGGTTACGGGCGTCAAGGCGGGCAAAGCCACGATCATAGCCACCACGGAGGATGGCAAAAAGACCGCGAAATGCGCCGTGACGGTCGTAAACATCCCGGTAACCAGCGTGTCCATGAGCCGGAAAACGCTTACGTTGGAATCCGGCAAGAGCGAGACGCTGACCACAATCGTATTACCCGCCAACGCGACCAACAAGCGCGTCATCTGGAAGAGCAAAGTCACCGGCATCGCGACGGTCGACGCCTCCGGCAAGGTCACGGGTATCAAGGAGGGCAAAGCCACGATCACCGCCACCACGGCGGACAGGCGGAAGATCGCCAGCTGCACCGTAACGGTCGTAAGCCCCGTAACGTCCATCGCAACGCCTCAGATGACTGTGTACCTCAAGAAGGGCGCCACGGCGAAGCTGGCGGCAGTTCCGACCACGGCGGACGGTTCAAAAGCCGCGCTGAGATGGAAATCCAGCGCGCCGAAAACCGTATCGGTGGATCAAAATGGCAAGATCAAGGCGCTGAAAAAGGGCGTGGCTACGATTACCGCGACGGCCGGCAATGGAAAATCCGTTGCGATCACGGTGTATGCAGGCAGCGGCCAGCCGCCTGTATCCGTGAGCGTCGAGAACTTGCCTGAGAGCGCCACGATGAAGGTCGGGGATACCCTGAAGCTGAACGTCGCAGCCAATCCGGGCGACGCGCAGGGCGCGATCACTTTCAAAAGCAGCAGAATGGATGTTTTATCCGTGGACGCACTGGGACAGTTGAAGGCGCTCAAGAAGGGCAGCGCGACGGTTTGGGTTATGCTGGGTACCAAGCGGTTAACGCTCAGCATTATCGTCCAATAAGCAATTCATGAGGAACAGCGAACAGGTTCGCCCCCTGCTCGCATTACTAATACGGTATCAAAGGCCCCCACGCCGGAGCATCGCCTCGGCGCGGGGGCCTTCATTGCATCCCATTTGCGGGGGTTCCAAGGGGATTCAATCCCCTTGTCAGGGTCCGGGGCAGCGCCCTGGCGTTCCCTCCGCCTCTCCCTGCGTTACTCCCACTCGATGGTTCCCGGCGGCTTGGAGGTGACGTCGTACACGACGCGGTTGACGCCGGGGACTTCGCCGATGATGCGGAGGGTGATCTTTTTCAGGATCGGGTAGGGGATTTCGGCGGCCTCGACGGTCATGGCGTCGTCCGACACCACGGCGCGAAGCGCGATGCAGCCCGCGTAGGTGCGGCCGTCGCCCATGACGCCCACGGTGCGCACGCCCGTCCAGACCGCGAACGACTGCCAGATCTTCTCGCTCAGGCCCGCGCGCTTCAGTTCCTCCAGGAAGATCGCGTCGCACTCGCGCAGCGTGTCCAACTTGTCCTTGGTGATTTCGCCGATCACCCGCACCGCGAGGCCCGGGCCGGGGAACGGCTGCCGCCACACCATTTCGTGGGGGATGCCCAGCCGCGTGCCCACCGCGCGGACTTCGTCTTTGAACAGCTCGTCCAGCGGTTCGACGATCGCGCCCTTTTCAAACAGTGAATCCTTGGGCAGGCCGCCGACGTTGTGGTGGCTCTTGATGGTGGCGCTTCCGCCCATTCCGCTCTCGATGCGGTCCGGGTAGATGGTGCCCTGCAAGAGGAACTTCGCGCCGGTCTTCTTCGCTTCTTCCTCAAACACGCGCACGAACAGCTCGCCGATGGTCTTGCGCTTCTTTTCCGGATCGGTCACGCCCGCGAGCGCACTCAGGAACCGCTCGGACGCGTCCACGTGCACCACATGAAGGCCCAGATGCTCTCCGTAGGTGGCCATGACCTGCCTGGCTTCGTCTTTCCTAAGGAGGCCGTGGTCCACGAACACGCAGGTCAGTTGGCCCTTTTCCAGCGCCCGGTCGGCCAGCACGCAGGCTACCGACGAATCCACGCCGCCGGAGAGGCCCGCCACCACCTTGCCGTCGCCCACCTGTTTGCGGATGCGCGCAAGCATATATTCGATCTGGTCCTCCGCCCGGTAGTCGCCCGCGCAGCCGCAGATGTCCAGCACGAAGTTCTTCAGAATCGTGCGGCCTTCGACGGTGTGGTTGACCTCCGGATGGAACTGCACCGCGTAGAGAAATTCGGTTTCGTTCGAGAACGCCGCCACCGGGCAGTTCGCGGTGAACGCCTCGGCGATAAAGCCCTCGGGCGCTTCGGCCACGAAGTCGGTGTGGTTCATAAACACGATGGTGTCCGCGCTGACGCCCTTCAAAAGCCGGCCGCCCAGCACCTTCAGTTCCGTGTGGCCGTATTCGCTGACGGAGGCGTGGGTCACGCTGCCGCCCATCATGTGGTTGATCACCTGCATGCCGTAGCAGATGCCCAGCACCGGCACCTTGAGCGTCAGAAGCTCTTTCCCGAGCCTCGGCGCGCCCTCTTCGTAGACGCTGTTGGGGCCGCCGGTCAGGATCACGCCGCGAAGCCCCTCGTCCGCCCACTTTTCAAAGGGCGCGCTGTACGGGTGGATCTCGCAGTAGACGCCCATCTCGCGCACGCGGCGGGCGATCAGCTGGTTGTACTGGCCGCCGAAGTCGAGCACGATGATCTTTTCTCGCATCAGAGGGCCTCCTTCTTCTGCGCGGTGTAGACCAGCGCGGCTTCGACCAACCCGGCGAACAGCGGGTGGGCGCGGTTGGGGCGGGACTTCAGCTCCGGATGGAACTGCACGCCGATGAAGAACGGGTGGTCCTTCAGTTCGATGACCTCGACGAGGTTGCGCTCCGGGTTGACGCCGGCGACGACGAGGCCCGCGTCCTCCAGCTGGGGCAGGAATTTGTTGTTGAACTCATAGCGGTGGCGGTGGCGTTCCACGATCATATCCTTGCCGTAGATGTCGCGCACCTTGGTGCCTTCGGACAGCTTGCAATCGTACCGGCCCAGCCGCATGGTGCCGCCGGTCTGCTCCAGGCCCTGCTGGTCGGACATCAGGTCGATCACCGGGTAGGGCGTTTCCTTGTCAAACTCGGAGGAATTGGCGCCGGTCATCCCGGCGACGGAGCGGGCCAGTTCGGTCACCGCGATCTGCATGCCGAGGCAGAGCCCCAGGTAGGGGATCTTGTGCTCCCGCGCGTAGCGGGCGGCGGCCATCTTGCCATCGATGCCGCGGATGCCGAACCCGCCGGGCACCACGATGCCGTCGGCGTCGCCCAGCGCCTCGTCCAGGTCCACCTCCGGCCCGGCCAGCGTATCGGCCAGCACCCACTTGATCTTGACGCGGGTGCGGTGGGCGATGCCGCCGTGCGCCAGCGCCTCGACCACGGAGAGGTACGCGTCGTGCAGCTGGATGTACTTTCCCACGAGGGCGATGGTCACCTGCTGTTCCGGCTTCTGGAAGCGCTCCACCAGCTCAATCCAGTCGTCCAGCTGGGGCTTGCGGCGCTCCAGCTTCAGCGCTTCGCACACCTTGTCGGCGAACTGTTCGCGCTCCAGCATCAGCGGCACCTGGTAGATGGACTCGGCGTCCAGGTTTTGAATGATGTACTTGGCCGGCAGGTTGCAAAAGAGCGCGAGCTTGGCGCGCATGTCCTGCGGGATCGGGTAATCGCTTCGGAGCACCAGCATGCCGGGCTGGATGCCCTGGCTCTGCAGCTGCTTGACCGAGTGCTGCGTGGGCTTGGTCTTCAGCTCCTGGCTGGTCTTCAGGTAGGGGATCAGCGTGACGTGGATGAACAGCCTGTCCTCCGGCTCGACCTCCCACTGGAACTGTCGGATGGCCTCCAGGAACGGCTGGCCTTCGATGTCGCCCACGGTGCCGCCGATTTCGGTGATGACCACGTCCTTGCCCTCGGCGACCCGGTGGATCTTGTCCTTGATCTCGTCGGTGATGTGGGGGATGACCTGCACGGTGCCGCCGTTGTAGCCGCCGTCGCGCTCGCGGCGCAAGACCGAAAAGTAGACCTGCCCGGAGGTGACCGAGCTGAAGCGGGTCAGGTTCTCATCGACAAAGCGCTCGTAGTGACCCAGGTCCAGGTCGGTCTCCGCGCCGTCTTCGGTGACGAACACCTCACCGTGCTGGTAAGGGTTCATGGTGCCGGGGTCGACGTTGAGGTAGGGGTCAAACTTCTGGATGACCACCGAGTACCCTCGCGCCTTCAAAAGCCGCCCAAGAGACGCCGCCGTAATGCCCTTGCCCAGCGAGGACGCCACGCCGCCGGTGATGAAAACGTACTTTGTCGCCACAATCGCCACTCCCCGTAAAAATATCTTTCATCTTAGCGCGCCGCCAGCGACGTTGCAACGTGTTTTGGGCGAACTTTTCGATTATTTTTTGAAGCGGTGAAAATCCGCTAAGCGGCTTTTCACCGCGATGGGAGAAGGTCGCCGGGAACGATTGGAAGGTGCGACGAGGCTTGTCAACAGTCCGGGGGCGGCGTGGATACAAGGCCGATCACATCCTATTGAAAATAACACCGCGGCCGGGCGTGTTACTGAAACCAGTATGCCCCGCGCGGGACATGCGCCGCTTTGATGGGGGTACAAAATTTCTGTTTTACCCGGACATGAGTATATCGCAGCCATCCCCCGTGCATACTCTTTACCAATCCGATAATCGATCAGGAGGGGATTGGTTTTGGAAGGAATCTCTGAGATGACGAATACGCGTCGCTCCGGCTGGTCGGGCGATGAAACGCGTTTACTGTGGGAAACAGCCGATGAAGCCCAGCAACAGGGCATGCCGCTCAAGGCGGTGTTCGAACACATCGCCCGAGAGACCGGACGACGCCCCAACAGCATCCGCAACTTTTACTACGCGCAAGTGGCCAAGCGGGAGGGCGGCGGCGCGCGCACCGCGCGCTTTGTGCCCTTCACCGAGCCGGAGGTCGCGCTCCTGATGGAGCAGGTGCTCAGGGATCGTTCGCAAGGGCGGTCCGTCCGTTCGTGCCTTACACGGCTTTCAAACGGGGACCACAGCCTGATGCTGCGCTACCAGAACAAATACCGCTCCGTGCTCAAAACCCGGCCTGAGCTGGTCGCCCGAATCGTTGAAAAACTGCGCGGCGAAGGCGTCAACGTGCAAAAGCCCGAGGTCAACCACCGCCCCCGCACCACGCTGGGCGACGCCTGCCGCCAGCTGGTCGAAGGCGCCGAAAAGACCGGTTCGCCGGAGGTGATCCGCGCCTGCGAAACCCTGGCGCGCTACCTGACCACCGGCGAAGCCTCGTCCAATCGCGCGGGGCTCGGCGTGAGGCTGGACCTGTACCGCATGGCGCTGGACGACAAGCAGCGCGCGCTGAACGCCCTGTCCGGGGCGGCGGAGGACATGATCTGCCACATCAAGGAGTTCCTGGGGCAGACCGACAGCGTCCGCCGCGAGCGGCTGCCCGACTTCTGCGGCGAACTGGCCGCCTCGATCGGCGCGCTGGAGGAACAGCTGGCGCTGGTCTCGATGGCCACGGCAGGATAAAAGTTTAAGGAACCAAAGAAAAGGCATCCCCCAAACAATGCGGATCATGCCCGCCGTGCCTCGCGCCCGGCGGGTTTTTGCGGCTGCTTCACGGCATGCCATCCATTTGTCTTGCATTCGGCAGGATGTCTGTAACCGAATGGCGTTACGGTATCCGGGTGATCTTTGCCGGGCGTTTTTCAGAAACGGTTCGTTCCCGCCGGGCTGGGCATGCGCCGGACGGCTTGCCCAAAACAGGCGAAGACTGCGCTGACAGGCTTTTGCTTCGCGGAGCCTGCCGATTTGAAATTTTTTCACGCCCAGGCTGACGGGCGCGAAAAAAAGTGGTACAATAAGGTGGTTACATCTGATGACGCAAACCCGATCCTCCCACTGGAGAAAAGACGCTATATGCTTCAAAATTACCTGGCGATGAGCCTGATGAACCTGATCGTTCTGGCCATCCTGTGTTACATGGTCCGCCGGAACGAGGGCATCGAAACAAACGCGAAGGTCGCGCACCTGTGGGCCGTGCTGGCGACCGCGGTTGTCGTGCTGGCCGAGATGGGCGCGGTGCTGTACGAATGCGCCTCGCTCATTCCCCAGGCGCTCTACGTGGCATGCAACGCTACGGGATTTGCGCTGACCCCGCTGATCCCGCTCATGCTGGCGCCGGTCTTCGGAGTGGGGGTGCGGCGCGGCAAATGGCTGGTCCTGATCCCCTTCTTTGTGAGCGCGGCGCTCTCGCTTTCCTCCCCCTGGTCCGGGTTCATCTTCTCCGTTTCGCCGGGTGGCGGCTACCAGCGGGGCAGCCTGTTCTTTGTGTTCGTCATCGCCTATATTTGGGGTATTCTGGCGCTGCTGGTGTCGATCCTGGAGGCGGGCAAACGGTACCGCTACCGGCTCCGGCTGAAGCTCATGGCCATGTTCGTTTTTCTCTTCCTGGGCACGACCGTCCAGGTCGTCTTCCCGGACGTGCACACCACGTGGACCTGCATCACGATGGGCCTGGCGCTGCACTACGGCCTCCTCTGCGAACTCCAGGGCGCGCTGGACGCGCTGACGGGGCTATATAACCGAAAGTCCTACGACAGCGAGGTTCTGCGCCTCGGGAAGCGGCGCTTCGCCGCGCTTGTGATGGACGTGGACGATTTCAAGCGCGTCAACGACCGGTACGGCCACATGTACGGCGACCAGTGCCTGAAAAGGCTCGCGGCGCTGGTGTACGAGACCTTCCACGGCATCGGCGTCGCCTACCGGATCGGCGGCGACGAGTTCTGCGTACTCATGCGCTCTGTGGATGAGGAGCGCCTCGCGTTCGCGATGAAGGCGCTGACCGTAAAACTTGAAGCCTGCCGCGAACTGGATCCGCTGCTGCCGGAGCTCTCCTACGGCCTCAAGATCTGCGGCTGGGCGTCGGACGCCTCCGAAACCCTGCGGGCGGCTGACCGGCAGATGTACGCCCACAAGGCGCGGCGCAAGGCGGCCCGCGCCGACGGGGCGCCGGAAGGCGCGGGCCTGAATCCGGGGGCGCACCTCGCGGACGGGCAGTGACATAACGGGAAGGGGGCGGGCGCGTGCTGTTCAAGGAATTCGGGGAACCGGGGCGGCCGGTTGCCGTGCTGCTCCATGGCGGCGGGCTGAGTTGGTGGGCGGGGGAGGAAGTGATCGGCCTCCTTCGCGAAAAGTACCGGGTGGTCGCGCCCATTATCGATGGGCACGGCGAGGACGGGACGCGGGATTTTATCAGCATCGAGGACTCGGCGGCCAAGCTGATCGCCTACATTGACGAGCGCTTCGGGGGTAGGGTAAAGCTGATGACGGGCGTGTCTCTGGGCGCGCAGATCGCGGCGGAGGCGCTGTCGCAGCGAAGCGGCATCACGGAAAACGCGGTGATCGAAAGCGCGCTGGTCATCCCAATGAAGGTGCTGACGAACTTAACCGTCCCGGTCAACAAGTTTTTGTGCGGGCTGCTCCGGCAAAAATGGTTTGCCAGGGCCCAGGCGAAGGCGCTGGGCCTTCCGGACGACATGTTTCAGCGCTACTACGACGACAGCCTGCGCCTCTCCCGGAAGACACTTATCAACATCGCCAAAAGCAATGGGTGCTATGCGCTGAAGCCCGCCATTCGGAAGACCACCGCCCGCGTGCTGGTCGTGGTGGGCCAAAGGGAACTCCGCGTCATGCACGCCTCCGCCCAGATGCTGCACGAGGCCATTGGCGGCAGCAGGCTCTATGTGGCGGAGGGGATGCGGCACGGCGAACTCAGCCTCAGGCATCCGGACGATTTCGTGAAGCGCATCGAGGATTTCATCGCGGCAAAGTAAAACCGGGGTCCCGCATGGGGGCCCCGGTTTTTGGGATCACTTCTTCACCGAGGGTAATAGGGCGTTATGTAGCTCTCAGCTCTGAACCTGCTGCCGTCGGGACCGGTGGGCGAATAGGCGTTGATGACCTTGATCAAGTCGTCGACCAGGGTGGTGGTCATGGTTTTATCCAGCACGGGATCGCCGGAATCCTTATCAAAGTGGTGGATCGCTTCCTCCGCGGGCACAGGCTGCCAGTTGTTGCTCTGCTTCGTGCTGTAATCCTGCTTTTTTGAATTCCAGGCGTAGCGGGCGTCGCTGGTGGTGCACAGCGGGTAGATGCGGATCTGGTCCACGCCGCTCTCGGAAGCGGTCTCGGTGAACTGGGACGAGATCTTGAAGTCGATCTGCACCGCGCAGGTAAACTGGCCGCCGCCGCCGCCGGTGACGAGACTGCCCATGTCATAGAGGATGTACTTGCCCTTGTACTTTTCAAAGCCGCTCATCTCATGCCGGTGGTGGCCGATGACCAGATCCGCGCCGGCGTTGATCGCCGCCCGGGCATACGTCTTCATCGTGGAGGTCACCGGGCGCACGTATTCCGTCTGTCCCGTCCAGTGGATGGTGACCACCATCATGTCCAGGTTGTAGTCCTTCCGGTACTTTTTGATGCGGTTGGTCAGCACCGAAACCGGCACCTGGTTGGCCTGCACGCCGTAGAAGCCGATCTTCTTGCCGTTGACATCCTTCACCGTGACCGCCGGCGTCGCGCCGGTGTTGTAGCGGTTGTAGCCGGAGGCCAGGGCGTCGCCGCCGTAGGTGGCGACGTTCTTGGCGGTGTGCCCGAAGGCGTTGGGCCCGAAATCCGCGGTGTGGTTGTTGGCGATGTTGGCGATGTCGATGCCCGCCCCCGCCGCCAGTGCCTGCGCGTTCTTCGGGCTGCCACGGAACAGGAATTTGCGCAGCGTCGACGGGTTGGAGCCGCCGGTCGAGGTCAGGCAGACCTCAAGGTTGATGATGCTGAGGTTGGTGGAACCGCCCCGGTCGCTAAACAAAGCCGCGATCTTTTCAAAGGGGTAGACCGAATTGCCCACGACCAGCTTCTCATATTCCCGCTGGGTGGAGCGGGCGGTGATGCCGGTGGTGCGCGGGTCGCCGCCCAATACGCAGTCGCCGCCGGCGGTGATGGTGAGCGTGGTGGGGCTAATGTCCCGCACGTAGACGGTGCAGCTGGCGGACTTTGCATACCTGCCGGTGTCCGCGGTGGCGGTGATCGTGGCGATGCCCGACGCCTTGCCGGTGAAGGTGCAATCGCCTCCGTCGGAAGTGCCGACCTCCACGATGGAAGGTTTATCGGATGTCCAGGTCACTTCTTCATAGGAAGGGCGCTTGCCACTGACGGCGGAGGTCAGGGCGGCGCTGAGCGTAAACGTATCGCCCTCGCCATAATACAGCACGTCGGCGGTGGTGCCGTCGTCTTCCTTGATTGACACGCTCTTGACACGGGCGGGTTTGACCGTGAAAATGCAGGAATCCGACAGCTCCTTGCCGGGGGCGGTGTAGGTGGCGGTGATCTTCGCCCTGCCCTCGGCCTTGAAGGTGACCAGCCCGCTCGCGTCCACCTCCGCGACGGTTTCGTTGTCGGAGGACCAACTGTAGCTGGTCCGGTCGCCCGCAACCGACGGGGTAAACTTGGGCTTGCCCATCGGGTAAGTGGCATAGGGTGCGGCCTTCGTGAAGTAGACCGTCCTCGCGGAGGGGGTGACCTCGATCTTCGCCACGTCGACCTTATCGATCTTGATCACGCATTTGGCATTTTTGCCGCTGGGCGTGGAAGCGGTGACGGTGACAAAGCCCAGAGGATACGGCTCGTCCGGCCCCGCGCCGCGCACCACAACCTTCGCCTTGCGGGGATCGACGACGTCGGGCGTAACGGTGATCACGCCATACGGATCGTCGCCCTCGTCCCAGGCGATCAGCTTCCGGTCGGACGCGGAGGTAGGCGTCGTGACGACGGACAGCGTGAATTCCGTTCCCCAGTCCATCGTCAGCGCCCGGCGGCTCATGGTGAGGCGCGTGGCGGTCTTGGCCTCGGCGACGGCGGCCATGCCGAGCACCAGCCCCAGCACCAGCATGAGCGCCAGCAGCGTTCGGATTGTCTTTTTCAAGGGATGGCCTCCTTCGCGTTAGTGGGTGAACGTAATCGGCATATCCGAAAAACCATTTGTGCGGGATTCGATCAGCGCCTTCACCCGGTCGATGTCCTCTGGATCGGTGTAGGGCATGGGCTGGGCGTTGTTGACCAGCGCCTTGGGCGATGAGGTGATCGAACAGGGGATGATGGTGATGTCCGCGGGCTCCACGAAGCCGTCCGCCCAGACGTTGAACTTCTGCTGGTAGATCATGCTGTCGTAGTCGAACCGGCCCCGCGGGTTATCGGGCAGGAACGCGTTCAGGGGGTTTTTCGCGATGGTCACGAAGTTGCCGAGGTCATACACGATGTACTTTCCCTTGTAGCGCTCGATGCCGTTGAGCCGGTGGACGTGGTGGCCCAGCACCAGGTCCGCCCCGGCGCTGATGGCCGCGTGGGCCAGGCTCTTCTGCCGGTTGGTGGGCGCCTGATAGCGGAACTCTTTCACGTCCGTCCAGTGGAACGCCGCCACCACCATGTCGCTGTTCTTCGCGGCGTTTCGGACCTGGTTCATCACGCCGGAGGGAGATGAGTTCGCGGATATGAAGCCCACAAAGCCCACCTTCACACCGTTCTTCGTTACATAATCAACGATGCCGTTGCCGTAGAACCCTATCTTTTTCTTTGTCAGCGCACGCATGGTGCCTTCGTAGCCGTCCTTGCCTACATCGTAGCTGTGGTTGTTGGCGATGCAGACCGTGTCAATGTAGTTGTCTTTGAGCATCGTCTGAGCCCACTGCGGGTCGCCCTGGAACACGAAGGGCTTTTTGTCGTGGCGGGTGTCCTTCAGGGTCAGCGTGCCCTCCAGGTTGAGGGTGGTAATGTTGTTCTCGCCCTCAAAATACTTTTTGACGTTGGAGAACACCTTGCCATCGCCTGCCACGCCGTCATCGTTGGGCTTTGTTATAGCCGCTATAAAATCATAGTAAGAGCGCGGGTTGGCGGCTGCGGAGCTCTTTCGTTGGTCGCCGCCCAGCACAGCGTCGCCCGCGGCGGTGATGGTCACCGTCCTGTACGCGCCTGCGCCCCGCACGTGGACGGAAACCGTCGCCTTGACCTTTGTGTTGAATACGCTTCTGGCGGTGATGCGGGCATAGCCGCCGGTCGTACCCGCTGTGACAAGGCCGTCCGCTACGGTGGCGACCGCCTCGTTATCGCTCTCCCAGGTTACGCCGGTGACGGCGGCGTAGGCGGGCGAGGCGACGGCAGTCAAAAGCGCGGTTCCGCCCTGATCCAGCACCACCGCCGCGTCGCTCGGCGTCTTGATGGACAGCGTCTTGATGTTCACCGACGCGACGGTCAGCTTGCAATAGCCGGTCTTGCCGCCCGCGCTGGCCGAGATGGTCGCGGTGCCGGGCGTCTTCAGCGTCAAAACGCCGGTGGCGGGGTCGATCTCCGCCACATCCTTGTTCAGGCTGTCGTATGCAATCGTAAAACCGGTGTTGGCCGGCGAGATGGCGGCGGTCAGCGGCTTCAGGTTGGCATCCCGGAGGTAGACGGTGAGCTTGGATTTGGGGAACTTGACCGACGAAACCGCAAGGGCCTTGACCGTCACCACGCAGGTCGCCCGCCTGCCGGTATCCGTGACGGCGGTGAGGGTGACTTTGGTGGCCTTGTCAGGGTTCTGCGCGTACACCCGGACGCTGTGGTCGCTCGTCGTCGTCGCCGTGGCGAGAGTGCCCGCCTGGTCAAAGCTCGCAATGGTCGGGTCGGGGGAGGTCCAGGTCACGGAGCCGAAGGTCGCGTTGGACGGTTTGATGCTGGCTCTTAATATGTAGTTCTGGCCGGGCGCGATGGCCAGCGACTTAGGCGAAACGGCCATCGACGTGATCTTGACCGTGCGCACCGTCACCTGGCACTTGGCCAGCACCAGAAGCGAGCGCGTGCCGACGAGGCTGATCGTCGCGCGGCCGTTTTTGATCGCGCGGACGGTGGTTGTCTTTGAACCGTCCGCATCGCTGACGGAGGCCACGTCGGGATTGGACGAACGCCACTCGAGTCGCTCGTCCATGTTTATCGGGAAGTATTCTTTCACGGAGAGATCGAACCTCTCTCCTGGTTCGAGTGTATAGGTGGCGAAGGTGATGGACGCACCGGCCGCGTTCACCGGCGCGGGGGTCGGCACGGGCGTCGGATCAGGCGCAGGCTCCGCCAGCGCGGCAAATGACAGCAAGAAAAAAGCCAGCGCCGTCAGCGCCAGACTGCGGAAGAAGACCTTGCTTTTCAAAAATAAGTCCCCCTATTGACAATTCTTACCTTGTTGACAATTCCTACCAGTATTATAGATCATCGGATATGGACTGTCAACACGGCCCTGCCGCCGCGCGGCGCACAGCGCGACTGGAAATCCCGCGAAACAGGCAGAAAAATGGGCGTCCAAAACGTAAAATTCTTGCAAAGAAACGGGCGCTGTGCTATAACGAAGGGCCAAAGCCGATCGCCGGACCCATGCCTTGATGCGGGAGCTGTCCAACTTTCTTTTGAAACTCACGGGACGCTGCGGCGAGGCCAGCTTCCACATGGAGGACATGGACCACCCGAGGGCCGTCTTCGCCATCGCTTATGTTGACGGCAAGCCCGCCGGGCGATTCTGTCTGCTTTGACAAAACCCTGAAGCGCGACGTAACGGGCCGCCGGAGCAATCCGGCGGCCCGTTGTCATATACTGTTTGTCAGGTTCAAGGACATAACGTCGGTCCGTTGTCATTGCATGCCCTTTTGGGGGAGTCCAGAGGGATACCATCCCTCCGGCGTTCCCCTCCATTACCCCAAATACGCTTCCTTCACCATGTCGTCGTGCAGCAGTTCCTGCCCGGTGCCGGTCAGGGCGATCGCGCCGGTCTGCAGCACGTAGGCGCGGTCGGAGATCTTGAGCGCCTTGCGCGCGTTCTGCTCGACCAGCAGGATCGTCATGCCGCCCTTATTGAGCTGCTGGATGGACCTAAAGATCAAATCCACCAGCATCGGCGCGAGGCCCATGGACGGTTCGTCCATCAGCATCATCCTCGGGTCGCTCATCAGCGCCCTGCCGATCGCCAGCATCTGCTGCTCGCCGCCCGAAAGTGTGCCGCCGCGCTGCTTTCTGCGCTCCTTGAGGCGCGGGAACAGTTCGTACACGCGCTCGAAGTTCACGGCGTTCTTCTTCTGGTCCTTGACCAGGAACGCGCCCATCTGCAGGTTCTCCTCCACCGTCAGAACGGGGAAGATCTTACGCCCCTCTGGCACGTGGGCGATGCCCTGCGCCACTACCTCATGGGCGGGGAGCCTGGAGATGGTCTTGCCCTGGTAGACCACCTCGCCCGTGGCCGGGACCAGCTGCGACGAGATGGTGCGCAGCGTCGTGGACTTGCCCGCGCCGTTACTGCCGATGAGGGTCACGATCTCGCCCTTGCGGACCTCAAAGTTGATGTCCCGGAGGGCGTGGATCTGCCCGTAAAAGGTATTGACGTTCGTCAGTTTCAATACTGCGTCCTGCATGCTCACACCTCCTCCGCCGCCTCGTCGTCGTCCTCGTTGCCCAGGTATGCCTCAATGACCTCCTGGTTTTTCTGGATCTCGCCCGGCGTGCCTTCGGCGATCTTGACGCCGTAGTTGATGACGGTGATCCGGTCGCTTAGGCCCATCACCAGCTTCATGTCGTGCTCGATCAAAAGGATCGTCATGTCCTTCTCCCTTCGGAGCTTTAAGATGAAAGACTTCATCTCCTCGGTCTCCTTGGGGTTGAGGCCCGCGGCCGGTTCGTCCAGGAGCAGAAGTTTTGGCTCGATGGCCAGCGCCCGCGCGATCTCAAGCCGCCTCTGCTGGCCGTAGGACAGGTTCTTCGCCAGCTCGCCCTCTTTGCCGGAGAGGCCCACGTAGTCGAGCAGCTCCAGCACCTTGTCGTAGGCGGCGCGCTCCTCCCGGCGCATCTTCGGCAGGCGCAGCACGATGTCCACGATGTTCTCGTGCATGCGCATGTAGCGGCCCACCAGGATGTTCTCGGCCACCAGCATGTCCTTGAAGAGGCGGATGTTCTGGAAGGTCCGCGCGATGCCCTGCTGCGCCACGCGTTCGGGCGACAATTTGGTCAGGTTCCTGCCGTCAAAGGTGATGGTTCCGCTGTCCGGCACGTAGTAGCCGCTGATCATATTGAAGAACGTGGTCTTGCCCGCGCCGTTTGGCCCGATGACCGACACGATCTGCCCCGGCTCCATGGAGAAATTGATGTTGTTGATGGCCACCAGGCCGCCGAAGGTCTTGGTCAGGTTGGTGACATTCAATAGTCGCATGGTCTCACCTCCTGCCCTTTTCGGGCCTATCGGGCGCTTCTTCCCCGCGCCGTTTGAAGCTTAAGAAGCGCTTCTCAGGCAAGAGGCCCTTGGGCCGGAAGATGCACATCAAGACCAGGATCAGGCCGAAGATCAGCCGCTCGTACTTGGCCGGGTTGAGGCCCGCGGGCAGCACCAGCATGCCCGATGTGGCGAGCCCGGTGAAGAATTCCGAGAGGTCCTTCAAAATCTGCAACTGCAGTACCACCACCGCCAGCGCGCCGATGATCACGCCCCGCTGGCTGCCGGTGCCGCCCAGAATCACCATGCACAGGATGATGACCGATTCCATGAAGGTGAAGCTGGTCGGGTCGATGTAGCTCTGCAGCGCCGCGAACACCACGCCCATCATGCCGGCGAGGCCCGCCGCGATGGTGAAGGCGAGGAGCTTCATCCGGACAACCGGCACGCCCATTGTGCGGGCCACCAGCTCATCCTCGCGGATGGCCACCCACGCGCGGCCGATGCGGGAGTTGTTGAGGTTCCGGACCACAACCACCGTGATCAGGAACAACACCAGTACAATTAAATAGAAGTGCACGGGTTTATTGAGCGACCAGTCCAGGATCTTCGGGGCCTGGATGGGCGTGATGCCCATGGGGCCGTTGGTGATGTTGACGGGCTGGTTCAAGTTATTGAACAGGAGCCTTATGATCTCTGCGAAGCCCAGCGTGACGATGGCCAGGTAGTCGCCCTTGAGCCTCATAACCGGAAGGCCCAAGAGGAACCCCACGCCGCACGCCACCACGAAGCCCAGCACCAGGAACAGCCAGAACCAGTGGCCCGACAGCGGGAATTGGCCAAAGCCCATGAACTTCGCCGCCTGCCGGGACGCGAAGATGCCGTAAGTGTACGCGCCCACCGCGTAGAAGGCCGCGTAGCCCAGGTTCAGAAGGCCCGTGTAGCCGACCACGATGTTGAGGCCCATCGACAGGATGGCGTATACGCCCACCATGGTGGCCACCAGCGCGAACGAGCCGCTTGACGCGCCGATGATTGGCATGACGACGGCGAGGTCCACCGCCGCGATAATAAACCGCAACATTTTCGGCAGCTTCGCCATCGTGAGCAGGAGCAGCGAGAAAAGGAACAGGATGAACGCGATGTTGTTTGTTTTATAGAACATCACGAAGATCGGCGCGGCCACGATGACGGCCGTCTCCGCGATCAGAAGCGCCTTCTCGCGCCCGTTCAGATCCGAAAAGGAAGGGTCAGCGGTCTTCAATAACGTCGTCATGCGCTACACCTTCTCTCCGGTCGGTTTGCCGAGGAGGCCGCTGGGCTTTACGATGAGGATGAGGATCAGGATGATGAAGGCGAACACGTCCTTGTACTCCGAACCGAACAGGCCGCCCGTCAGCGCGCCCAGGAAGGCCGCGCCGAAGACTTCGAGTAAGCCCAGCAGCACGCCGCCCAACATCGCACCGGGGAGGCTGCCGATGCCGCCGAACACCGCCGCGGTGAAGGCCTTCATGCCCAGGATGAAACCGGAGTAGGGCGAGATGGAGCCGTACTGCACCGAGAAGAGCGTGCCCGCCGCGCCGCCCATGCCCGCGCCGATCATAAACGTGAGCGCGATGACCTTGTTGACGTTGATGCCCATCAGCTGCGCGGTGGCACGGTCCTGCGCGACGGCGCGCATGGCCTTGCCCCACTTGGTCCGGTTCACAAACAGGGTCAGCGCCAGCATGATGACCACGCAGAAAATGACGATGTAGAGCGTTTTTTCCGGGATCGCCATCGATGGGGTGATCTGGATGCGGTTAGAGAACATCGACGGCGCGTACAGGTAGAAGCTGCCGTACTTGATCTCGGCGGCCATGCGCACGCTGTCCTGCAGGATGAACGAAACGCCGATGGCCGAGATGAAGGGCACCAGCTTGGGCGCGTTCCGAACCGGCTTGTAGGCGATCCTGTCCACGCCGACGCCAAGGAGGCCCGTCACAATCATCGCGAACAGGATCGCGATGATCAGCATGAGCGTGGGCGGCATGCCCGTCAAAAACCCCTGGCTCTGAAGCAGCAGCAGGATCTCCGTGCCCGCGAACGCGCCGAACATGAACAGCTCGCTGTGCGCGAAGTTGATGAATTCCAGGATGCCGTAGACCATCGTATAGCCCAGCGCGACAATGGCGTACACGAAGCCCAGCGCCAGGCCGTCCGACAGAAGCTGCGGCACGATCGCCGTCAACGACTGAAGCTCATTCATTGCCCATCGACCCTTCCTAACATCTGTTGCAGGGGAGTGTTCGCTCCCCTGCAACAGACCAGATTGTAGCCATTCCTTCGGCTTGATCGTTCCTGGGCTCTAACGCGCCGGGAACGTATCTGTTTCCATAGTAAGTAGCAAACACTGGTGGAGGAAACAACCCCTTCAGTCAGTGAGCCGCCCGGAAATCCCGCGGGTGTTTGGCTCGCGCAGTCTTCCTCCATGCGCTAAAAACCCCTCGGGGGTTTTTAGCGCCCGTTGCAGGGGAGGGTTCCCTCCCCTGCAACAGATGCAATTTTACCGTGAGCGTTATGCGGACAGGGGTTATTTCAGGTATTCCGACGCCGGGATGGACTTGATGGAGATCGGCGGATAGGCGGCCTTTTCAAAGCCCAGAACGAAGATGGTGGCCTCGGTGTTGTCGCCGATGTCGTTGAAGGTCACGTTGGTGGCCAGACCCTTGAAGCCCTTGATGGCGCGGATCGCGGTGGCGACCTGCTCTCGGGTGGGCAGCGCCCCGGCCGCTTCAATGGCAGCCTTGATACCGTCCAGCGTCACGTTCATGGCGTCATAGCCGTAGGCGGCGAAGGCTTCCGGCGCGCGGCCGTAGGTGGCGGTGAACTTCTCGACGAACGCCGCGCCCGCTTCGGTGCCCGACACGTCCGACGCGACGGAGGTGTAGTAGTTGCCGATGACCGCGTCGCCCGCGATCTTGACCAGCTCCGCGGAGTCCATGCCGTCCGGACCGAGGAAGACCACATTGATGCCCTTTTCTTTCAGCTGCTTGATCAGGAGCGCGCCCTCCGGGTACATGCCGCCGAAGTAGACCGATTCGGCGCCGCTGGCGCGGATCATTTCCTCAACGGCCGAGAAGTCGGCTTCGCCGGCGGTGATGCCTTCGTAGCCCTTCACTTCGCCGCCGATGGCCTCAAAGCGCATCTTGAACTGGTCGGCCACGCCCTGGCCGTAGGTGGTCTTGTCCTGCAGCACGAACACGCTCTTCTTGCCGAGGCCATACAGGAAGTCCGCGCCGGCGGGGCCCTGCGCGTCGTCACGGGCGCAGATGCGGCTGACGGTGGGGAGGCCGCGGTCGGTCACGTCCGGGTTGGTGTTGGCGGGGGAGACCATCGGCAGGCCGCCCTCGTTGTAGACTTCGGAGGAGGGAATCGCGACGCCTGAGTTGTAGTGGCCGACGACCGCCAGTACGGAGGCGTCTTCCACCAGGCGCTGCGCGTTCGAGACGCCGACCTTCGGGTCGGCCTGGTCGTCCGTCGGGAGGAACTGCAGGTCATAGCCCAGCGCCTTGAACTCTTCGATGCGCGCGTTCAGCGCCATCTCGATGCCGTTCTTGATCGATCCGCCCAGCGCAGATTGGCTGCCCGACAGCGGGGTGGCGCTGGCGACCTTGATGACCGGCAGCGCGTCCGCGCCGGCGGTGACCACAGTCAGCCCGGAGAGCATCAGGGCAATGAGCGCGACCGACAGGATCCTGACAAGCTTGTTCTTCATGGGGTACGCCTCCTTATCTTTGCCTTACGGGCGGGGAAGCCGTCCGAAACCTTATAACAAAAAACTTCCCAAGGGCCGTGTGGGCGTTTGAGAAGCATCGTCGCTTGGTTGTTTGTTTGCATGAGCATGAATGTGGTGCCGCGCGCCGCGTCATTGCGGGGGATTTATTGGCTCAGTATATGCATCCGCGCCGCGTTTGTCAAGTAAAAAATCTCTGGAAATGAATATTTTACGACAGACAGTTTCATCCTACGGACGGTTTGGGGCTGCATTTCCCCCAATGGCAGGTAGTTTTGACGGTGCGTTTGCACAATCCTGCGATTTCACGGATATGAAAATGGATTGGCTCCGGCCCTTCGGACGGCTCAAAAAGTGGCATTTTTTGCCGCGTTGCCGCGAAAAAGCGGGGCGCGATTTCACCTCATGAGAAAAAGGAGTGAAAATCATGAAGAAAACTTGTGGTTCCCGCCCGCTTCGGACCTGAGACGCCTGCCCGGCCGACCGACGGAAAAATTTCGCTTTTGAGCCCTTCTGCGCCAACCGATCTGCATTGATGGCCGTTCGGGAGCGGCGTTCCGGCCCGTTCGATGTGATCTTTGGTTAATTCCTTGTTTGGGGTTTCGTCAAACGCAGCGCCTGGGTAAGAATACAACACAGGATGCGATTCGCATCCGGAGATTTTAAAACGCAGCGCAGGCTGCATCTTGAGGAGGAATTTTCATGAAGATCAAGGCCCTTACCATCGCCGCGATGCTGGTGGTCGCCGCCGTCGCGCTGGTCGGCTGCTCGGCCCCCGCGCCCGCGCCCACCGCAGCCCCCGCCGTAGCCACCGAGGCCCCCGCGGTCACCGAGGCGCCCGCGGCCGCCACCGAAGCGCCCACGGCCGCCGTCACCGAGGCACCCGCCGTCACCACCGCAGCCGCCCCCGCGCAGCTTGAGCTGACGGTGGACGAACTGGCCGCCTACAACGGCAAGGACGGCAAGCCCGCCTACGTCGCCGTGAAGGGCGTCATCTACGACGTGACCAACGTGCCCGCCTGGCAGAACGGCATGCACAAGGGCAACACCGCCGGCATGGATCTGACCGATGTGCTCGGCAAGGCCCCGCATGGTGACTCGGTTCTGAAGAACCTGCCCGTAGTCGGCAAGCTGAAATAAGCTTCGCTTGCGTTGAAAAACCACGATGGTTTTTCAACGCGTAGGAAGAAGCCTGCGTGGGCCTGAAATTTCGCTTAAATTTCCGGGCGGCCCACTGACTGGCGGAATTGTTTCCTACACCAGTGTTCGCACTGGTTGTGGAAACCGTTTCCGGCGCGCAGGTCGCCGGAAACGATTGGAAGGAACGACGAGGTTGGTCGATCGTTAGAAAGTTTGCATCGGGTACAGCATCCCCCTCCATATAAAGCCGCCCGCTCTGAAAAAGAGCGGGCGGCCTTTGTATAGCTATTTTCTTGAGTGAGTCTACTCCCATTATCTTTGCGGTTCAGCCTGTTTCTCGTCCCACTCTGACCCGAAAATGGACGCGCTAGCGGACATTTTCCTTTGTGTGGGGTCCAGGGGAATCATTCCCTTGGCGGGGCGCGGGGCAGAGCCCTGCCGTATCCATCCCTTTTCTGTCAGGCCTTCTTCCCCGCCTGCGCCTTCCGCAGTACGCGGTAGAAGTTGCCGCCCGCGATGCCCGCGATCTGGGCCTGGGTGTAGCCCAGCTTTTCCAGCCGTTCGAGCACGCGCGGGAAGCCCGACGGGTCGCCCAACCCTTCCGGCCAGCGCTCGATGCCGTCAAAGTCCGAACCGAAGCCCACCGTACCCTCGCCGCCCAGCTCGCAGAAGGCCTCGATGTGGCGGATGACGTCGTCGATCGTGGCGTCCCGGCCATCGGCCAGGAAGTCCGAATAGAAGTTGATGCCGATAAAGCCTCGCTTTAAGATCAGCGCGCGGGCCTGATCCGGCGTGAGGTTCCGGAACGAGCCGCACAGCGTCTTCAGGTTGGAATGGCTGGCCACCACCGGCAGCGCGGAATGCTCCATGAGGTCGTAGAACCCGGCCTCGTTCAGGTGCGATACGTCCGCCAAAATGCCCAGCTCGTCCATCGCCCGGAGCATCTCAAAGCCCGCGGGCTTAAGCCCCGGACTGCTGCCGCCCTTCGCGGGATAGGCCAGTTCGTTTTCATTGTTCCAGGTGATCGCGATCAGCCGGATGCCCTTTTTTGCGAATTCGTAGAGCCGCTCGACGCGCCCTTCCAGCACCTCGCCGCCTTCGATGGACAGGATGCCGCACGGCCCCTCCGGTGCGCTTTCCGGCAGCTTTCCGGTCAGGATCGGCACACCCAGCGAGTCCACGGATTCCAGCATCTTCAAGGCCTTTGTGTAGGGCTGTCCCTCAGGCCCGTCCGGCCCCGCGAACAGCGCGAAGGTTTGAAGCCCCACGCCGCCTGCCCTCAATGCCTCCGGGCGCACGGCGCAGCTTTCCGGCGCTTTGCCGTCGATGGCGATGGAGTACAGCGTATCCGCGTGCGCGTCCGCGACAAAAAACTTCACCCCAGCCCCTCCATTCCCGCGGCCAGCATTTTGTGTTTAAGCAGGCCGCCCCGCATTGAGCGCAGGTAGTAGATGATGAACATCACGCTGGTGGCCGCCCAGGTCACCGGGTAGCCGAAGACCAGCGAGTTCATGGTCCCAAAGTGCGGGAACACCGCGTACAGCCAGACCAGGCGCAATACGCAGATGCCCACCACCGTCATGCACATCGGCACCAGCGATTCGCCCATGCCCCGGAGCGCGCCCGACAGGATCTCAATGGACACGTAGGTGAAGTACAGCGGCGTGATCTCGCGGATCAGCGTCGCGCCGGTGCGGATGACCGCCTCGTCCGGCGTAAAGACCCGGAGGAACGGCTCCGCGAAGGTGTACACGAGCGCCGAGATCGTCAGCCCCGTGAGCATCGCCATCAGGTAGCCGGTGCGCACGCTCCTTTGCACCCGGTCCATCTTGCGCGCGCCGAAGTTCTGGCTGACGAAGGTGGTCACTGAAATGCCGAAGGCATTGACGGTCATCCAGAACATCGCGTCGATCTTGGAATAGGCCGCCCAGGCGGCCATGGTCTGGGTGCCGAAGCCGTTGATGCCGCCCTGGATGAGCACGTTCGAAATACCGTACATGGTGGACTGGAAGCCGGAGGGCAGGCCGATGCGGAACGCGTCCCGGAGAACCGCCCGGTCAAAGCCGATCTTCCGGATATTGAGCCGGTAGCAGTCGTTGACCCGCATCAGGCGCGCAACCAGCAGCGCCGCCGCGCAGGTCTGGGCCGTCAGGGTCGCGAGCGCTGCGCCCATCACGCCCAGCTTCAGCCATACCACCAGAATAAAGTCCAGCGAGATGTTGACCAGCGAGCCGATCAGAAGGTAGATGAGCGGCCGCCGGGAGTCGCCCACCGCGCGCAGGATGCCCGAGCCGATGTTGAACGTCAAGACCGAGATGATGCCCAGAAAGTATACCCGGAGGAACAGGGCGGCGGAGTCCAGCACATCCGCGGGCGTCTCCATCCACACCAGCATGGACCGGCCCAGAATGGTGCCCGCCACCATCAAAACCGCGCCCGCCGCCAGGCTGATGGCGATGACCGTGTGCACCGCGCGGCGGGTGCCCTCCGCGTCCTTCGCGCCGTAGTGCTGCGACACCACCACCGTCGCGCCCGAGCCGAGGCCCACGAAGAAGCCCAGGAACAGGTTGATGATGGTCATGCTGGCGCCGCCCACCGCGGCCAGGCCCACATCGCCCACGACATGGCCCACGATGCTGGCGTCCACAATGTTGTACAGCTGCTGGAAGAACGTGCCCAGAAGGATCGGGAAGAAGTATTTGAGAAGCTCTTTCCAGATGGTGTTCTGGGTGATCGCGTTGGGCCGGTTGATCTCCATACGGCGGCGTGCTCCTTGGGGCTTTCCCGCCCCGCCAATCCGGCGTAATCCTTGACTGGTATATCACAAACCCGTGGCTTTGTCCAGCGCGCTCTTGAGAAATCTGACCGTGAAAAAACCGCCCGTTTTTTCGCCGTGCAGAAGAAACCCTCTCCAGCCTGAAAATCACGCGGATTTCCCGGCGGCCCGCAGGTTTATGGTATCTTTTCCATAAGACATTCGTACGCCCGCGCTTCGGGAAAGGTGGTGGCCTTGGATGGGCGACGGGTGAGATTTTGGCTTTCACGGCTTGTGCCCGCCTCCCGCCCGGCCTATAATGGAGGATGACGGGGTAGGTATAATTCCAAACAGTAATTTACCGGAGGGGACATCCATGAAAACATATAGAGTAAAGATATGGAATAAAGCTTTGGTTTGTCCTATTTGCGATCAGGAGCTCTTTGGTTTTAAGAAAGTCAAGGTTGTAGATGATGACGAGCCTGTTGAGCATGAAATCCGATATTTATTTGAATGTGAAACATGTGGATATGCCATGATGTTTGGTGCAGTTGCGCGATGGGAACCAGAAGAGGAACTGAATTTCAAGCTTGAAGAAACCTGAGGTGAGGTAAGCAAACAAATTTCAATTTACATTGGTATGAAAGGGGTTTTCACTTGAAGGCGCTGGTGATGGAGGCATACAAGTCTTTCGCGCTGCGGGAGGTGCCGCGGCCCGAACCCGGGTCGGGCGAGGTGCTGGTGCAGGTGCGCGCCTGCGCCGTGTGCGGCAGCGACGTGCACGGCATCGACGGCTCGACCGGGCGGCGGCGTCCGCCGGTGATCATGGGGCACGAGGCGGCGGGCGAGATCGCGGCGCTGGGTACGGGCGTGAGCGCATACCGCGCGGGCGACCGGGTGACGTTTGACTCCACGGTCTATTGCGGGGCATGCGAGGCCTGCCGGGCGGGCGACGTAAACCTGTGCAAGAATCGCCGGGTGCTGGGCGTCAGCTGCGAGGAGTACCGGCGGGACGGCGCGTTCGCCGAATACGTGGCGGTGCCTGAACGTATCCTCTACCGCCTGCCGGACAATGTGTCCTTTGAGGAGGCCGCCATGGTGGAGCCGCTGTCCATCGCCTGCCACGCGATGGGCCGCACCGCCGTGCCCGTGGGCGGGCGCGTACTGGTGGCGGGCGCGGGCACGATCGGGCTGCTCGCGCTGCAGGTGGCCAAGAGCCTTGGCGCGGGGCAGCTGATCGCGGTGGACGTGGACGAGGCGCGGCTTGACATGGCGCGGGAGGCGGGGGCCGAGGCGGTCTCCTCCCGCGAACCGGGCGCGCTTGAAAAGGTGTTGGCGCTGACCGGCGGCGCGGGCGTGGATGTGGCGGTGGACTGCGCGGGCATCTTTGAGACGGCGGACCTGTGCATCCGCTCGTCGAAGCTCAACGGCGCGGTGGTGCTGGTCGGGAACCTCGCGCAGCGGATCGACTTCCCGCTGCAGCTGGTGGTCACGCGGCAGTTGAGCCTTTACGGCAGCTGCGCCTCGGCGGGCGAGTACCCTGAGTGTCTCGACCTCATCGCCTCGGGCGCGGTGGATGTGAAGCGGATGATTTCCAAAACCGTGCCGCTGGCCGAAGGCGGCGAATGGATTTTGAAATTGTACAACAGGGAGCCGGGTCTGTACAAAATCGTGTTGATCCCATAGGAGGGCCATGAAGAAGATTCGAGTGGGCATCATCGGCTGCGGCAAGGTGGGGCACTGCCACGCCCGGGCGTACCGGGCAATTCCGGGGTGCGAACTGGCGGCGTGCTGCAACCACCGGCGGGAACGGGCGGAGGAATTCGGCCGCGTTTACGGCATCCTGGCGTTTGACAGCGTGCGGGAGATGATCGAAGTGGCGGGCGTGGACGCGGTCAGCGTGTGCACGCCGCACCCGGCGCACGCGGCCCCCGCCGTGGAGGCGGCGCGATCGGGCGCGGCCATCCTCATCGAAAAGCCACTGGCGGCGACGCTTGCGGACTGCGACGCGATCATGGAAGCCGTCCGCGCCTCGGGCGTCACCGGCGGCGTCATCAGCCAGCGCAGGTTCTACCCGCAGACGGCGAGGGTCAAAAAGGCCATCGAGGACGGCAAAATCGGCCGGCCCGTCCTGGGCACGGTCACCATGCTGGGCTGGCGTGACAAGGCCTACTACGCCTCTGACCCGTGGCGCGGCAGCTGGGAGAAGGAGGGCGGCGGCGTGCTGGTCAACCAGGCGCCCCACCAGCTGGACCTGCTGCTCTGGTACATGGGCGAGGTCAAGGAAGTCTACGGCCTGTGGGACACGCTGAACCATCCGGGGCTGGAGGTGGACGACACCGCCGTTGCCGTCGTCCGGTTTCAAAGCGGCGCGCTGGGCAACATCCTGGTCAGCAATTCCCAGAACCCCGCGCTGTACGGCAACGTGCATGTGCATGGGGAGAACGGCGCGTCCGTCGGCGTGCAGACCGACGGCGGCGCGATGTTCATCGCGGGCGTCAGCGGCATCGCGGAGCCGCCCTTCAACGACCTGTGGACGGTGCCCGGCGAGGAAAACCTCGTTGCCGGTTGGCGCGCGGAGGAGGACAGGCTGTTTGAAGGTCCCGGCGCGGTGGACCACTTTTTCCGGCTGCAGCTTCAGGACTTCCTCGCCGCCGTCCGGGAGGGCCGCGAGCCGCTCGTCACCCTCCGGGATGGCCGCCGTGTCGCGGAGCTGTTCACCGCCATCTACCGCTCTTGCCAAAATAAGGCGCCGGTCGCGTTCCCCCTAGCGCCGTAGCGTCTCCCGGAACAACCACAAGAGGATTACGAATGGTTTACACTTGAATGGGATGAGAACACTGGGGGGTTTGGAGGGCTGAAGCCCTCCAAGGTTCCATCATAAGTACCGGCTTGAGGTGAATTTGCCGCATGCGGCAAATTCAGTCCCGATGAGACAAGTTTCGCCGCAGGGCGAAACTTCCTTACCGGTGTTATGGATTCCCCCAAAGGGCGCGCTTGCCCGCCCGACGGGGAATCGATACCGATGGTCCGGATTGCGCCCGGAAATTCTCGACGGAATTTCAGCAATCCGCCCCAGTTCTCTTTGCAACGGCATGAATCTTTGATTCATGCCGTTGCTCACAATATGTCGCGGATCGTAAGCCCCGACATCAGCATCAGCATGTCCTTTTGCTCAAGCGGGTCGAGGCCGGTGACCGCCTTGATCTTTTTGAGCTGATTGGTGACGGTGTTCCGGTGCACGTACCGCGCCTCGGCGATCCTAACGAGGTTGCCGTTCAGCGCCTGGTAGGCGCGCAGAAGGCCCATTAGCTCGGTCCCGTTCTCCCGGTCGTATTTTTCGAGGGCGCCGACCGTCTCCTGGTAGAAGCCGCGCAGGAGCTTCTTGTCCTCGATGGCGCAGAGCAGCTTGAAAAAGCCCAGCCGGTCGTAGTAGACGGTGGTCTCACCCCGGCGCCTCGCCATCTGCATGGCGGAGAGGGCGCGTTCGAAGTTCATCGTCTGGTCGTAGATGCCCTCGTGGTTGGAGCTGACGCCCACGCGGAGCGACAGCCCCGGCAGTTCCGTCCTGATGAGGGTCAAAAAGTCCTGCAGGAAGGCTTCGATCTCCTCGGCCTCATAGTTGACCAAGACCAGGATGCGAGCCTCCTTGTAGGAGAAGGACACGAAAAGCTCGTGCAGCCGCCGGGCCGCGGCCTCCGCGATGCGGGAAAGCTCCATGTCCCACCAGCCGTCCCCGTCCGCGCCCACGCTCACGAAGCAGAAGCGGCTCGAGCGCTGGTAGCCGAAGCGTTCCAGCTGCAGCGCCTGGGCCTCCACGTCGCCCGCCTTGAAGAGGATGTTCTTGATGATGGAGGCGATGGTCTGGTCGGCTTGCTCGCTAACCATGATGCGGTGGCAGAAGTCGCGGGTCATATCCACCATCCTTGTCTCCTCCGGGATGGTGAAGAGCGGCAGATCCACCTGGTCGCAGTAGGCGGCGAGGTCCGGCGGGATTTCCTTGGTGTAGGGGCCGAGGTTGACCACGAAGGCGCTAGCGCGGCTGGCGGTGAGCTTCCTCGCGAAGTTCGTAAACCAGTCGCCGCCGCTATTTTGGATGCCCGCGGTAAAGACCAGCTCCCCGCCGTGCAGAAATGCGGAGACGGAATCGTCCTCGATGATGTGCACCCACTGGACGAGGTTATTCATGCCGCCCTTCCCGGCCACGAGGTTCATTTTGTACAGGAAGGTGGCGTTTTTGAAGAGCTTGCGCACCATGATCGCCATCAGACCGCCTCCAAAAAACGACGAGGACGCCGCATGCGCGACGCCCTCGTCCCTCAAGTTGGCCCATTATAGCATACTCTTTAATGCCCGGCAAGGGGGCAACGGCATGAACTGAAGTTCCTGCCGTTGCCAGAGGGAACGTGGGCGGATTGTTGAAATTCCTGCGGGAATTTCCGGGCACAATCCGCACATGCAGAAATGATTCCCCGACTCGGCGCAACATTCCAAACCATTGGAATGTTGCGGTCGCGAAGCGACTTGGTTTCCCAAAGGGAAACCAACCTTGGGGGGCAAGCGCGCCCTTTGGGGGAATCCATAACACCGGTAAGGAAGTTTCGCCCTGCGGCGAAACTTGTCCCATCGGGACTGAATTTGCCGCATGCGGCAAATTCACCTCAAGCCGGTACTTATGGTCGAACATGGAGGACCGCGGCCCTCCAAACCTCCCGGGAGTTGCCTATAAAATTCGCACGCTGTAGCGCCTGAGCCAGTAGTCCAGCTGCAGAAGGTAGGCGATGGTCTGCGGCGCGGTCATGAGCTGGCCGTACCAGTTCTGCGCCGGTTCCTGGTCGAGAAGCCGCGCCGCCTCCTTGGGCTTGACGATGGTCCAGATGGGCGCGGAGGGGCATGCGAGGATGTCACGCAGCCTTTCCTTGACCAGGAGCGCGTAGGCCGGGTTGTGCGTCTTGGGATAGGGGCTCTTTTTCCGGAGCAGAACTTTCTCCGGCAGGTAGTCGGCCATGGCCTTTCGCAATAGCCCCTTCTCGTAACCGCCCAGCTCCTTCACCGGCCAGGGCGTGGCGTACAGGTACTCGGCGATTCGGTGGTCGCAGAAGGGCACGCGCACCTCAAGGCCCGAGTACATGCCCATTCGGTCCTTGCGGTCCAGCAGCGTCTGCATGAACCAGTCGAAGTTGAGCCGCGTCATCTCCCGCATGCGCTTCTCGCCCGCGTCGGTCGATGGCAGCACGTCCGTCTCAGCGAGCGTCATGCGGTAGCGTTCGTCCACGTATTTGAATGGGTCCCGCCCGCCCAGCGCGTCCGGCTGGAGGAGCGACGCGCGGAAGGCCGTGGACTGCGCCCACGGGAAGCCGTTGCGGGCGAGGATGTCCGGGTCCCGGTACCAGGGATAGCCGCCGAAGATCTCGTCGGCGCACTCGCCGGAGAGCGCCACCGTAATGTCCTGCCGCACTTTCTTGCAAAAGAGCAGCAGCGAGCTGTCCACGTCGGCCATGCCGGGCAGGTCCCGCGCGTCGACCGCGTCGTACAGCGCGTCCGCCAGTTCCTCGGTGTCCAGTTCGATCCGGTGGTGACGGCTGCCCAGCGCTTCGGTCATGATGCCGATGTACTCGTCGTCGCTGTTGGGCTGGAAGTGCGAGGCGCGGAAGTACCGGTCATTGTCCTTGTAGGTGACGTTGAAGGTGTCGAGCGTCTCGCCCTTTTCCCTCAGGTGCTCCGCCGCCACCGCCGAAAGGATGCTGGAGTCGAGGCCGCCGGACAAAAAGCAGCCCACCGGCACGTCGGAGACCAGCTGCCGCCGGATGGCATCGGTCACCAGCGCCCGCACGTTCATTACGGTGGTCGTGAGGTCGTCCGGGTGCTCGCGGTCGGTCAGCTTCCAGTAGGGTTCCAGCGAGAGCTTTCCACTATTATAGTAGCCGCGCCAGCCGGGACGCACCTCGTGGATGCCCTCAAACACGCCGCAGCCGGGCGTGCGGCCTGGCCCCAGCAGCATCACTTCGCACACGCCGCCGGGCGCGAGCCTCGCCTCCATACCTGGGTAGGTCAGAATGGTTTTGAGCTCCGACGAAAATAAAAACGCCTCGCCCGCCCGCGCATAAAAAAGCGGCTTGACGCCGATGCGGTCCCGGGCCAGGAACAGCCGCCCGGCGCTGACCTCGTAGACGCCGAATGCGAAGATGCCGTTGAAGTGGTCCACGCAAGACCCGCCCCACTGGGCGTACGCGTGCAAGAGGACCTCCGTGTCCGAGTGGCTGGTAAAGTGATGGCCCAGCGCTTCGAGGTCCCCGCGGATGTCGTCGGTATTGTAGAGCTCGCCGTTGTAGACCACTATGTAGGTCTCGCCCTTAAAGTCCAGCGACATCGGCTGCCGCCCGTGTTCCAGATCCACCACCGACAGCCGCCGGTGCAGTAGCGCCGCCCCCGCGCTCAGCCAAAGCCCCTCCTGATCCGGCCCGCGCCGAGCCATCGTCTCAAGCATCGGCGGATAGGCTCGCTCGTCGCTCCAGCCGATGATCCCCGCAATTCCGCACATGTCGCCGCCTCCCCATCACACGCATGCACTAGAGTATGCGCCCGTCGGGGCAGCCGTGCTCGCGGTTGCCGATATGCCTGCGAAAGAAACGCCCGGGGGCGCTGCCCCCGGGACCCCCGCCAGAGGGATGGTATCCGACTCCCCACAGAAGCGAAGCATAAAGATTGCTTTGTTCAAAGGTCGAAAAGATCCGTCCCGACGTCAAAAACGATTTTCAATTGGCATTAGGACTTACGGGCCGATCAGCCGTTCAAAGGCGATGTAGTAGCCGCCGAAGAAGCGCACCCGCCTCAGTTCGCGGTAGCCGAGCTTGCGGTACAGGCGCAGCGCGGCGGGGTTGTCCACGCTCGTCAGGTGCCGCGTGGCCTTGTAGCCCTGGCGGGCAGCCTCCTCGATGACGCGCCGCATCACCTCCGCGCCGATGCCCTGGCCCTGGCGCGCCGGGTCGACGCAGAGCCTGGAAAGGACGCAGCTGGGCACGTCGGTCCAGCCCGCGTCCAGCCCGTTTTCAAAATCCTCATCCATAAGCGTGATCGTGGCGACGAGAACGCCGTCCTCGGAGAGCATCCACAGGTCGCCCCGGGCGATGTCCTCGTCGATGATCTCCCGGGTCGGGTAGCTCTCGTCCCAGACGGAGGTGCCGTTCGTGCGCCCTATGCGCTTCGCCGCCTGGAACAGCCGCTCGATGGCCTCCGCGTCCTCGGGCCGGGCCCGTTCGAAAGTGCGCATGCGATCCCTCCTCCATGACAAGCCTGATTCCCCGGTCTTTCCGCGCTACGACCATTGACTTTTCATGGCGGGTCTTTTGTGAAAAGACCGACCCTTTCGGATCGGCCTTGTCGTAAGGGATTATTCCTCGTAGATGAACTTGTACAGGCGCGCCGCGTTGGCGGCAAAGTCGACATCGTAGAGCGCGGAGCCGCTGGTTTTGCGGTTCTCGCTCACGTAGGTGCCCGTGATGGGCATGAGCCCGGTGGTCACCTTGCCGATGCCGCTGCTCAGAGCCGTCTTCGCGAGGCCCACGGCGCTGATGGTGTCCACGTTGGTCTGCATGTAGTCCCAGACGGAGGTGGCCAGCTGCATCAGCTGCGTGATGGACACGGAGCCGCGGAGTTTCTGGATGGCGGCGTCGATGACCTTGCGCTGGCGCTCGGTGCGCTGGTAGTCGCTGTCGATGTGACGGATCCGGGCGTAGGCCAGCGCCTGCAGGCCGTCCAGCGGGGTGTCCGCGCCGTATTTCTTTAGGTTGTACTCGCCGGCCAGCCACTTTTCCTTGCTCAGCTTGAGAAGCCGGCCCTGCTCCTTGAGGTTTTGGTTGATCTGCTCCATCTCTTCCTCGGTCACGTCCAGCTGGATGCCGCCCAGCGTGTCGACGATCTCCTTGAAGCCGCTGAAGTTGACGAGCACGTACTTCGAGATGTTCAGCTTGAAGCACTCGTTGACCACCTTCATGGTCAGCTCGGGCCCGCCGTAGTAGCTGGCGGAGTTGATCTTCTGGTCACCGTGGCCGGGAATGGGCACGATGGTGTCACGCATGATGGAGATCAGCTTGATGCGGCCGTCGTTGGTGTTAATGGAGGCGACGATGATGGTGTCCGTTCGGGAGACCTTTTTGATGTTGCGGGTGTCGGAACCCAGGAGCAGGATATTTGTCCACTCCCCGGGCAGCCCGTCGGTGATGGAGAGGTTGTCCACCTTGACCTTCTCGTCGCCCTCAAGCGGCGCAAGGTCCGGATCGCTCTGGATCAGTTCGTTGATGGTCATGGTGCCGCCGGTCTCGCCGGGCTCGGGGGTCGGCGCGTCCGCCTCGGTCCACTCGCTGGTCGTGGCGGAGGGGGCGGGCGTCGGAAGCACCGGGTTGTCCGCCGTCACGCTGCCGCGGGGGCGGGTGAGAACCACGGCCAACATGACGACGAGGACGACGACGACCGTCAGAAACGCGTAAAAGCGGCCGGTAATGCGCTTTTTCGGTGCGCGCCGATTGTTGGAAGAGTAACCCCTGTTGCTCACGGAAACAGCTCCTCGCTATCATGTTGGAAAATTTTGCGTCAAAGACAAACGGCGCGGCGCGAAAACGCGCCGCCGCGATGCGTCTGGGCAGCGTACCTGATTATAACGTATTGTATCATAAAATGCAAATCAGAAACCGTAAAAAAATGTGGCATTGAAAATCTGCCGCGCATCTTTTCAATGCGATGGAACGGGGCAGGCCCTGTGCGACAAGGCGCACAGGGCCTGCGCATGATGCGGAAGCAGCCTGCGACCACAGCCCCCTCCGGCAGCTTTTTATACGCATAGAAGCCGCTGCGCGCCTGTCCGCGTAATCGGTGGCCGCGGCTCCCGAACCCCCATTGGGTTTTGTATCTTTTCCCTTGGCAAATCGAGGCTGTTATTGGATCAGGAACGCAGCGGATTTAATCTATTTCCTTTGCGAGGGGTCCAGGGGAAATCATTTCCCCTGGCGGGTGGTCCGGAGGGCGGAGCCCTCCGGCGTTCTTTTCGCCTCTCTATCGCACAATCCCGCCGCCCAGGCATTCGTTATCCAGGTAGAAGACGGTGGACTGGCCGGGGGTGACGGCGCGCTGGGGTTGATCGAAGCGGACGAGGATGCCGGTGCCGTCCACGCAGATCATCGCGTCCTGCAGCGGCTGGCGGTGGCGAAGCCGCGCTTTGACATTAAGCCACTCGCCCGGGCTTAACGGGGGGAAGCCCGAAATCCAGGTCGCGTCCTCGAGGGTCGATTCAAGCGAGAAGAGCAGCGGCGAATCCGCCCGCTGATCCACCACCAGCACGTTTCGGGCGAGGTCCTTGCCCACCACGTACCAGCGCCCGCCCTCGCCGCCCACACCCAGCCCTCGTCGCTGGCCGGGGGTGTAGTACATCAGCCCCTCGTGGCTGCCGACGGCCTTGCCGTCCACGGTCTCGATCACACCGGGCTGCGCGGGCAGATAATTTTGAAGAAATTGCCTGAACTTGCGCTCGCCGATGAAGCAGACGCCGGTGGAGTCCTTCTTCGCGGCGGTACGCAGGCCCTCCGCGCGGGCGATTTCGCGGATGTCCGCCTTGGTCATGCCGCCCACGGGGAACACCGCCTTCATAAGCTGCGGCTGGGAGAGCATGTAGAGGAAGTATGTCTGGTCCTTGTCCGGGTCGGCGCTCATCAGAAGCCGGGCGCGGCCCTCGAATTTATCCGTTCTCGCGAAGTGGCCGGTGGCCAGCGCGTCCGCGCCCAGCCGGTCGGCAAAGTCCTTCAGCGCGCTGAACTTGATCTCACGGTTGCACAGCACATCCGGATTCGGCGTGCGCCCCCGGCGGTACTCCGCAAGGAAGTGCTCAAACACCCGGTCCATGTATTCCTTCTGGAAGTTGACGGCGTAGTAGGGGATGCCGATCTTGTCGCACACGGCGCGCACGTCCGCCCAGTCCGATTCCGCGGTGCAGACGCCCATGTCGTCCTTTTCGGCCCAGTTGTTCATGAATACGCCGATCACCTCGTGGCCTTCGCGCTTTAACTGAAGCGCCGCCACGGAGGAATCGACTCCCCCGGACATGCCCACAACGACGCGCATATTTCCTCCCGCTACGCTTTTTGGTCGGACTCGACCAGCGCGCGGGCAAAGGCGCGCGCGGACTGAAGATCGGCGGCTTTGGGCCCGCCTCGGCCGAACAGGTTCTTGAGCGGCGCGCGGAAGGTCTTTTCAGCGACCGCCACGCCGCGCGCCTGAAGCGCCTGGCGCATCTGGTGGAGCGCCTCGCCGCCGCCCGGGCACTGGAACAGCGCCGCGCGGCGCACGCGGGAGGGGCTGAGGGTTTCGATGAACTGCATCGTCACCCGGTCGGCCCGGGCGCCCTCGCAGCCCAAAAACATCAGGTCCACGTTTTCGGGCATGTATGCGGGCAGCAGCGGCTCCATTGCGCAGCCCACCTCGGAGGCCACCGCCTCGGCAATCGCTTCCGCTGACCCGCGCTGGCTCATGTAGTAGACCTTGCACCGCATGAAAACACCCCGCAATCCTGTGACCGATTACGGCCTCATGATAACGGGGTCATGTAATATCCACAAGAAGCAGGTTTTTATTTCACATGATCTTCATAAATTAAGCGAAACGCAGTATCGAAACAATGCGGATTCGGGCGAATTCTTTGCGTATTTACGCGCTTCGTCGTCAGGCCCGCGCACCGGGAATCGGTTTCCGTAGTAAGTAGCGAATACTGGTGGCGGAAAGCTTCCTTCAGTCAGCACCGCCCGGGACGCCTGCGGGCCTTGCATGGCTCACGCAGTCTTCCTCTTTCGAATTGAAAAGCCGCCCGGCGGATTTACAATGCCTTTTAAACAAATTCGTTGTAGATTGCGCGGACGGCCTTCTCGAATTCCTCCACATCGACGCCCACGATGATATTGAGCTCGCTTGAGCCCTGGTCGATCATGCGGATGTTGATGTCGGCCTTCGCAAGCGCGGCGAAGAGCCGGGCGGCGGTGCCCTTCTGGCGCACCATGCCGCGGCCCACGGTGGCGATCAGCGCCATGCCGTCCGCCAGCTCGATGGAATCCGGGTGGCAGGTTTCTTCAATGCGCTCGATCACCTGGTCGCGCCGGCCGAGCAGCTCATCGTCGGCCAGGATCACGCACATGGTGTCGATGCCGGTGGGCAGGTGCTCAAAGGACATGCCGAAGTCCTCGATGGACTGCAGCACGCGGCGGCCAAAGCCGATCTCGCTGTTCATCATCGCCTTCTCAATGGAGAGCAGCGTGAAGTTCTTGTGGCCCGCGATGCCGGTGATGGTGGTGGAGGCCGGGCACTCCTCGCTCCGGACGACGATCATCGTGCCGGGCTCCTCGGGGTGGAAGGTGTTGCGGATGTTGGTGGGGATGCCCGCCTTGCGCACGGGGAAGATGCTGTCCTCGTGCAGCACGGTCGCACCCATGTAGGAGAGCTCGCGCAGCTCCCGGTACGTGAGGCGGTCGATGGGCTTGGGGTCTTTGACGATGCGCGGATCGGCCATCAGAAAGCCGGACACGTCGGTCCAGTTTTCGTAGAGGTCCGCGGAGGCCGCGCGGGCCACCACCGCGCCGGAGATGTCCGAACCGCCGCGGGAGAAGGTCTTGATCTCTCCGTTGGGGAGGGACCCGTAAAAGCCGGGGATGACCGCGTTAACGTGCTTTTCAAGCCGCTCAGCCAAGAGCTGGTTGGACCATTCGCTCGCGAAGTGGCCCTGGCGGTCAAACTTGAAGACGTCGGCGGGGTCGATGAAATCCCAGCCCAGGTATCTGGACAGGATCAGCCCGGAGAAGTACTCGCCGCGGCTGGCGGCGTAGTCGGGGCTGGCGGTCGCGATCAGCTGACAGGTCTCCTGAAGCATCGGAGAGATGTCGTAAGAAAGCCCCAGGTCCCGGATGATGCCGGTGAAGCGCTCGGCGATCCTGTCAAATACTTCCAGATAGGACTCCTTGCGCTGCGCGAGCTTGAAGCACTGGTAGAGCATGTCGGTGATCTTGACGTCTTCCGGGAAGCGCTTGCCGGGCGCGGAGGGCACCACATACCGCCGGGCCGGGTCGCTCAGCACGATGTCCCTGACCCGCCGGAATGCGCTCGCGTCGGCCAGCGACGTGCCGCCGAATTTTGCCACCTTGATGCCCATTCGCACTCCCCCATACGCCGTAATTGCATCACATTATACGAAGCGGGCCGTTCCCCGTCAAGGCTGTTTCTGTTTTTTATCATATGAGTTTGGGCGCAAAAAAACCGCTGTTTGCGTTCGCGCGTTGCGCCGATACCTTGTATGATGGCCCCGGGTGTTGATGGATCATGCTGCGGGCAAACCTCGTCGTACCTTCAAACCGTATCCGGCGACCCGCGCGCCGGATACGCGTTTCACCCACCAGCGCCGCGCGTTGGTGGGTGAAACATTTCCTTCGGTCAGCGGGCCGCCCGGAAATCCCGCAGGATTTCAGGCCCGCGCAGATTTTCCCTTGGCGATGAAAGATTCGAAGAAGATTTCATCGCCTTAGTTGTTGAGGATTTCCAGCGTCACATTGAGCTTCAGGGTCTCGTAGCTGTTGGCGCCGAAGTTCCCCTGGAACTGGTCGTTGTTGTTGCCGCCGCCGAAGCCGCCGAAGCCGCCGAAGCCGCCGAAGTAGTCATTGAAGTTGCCGCTCTGGGACTGGTTGGGGTTGGAGCTCACGAACTGGGTGGGGTCGGCGTAGCGCACGACGGTCACTTCCACGGTGTCGCCTGCCTTGTACTTGTCCAGCTCGCCCGTAAGTTCCCTCAGCGACTTGACGCGGGTGCCGTTGACCTCTGTGATGAAGTCATACTGCATCATGCCGGCCTTGTCGGCGGGGCTGTCCTTGGCGACCGAGTAGACCACGACGCTGGAGGGCGGGTAGTTGTTCATCGCGTCGTCGGGACCGGTGAAGTCGGTGACGGTGACGCCCATCTGCGGGCGGATAACCTTGCCATCCTTGATCAGCGCCTGGGCGATGGGGTAGGCGGTGTCCACCGGGATCGCGAAGCCCAGGCCCTCAAAGGAGACGCCGGAGAACTGGCTGCCCGCGTACTTGAGCGTGTTGATGCCGATCAGACGGCCGCTGACGTCGAACAGGCCGCCGCCGGAGTTGCCGGAGTTGATCGGGGCGTCGTGCTGGATGTACTTGATGTCGCGGGTGGTGTTGTCGCCGTCCACTTCGCGCTCAAGCGCGGAGACGATGCCGCTGGTCACGGTGTTGGCAAGCACTTCGCCGCCGGGGTTGCCAATGGCGATGGCGGTCTCGCCGACCACCAGTTCCTTGGAGGAACCAAGGTCAACGGGCACCAGGTCCTTGGCCAGGTTTTCGTCCTTGATCTTGAGGACCGCAAGGTCCGTGGAGCTGTCCGCGCCGATCAGCGTGGCTTCCGCCTTGTCGCCGGTGGGCATCAGGATCTGGAAGCTGGAGCCCTGCTCGATCACGTGGTTGTTGGTCAGGATGTAGCCGCCGTCCTGGATGACGACGCCCGAACCCTGAGCGATCATGTCCTCGGTGGTCTTGCGGGTCTGCCGGTCCCAGTTCTGGTTGTTGGTGATTACGCCGACCACGGAATTCGCAGTCTTCTGGGCCACGAGGATCGCGGGGTTGGTGTCCACCACAGTGACGGGGGCGATGGTCTGGGTGGCGGTCACATTGCTCTCGGCCAGCACGCCGGAAACCATCATGCCGGCAAGCATCGCGACGGTCAGCGCCATCGCGAATGCGGCGTAACGGAACGCTTTCTTCTTCATGGGGAGTACCTCCTTTTGGTTTCTGTCCATATCATATCAAACATTATCCGATAAAATATGAACGGACTTTAAACAATGCGCGGGAATTTTCCGGCGGACCCCAAGCGCGTTTTAACCAAAACTGTATTGACGTGGGAACGGGCGAAGTGTATGATGTTCAGGATAACTTAAGGGACGGTGAGAGCTTGAGGCCCATTCGCGGTACGGCATTCTTCGCGGACGGCGCGTTCCACTCGCTGGAAATTTCGGTGGAAGGCGGACGTATCGAAAGTGTCGGGCGCAGTGTTCCCTCCGGTCAAGCGTTTCCGCTCCATCAATATTTGATTATTCCCGGTTTCGTTGATGTTCACGTACATCTTCGAGAACCGGGTTTTTCTTATAAAGAGACAGTTGCCACCGGCACCCTGGCCGCCGCCCGCGCGGGCGTGACGGCGGTGGTTTCGATGCCCAACGTCGCCCCCGCGCCGGACTGCCTCGCCGGGCTTGAGGCGCAGACGGAGATCATCCGGCGGGACGCTCGTGTCCGGGTCATTCCCTGCGGCAGGATCACGAAGGGGGACGGCCTCGCCGACATGGAGGCAATCGCGTCCCTCGTCGCGGGCTTCTCCGACGACGGCTTCGGAGTGCAGGACGGCCCGCTCATGGAGCGCGCG
This sequence comes from Bacillota bacterium, assembly GCA_023416655.1. GTDB lineage: Bacteria > Bacillota > Clostridia > Christensenellales > Aristaeellaceae > JAEZHK01. Next base: position 54,296 of record JAEZHK010000056.1, read on the forward strand.
ATGTGTGAGGCCCGGCGACTTGGGAAGATCATCGTCGCCCACTGCGAGGACACTTCCTGCCCCAAGGACTCGCCCGAATCCGAATGGAAACAGCTGGAGCGGGACCTGATGCTGGCGGAGCGGACAGGCTGCCGCTACCACGCCTGCCACCTGTCCACGAAGGAATCCGTGGATCTGATGCGCAAGTACAAGGAAAGGGGCGTCGACGCCACCTGCGAGACCGCGCCCCATTACCTGGTTTTCTCCGACGAGGACGTTCAGGATTCCGGCCGGTTTAAGATGAACCCTCCGATCCGCACCCGCGCGGACCGGGAGGCGCTGATCGAGGGCCTTCGGGACGGCGCCATCGACATGGTGGCCACCGACCACGCGCCCCATTCAATGGAAGAAAAATCCCGCGGCTTCGCGGGGAGCCTCAATGGCATTGTGGGGCTTGAGACCGCGTTCCCCGCGCTGTACACCCACTTGGTTCTGCCCGGCCTTGTGCCGCTCGAACGAATTCTTGACGCCATGTGCTACGCCCCCCGAAAGCGCTTCGGCATCCCGGGCGGGCTTTCGCAAGGAGACGCGGCGGACCTCGCCATTCTGGACCTGGAGGCGGAACGGGTGGTGGACCCGGCGGAATTTCAATCGATGGGCCGCTCCACGCCGTTTGAGGGCATGAAGCTGAAGGGCGAGGCGGTCCTGACCATGGTGGCGGGCAAGTTGGTCTGGCAGAAGGAGGGGTTCTCATGGTGAGCCGGGTGTTGGAAAACGAGCGCCTCGCGAAGAACGTGATGCGCATGCGGCTGACCGGGGACACGGGCCTTTGCGCGCCCGGGCGCTTCGTTCACCTCGCGGTGCCGGGGTTCTACCTCAGAAGGCCGATCTCGCTGTGCGATTGGGATGAGGGCAGCTACACGCTGGTCTACAAGGTGGTGGGCGAGGGCACGGCGGCGATGGCTGACTGGAAGCCGGGCTTCGAGACCGACGCGATGGTGGGGCTGGGCCGGGGCTACGACCTTGCCGCCTTCGGGCAGAGGCCGCTGCTCATCGGCGGCGGTTCCGGCGTGCCGCCGCTCTACGCGCTCGCCAAGGCGCTCGTGGCGCAGGGCAAAAAGCCGGTGGCGGCGCTGGGCTTTGGCGCGTCCGACGAGGTCTTTATGAAGGAAGATTTCGAGCGGATCTGCCAGACGCGCCTGGCCGTGGGCGGCTACGTGACGGACGTGCTCTCCGGCCTCGACTGCGACTACGTGGCCGCCTGCGGCCCGGAGCCGATGCTGAAGGCGGTGTACCGCGCGGTGGACCTGCCGGGGCAGTTCAGCTTCGAGGCCCGGATGGCCTGCGGCGTGGGCGCGTGCATGGGCTGCACCTGCGTGACAAAACTCGGCCCCAAGCGCATCTGCGCCGACGGGCCGGTCTTTAAAAGGGAGGAGATCCTGTGGACACGCGGGTAGTTTTAAGCGGCTGGACGCTCGACAATCCCGTCATCGCCGCCAGCGGCGCGTTCGGGTACGGCAAAGAGTATCACCAGTACTACGACATCAACTGCCTGGGCAGCTTCTCCTTCAAGGGCACGACGCTGGAAGCCCGGGTGGGGAACCCGCTGCCCCGCGTCGCGGAATGCGCCTCCGGCATGCTGAACGCCGTGGGGCTTCAGAACCCCGGCGTGGAGCATGTGCTGGCCCACGAACTGCCGGAGCTTCAAACCTTCTTCCACAAGCCCGTGATCGCCAACATCAGCGGGTTCTCCTTGGAGGAGTATCAGAGGGCCTGCGAGCGGATCGACACTTCGGACGTCGTGGGGCTGATCGAGGTCAACATCTCCTGTCCCAACGTGCACGGCGGCGGCATGAGTTTCGGCGCGGATGCGGCGAGCGCGGCGGCGGTCACGAAAGCCGTCAAGGCGGTCACGAAAAAGCCGGTCTACATGAAGCTCTCGCCCAACGTGACCGACATCGCCGAGATTGCCAGGGCCTGCGAGGGCGCGGGCGCGGACGGCCTCTCGCTGATCAATACGCTGCTGGGCATGCGCATCGACCTCAGAACCCGAAGGCCCATCCTCGCCAACAAGACCGGCGGCCTCTCCGGCCCTGCGGTGTTCCCGGTGGCGCTCCAGATGGTCTACCGCGTCTACGCGGCGGTCAAGATCCCCATCATCGGCATGGGCGGCGTTTCGAGCGCCAGGGACCTATTGGAGATGATGATGGCGGGCGCGACGGCGGTCGAGGTGGGCGCGGCGAACCTCGCAAACCCAACGGCCTGCCGGGACATCGTGAATGACCTCCCTACGGAGATGGAAAAGTACGGCATCACTACCCTGACCGACATCATAGGAGGCGCGCATGGAGAATAAGGTCCGGCAAAAACGCGCGGCGTTTTTGCCGGAGGCGCAGGCCCTGCAAGCCTGGGGGCTTGCGGGCGGGCCTGCGCTTGAATGCGGTATGGGCAACCTGCGGCCGTACATGCCGCCCTCCGGTTGCCGTGAATGGATCGGGGGCGCGGCCCCCGAACCCCAAGTAAAGGGACGCTGTCGGATGGTTTGACAAGAGGACGACCAATAGGAGGCGCTTATGGAGAATAAGGTCATCATTGCTCTGGACTTCCCGGGCGCAAACGAAGTGTTCGACTTCCTGGGCCTGTTTCAAGGGGACAAGCCGTTCGTGAAGATCGGCATGGAGCTGTTCTACGCCGAGGGGCCGGAGATCGTAAAGTCGGTGAAGCGGCTGGGGCACAGCGTGTTTCTGGATCTGAAGCTGCACGACATCCCCACCACCGTGAAGCGGGCGATGAAGTCGCTCTCGGGCCTTGACGTGGACATGGCGAACGTCCACGCCGCGGGCACCATCGACATGATGCGCGCCGCAATCGAAGGGCTGACCCGGCCGGACGGCACCCGCGCGAAGCTGATCGCGGTGACCCAATTGACCTCCACCACGGAGCAGCGCATGCGGGACGAGCTTCTGATCGCAGCCACGATGGAGGAGACGGTCGCCCACTACGCGAAAAACGCGCAGACGGCGGGCCTCGACGGCGTGGTGTGCTCGCCGCTGGAAGCCGCGCTGGTGAAGCGCGCCTGCGGGCAGGGCTTCCTCACCGTGACGCCCGGCGTGCGCTTTCAAGACAGCGCAACCGATGACCAGGCGCGGGTGATGACGCCCGCCCGGGCGCGCCTCGGCGGCAGCGACTACATCGTGGTGGGGCGGCCCATCACGGCGGCGAGTGACCCCGCGGCGGCCTACCGGCGCTGCGTGAACGAATTTGAGGGAGAGAACGCATGAAGCAGCGAATCGCGAAGGACCTTTTGTCCATCAAGGCCGTGTTCCTTCGGCCCGGCGAGCCCTTCACCTGGGCCAGCGGCATCAAGTCCCCCATCTACTGCGACAACCGGCTGACGCTCTCCGACCCCGCCGTGCGCACCCGGATCGAATCGGGTCTTGCGCAGCTGGTGCTCGAGCACTACCCGGACTGCGAAGTGTTGATGGGCACCTCCACCGCGGGCATCCCCCACGCGGCGATCACGGCGTTCCTGTGTGGCCTGCCGATGGGCTACGTGCGCTCCGGCGCGAAGGACCACGGCCGCAACAACCGCATCGAGGGCCGCCTCGAGCCGGGCCAGAAGGTCGTGGTCGTCGAGGACCTGATCTCCACCGGCGGCAGCGCCATCGAAACGGTGGAGGCGCTGCGCGAGGCAGGCGCGGAGGTGCTCGGCATCGTCAGCATCTTCACCTACAATATGGCGAAGGGCCTAACGCGCATGGCGGAGGCGGGCGTGAAAAACGTCTCCCTCACCGACTTCGACGCGCTGGTGGAGGCCGCCGCTGAGGAGGGCTACATTGAACCTTCCGACGCGCCCCGGCTGATCGCCTTTAGAAACAACCCCTCCGACGAAAGCTGGATGACCCGAAAGGAGTGAGGCCCATGCGCCACCTGATCGACATCGAGGACCTGTCGCTTACGGAAATCGACGAAATCCTGGACCTGACGGATGAGATCATCGCCGACCGGAAGAAGTATGCAGACGTGATGCGCGGCAAGAAGCTGGCGACGCTCTTCTTTGAGCCGTCCACCCGCACCCGGCTCAGCTTTGAGGCGGCGATGATGGAACTGGGCGGGAACGTTCTGGGCTTCGCGACGGCGGAGTCCTCCAGCGCCGCCAAGGGCGAGAGCGTCTCGGACACCGTTCGCACCGTCGCCTGCTACGCCGACATCATCGCCATGCGCCACCCCAAGGAGGGCGCGCCGATGGCGGCGATCGCCCGCAGCAAGGTGCCCATCGTCAACGCCGGCGACGGCGGCCACAACCACCCGACCCAGACGCTGACGGACCTGACCACCATCCGCCGGGACAAGGGCCGCCTGAACCACATGGTGGTCGGCCTCTGCGGCGACCTGAAGTTTGGCCGGACCGTGCACTCGCTGATCACCGCCATGAGCCGCTACGAGGGCGTGGAGTTTGTGCTCATCTCGCCGCCGGAGCTGGTCATCCCGGACTACCTGAAGCGCACGCTGAATCAGCGCGGCGCGAAGCACCGCGAGGTGCAGTCGCTCGAGGACGTGATGGGCCAACTGGACGTGCTCTACATGACCCGCGTGCAGAAGGAGCGCTTCTTCAACGAGGCGGACTACGTGCGCCTGAAGGACAGCTACATCCTGACGCCGGAAAAGCTTGCGGACGCGAAGAGCGACCTCATCATCCTGCACCCGCTGCCCCGCGTCAACGAGATCTCCCACCGGGTGGACGACGACCCGCGCGCCCGCTACTTCGAGCAGGTGGAGAACGGCAAATTCGTGCGCATGGCGCTGATGATGAAGCTGATGGAGGTGAGCGCATAAATGAACATCGACGAGATTGAGAACGGCGTGGTGCTGGACCACATCTTGGCCGGGCGCAGCATGGACATCTACCGCTACCTGAAGCTGGACCAGCTGGACTGCTGCGTGGCGATCATCAAAAACGTCCGGTCGAACCGCATGGGCAAAAAGGACATCATCAAGATCGACGCCAGCTTCCCCGTCAACCTGGAGACGCTGGGCTACATCGACCCCGGCATCACCGTCAACATCATCGAAAACGGCCGGAACGTGCGGAAGTGCAAGCTGGAGCTGCCGGAGAAGCTGGTCAACATCATCACCTGCAAGAACCCCCGCTGCATCACCACCGTCGAGCAGGAGATCGACCAGGTGTTCAGGCTCTCCGACCGCGAAACCTGCACCTATAAGTGCGCCTACTGCGAGGCGGAGCGCAAGCGAGGATAGGGAACCACGGGGGCTCTGCCGCCGTGCCCACGCCAGGGGGATGAACCAGGACCACGCACAAAGGGTTTAATCAGGGGTCCTTACATCTGTCCAAAGCGGTACTTTAAGCAGCCTATCAAAGGGCTGCTTTTGTGTTGCACTCGTCGGGTGGCCCTCTCAGACGGGGAAGAAAACGGATAAAACAGTAGGAAATGGCAACAATACCTCCAGTAAAATTCAGGCATGGCAGGTGAGAGTTTGACCAACAGCATCACCAACCGTCAGATGTTCTTCATCCTGATTCTGACGCTTACCTCCTACACCACCATCGATTTACCCAAGACCATGGCGGAGACGGCGGGGCGCAGCGGCTGGATGCTGATCCTGGCGGCGTCACTGGTGTTCGGCCTCGCCGCCGTGGTGATCACCTCGCTCAACAACCGCTATCAGGGCAAGGTGCTGTTTGACTACAGCCAGGAACTCGTCGGGAAAGTGATCTCCCGCGTGATCGTCGTGTATTACCTCTTGTATTTTATCGTGTTCGGCGCTTACCTGAATATCCGGCTGACAGACTTCCTGACATCAAACTTTCTGCCCAGGACGTCGCACCGCGTCATACTGGCCGTCAGCGTCGGGCTGTTTGCCCTGGTGGCCTTCCGGGGGATCACCAACGTGGCCAGGCTGTTTGAGCTGTACGGGATGGCTTTCCTGGTCACGACGATCACCGTCTGCGCGCTCATGCTGCCGCAGGGCATGGTCTATAACATCCTGCCGCTGATCAACCCCGACGATTTCAGTCATTTCGTGAAGGCGCTCGGCAAGCTGCCGTTCCCCTTCAGCGGCATCGAGGTGCTCCTGATCATACCTTTTTCCAAAAACAACAAAAAGGCCCCGCTGGTGGGTTTCCTGACGCTCATCTTCATCGGTTTATTCTACGTGCTGGTCGTGGAGAGCACCATATCCATCCTGGGCATTAACAACACGATACTCTACAGCGACGCGTTCATTGAGGCGATCAAGGTTGTCACCCTCCCCATCATCGAGCGGACCGACATTTTCTACCTCACCGTCGGCCTGACCGGCCTTTTTGCCGGCATGATCATGGTGTTTCTGGCGGCATTGGAGTATGCCTGCAGATTGTTTCAAAAGGTCCAGCGCCATGTCATGACGCTTGTGATCGCCGGCGTATTCTACGCCCTGTGTGTCCTCGCGTTGGGCATCCATAACATCAGCGATATATTGACTGAGTACTCACCGTACATCGTGCTGGTTTCCTGCATGTTGCTTCCGACGACGCTTTTCATTCTCTCCAAGGCCAAGGACAAGCGAGGCGGTGCCCCTTGAAGAAATTTCAATTGTCCAGGCTGACCAAGTTCGCCCTGCTGGTCGGGCTGATCCTGCTCACGTCCGCGTTCACGGAACAGGGCGATTCGAAAGACATCAACGACAAGCTGATCGCGACCACCATCGCCGTCGACAAAAAGGGCGGGGAAATCTGGTTCTACTTGGAATTTGCCAACATCCAGCAGGGCCAGAGCAGCAGCGGCGGCGGTGGGGGCGGAGGCGGAGCGAAAAAATACATATTGGTGAAGAGCCACGGCAGGACGCTGGCCGAAGCCCGGTTGGACCTGAACCGGCAGCTGGACAAGCCGGTCTTTCTCAGTGAAGTCCGAACGCTGCTGCTCACCGAGGCTTTCGCGAAGGAGCATCTGTTGGAGTACCTCTACAGGCTCCGGGCTGATGAAACTTACCGGAAAAAGGTGATCACCATGACCACCCGGGACGATCTGGACGCGCTGTACAAGACGTTCAACGACCGGGACGAGTCTCTCGGGTATTCGGCCGAGAACACGATTACGACGCTGGAAAGCTTGGGCGACTGCTTCCCCAGGACCACGTCGCGCCTGCTGGAGAACCTGTCCGATACCTACACCGGCATCCTGCTCCCGTGCATCGGTCTGGAGGGCAAGGAGTCCGCGCTGACGGGGTATTCTGTGGTCAATGACGATAAGGTGGTCGGCTTCATCCCCATCGAAGCCTGCAAGGGCCTGAACATCCTCAAGACGGACATGGCGAAGACCTACTATGTAATTCCCTACAAGCAGTTTCAATTCACGGTGGAGGCCACCCTGACGGACCGAAAAATCAAGGCGTACTACGAAAACGGCAGGCCCGTCTTTAAAATCTCGCTGAAATTTGACGCCACGCTGGAATACGGCGACCGGAAAACCCCGTACAACTTCGGCGAAGCGGACGACAAGGCGCTAACCGCCATCCTCAAGCAGATGATCGAGCAAGATGTCAAGGAAGCGATCTTCCAGGCCCAGACGACGTTCAAGACGGATTACCTCCAGCTGGACGACGCGTTCCGCGTGGCCTATCCGCAGGTCTACGACTCGGTGGACTGGAACGTGGCGTTCGAACAGGCGCTCATCGCGGCGGAGGCGGAAGTGAGCTTAAAATCGGCCGCCATGATCGACTACAGCGTCGACGTATCCCGCTAGAAAGGAGTGCCCCATGAGAACCAGCGAGTTTGAAAAGTGGATCGATTCCATCAAGTCCATGGACCTGGACATCACCAGGCGGTCCATTCCCTTCAAGGGCGGGTCGGTGGAGATTCTGTACGTCGCGCAGCTCACCGACAGGGCGTCGCTTTCGGAGAACGTGGTCAAGCCTCTGGTGCTGGCGTGCGCTCCCGGCAGGGCGCACCTGAACGCGCGGGGAACCCTGGACGGCATCATCTACGCAGATTCTGTCAAGGTCGAATCGGACAAGACGCAGGTATTGGAATTCGTGCTCTCCGGCATGACGGTCTTGTTGTTCTCCACCGACGACGAATTCCTCGTCGTCAACCTGAAAAAGGTGGAGAAGCGGTCGGTGTCCACGCCGCAGCTGACCTACACCATCCGGGGCGGGCAGGACTGCTTCACCGAAAACCTGGACGCGAACCTTTCCCTGATCCGCTACCGGGTCAAGGATCCGAATATGCGCATCAAGTTTACCGAGGTGGGCGTGAGAACCAAGACGCGCGTGGCGGTGATCTACATTGACGACATCGCGAGCGCCACCGCCGTGGATGAAATCTGCAAGCGCATCCACGGCATCGAGGTGGACGGCATTGGCGAGTCCGGCGAGCTGCAGTCGCTGCTGCTCAACGACAACAAAAAGTTTTTCCCGCAGATGGGCCTGATCGAGCGCTCAGACATGGCTTACAACAGCCTCATGGAGGGGAAAGTCATTGTGCTGGTGGATGGCAGCGGCATCGCGCTCTTCGCGCCGAAGGTCTTCAGCGAATACTTCTATTCCTGCGACGACCGATACGACAACAAGTACTTCGGCCTCTTCAACCGGATGATCCGGTACGTGGCCATCGCCATCGCGCTGACAGCCTCCAGCATCTTCGTGGCCATCACCTCCTTCCACACGGAAGTGCTGCCCAGCGATTACGCCATTTCGCTGGCGCAGCTCCGCTCAAACGTGCCCTTCAACGCGATGGTGGGGGCGCTGCTGCTCGAATCGATCATGGAGCTGCTGCGGGAGGCGCTCATCCGGGTGCCCAAACAGATCGGCCCCGCGATCGGCATCGTGGGCGCGATCGTCATCGGCCAGGCCTCCATTGCCGCCGGCTTTTTCAGCCCGGTGCTGCTGACGATCGCGGCCGTCTCACTGCTTGCCTCGTTCGCGATCCCCGACTACACGCTGATCAGCCCCTTCAGGATCCTGAAGTTCCTCTTGATCCTGCTCACCGGCGCGCTGGGCTTTTTCGGCTTCACCGCGTTTATCACGCTGATCGCCATCGAACTGGTGTCGATGAACAGCTTCGGCACGCCCTTCATGGCGCCGTGGGCGCCGTTCAACCAGCGCGATTTTACCGAAACGCTGATCAACCAATCCGACACGGATACGGAAAGGCCCGAATACCTGCACCCGCAGGACAGAATCCGCAAGAAGGATCAGCAGCGGGAATAACGGGGTGCGAGACTGTAGAAAAAGCCGCCCGGAACACTTTTGTTCCGGGCAGCAACATGACTGGGAGCCATACCGGGCTTACGGCCGTTTCCGGCGACCTGTGCGCCGGAAACGTATTTCGGCTACCAGTGCGTACACTGGTAGCCGAAATATTTCCTTCAGTCAGTGAGCCGCTCGGAAAATCCACAGATTTTCAGGCTCACGCAGCCTTCTTCCTTTGCGTAGAAAATCCGCTTGGCGAATTTTCTACGCCCGGAAGTTTACAGGCCGAAGTTCTCGATCTTGGCGGCGGTCTTCCACGCTTCCAGCGCCTTGGTGAAGGCTTCCTGCTTGGCGGTATCGAGCGCCTCGGCGCTCAAGGCCTCCTTGACGGAATCAAATTCGACCGTGCTGGAGGGCACGTCCGCCTCGTAGCGGATGATGTGGTAGCCGTAGCTGCCCAGCACCGGGTCGGATACATCGCCCACGCTCTTCAGCGCCATCGCGGCGTCCAGGAACGCCTTGTCATAGGACGCGCCCGCGGCCACGTAGTAGCCGGTCGTGGCGGTGTCGCCCGACTTCATGCCCGGGTCCTCGCCGTAGGTGTCGATCAGACCCTGGAAGTCTTCGCCGGCCTTGATCTTGGCCACAACCTCGTCCACCTTGGGCTGCACTTCCTTGATCAGCTCGTCCAGCTTGGCCTGGGCGTCCGTCTTGTCGGCCTCGGTGGTGGCGGCGTCGGCAATCTTCGTCTTGAGCTGGTTGATCTCGTCGATCTTCTCAGGCTTGATCAGGATGTGCTTGACGGTGCGCACGCCCGCGGGGGTATAGTACACATTGGTGCCGCCCAGCTTGGCGTCGCAGAAGGCGCCGGGGGTTTCGTCGTAGGACGTCTTCTGGCCCGCGACCGCTTCGTCGAAGGTGGCCTTCACCTGCTCGTCGGTGACCTGGACCGGGTCGGTGACGGACTTCTGCAGGCGGGTCAGGATCTCATTCTTTTTGTACTGCTCCTTGATCGTGTCCAGCGTGAAGCCGTAGGACGCCAGGTACGCCTCGGCCTGCGTCTTGGCCTCTTCCTCGGCGACGCCAGACTGCTTCAGGGAGTCGGTGAAAGTGGTCATGTAGCTATTGTAATCGTCGGCGGCCTTCTTTTCGAGGTTCGCGATCTCCTCGTCGGTCATCTTGTCCAGGCCCAGCGCCTCGGCCTTGTGCTCCATAAACATGATCTGGATGGCGTAGTTGAGCGCCTGATCCATCAGGATGGGGCGGATGCTCGCGTCGTTCACGTCCAGGCCCATGTTGGTGTACTGGCTCGCGAGCGCGCTGAAGTAGTTTTCAACGTCGCTGTACAGGATGTTTTCCCCATCGACGGTGGCCACAACCTTGTTGGGGTCGGGCGCGGGCGTCGCTTCGGCGGCAGGCGCGGCTTCGGCGGCGGCCTCTGGCGCGGCGGTTGCTTCGGCAGGCGCGGCTTCGGCGGCGGGTGCCGGGGTGGCGGCCGTTTCGGTCAGCGCGTACAAGGGCAGCATGGCGACGATCAGCGCCAGAACCAAGGACAGAAATTTCCTCATGTTTTCTTGCCTCCATTTTGATGCGGACAGTCGGCCCGTCCGAAAATTTTTCATCCAACCCCAAGCGCCGGGGATGCGCCTTCGCGATTCCGCCGGGAAACCGCTTGTTCGGCGGTCCCCCGGCGGATCGGCTCGACGTCCGTTAACCGGACGCTTATCGTTGGTTAATCCATAGACGAAGAATCACATTGATTTGATCCATCCATTACGGCGCCACGGTCGCAGTGGGCGCGGGCGTGGGCGTCGGTTCGGGCGTCGGCGAGGGGGTGGGCTTCAGGGCCGCGAGCTCAAGCTCAAGCGACGCGATCAGCTTGTCCTTCTCGTCGATGATCAGCTGCATTTCGGCCTTGGCCTGGGCCACGGCTTCGGCCAGCTTGGACTCGGCGTCCTTCAAAGCGGCAGTCACGGCGGCTTCCTGATCGGCGGCGGCCTGGGTCAGCGCGGCTTCCGCATCGGCGGCAGCCTTATCTTCCGCGGCCTTCTTGTCGGCCAGCGCGGCATTCAGCTTGCCTTCCCATTCCTTGGCGGCGGCTTCCTGATCGGCGGCGGCCTGGGTAAGCGCGGTCTTCGACAGGGCGTCCGCGTCGGTCAGGGCTTTTTCCTTCTCGGCAATGGTCGCCTGCGCGGCGTCAAGGTCCGCCTGGACCTTGGCGATCTCGTCGCCGGCCAGTTTTTGGCTGTTGTTCAGGTTGACGCAAAAGACGACGGCAACGATCAGCGCGATGGCCAGGAGCAGAGACACCAGTTTCCAAGCCTTCATGTGGGCGACCCCCCCTGCAAATTTGGTTGTGATGAGATAAATTATAACACAGCCCACACCGGTTGAATAGGGGCGAACTTAAAAAAACCGCCCTTTCGAGAGCGTCCTGCCAAAATGTGCTGCCTTCGCCACAATCGAGTCTCTGACCTCTACGAGCCGGGAGTCGATTTCCATAATAAGGAAAGCAATACTTACGGCGGAAACAATCCCTGAGCTCAGGAAGCCGCCCGGAAATCACGCAGGAAATTAGGCCCCCGCAGCGCTTCTTCCCTCGCGCCCGAAAGCCGCCCGGCGGATTTTAGGCGCACAAAACCGGCGGTCCAAGCCGCCGGTTTTGTTTGCAAGTATCGGTTGGTTTTTGCCGGACAGGGGCCTCGGGCCGGCTCAGTTGATGATGAACGACTTGATCTCTTCCATCAGGTCGTCGCAATCATCGTTGTACACTTCCAGCGTGATGGGCCTGGAGAGGTCCAGGCTGAAGATGCCCAGAATCGATTTGGCGTCTACGACGTGGCGGCCGGCGCGGAGATCGATGTCGTACGGATGACGATTGACGATGTTGACAAACGTCTTGACATTCTCGGCCAAACTCAGCTTGATGTTGACAGCGCGCATACTAATACCTCACTTACATCCTCATTGAGCCCGCTGGTTTCACTATACAACCCCCCCTCAGAAGATTTCAAGCAGGATTCTGTCATTTACTAACTTTTAATTTGGAGTGCGCCAGAATCTTCCCGCGCGGTTGAAAAAAACCGTTGACACGCGTGCGACGGTTTGATATAATAGCCTTCGTCGGTCGGATGCGGCTGCAACAGCAGCGTTCGGTTGACACCTTGCCGAATAGTGTAACGGTAGCACCTACGACTCTGACTCGTATTGTCTAGGTTCGAATCCTAGTTCGGCAGCCAGTCCTGCCTCCATGGTCAAGCGGTTAAGACGTCGCCCTCTCACGGCGAAAACAGGGGTTCGAGTCCCCTTGGAGGTGCCAATAGAAACCCCGGAACCGAAAGGTTCCGGGGCTTTTCTTTTT
>JAEZHK010000072.1 GCA_023416655.1 Bacillota bacterium
TCGCGGCGGGCTCCGGCGCTTCCGACGTGGTCATGCTGGAGCAGGCCTGGGTCGGCCGCTTCAAGGACACCGAGGGCTTTGAGAACCTTCTGGCCGAGCCCTACAACGCCGGTTCTCTCAAGGACCAGTTCGTCGAGTACAAGTGGAACCTAGCCACCTCGGTGGACCAGTCCCGCATGATCGGCCTGGTGTGGGACATCGGCCCGGCGACGCTCTTTTACCGCCGCGACATCTTTGAAGAAGCCGGCCTGCCCACCGACCCCGCCGAAGTGGACAAGCTCTTCTCCACCTGGGACGGCTTCCTGTCCGCCGCCGAGAAGGTCTACATCCCCGGCAAGCGCTGGCTGGTGCCCTCCGCCTCCTATCTCTACGAGTGGTTCTGGATGAACCGCGACTTCTACAACGACAAGCTGGAACTGAACGTTGAGAAGCCCGGCGCGCTGGAAGCGCTGAACGCCGCCATCGCCATGCGTCAGAAGGGCCTGGACGCGCAGATTGACGACATGTGGAGCAACGAGGCCAACGCCGCCTTCGGTTCCGGCGCCATCGCCTCCGTCGCGGCGGGCTGCTGGTACGGCGGCTTCCTCAAGAGCTGGATCGCGCCCGACGCGTCCGGCAAGTGGGGCGTCGCGCACATGCCGGGCGGCCTCTCCACCTCCAACTGGGGCGGCAGCTACCTGGCCATCCCGTCGCAGTCCCCGCACAAGGACCTGGCCTGGGAGTTCATCAAGTTCGCCTGCGCGACGAGCGAGAGCCAGAACGCCATGTTCGAAGCGGTGGACTACTTCCCCGGCTTCATCCCGGCCTGGGATTCGGACATGTATTCGGCGGAAGACCCCTATTTCGGCGGCCAGAAGACCCGCGAGCTGTGGGTTGAGATCGCCAAGAACACCAAGCCCACCTTCGCGACCCTGATGGACCAGGCGGCCGAGGCGGCCATGCAGACCGCCGTGCGCAGCGGCCTCAACGAAAACAAGACCGCGGAAGAGATCATCGCCGACATGAAGGCGCGCATCGAGAACGACACCCGCGACGACTTCGAGAAGATGCAGGAACTCATGGAGGACGCGGGCCTCATGTAATCCGATTGCCTTGAGGCAGGGCCGCCCTGCGCCTTGTACGCGGGGCGACCCCGTCCCCCATCCCCCCAGGAGAGCGTGGAGAGGGCCACAGCCCTTTCCACTTTCAGTGCAAATCCAGCGACCAGTGCGTTGGATTTGGCTTTCCCCCAAAGGCCGAGCTTGCCCGGCTGACGGGGAAAGCATTCCCGTTCCGGTTTCCGCCCGAGACACCTGCGGGTGTTGAGGAAACCGGCCCGTACCCAGCGCAAAGAAAAGCTGCTTTGCAGATTTTCTTTGCCTACTCGAAAGGCGGTGGACCCATGACGGGGAAGGTCCTCTCAAAGCGAATGCTCTGGCGCGAGGTCAAGGCAAACCGCGTGGCGTACGTGTACATCGCGCCTTTTTTCATATTGTTCGCCATCTTCGGCCTGTTTCCGATCCTGAGCGGCCTGTACATCAGCTTTTTCCGCTGGGACGGCGTGGGTGCGATGAAATGGAAGGGCATTGACAACTACACGCGCCTTTTCACCGACCCGACATTCCTCTTGGCCGTGAAGAACACATTCACCATCGGCCTGATCGCCCACATTCCGATCCTCTTCGGCGGGCTGGTGCTGGCCTACATCTTAAACGGCCGGTTTGTCAAGTTCAAAAACGCGTTCAAGACGGCCTACTTCCTGCCGATGGTCACCAGCGCCGTGGCCATCACCATCGTGTTCCAGGCGCTGTTCGGATACAACTTCGGCCTGATCAACTACTTCCTGGCCATGCTGGGCATTACGCCCGTCAACTGGCTGGGCGGCGCGGGCGAGTACGTCAAGACGGCGATCATCGTCATGTTCAGCTGGAAGTGGATCGGCTGGAACATGGTGATCTACCTCGCGGGCATGCAGGGCATCTCGGAGGACATCTACGAAGCCTCCACCATCGACGGCGCGTCCGCGTCGCAGACCTTCTTCCGCATCACGCTGCCGCTACTCAAGCCGATCATCCTGTTCACGCTGATCCAGTCCACCATCGGCACGGTGAACCTCTTCACCGAGCCCTACGTTTTGACCAACAACAGCTTAACCGGCGGCACCAACAACATGGGCGTCACGATGATGATGTACCTGCTCAACAAAGCGCCCAAGGGCAACAACCTCTACGGCTTGGCCTCCGCGGTGGCCTACGTGATCACGGTGATGGTCATCTTCATCTCGCTCCTGTTCCAGCGCGTACTGGGCGACCGGGATGCCACAAAGGAGGTGCGGGGCCGGTGAACGGATGGATGTACCTTACGCTGATCGCACTCGCAGCCTTCGCGCTCTGGCTGGGCGGCAAAAAGTCCCGAGTGGTGACGAAGTTCTCCCTGTACCTGGTGCTCCTGATCGTCGCCCTGGTCATGGTGCTGCCCTTTTACTGGATGTTCGTGCTGTCTACCCGCTTCACGCCCGAGATCTACTCCTTCCCGCCGCCGTTCACGTTCGGAAGCGCGCTGATGGACAACTTCGCGTTCATGAACTCGAACGTCAACATTGCGAGGCACTTTTTAAATTCGGTGTTCGTGACCGTCATGAACACGGCGCTGGTGCTGCTCTTCTGCTCGATGGGCGGCTACGCCTTCGCCATCTACCGCTTCCCCGGGCGGAAGGCGCTGTTCTCGATCCTGCTGGGCACGATGATGGTGCCGCAACTGGCGGGCATCGTGCCGTGGTTCTTCCTGATCTCAAGGCTCGGCTGGCTCAATAACTACGCCGCCTTGATCATCCCGGGCTGCGCCAACGCGTTTGGCATCTACTGGATGCGCCAGTACTGCGTAAACAACGTGCCGGTGTCGTTGATGGAGGCGGCCAAGATCGACGGCTGCAGCGAATGGCTGATCTTCTTCCGCGTGATCGCGCCGGTGCTGCTCCCCGCGTTCGCGGCGCTTGGCATCATGCAGTTCGTGGGCGTCTGGAACGACTTCATGATCCCGATGCTGGTGCTAAGGGAAAACGACCTCTTCACGCTGCCGCTGATGCTCAGCTACATGCGAGGCGACCCGAGCCGCGGCACGAACGTGGGTGCGCTGATGCTGGCGAGCGCGCTTTCGGTGCTGCCGCTGATGGTGGCATTTTTGAGCGCGTCGAAGTTCTTCATGAGCGGCCTGACGGCGGGCGCAATCAAGGAGTAGGCGACAAAAATTCGCAAAACCAAGCTTAATCCGCCTCTATCAAAACACAAGGAGACGACTATGCTGAAGGACAAATCCGTCAAACAGGACCATCTGGCGCTGGGCGTGTGCTATTATCCTGAGCACTGGGATGAATCGCTGTGGGAATCGGACCTTGACCGCATGCTGGCCGTGGGTCTCGAAACGGTGCGGGTGTTTGAGTTCGCGTGGAGCGTGGTGGAAAAGGAAGAGGGGCAATACGACTTCTCGTTGTTCGACCGCTTCCTGGCGCTTGCCGGGCGCAAGGGCATGAAGGTCATTCTATGCACGCCCACCGCCACGCCGCCCGCCTGGCTGACG
>JAEZHK010000134.1 GCA_023416655.1 Bacillota bacterium
GGCCAGTAGCAGCACAGCTTGTACTCGCTCTGGGTGAACTTCCAGGTCAGGTTGGAAAGGGCGCCCTTGGTGTCGACGGCCTCCGCGAAGCTGCCGGCAGCGGCGGTGAAAAGGATCGTCAGCGCCAATAGCAGGCATACCAGTTTCTTCATGGGACAAACCTCCTCATTCATTTGACTATGCTTGCCGACGGGAAAGACAAACGCCGACCTCCTTTCCGGAATCGTGTGATATCAATTCATAGAATCATGTTGCGCGCGACGCGGCTTCTGAGGCTCTCGATGGAGACGGCGATCAGGATTACCGCGCCGATGAACGTCTCCTCAAAGTAGATGTCCACGTGCATCATGGTCAGGCCGTTTCGCACCATCGTCAGGATGCACGCGCCGCAGAAGAAGCCGATGGCCGTGAAACTGCCGCCCGCCAGCGAAATGCCGCCGATGGCGCACACCGCGAAGGAGAACAGCATCCAGTCGGAACCCGTGGTCGGCGAGGCCGTGCCGGTCTTACTCGTCCACAGCATCGAGGACACCGCGGCCAGCGCGCAGGAAAGGATGTTGCACAGGATGACCACCCGGTCCACTTTGATGCCTGAGAGCCGAGCGGCATTGACGTTGCCGCCGGTGGCCAGCACGTTCCGCCCGAATATGGTGTAGCGGAACATCACCACGAGGACCAGCACCAGGACGACCAGCAGCACGAACAGCATCGAAGTGCCCATCAACCTTCCGCGGCCGACCGCCGAGAAGCCCTCGTTGATTTGATAAGAGTAGCCGTGGGAGATGCCGGTGGCGATGCCGTCGTAGACGAACGACATGGCCAGCGTGATCACAAAGGGCGCCAGCTTCAGCCGGGAGATCAAAACGCCGTTTAAGAGGCCGCATAGCGCGCCCACCGCTGTGGTGATGACGATCACCCAGAAGGAGCCCAGCTGCAGGTTCTGCATCAGAAGGCCGGAGACCACCGTCGCCAGCGCACCCACCGCGCCCACCGACAGGTTCATGCCGCCGATCACCACGACCATCAGCTGCGCCGCCGCGATGAAGCCGTAGTTGGCCACGGTCCGGCTCAGGTTGAACAGATTGAACGCGCTTAAAAATGACTCGGTGGAGAGGGAAAAGATCACAAGGAGCAGCGCGCAGGCCGTGACCGCGCTGGAATACGGCTGCAAAAAGAACCGCTTGACCGGCGAAATGCGCCTCGCCTCCAACCCGCCTGAATCCGCCGTCCGCGCGCGCTTCATCCTATAGCCCCTCTTTCGAACTGGTCTCGCCGGAAGCTCGTTCGCCGCCCCCGCGGTTTAACTTAGGTGAACTAACCTACTGCATGTATTATAATCATGTGTTGGGATGTTGTCAACAGGTTGTGACGCGGCTGTCGCAGTTTTACAATTGTCCGCGACCGGAATTGTGCCCGATTCCGGTTTCGTGAACAATCGCCCGTTTCAGGGTAAAAATATGCGGCGGGCACCTTGCGCATCCCGCCTCAAGCTGTTGGAAAACCCCTCGTATCCTTTCATCGTTTCCCGCGGCCTGCGCGCCGGAAACGTGTTTCTCCCACCAGGCCGATGACTGGTGGGAGAAACAATACCTTTGGTCAGCGAGCCGCCCGAAAATTCCAGAAATGTTGCTCGCGCAGGATTCCTCCTGCGCGCAGAAAAACCCTCGGGTTTTTCTGCGCGCTCTGCTATCTCATGAACGCCAGCTTCTCCGCGTTCCATTCGTAGTACGGGATCACCTGCGTCGCGCCCAGCGCCACGTTCCACTCCTCCATGGAGCCGGGCAGGATCATCACATTGCGGCCCGCCTGGTGCATCTGCCGCCTAAGCGTTGCCTCCCGGATGAGCTTTAGGAAATCATCGCCGTTTTTCATCAGGCCGCCGCACAGGTAGATCTTGTCCGGGTCCATGACATTGATGGTGGTGGCCAGCGCGACGCCGATATAATCCGCCGCCTTCTCGATCAGCTCGCGCGACACCGCGTCGCCGCGCCGCATGGCCTCAAAGACCATCCGGGCGTCGATGGCCGCGACCGAACCCTTACACATCTCGCCCAGCAGCGACGGCACCCGGCTCTGAACGACGCTCTGCGCCTGCTGGGTCAGCGCCGCGCCGGAGGCCATCGCCTCCAGGCAGCCGCGGTTGCCGCAGGTGCACCAAACGTTGTCCCGGCTGACGGTGATGTGGCCGATCTCGCCGCTGGTGCCGCTGGCGCCGTAGTACAGCTTGCCGTTTTGGAAGAACGCGCCGCCGATGCCGTAGCCCACGCCGATGCAAAGGACCGACAATTGGTCGTCGCCCTGGTTGCGGCAAATCTCCCACATGCCCTGCGCGCGGTTGGCGTTTTCCACGATCACCTGGTAGGGCAGCCGCTCGTTCATCCACGCCTGCAGCGGCACGTCCTTCCAGCCGAAGTTGGGCGAGAACAGCACGTTCCCGGTGTGCCGCTCGATGAGGCCCGGCATGGCCACGCAGACGCCCACGATGGTCTCCCGATCGACCTGGGACTCGTTGATCACGTCCTGAACCGCGTCGCACAGGCGGTCCACAAACTCCGCGGCTTGCTCGAATCGCTCGGTGGGAAAGCGGGTGGTGTGGATCGGCTGCTTGTCCAGTCCCACCACCGCGATGCGCGTAGCGGTACGGCCGATGTCCACGCCCACGAACCGGTAGTGCTCGCCGCACACCGACAGGACGTCCGGCCGCTTGCCCATGCTGCGCCGGGTCTTCTTTTCGGCCAGGATCATGCCGTGCTGGATCAATTCGTCGGTGATGACCATCACGGTGGGCAGGCTCAGCCCGGTCAGGCGCGCGATGGCCGCGCGGTTGATGGGCGCCTGGTTGGTGATGCAGCGCATGACGCTCTGCCGGTTGATCCGGGCCATCTGGTGCTTGTCGATCCTCGCGTATGTCTCCAAGCTATCACAATCCTTTGCAGAAAAACGACTTTTTTGCATTATAACATCATACCCAAGAAAAGGCCAGAGGGAATGGGAACTCCGTCCAGCGGCCGTTACGCGGGCTTAACGGGGCGTCCGGCCGAAAGTCTGATAAAACAACCCGCCGCAGATTGCTCTGTGACGGGCTTGGTACATGTTCTTTTGTGAGGGTTCCAAGGGGCATCATGGGTCCGGGGGCAGCGCCCCGGGCGTCTCCTCGCTTCCCCCCGCCTACTTCCCGCCGCTCAACGCGGCCCGGCCCAGGAACGTGGCGGAAGCGCCCAGCGCCTCCTCGATGCGCAGCAGCTGGTTGTACTTTGCGACGCGCTCGGATCGGCAGGGCGCGCCGCTCTTGATCTGCCCGGCGTTGACCGCCACGGCAAGGTCCGCCAGCGTGGTGTCCTCGGTCTCGCCGGAGCGGTGGGAGACCACCGCCGCGTACCCGGCGCGCTGCGCCACGCGGATGGTTTCCAAGGTCTCCGAGAGGCTTCCGATCTGGTTGAGCTTGATCAGGATGGCGTTCGCGACGCCCTTTTCGATGCCCTTTTTGAGGATCTCGACGTTCGTGACAAAGAGGTCGTCGCCCACCAGCTGGATCCTCTTGCCCAAGCGTTTTGTAAGCTCCGCCCAGCCGTCCCAGTCCAGCTCCGAAAGGCCGTCCTCGATGGACACGATCGGGTAGCGGTTCACCCAGTCCTCGTAGAGCGCGACCATCTCGGCGGAGGACTTTTTGACGCCGTCGAAGCTGTAGGATCCGTTCTCGTAGAACTCGGACGCCGCCGGGTCCAGCGCGATGAACACGTCTTTGCCCGGCACGTACCCGGCCTTTTCGATGGCCTCCACGATCAGCTTGAGCGCTTCTTCGTTGTTCTTGAGGTCGGGCGCGAAGCCGCCCTCGTCCCCGACGCCGGTGGACATACCCTTCGCGTGCACGACGCCCTTGAGCGTCTGGTAGACCTCCGCACAGATTCGCAGCGCCTGCGAAAAGCTCTCCGCGCCCAGCGGCATGATCATGAACTCCTGCACGTCCACGTTGTTGTCGGCGTGCTTGCCGCCGTTCAAGATGTTCATCATCGGCGCGGGCAGGATGTGCGCGTCCGCGCCGCCGATGTAGCGGTACAGCGGTACGTACAGCTCATCCGCCGCCGCGTGGGCCGCCGCCAGCGAAGCGCCCAGAATCGCGTTCGCGCCCAGGCGGGACTTGTTCTTGGTGCCGTCGAGCGCCAATAGCGCCTCATCTATCGCGCGCTGCTCCGTGACATCCATGCCGATTAGCCTCGGCGCGATCTCCTTGAACGCGTCCGTCACCACACCCTTCACGCCCTTGCCATGAAAGCGCTTCTTGTCGCCGTCGCGCTTCTCCAGCGCCTCCAGTGTGCCGGTGGACGCGCCGGAGGGCACCGCCGCCCTGCCGAACGCGCCGTCCTCGGTGCGCACGTCCACTTCAATCGTCGGGTTTCCCCGGGAATCGAGGATCTCCCTCGCCTTGACATCGATGATCTTTGACATGATGATTCCTCCCATTGTCCTTGGCCGCCCAAACCGGGCATGTCTTCTTTGTAAAGATACCCAAATCGGCGCGCATTACGCATGGAGAAGGGAGATTTCAAGAACTCGGCGGCATCAACGCCGCGCCCGGCCCGTACTTTTCTTGCACGAACCGGTCCATCGCGTCGGCCACCCTGCGGGACACCTTGACCGCCTCGACGACTGTTTTCGCGCCGGTCACCACGTCGCCGGAGGCGAAGATGCCCTCCCGGCTAGTGCGGCCCTCGTCGTCCACCGCCACCAGGCCCCGCTCATTGACGTCGATGCCGGTGGTGGAGGACACGATCACCGCCCTTGGCCCCTGCCCGACGGCGATGATCACCGAATCCACCGGCAGCAGTTCTTCCGCGCCTCCGCCGGGATGGGCGGTGGTACGGCCCTCCTCGTCGGTTTCGATGCGGGAGTCGGTCAAGACCACGCCCTCGTCCACGATGCGCATCACGCTCTTTTTTAGCAGCAGCTTCGCGCCGTCGATCCTGGCATAGTCAAGCTCCACTGTCCGGGCGGTGACGCCCGACTCGCCGGAGTTGCACAGGATCGTGACCTCTTCGCAGCCGTGCCGGAAGGCCGTCCGGGCCACGTCCATCGCCACGTTGCCCGCGCCAATCACCGCGAGGCGCCGGCCGAGGCGGTAGACGTCCGGGTTCTTCAGGTATTCGATGGCATAGTGCACATGGCCCAGGCTCTCGCCGGGCACGTTCAGCCGCCTGGGTTTCCACACACCGGTGCCCATGAAAATGGCGCGAAAGCCGTCCGCCAGAAGGTCGTCCACCGTCAGGTTCGCGCCGATCACCGTGTTGGGCCGGATGCGCACGCCGCTGGCAATCAGCGCATCCGCCAGCCTGTCCAGCACAATGCGGGGTAGGCGGAAGTCGGGCATGCCGTAGCGCATCACGCCGCCGATCAGGTCGTGGCTATCGAAGATGGTCACGTCGTAATTGCGCGACGACAGGATGAACGCGATGGTGATACCCGCGGGGCCTGAGCCGATGATGGCGATCCGGCCGTTTTCCCGGGTGGACTTCCGGGGCTTGTAAGTGTTCAGGTAGTAATCGGAGATGTATCGCTCGATGGCGCTGATCTGAACCGGCGAGCCCTTCCTGCCCAGCACACAATGCCCCTCGCATTGGTTCTCCTGGGGGCATACGTGGCAGCAAACCAGGGAGAGCGGGTTGTTGTCAAACAGCATCCGCCCGGCCTCGGCAATGTCGCTGTTCAAGAGGAGCCTGATCGCCTCTCGGATGGGCGTGGCCACCGGGCAGCCGGTAGCGCACAGCGGCTTTTTGCACTGAAGGCAGCGGCGCGCGTCCTCGATGACGTGCTTGCTTATGGGACTTCCCTCCTATGGCGCGCAACCGCCGCACGGAGCGGACGGGCGCATGAAATCGTTGGCGGCGCGGTTCGTCCCGCTACCGGAAGAAGAATGCGCCCACGACACCCGCGAGCACCGTCAGAAGGATGGGGTTCACACGAAAGCGGATGTTGAGCAGCGCCACGGCGGCAAAGACCGCGAGCGCACGGAAGTTGATCGAGCGCATGGGGTCCGCGAGGATCGAGGCCGCGCCATGACCCGGCGCGATCACGCCGATCGCGAGGGTGAGCGCCGCCGCCACGATCAAGCCCACCGCCGCGGGCTTCACGCCGGACAGCACGCCGAGCATGATGTGGTTTTTGCGGTAGCGGTCGATGAACCGCATGATCAGCGCCACAAAGACAAACGAGGGAATCATCACGCCCAAGGTCGCGGCCAGCGAGCCCCAGAACCCCGCGTCCAAGTAGCCCACGTAGGTGGCCGCGTTGATGGCGATGGGGCCGGGCACCACCATATCCAGCGCGTTGAGGTCGGCGATCTGCTCGAGGGTGACCGAAAAGCCCTTCGCCTCCGCGATGATCAGGGACATCATGCCGTAGCCGCCGCCAAAGGCGGTGGCGCCGATCTTCAGAAAGCCCAGCAGCAGCCAGACGATCTCCATCATTTTTCGCCACGCCCCTTCCAGCGCTGGTAGAGATAGCCCGCCGCGCCTGCCGCCAGCACCACCAGCGGCGCGCTGATGCTGGTGAAGGCGATCAGGCCGAACGCGCACAGCATCAGGATCACGGAAAAGGTAGTCTTCAGGTTTCCGCGGCCCAACGTGAAGGCGGCGGACAAGACCAGCGCCGAGGACGCCGCGCGCACGCCCTCAAACGCGCCGGCGAACGCGCCCTCCCGGGGGATGTAATTTAAGAGGATGGTCGCCACCAACATGAGTACAAAGGCCGAGAAGGACGCGCCGATCCCGGCGACAAGCATACCTGTAAAGCCCGCGGCCCTGCGGCCGATGAAGCAGGCGCAGTTGATCGCAATGACGCCGGGCAGCGTCTGCGCCAGCGTGGCGTATTCGACGAATTCCTCCTCGGTCATCCACTTCAGGTCGTCCACCACTTCCTTCTGGATCACCGGCAGCATCGCGAGGCCCCCGGCGAAGGTGAACGTGCCCGCCTTGAAAAACACCCAGAACAGGTCCTTCAAGGTCTTGAGTCTTGTCATCTGCATGAAAAAGGGTTCCTTTCCCAGGCTTAGTCGCCCAGCAGGGCGTCGAGCTTCACCAGGGTGTTCCAGTTGCGGGTCGTCGCCCGCGGATCCACCTTTTCCATCCCGGTGAACAGCTTGCACTCGCGGACGCTGTGCTCCAGCAGCAGGTACAAGATCCGCCCGGAGGCAACCATCGTCTCGCCGGGCTTTTTGAGCGCCTCCATCCGGGCCGCCGCCCCCAAAGGCAGCGCCGCGGACAGGAACACCACGTATAGGCTTGCCGCGTCGCCCGCCTGGGCTTGCGCGTATTCGATCTGCTCCGATGAAAAGGGCAGGCCGTCGACCGCCTCGCGGAGTTCCGCTCCACCGCGCACCAGTACCGGGATTCGAAAGCCGAACCGGGCCTCGAGCGCTTCTTCGATCATGCTTTCCAGCGCCGCTTCGTTCAGTCCGGATTCAAACACCGCGTTGCCGCTGTTGAGCAATGTTTTGACCCCGCTGAGCCCCAGTTTTTCAAGCTCCAGGCGCAGCTCCGCCATCGGAACGGCGGTTTTTCCGCCCACGTTGATCCCGCGCAGGAGCGCCGCATATCGCGCCATATTATCCCCCTTCCGTGGGTTTGCGGTGCGTCACTTCACGCCAGAGTATGTTGCCAGGTTGAAGCGCACCATGTCCTTAACCAATTCCAGCGGCAGCGGCGCATCCATCGGCAGCTGCACCGCGCCCTTGCTCGTCTTGTAGGGCTTCAGCCGCTCCTCAAACGCCACAATGGCCTCCGCGCCCGGGTAGAAACCGATGTGATGCTTGAACGCCGCGAAGTGCGCGATGTTGACCTTCTGCCAGAAGGTCGGCATCGCCCAGCTGATCTTTTCCACCGCGTCCGGCGCGGCTTCGCGGATTGCCCCGCGCAGCGAGGTCATCCGCTCCGCCACTTCCTCGGGGAACTCCTGAATGTACGAATCGATGTTCTCGGGAACGGGCCTTGCCATCGTCCTCGCCTCCTGATTTTGCGTTAGCTCCGCATCGCCCTCTTGTGGGCGAGCGCCGGGTCTTCCTTGAAGCGCTCGTACTCGGGGGAACCGACCGCGTAGAGTGCCATGCGCGCCTTCTCGTCGAAGTGCACGCCCCAACCGTAGCGCCTGGGCAGGTCGGACGCGCGCATGCAGGCCTGCCCCTTTGAGAAGAAGCGCTGCCGCTCCGCGTCCATCCCCGCCTCCGGCGCATCGTTTCGGGCGGCGTACACCTGAAACAGCACGTCGTCGGACGTGTACCGATACGGGTTCGGCGCGACCAGCTCATACTGCATGCGGGCGACCGTCTTTGAGCCCGCCCGCTCCGGCGGCTCGACGCCCGTGGTCGCGCGGCAATCCTCCGCGACTTCGATGAAAGCATTGAAGTAGTCCGTGGTGTGCATCGGGGAGCCTCCTCCCGCGTCGGTAGCGTCAGGCCGAATGCATTCATTATACCGCACCGAGCATGGATGTAAAAAGGGGACCGACGAAAAATTCCCGTAACGTGCGGCCGCATTTTATTTCTGAAGAAACTTCGCCCAGGCGCGCCCGGGATCGTCCGCATGCACAAGCCAATCAAGGAGCCTCTCCCCATAGAAATCGATCCGCCGCGCCACCGCTTTCTCCCAATTAAAGCCCGCCTCCAGCCGGATGGCGGTCAGTTCGTAGAAGGCGAGCCCTGGCGCGTGGGTCTTCGCATGCACCGTCGAGCCCGCCTGCCCGATCGCGTGGGCCAGCGCGGCGAGCCGCCGGTCGCTCGTTTCCTTTGCGACGGCGTGGGCGTCCAGGATGGCGCGCTTCGCCTCCGGCATCTTGATCTCGCCCCGCGCCCAGGCCGAGCACCGCTCGAGCGCGATCCGGGGCCGCGCCTCCCCGGGCCATCCAGCCTCGAAGGTGGCGAGCGCCCCTGACGCGCAGTCCAGCGCCCAGAGCACCAGCGCCCGGTGGCTTGCATCCTCCATCAGCATGAGCAGTTCCTGCAGGCACCGGCTGTCCCTGGAGAACAGGATCTGTCTTCCGCGCCTCTCCCGAACCTTTACGTCTTCCAAGCCTGTCTCACGTCCTCTCATTTGAAAACCGCGATGGCTACCCTCGATAGAAGCCACGCCGCCCCGCGCCGGAGGAAGCCCGCGCGATAGGGCATGTAGTACTTACAGCCCTTGCCCAGCCAGCCCTTGTCCTTCCAATATCGAAGGTCCAGCGAATCAACCGCCATCCGCCGCCAGATGCTCTGTTGCACACGGAACGAGACCAGCGAAAACAGGGTCGGCACATCCGCTGAGTGGGTTCGCAAGGCATGCAAAAGACTCTTCGCCGAGCGGCCCAGCGTTTCGCCGTACTTTTCGGCGATCTCCTCCCGCTGCGTGAGCGCGCCCAGAAAGAGCATATCCCCGCCCAGCACCTTCGCGCCCCAGGTGGTCAGCGCCACCGACATCGTCCGGAGCGAGTGCTTTGTTGAGCGGCCGCCCGATGTGGTGAGAAGCCACGCGCACTTACCGTAGAGCGCCGGGCGGTGCGAAAAGAACGCCAGCCGATCGATGAGGGTCTTGATGTGGCCGCTCACGTCCTCCACGTACACGGGGCTGCCGATCACCAGCGCGTCGGCCGCGAGGATCTTGTCTTTCAGCGGCAACAGTCCATCTTTCAGCGGGCAGCGGTCCTCGCCATGGTCGAAGCAAGCCCGGCAGCCCCGGCAGGCGGAAATGTCCGCCTGACCGAGGCAGACGGTCTCCGCTTCGAGCGCAAAGCCTGCCTCGCCCGCGGCGCGCTCCAGCTTCTCCCGGTAGATGCCCAGCGCCCGGGCGGTGTTGCCGTCCTGCCGCCCGCTGCCCGTGAGAAACAGCACCTTCATAAACGTGTCCTCCGCTTTCAAACACCGGTGATCATTCTATTATTTGGCATACTCTATCAGATTGTAATGCTGGACTTATGGCCCGTCAAGCGCTATACTGGTGCGCGAGGTGGAATTCGATGAATACATGGACAAAGCGGCTGCCCGGCATCCTGCTGGCGGCGGCGGTGGCGGTGCCCGCGTGGTGGCTCGGAAAGCTGTTTCCGGTAATCGGTAGCCCGGTGCTGGGCATCCTGTTTGGCATGCTGCTGGCCGCCTGGCGGCGGCCCGAGGCGGTGAACACAGGCATTTCCTACACATCCAAGAAGCTTTTGCAGTACGCGATCATCCTCTTGGGCTTCGACATGAACCTGTTCCATGTGATCGAGGTGGGCGGCCAGACGCTGCTTCTCATGGCGTTCACGCTGACGGCCTCGTTCCTGGCCGCGTTCCTGCTGGCGAAATCCCTGAAAGTCAGCCGGAACACCGGCATCCTGATCGGCGTGGGCACAGCGATCTGCGGCGGCTCCGCCATCGCGGCCACCGCGCCGGTGATCGAAGCCGAGGACGAGGACGTCGCCCGGTCGATCTCGACGATATTCCTCTTCAACGTGATCGCGGCGTTCCTCTTCCCCGCGCTGGGCCGCCTGATGCTCATGAGCGATCAGGCCTTCGGGCTGTGGGCGGGCACGGCGATCAACGACACGTCCTCGGTTGTGGCGGCGGGGTATACGTTCTCAAGCGCCGCGGGGAACCTCGCGGTCATCGTCAAACTGACCCGGACCCTCATGATCGTGCCGGTGACGCTGGCGTTGGCGCTTTACGTATCCCGGCAGAAGGCGCAGGGTGGCGGCTCCGGCTACCGGCTGCGCGCGATCTTCCCCTGGTTCGTGCTCGGCTTTCTGGCCGCTTCGGTAGTGCGTACCTTCCTTCCCGTCCCGGACGCGCTGGGGCAGACATTGGTGCAGGCCGGCAAATTCCTGATCGTGATGGCGATGGCCGCCATCGGCCTCAACACCAACCTCGTCAAGCTGATCAAAAACGGCTGGAGGCCGATCCTGATGGGCCTTGGCTGCTGGGCGGTGCTGGCGGCCACTTCGCTGATCGTACAGTACGGGATACTCCAATAGTCAAAACCAAAAAACGCGAACGCCGGGGCATGCCGCTCCGGCGTTCGTTTGGTTACCGTCATTCGCCTGTCCTGAGCACCGTGTACAGGTCCACCCCCGCCATGCCGTCGAAATACTCCTTCAGCCGGTAGTGCGCCTGCCGCTTCGCCGGGGGATAAAACCCGTGCCGCGCCTTGATATCGTCCATGCGCGCCTTCATGTCAATGGTGCCGTCCGCCATCGCCAGGCTGTCGCATAGCTGAATCAGCCGGTCGAAGTCGTCGTATTCGGATTCGACCATGCGCTGGATCAGTGCATAGTCGGCATCGGAAACATCCCTCGGGCCGATGTAGGAATGCACATCCCGGTCCGCGAACGAGTGGGTGACGCAAATCCTGGCCGCCTCGTCGTAGCCCCTGTCCATCAGGAAGTGGTATCCGTCGGTCACATGGGCCATCTGGGTGGCGCCGAACCTTCTTCCGATGTCGTGCAGAAGGCCCAGGACGTACGCCTTGTCCGGGTCCAGCCCTGTGTGGCGCGCGATTCTGTCCGCGCATCGGGCCACATTCCGGCTGTGATCCCGCCAGGGCCCGGGAAATATCTCGTGGGATTCCTCCAGGATTCGCTCGGCTTCCATTCGAGTGGGCAGCATTTTCCCTCCAAAACTTCCTTTGACCGGTCATCCCATTCCCGCCCGGTACGGCGCGCCCAGCCCTGTCACCCGTGATTCCGCGAGGCATGCCCGGAACCCAGGTAAAGCGGCACCGGGCAGCGCAGGATTTCCATGATGTTATCCCCGACAATCCCGGGAAGTAGCCGGATGGCGTTCAGCCTTGTTATTTCAACCCATTCGACGCCTGTCTGCATGACGTCGGTTTCCGTCGGGGCGCTCGCCACTCCGCCCATGAGTTCGCAGGCGAACAGGTGGTACACCCGGTGCGCGTAGCCGGGATAGCGTTCCCGAAGGTCCGGGATGTCAAAGATTTCCTCATAGAGCGCCGCGAACCGCGTTGGGCTTACTGAATACCCCGTTTCCTCGAGGCACTCCCGGACGACGGCCTCCTCCAGCGTCTCATAGAGGTTCTGCCCGCCGCCGGGCAGGGCATAATACTCGCCGTTTTCTTCATCCCGGCATTTCGTGACCAGCAGCTTCCCGTCGTGCACCACGACCGCCTTCGCGCAGCTTCGAACGCCCATTCCATGACCTCCAGTTTCTGAACGCGAGCGCGGTTTTCAGCGCGGGAACCTGCGCTTCCCGACGACTTCGTCCAGTTCGATCTTGTACACCGCTATGATGGACATGGCCTGCGGTGGGCAGGAGATTTCCGGATGGCCGCAATGGGCCATGAGCAGCGCGATGCCCTTTTCGGCCTCTTCGCCGGACACGCTCACGCAGTCGCCGTAGCCGATGAAGCTCTCGAAGTCGCAGGTGATGCCGCCGCGCCCGTTGTCCACAAACCCGTGGCAGAGGTCGCCCTCCACGCACACGCGCTTGTTCCGCGCGATCAGGTCAACCTTCCTGCCCTCCACCGCGCCGTGAAAGTACACCGCAATTTTGCCGTTTACCACCTCGTACCCGAAGGACAGCGGCACGATGTAGGGTGCGCCTTCGTCCAGTAGCCCCAGCCGGACCGTGTCGCACCGTTCGATCAAGTGCACAATTTCCTCAAACTCCCTGATTTCCCGTTCCGCCTTCCGCATGATGGTCCTCCGTTCATTTCTCGTCTTCCCCACACAGCCGCGAACTGTCAATTCACGGGCGGCCTCCGAATGTACCGCAGGATGGCGACCCCTTCCTCCAGCATGCATTCCGTCAGCCGCAGCGGGATCGGCGCGCCGCCCCCATAAAACAGGGGCCTGCCCTTGCCCAGAATTACGGGGACGATGCCCAGGATGTACTCGTCCACCATATCCTCCTTGAGAAAGGCGTCCGCCAGCTTCCCGCCGCCGAAGAGGAAGATATCTTTTCCAGGCTTCTTCAACTCCTCGCGCAGGGTGGCGCACACGTCCCCGCTGATGAAGCGCACGTTGCCCTCGTCGGGCACATGCCTGTGGGTCGCGACAAAAACGGTCTTATCCTGGAAATCATCCAGCATGCCCTGGTCGTAACAGGCCCTGCCCATCACCACCGCGTCGATCCCCCGGAGGAAGGCCGCGTAATCCCATTTGTTCGGGGTATCCAGCGCCTTGCTCCCGTCGCCCTTGATCCAGCCGTAGCCTCCGTCCTCGTCCGCGATGTAGCCGTCCAGGCTCATCGCAAGGCTCATGACCAGCCTTCTCGCCATAAGGATTCCCTCTCCTCCATGCGTCGTTCAGGAGATGCCCTTTCCGATCAGCCACCGCTTGGCCTCCTCGGGATCGCGGAAGAACCGGGCGTTCTTCGCGACCTCAAGGTGCAGCGCGGCCATAGCCCGCCTAAGCCGGACCGCGCCGAAAAAGGGACACCCAACGAAGCAGAGCTTCAGGATTTTTTGCTCAATCGCCTGAATGTGCGCGGCGAGCGCCCGGGCGGCCTTGCCGTCCAGCCGGGTTTCGTACAGGTCAATCCAGATCCTTCGGTTGCGCTGCCCCGGCGAGCGGAGGATGAATTCCTCCTCCGCCTTCATGACCGAAAGGAGCCGCTCCCTGTCCGAATGGAAGCTGCCGTACTTCAGCGGGTGCAGTTCCCCGCCCATGAAGTAATACGGGCACGCGCTGCCGCTGGGCGATTTGTTCGGCATGTTGCATCCTCCGCCATAGTCCGCGTTGAGTTATAAATCCATGCGGCGGACTTCGCCGTCAGGCGACGCCACTCTTCGCCGGCATGGTCCACGATGTACGCATGGACCGACTGGACGGCGTCGTCCGGATTTTCCGGGGCATCCGCGGCGAGTCTTCCCCAAATTCCAACAAAAGCTCAATCTGGATGCTCTCCAGTCGTCCGGGTTCTTCTCCTTCAAAAGGCGCTCGATCAACCCGATCAGCGCCCCGGTCTGATAGGCCGACAGCTTCCCCACCTGCTGGAATTTGACGGCATCCCCGTAGTAGCCGGGATCGACGAACAGCATTGCATACGCCCAGCGGTTCACGTCCTGCGGCGCGCAGATGTGGGTCATCAGCTGAGGGATCACAACGCCGTCGCCCGCTAGAAATCGGACGATCCCGTGATTCAGCGTCAGGACGGTGGAACCCTCCACGATGTACCCCAGCGAAAGCTCGTTGTGGACGTGGGGCTTGTAGGCGTGCGCGTCATTGCGGCACAGCTTGATTTCCACGCCTTTCAAGATGCTCCTGCTGAACTCCATTTTCTTGTCCTGCGCGGCGCCGCCCATGCCCCTATTCTCCCCTCCCGCCCTCAACGATCCCGCTAGCTTAGGTCTGTTCTCCCGAGCCAGGCTACTGGTACAGCTGCATGTACAGCTTCGGGATGTCGGGATCGCCGGGCAATATCTGCTTCAGTTGATCGAGCACATTCCTTGCGTTCGCAAGATCGCCCTTCAGGATGAATTCTGCGACGACGCCCTTCAGCCGGGCCGTGAGCGCGTCGAATTCCGCGTTCACCTGCGCTTTCGGAACGGCGTTTTTCCGCTCGATCTCAATTTCCATCACTTTCATCATGATGTTGACGAAATCCACCAGATCGCTTTTCAGGCCGAGCGCCGTTTTCATCGCCCTGGCCTGCGCCGCGAAATCGCCCTTATCGCCGCAGTCGATGGACTGCTTCAGGAGAAACGCCGCCCGCGCGCCCGCGCTCAGGTAGTTGCAGCGCTCACCAGTGAAGTTCTCGGCGCTGTTCAGCGCAAGATGGTAAGAGTAGAGTCGGTCGGCATACCCCCGCAAGCCGTCATAAAGCGCCTCGGTCTTAAGCGCCTTATTGTCCTTGAGCGCTTTCAACTCGAGCGCGGCCTCAAGCGACAGAACTTCCGGGGAATTTTCCGGAAAACAGTTTTCAATATACTTCAGAATGCCGCGCGCCTCGTCCGCCCAGCAGGAATCGGCGAGCAGGCGCATGTCGCCGTCCCATTGATCAATATCGATTTTCCCCGCGCACCCGGACAGATCCAGATTGTTGCGGTGTGCCACCCGCATCAGTTCATGCGCGAAGCCCGCGCCCTCAAGGCTGAAATAGTGTTCGAACAATTCTTTCAGCCGCGTTAAGTCCCCGGCTTTTTCGGCGGCGCGGATTTTTAGCAGCACGAAATAGGGCTTATCCAGGTTCAGATTGTTCAGATACTCGATCAGCCGGACCTGGCTACCGTACACAACGACCGGTTCCAGGCAGGACTGGACGGAGGACAGGAAGCAGGCAATGCTGCTTTCCTTTTCAAGGTGAGGCTCGATCAGGGGATACAGCTTGTCGAATGCGTCCTTTTCCACCGCGTATGAGATCATCATTGGCAGGCATTTCTCAAGGAGCAGGTGATTTTCACCCGGGTTTTCTGTGACCCGTCGGATGTAAGCCCAGGCTCTTTCCTCATCCCCCAGTTCGATCGCCCGTTTCAGGCCGCACTCCATGAAATTCGCGCGGCTGGGCTCCGATTCGCACTCGCCCATCGAAAGAATCTGCTGGGCAGCCAGCCTGTCCGGATTGGCGTCCAGAATTTCCATCAGGGCGAAATACTGGTCCACGTTCGAAAGCATTTTATTGGAGTCAAACACCGCGAAAGAGCATTCGTTGAGCAAGTAACAGATTCCGGCTTTCGCAAGCTCTGAAATGTCGGAACGCTTCAAAACGCGCTCCGATTGCTCCGAAACGTCCTTCCACCTTTTCAGGCAGATCAGCACATGGACGTAAAAATAGGCGATCACGGAAATATAGTTGCCGTTTTCCGGATGCTCATTCTTTTCAAGGGCTTCGCGGCACAGCGCCTCCGCTTTCACATAATCATGGCTGCGCAGGTACTCCTGCGCAAGGTGCGTGACGGCCCTGAGATACCCCGGCTTCTCCTCCAGAATTTTCTCAAGCGATTGGAGATTGCGCAGATTGTGCTTCTCAAACGCCTCCTGGCTTTCAAAAACGTATCCGTAATGGTGTACAAACGCGTTCAGGGCTTTGAGCTGGGGCATCGCGCCGACCAGGTATTCGTGAATCCGGTCCTTGAAGCGGAGAATATCACTTCGGCGCACCAGGCGTTCGACATAGCCGTCCGCGTATTGCCGGCCGCCGAGGTCCTTGTAATTGCGCACCCTGTAGATGCAGGTATTGTATCTTCCATCCTCCGTTTTGAGGAAATCGATGATTTCAGATACGTCGTCAAACCATTCGTCGTCATCCAGAAATAGAAACCATTCGCCCTTCGCTCGTTCCAGCCCCGCGTTCCGGGCGGCGGCAAAATCGTTGCACCAATCGAAAC
Organism: Bacillota bacterium; assembly: GCA_023416655.1. GTDB lineage: Bacteria > Bacillota > Clostridia > Christensenellales > Aristaeellaceae > JAEZHK01. The sequence goes on from JAEZHK010000134.1 coordinate 16,281, forward strand.
GGACGATCTTGTCCGTAAACTCCCGCGCAACCGCGAGCGATCCGTCGGAACGCTCTGGGCCGACGGTATCGACCACAATCAGCTCGCTGGGCAGCGCGTCCAGAAGCGGCTTGATGGAGTTCAGGCATTTGCGAATTGTGTCGATCCGATTGGATACCAGAAGCGAAATGGTCAATCGGACGGGGCTTTTGACAAAGCGCACCGCGTTTTGAGGAAGCCGCGCGAAGCCTTGCGAAGCCGTATTGGCCTGGGGTTTTTTCTTTCCGGCATTGTTTACGGCCTTCGGAATCTTTTTGCCCATGCTGATCCTCCCGGATTCGGATGATGTGAAGCATTGGGGTTGTGACGGGGAAAGCAGGCAGGGCTGCAAAGGAAGCGGCTGATGAAGTGATTTTCAGTATAGCCCAATCGCTGCCTTATGTCAATCTGACGAACGGGAATGCCGTCAGGATGGCACTTCACGCCGTCGCGCCACGCGGAGTTATTGACAGAATTGAGTGGATACGCTGTCAATTCGTACGGGTTTATATTACGGAATAGTGGAATTTCGATCTATCCTGGACGATATAAAAGGCGCGGAGGCATTTATCACACACGAGCATATGCAGTAAGAATGCGAGGCGAAGCTCATGAAAATCACCGTCACACGTTCTTCCATGCCTCCGTTTGAAGCGTACTGCAATGAAATCCGCGATCTGTGGGATTCGCATTGGCTGACCAACATGGGTTCCAAGCATCGCGCGCTGGAAGCGCTTTTACAGGATTATTTGGACGCCCCCAACATCACCTTGTTTTCAAACGGTCATCTGGCGCTTGAAGCCATATTGCGCACGTTCGACCTGACCGGAGAGGTCATCACCACGCCGTACACCTTCGCCTCCACCACCCACGCCATCATCCGGTGCGGCCTGACGCCAGTCTTCTGCGACATCAAACCGGATTTTACGATGGATCCCGAAAAAATCGAGGCGCTGATCACCGAGCGGACGAGCGCCATCCTGCCGGTCCATGTCTACGGGAACCTTTGCGACCATCCGGCCATTGAAAAAATCGCGCGTCGGTATGGGCTCAAGGTCATCTATGACGCGGCGCACGCGTTCGGTGTTTCGCGCGGCGGGATGACCGCGGCCCGGATGGGGGACGCCTCCATGTTCAGCTTCCACGCCACCAAGGTTTTTCAAACGATCGAGGGCGGCGCGGTTTGCTTTCAGGATGCCGGGCACAGGCGGCGGCTGGAGCTGGAGAAAAACTTCGGCATCGCCGGGCCGGAGCAGGTGGAAGCCGTGGGCGGCAACGCGAAGATGAACGAGTTCCAGGCCGCGATGGGCATCTGCAACCTGCGCCATATTGACGCAGAAATTGAGAAGCGCAAAGCCGTCGCCAGGCGGTATCAGGAAAGGCTGGGCGGGGTATCCGGACTTGAAATCTGGAAAGATCAGGAAGGCGTCAAGCCGAATTACGGATACTTCGCCGTGCTCGTGGACGAGGCCGACTTTGGAGCGACGAGGGACGCGCTGCATGATCGGCTGCTCGAAATCGACGTGCTCTCCAGAAAATACTTCTATCCCGCGACCAACGAGATGGCGTGCTACGGCGGACGGTTTGATCCGGGGCAAACCCCGAAGGCGGCGCGGGCCTCCCGGCAGGTTTTGACGCTGCCCATCTACGGCGATCTAACACTGACGGATGTAGACCGCATATGCGATGCGATCAAATCCATGCAATCAGGCGCTTGATACCAATTCAAAACATTATTTCGTCCAAAGGAGCGAACATTTTGTTTCTGGCCAGGAGCCGAAACGCAGGAATAGCAGCGCTATTTCAAGCGGAGTGCGACACTGGGGCGTGCGATTCAAATTCATTTGAATCGCACGGTCGCGAAGCGAC
>JAEZHK010000025.1 GCA_023416655.1 Bacillota bacterium
AGCGGCTGAGGCTCCAGCGGGGGCTGACCCAGGAAGAGCTGGCCGACCGGTGCGAGCTCTCCAAGGGCTTTATTTCCCTGCTCGAGCGCGACCTGACCAGCCCGTCGATCGCGACGCTGGTGGACATACTGGAGTGCCTGGGCACCGACCTTCCCCAGTTTTTCAGCGAAAAAGCCGCGCGTAAAGTGGTGTTTTCCGAGGCGGACACCTCCGTCAAATACGACGAGGAGGGCCTCAAGGGTTTCATCCGCTGGCTGGTGCCCACCGCCCAGAAAAACCGCATGGAGCCGATATTGGTTGAAATCGGGCCGGGCGGCGAAACGGACGAGGACGACCCCCACGAGGGCGAGGAGTTCGGCTACGTGCTCAGCGGCAGCGTGCAGATCGTGCTGGGCGACCGGGCAACCCGTGCCCGCAAAGACGAGAGCTTCTGCTTTGAACCCACCGCCGTACACAAACTGACGAACCCCGGGAAGACGGCGGCGCGGGTACTGTGGGTGGCGACGCCGCCCAGCTTCTGATTCCACACAAAGGGGTTTGCGCCATGATTGAAGAAACGCGGCTGATCGAGCTGATCGGAATTTCCAAGGAATTTGACGGCGCGAAGGCGCTTGAGGACATCAACCTCTACATTCGAAAGCACGAATTTGTGACGCTGCTGGGGCCATCAGGCTGCGGCAAGACCACCATGCTCCGCATCATCGGCGGCTTTGAGTACCCGACGGAGGGGACGCTCCTCTTCGAGGGCAAGGACATAGCTTCCGTCCCGCCCTACAAGCGCCGGGTCAACACCGTGTTTCAGAAGTACGCGCTGTTCCCGCACCTCAATGTGTACGACAACATCGCCTTCGGGCTCAAGCTCAAAAAGATGCCCCGGGGCGAGATTGAAAAGCGCGTCAGCCGCATGCTGAAGCTGGTCAAGATGACGGGCTTTGAAAAGCGCCAGGTGGATTCCCTCTCCGGCGGGCAGCAGCAGCGCATCGCCATCGCGCGGGCGCTGGTCAACGAGCCGGAGGTGCTGCTGCTCGACGAGCCGCTGGGCGCGCTGGACTTAAAACTCCGCAAGGAAATGCAGCTCGAGCTGAAAAGCATGCAACAGGAGCTGGGCATCACGTTCATCTTCGTCACCCACGACCAGGAAGAGGCGCTCACGATGTCGGACACCATCGTCGTAATGAACGAGGGCCGCATCCAGCAGGTGGGCGACCCCAAGCGCATCTACGATGAGCCCAAGAACGCCTTCGTGGCCGACTTCATCGGCGAGAGCAACATCCTTTCCGGCCTCATGCTTGCGGACGAGCTGGTCGAGATGTGCGGCGAAAAGTTCCCCTGCGTGGACTCGGGCTTCGGCATAAACCAGCCGGTGGACGTGGTGGTGCGCCCCGAGGACATCATGGTGGTGGGCGAGGACGTGGGCATGCTGACCGGCGAGGTCGTAAGCGTGCTCTTCAAGGGCGTCCACTACGAGATGATCATCCGCGCCGGCGGCTTCGACTGGAAGGTGCATTCCACCACCATGCAGCCCGCGGGCAGCACCGTGGGGCTTTCCATCGTGCCGTTCAACATGCACATCATGCGGCGGCAGACAAAGCCGCAGGGGGCTGCCTCATGAAGCGCAGCGCCTTCGCGGGGCCCTACGTGCTCTGGATGGCCCTTTTCACGGTGGCGCCGCTGATCTTCATCGTGTACTTCGCGTTCCGAGGGGACGGCGGCTTCACCTTTGAAAACGTCCGGAAGTTCATGGACCCGATCTACCTGAACGTGCTCTGGCGCAGCCTGTACCTGGCGGTCTACTGCACGCTGATCTGCCTGATCGTGGGCTACCCTGCCGCCTACTTCCTGGCCAGCAAGGACTTTTCAAAGAACCAGGCGCTGTTCGTGCTCATCCTGATCCCGATGTGGATGAACTTCCTGCTGCGCACCTACGCGATGATGTCCCTCATGGAAGACAGCGGCATCATCAACCAGTTTTTAAAACGCCTGGGGATGGCGCCGCTTTCGATGATCGGCACCGAAGGGGCGGTTCTGACCGGCATGGTGTACAACTTCGTGCCGTTCATGATCCTGCCGGTCTACACCGCGCTGAAAAAGATGGACGAGCGCATCCTGGAGGCGGCGGAGGACCTGGGCGCAAACCCTATGAACGTGTTCCGCCGCGTGGTGCTGCCGCTTTCGATGCCGGGCGTGATCTCCGGGATCACGATGGTTTTCATGCCGGCGGTGACGACGTTCGCGATCTCGCGGCTGCTGGGCAGCGGCAACTTCTGGCTGTTCGGCGACATCATCGAGCGCCAGTTCCTGGAGGCCTTCGACTGGAACTTCGGCTCGGCGCTGTCCCTCGTGATGATGCTTCTGATCATCGCGTCGATCGGCCTTCTGAACCGGATCGATCCCAAAAAGGAAGGGAGTGGCGCCTGGTGAGGAAGTTCTTCCGCGGAACGTACCTGGGGCTATTGCTGACCTTCCTGTATTCCCCCATCGTGGTGATGATCATCCTGTCGTTCAACGCGTCGAAGTCCCGAGCCAAGTGGGGCGGCTTTTCGCTGACGTGGTACGAGCGGCTCTTCTCCCGCACGGACATCATGAACGTATTGTACATGACGCTTCTGATCGCGCTGATCGCGACCGCCGTGGCCACGGTTCTGGGGACGCTGGCGGCCATCGGCATCCACGCGATGAAGTCCCGGAACGCGAACATGATTATGAGCGTCTCCTACCTGCCCATGACCACGCCGGACATCGTGACGGGCGTCTCGCTGATGCTGATGTTCGTGTTCGTCAAGATTAAACTGGGCTACGGCACGATGCTGCTGGCGCACATCGCGTTCGACACACCCTATGTATTGTTCTCTGTGCTGCCGAAACTCAGGCAGATGAACGTGAACATATACGAGGCGGCGCTGGACTTGGGCTGCACGCCGATGCGCGCGGTGCGGCAGGTGATTCTGCCGCAGATCATGCCGGGCGTGGTGACGGGCGCGCTGCTTGCGTTTACGATGTCGCTGGACGACTTCGTCATCAGCTACTTCACGTCCAACACCGACAAGAACCTGTCCATCATCATCTACGCGGCCGCGAGAAAGGGCATCGAGCCCACCATCTACGCGCTGTCCACGCTGATGTTCCTTGTGGTGCTGGTGCTCCTTCTGATCGTCAACAAGCGCTCCGCGCTTGAAAACGTATCCTGACATTGGATCCTGACAATACGGAGGTAACTGAGATGAAAAAACTGGTCGCTTTGCTCATGGTCCTCATGGCCCTTTCCCTTGGCGCGGGCGCGCTGGCCGAAGGCTCGATTACCGTGTTCAACTGGTACGACTACATCGACGAAGCGGTCATCTCGATGTTCCAGCAGGAGACGGGGATCGAGGTCAAGTACGCCAACTTCACCACCAACGAGGAAATGTACGCAAAGTTGTCCAGCGGCGCGGGCGAGTACGACGTGATCTTCCCGTCGGACTACATCATCGAGCGCATGATCAAAGAGGGCATGCTGGAGACGCTGGACATGAGCAAGATCCCCAACGCCGCCGGCGTTTCGGACTGGCTGAAAAAGCCCGCCTACGACACCGAGGGCGCCTACTCTATCCCCTACATGTGGGGCACGGTGGGCCTTTTGTACAACACCACCATGATGCCCGAGCCCGTCGACTCCTGGGCGCCCATCTTTGACCCCGCCAACCAGAAGAGCGTGTTCATGCTGGATTCCATCCGCGACTCGCTGGGCCTGGCGCTGAAGTACCTGGGCTACTCGATGAACACCAGCGACCAGGCGGCGCTGGACAAAGCGAAGGCGCTGCTGATCAAGCAGAAGGCTGACGGCATCGTCAAGGGCTACCTCGTGGACGAAGTCAAGGACAAGATGGTCGCGGGCGAAGCGCCGATGGCGGTGGTCTGGTCGGGCGACGCGCTGTACGCCATGAGCCAGTCGGATGAACTGCAATACATTGTGCCCAAGGAAGGCTCCAACGTCTGGGTGGACGGCATGTGCATCCCGAAGGGCTCCAAAAACAAGGAGCTGGCCGAGCAGTTCATCAACTTCATGTGCCGCCCGGACATCGCCCGGATGAACATGGAATACATCTACTACTCCACGCCCATCCAGGCGGTCATCGACGGGATGGACGCGGAGGAGAAGGGCAACGAGACCCTGAACCCGCCGCAGGACGTGATCGACCGCTGCGAGTTCTTCCACGACATCTCCGGGGACATGGCCAAGTACGACCAGATCTGGATGGAAATCCGCAGCTGACGCGGGCAACCAAAAGATCCGCCGGGAATCCTGTCAAGGGTTCCCGGCGAGTTTTTAGTGTCGGCGGTCACGATGATTTCTAAAGACATCCTTGACTGCCGTGCTCCCTTCGTGCTGACCGGCAGGATCCCGGACCAGTCTCGAGCGCCTCCGACAATCGCGCATCCTCGATTTCACGGCGAGAGCCTTTGAGAGAGGACTCCGAAGCGCATACGGAAACGGCGGGGAGCATTTGCTCCCCGCCGTTCTCAATTGTCGTCCGGTTACCCCTTCGGCGCGTCGCAGACGGTGCAGCGCACGTACTTGCGGGCCAGCGCGGACTTGAGCGAGATCTTCATGGTGTTGTGGATGCCGCTGCAGTCCACCTTGCTGTGGTACTTGAGGCCTGCGGGCGTCACATAAACCTGGGCGGTCTCGCGCTTGAAGCACACCGGGCATGCGGTCTTGCCGTACTTCCTGGCGGTGACCAGCGCCACCTTCTTGGCACCATCGGCGTCGGTGGTATTGCAGCCGCCCTTGTGGTAGTACTTGCCGCTCAGCTTCGCGTAGACGAATGTGGCGGCGGCAGCCTTCGATTTCATGCAGACGGGGCACGGGGTCTTGCCCGAAGCCTTGGCCGCCGCGACCGTCACCTTCCGGGCGTTCTTCATGCCCGAGCAGTTGGCCTTGACGTGGTAGAACCTGCCGCCGGTGGTGGCGTAGACGCGTACCTTGACTTCGGCGGCGTCCTGCGCCTTCTTCGTCAGGCAGACCGGGCAGGGCGTCTGGCCGCGCTTCTTGGCGGTGGCCAGCGTCACCTTGGTCGCGTTCTTCATGCCCGAGCAGTTGGCCTTGGCGTGGTAGTACTTGCCGCCCACCGTGGAGTAGTAGCTGGTGGTGGCGGCCTTCTTCATGCAGATGGGGCAGGCGGTCTTGCCGGCCTTCTTCGCCGTCGCCAGCGTCACCTTCTGCGCGTTCTTCATGCCCGAGCAGGTCGGGTTCGAGTGGTAGTACTTGCCCGCCGACGTCGCGTAGATGTAGGAGTCCGTGGCCTTCACACACACCGGGCAGGGCTGCTTGCCCTTGGCCTTGGCGGTGGCCAGCGTGATCTTGCGGGCATCCTTCATGCCCGAGCAGTTGGCCTTGGTGTGGTAGTACTTGCCCGCCGTCGTCGCGTAGTAGACCGTGCCGGAGGACGAGGAGGAGCCGGAGCCGATGCACACCGGGCAGGGCTTCTGGCCGCGCTTCTTGGCGGTGGCCAGCGTGATCTTCTGCGCGTTCTTCATGCCCGAGCAGGTGGGGTTGACGTGGTAGTACTTGCCCGCCGTGGTGCTGTAATAGGCCTTCGCCTTGGTGGTGGTGCCGCTCTTGGACGAGGTCTTCTTGACGCAGACCGGGCATGGCAGTTTACCGGCCTTGACCGCCGCCGCCTTGGTGATCAGTTGCGCGCCCTGCATGCCGGTGCAGTTGCTCTTGGTGTGGTAGTACTTACCGTTTCTGGTGGCGTAGTAGGAGCCGATGCAGACCGGGCAGGGCTTCTTGCCCGCCTTGACCGCCTGCGACTTGGTGACCGCCTGCGCGTTCTTCATGCCCGAGCAGGTCTTGTCCTTGTGGTAGTACCTGCCGCCCTTGTTCATGTAGTAGGAGGCGCCGGTGCTCTGCGCGCCGTAGCACACGGGGCAGGCCGTCTGCCCGCGGGAGCGGGCGATGTCCATCGAGATCCTGGACGGCGTGCCGACGATTTTTTCGCAGGTCTCGGTCTTGTGATAATAGCTGTCGCCGGTCGAGGACCAGATATAGGTGGTGTCCGGGTCCTCGTTGCCGGAGGTATCCGCGTTTTCGTCAAACGAATCGTCGGTGCCAGAGGTACCGGATTTCGACGAGCCGGAGCTCCCGCCCGGCCTGGGTGTGGCCTGCGCGGCGGGCGCGAGGGTGGTGGTGAGGTCCGGCGTGCCGGAGGGCAGGTCGCCGGTCAAGACGCCGGTGGGCGCGGGCGTCGCCGTCGCGCCGACCACGATGGATTCCGGCGCCTTGATGGTGCCGACGCCCATGGTCTGGTCCGCGCCGTGGCCGAAGATCGCGGAGAAGATCCAGATCAAGAGCACGATGAACCAGACCGCCGCCACGCCCGAGACGATCAGGCGGGGTTTGGGCTCCAGGCGTTCGCGCCGCCACAGGATCCAGATGCCCAGCGGGGGCAGTACCACCAGGAGCAGCCAGGTCAGCCAGTCGCTCCGGTAGAGCACGTCGTAGCGGCCCGCGGGCTCGCTCTCGTCGGCGTAGCCGACGCCCTGCTCATAACCGTCCTGCTCCTGCCCGGGGTATTCGCCCTGGTCATACCCCCGGTCGTATCCACGGCCGTAACCGCCGTACTCCCCGACGCTCGGGTCGTTCGGGTCGTATCCGCCCTCGCTCTCACGCCCGGCGGGGGGTTCACTCCGCCCAAAGGAGAGGCGGTGAATCTCGCCCTCGCCCCATTTAAATGCAAAGCCGCGCTTCGACCAGTGCAATTTCAGCCTGCCGAACTGCTTTGTCGCCATTATCTAACCACCTTTTCTCGCGTGCCCTCTGACGAAAGACGTGCGCCTCGTCCGGATTGGAAACTTCAATGAACGCAAAAATGCGCTTCGTTGAAAAGTGTACAACAAATCACACCTCCAGTCAATATCGGTTGGACGCAAAAGCCCTGGATATTGTTTCATCTATAGGCGAAACGCATCTTAAAGAAGGTACGCGGGCCGCCGGGGGCCATTGAAAGCGGGCTGCAACCCAGCCGCAGCGCCCCCTGTCCCTGTATGCCGCCTTTCCGCCCGTTTGCCATTCTTGCTTTCGCCCGCGCGCAAGCGGCATAATAAGGCATCCCTTTTCCCGCTTTGATCGCCGCGAAAAGCGCTCCCTTTGATGCGGCTTCGGGAAATATTTCAGCAAGAACAGGATAACCTTTCGCACCGTTCGTGTCAAACATCTGCGCGCAGGATGTGTCGTACGCCGGTTTTTCCGTCTCAATTTGCTCCGGTAGGCCCAGGGAAACCGCGTCTTTTCGCCTGATTTCAAGTTTCACCGGGCGCGCGCTATATGCAAAAACCGCGAAGCGTGGTATAATACGGCTATACGCCCGATGTGGAGTTGATCAAATGCCCACACGCATCCTCAGGAAATATTCGGCGCTGCCGCGGCGGATCCGCCTGGCCACGTTCCTCGCGGTGATTGTATTGCTCGCGGTGCTTTGCGTAGTGCTGGTCCGCTGCTCCGCGCCGGACCGCACGATAGAGACCATCGCAAGCGTAACCCCGTCGCCCGCCCCGGAGGCCACCCAACCCGCCGAACAAACCCAGCCCGACGGGGACGAAGGCGAGCAGGGCGGGGACGCCTCCGCCAAAGCTGCGCCCGAGGACGTGGACATCGAAGCGGACCTGGCCGGAGGGCCGGCCGCGCCCACCGGCGTCAAGCGCGAGGCGGTCATCCGAGCTTTCGGAGACATCATCATCCACGAACCGCTGTTTAACACCGCCTACGACAAACAGGAAAAAACGTTTGACTTTTCACCGTACTTCTCGCTGATCTCCGATTCGCTCGCCAAGGCCGACTACACCATCGGCAACGTTGACGGCCCCATGGGCGGCAAGGGCAGCCGCGGCTACAAGTTCTACCCGCAGTTCAACACGCCGCCGCACATCCTGCACGCGCTGAAGGAAAGCGGCGTGGACATGCTCACCCTGGCCAACAACCACGCCCTCGACACATTCTTCGACGGCCTGAAGCGCGAAATCACAAACGTCGAAAAGGTGGGCATCGACCACGTGGGCGCCTACCGCTCCCAGGCGGAATACGACAAGCCCAAGGTGGTCGAGATCAAGGGCATCCGGGTGGGCATCACCAACTACACCGTGTCCACCAACAACCTCGAAAACAGTTCCGACCCGGAGGCCACCATCTACGGCCTGCGCACCACGCGCAACTCCAGCCCCAAAAAGGACATCGCGGCGCTCAAAAAGGCGGGCGCGGAGTTCGTGGTGGTGTTCATGCACTGGGGTGAGGAATACCAGCGAGAAGTGAATTCCTCCCAGAAGGACATGGCGAGAAAGCTGGTTGCGGCCGGCGCGGACATGGTCGTCGGCGGCCACCCCCATGTGGTGCAGTCCATCGAAGAGGTGTCGGCGAAGGACGCCGACGGCAAAACGCGCAGCGCACTCGTGGTCTACTCGATGGGCAACTTCCTAAGCGACCAGCGCGCCCGCTACAAGGACAGCGGCATCATCTTCGAGTTCACGCTGGTGGACGACGGCTCCGGCGTGGTTCAGGCCGCGTCGCCCCGCTTCATCCCGGTGTACGTGTGGCGCATGAGCGCGGATACGGGGTACGACTACCGGATCGTCGCCTGCGGCAGCGTCATTGAGAAAAGGCCCGACGGCATGTCCGACGAGGTGTTCAACCGGATCAAGCAGGTGTGGAACGAGCAGAAGAAGCTGATTGGGGACGGGGCCAAGATCACGAAAAACTGACCTTCGGAAGGTTAATATCAGGCGGCGCAGCGCCCGACCGCGTTTGATTTTACGCCCGCCTGGGTATCATCACAATACTTTACCGGCCGGCAAAAACCGGTCGTATCCTGGCAGCGGAGCGCATACAATCCCCCAGGGAGGTGTGTGCGTTGCGGGAAGATGTGGTTCGGGAAGGCGAGGGCCTGGACGCGCTGTCGGCGAGACTCCATGTGCCGGGGTGCATGCTGCTCCGGGCAAACAAGCTGTACAGCCCCTCGTGGCTCCTGCCGGGCCGCGTGATTCGGGTGCCGGAGGACGGCTTCTGCCGGGAGGACGACTTTCCCTGTCCGGTGGAGGCGCTGGATGAAACTGCCCGGGAGGACAGAAATTGACCGAGTTTGCCAGGAACCTGCTCGACTGGTACGACAAAAACGCGCGGGACCTGCCGTGGCGGCTGGAAAAGGACCCTTACCGGGTCTGGCTGTCGGAGGTCATGCTGCAGCAGACGCGCGCGGACACCGTGGTCCGCTACTACCGTTCGTTTCTTGAGCGCTTCCCGACGGCCCAGGCGCTGGCGGGGGCCGATGCCGTGGAGGTACTTAAACTCTGGGAGGGCCTGGGCTACTATTCCCGGGCGAGGAACCTCCTGAAGGCGGCAAGGCAGGTGGCCGAGGCGGGCGGCTTCCCGAGGGACTGTAAGGGCCTTCGGAGTCTTCCGGGCGTGGGCGAATACACCGCGGGCGCGATTGCGTCCATCGCCTTCAATCTTCCGGAACCCGCCGTTGACGGCAATCAGATTCGCGTGCTCAGCCGGGCGTTCGGCGTCCGGGTGAACGCGGCTTCGCCGGAAGGAAAGCGCGCGCTGCGCGGGGCGGCGCTCTCGGCGATCCCCCCGGAGCGTCCGGGCGACTTCAACCAGGCGATGATGGGGCTGGGCGCGCTCATCTGTACGCCCCGGCCCGACTGCGATTCCTGCCCGGTGCGGGCCGAATGCGACGCGTTCCGGGCGGGCGACGCCCTGTCTCTGCCGGTGCTGCCCCCCAAGGCGTCCAAGCGGGACGAGCAGCGGGCGGTGGCGATGGTCTTTCGGAACAATGCGGTGCTGGTCCGGCGCAGGCCGGACGAGGGGCTGCTGCCCGGGCTCTATGAGTTCCCAAGCTTCCCCGGCGCGAGGACCCCTGCAGAAGTGCGGGAGGGCCTCCGGGAACTGGGCGTCGAACCGGAGGACCTGACCCCCACGGGCGGCGCGCGCCACGTGTTCACCCACCTGGTCTGGCGGATGGACGGCTGGACCTGCGAGGCCAAGTCCTCGGACGAGGGCGAATTTGTGGAGGCGGAGGCGCTTAAGGCGCTCCCCTTCCCCACCGCGCTGCGTACCTTCCGGGAAAAATCGCTGAAAGCGCTAGAAGAAAGGTCTCGCCGCAACCCGGATTCATGAAGAGATGACCGCTCCGGCCGCCAGGCCGGGCGCGGGTATTTGGAAAGGGATGATCGTATGGCTCTGCTGGGCGGAAACGAGAACGAAAAGATGCGCAAGTCCAACCTCAAGGAGCTCGAGGACAAGCGCATCGCATATGCCGAAGCGCACCAGGACTTGAAAATGGACAGCGCGCTGCTCGTGCAGTCTGGCGGAGGCTTCAAAGGCGTGGGCATCGGCCCGGACGGGATCTACCTGATGACCGGACCCGGCCCCGGCGACGAGGCGGACTTCACGCTGGAGTGCTTTAGCCATTGCAAGGCGCGCCTCAGAGACGAGAAGATCGCCTCAGAAGGCGCGGCGGGCATCCTGGGGTTTGGCAAAAAGGGCGGCCTGGGCTACACGCTGTCCATCGAAGTCCCGGATAAAACCTTCGAGATCACCTTCGTGTCCGGGTTCAACTTCCTGCTGGAAGTCACCCCGGCCAAGAAGAACCCGCTCTTTGATACAAAGCGCCGCCCCGGAAACGCCAACATCGTGTGGGACATGCGCTCCATCCCTTACGCCGACAGCCAGACCACCTTCGCCTGGTGGCACAAGGCGCTCAACGAGTTCGAGATCGAATAGCAAACGCAAGGCCCCGGAAGCGGATTTCCGGGGCCTTAGACTTTTCACAAACCCAGTCGTACCTTCTGCTCGCTCCCGGGCTCTAACGCGCCGGGAACGTATCTGTTTCCATAACCAGTGCGCACACTGGTGGAGGAAACAATTCCTCATGTCAGTGAGCCGCCCGGAAATCCCGCAGGTGTTTGGCTCACGCAGACTTCCTCCCATCGCGTTGAAAAGACGCCCGGCGGATTTTGGGCGCCCCGAGGCCCCGGAAGCGGATTTCCGGGGCCTTTCCTTTGGGCCAATGGGATGCGGTGAGGGGAACCGGATGCCCTCCTGGCGCGGCTTCACGCGGGCGTCAGAAGTTGAACTCGCCCGCCCAGTCAAACGCGCCGCTCTCCTCGACGCAGGCTGGCCAATGGGCGCACCAGCCGGGCATCCGGACGTTTCGCACCCGGTCGACGGACGGCTGGTAGGGCTTGATGTCCACCACCGGCGTCCCGTGCTCCGCGTCGATCCAGCCAAGTTCCAGCCTATGCTTTGGTTCGTCGAACCCGAGGAGCGCGCAGGCGGACAGCGCCACGGGGTTGGGCCGGATGGGCGAGCGCGTGGCCAGCACGCCCACCTTCTCCGGGCCGTTCCGGTAGGGTTTCTCCAGCACGAGGTGGCTGCGGTATTCCTCGCTGTCCAAGAGGTGAAACCACCAGACCACCTGGATGTGGCTGTACTCCTCAAGCCCCAGCGCCGCCTGCGCGTATCTTTCCTCCAGCTCGATAAAATACCTTCCGTCCTCCACAATCACCCGGCCTATCGGCTTCAACTCCATCATGGTCCCTCCCTAATTCCTGTTTGCCTCCATATTCATGATACAGGAAAAGCCGTCCGGCCGCGTGACCGATCGTGCTTCAATTCCCGGGCCGAATGTGGTAAAATGAGGAATCAACCGACCAATCCTGCCTTGGGAGGGTTATATGCGCGCAGAACTCGTGACCCTGGCGCCCATGCTGCTGGGCGGCCTGAGCTACTTCGGCGACCCGCTCAGCGTCAAGGGCGGGTGGGACTCGGAAAACGAAATCGGCAACACCTGGCGAAGGTACATGGCGTGGCTCGAGGAGAACCCGTCCCGACCTTACGCCCTCGGGAAGGGCGTGATGTACGAAGTCCACGTCTACGGCCCTGAGACCGAGCGGAAGGGGTATTTCGAGGTGTTCGTGGGCGAGGAGGTCTCGTCCCACGACCTGCCCGTCGAACTCAATGCCAAGCGGATCCCGGGCGGCGAATACCTGAAGATCGCGCTCACGGGCGGAGAAATTTCCGGCGACTGGTGGAAGGATCTGGACACGCTCATCCTGCCCGAGCGCGGGCTTGCACGGCGCGGCGCGCACCTGATCGAAGCCTACGACAGCCGCTTCAAGGGCATGGACCGGATCAATGAATCCGAGCTGGACATCTACCTTCCCGTCCGGGCGCGGCCATGACCGGCGTTGAGGCGGTCCTCGAGGCCATCCGCTTCATCGAGGCCAACCTCGAGGAGGAGATCGGCGTCATCGACGTGGCAAGCGCCGTGAACTTCTCTCAGTTCTACTTCTCCCGGCTGTTCTCGCGCTGCGCCCGCATATCGGTCTATGACTACATCCTCAGGCGGAAGCTCTCCGAATCGTACAAGGTGCTCTTCCGGGGCCGCGAGCGGGTGATCGACCTCGCGGTCCGCTTCGGCTTCCAGTCGGGCGAGGGCTACGCCCGGGCCTTCCGGAAGTTGTTCGGCGAAAACCCCAGCGAGGCCGAAGTGTACAAACCCTTCGATGTGTATGAACCGATTGACTACGAATACCTGACGTTTCTTGACGGCTTGGACGCGGAACCGATCGGCCATCCGGCAGCGCATTGCCATTTCAGGTTGGAGCGTACGGCGGATCTGGACGCGGAGGGAGACTTCCTCGTCATGCTGGACGGCGGACACCTGAAAGCCGTCCGGGCGGTCTATGGCGGTCGGGCCGGGCAAAGGCCGGAGCGCGCGCTTTCCTACCGGCTGGATGGGCTGACGCATAAACTGCGCATCCGCCACCGGGACGTAAAATGCGCCTTCCGCTATTTCACGGACAACGTCTACGACGCGGCGGAGATGCGAAGCGATTACATTCTGATCAAAAAGGGCGTGGGTTTCCTCGATTTCCTCGTCCCGTCCGGCGAACCCACCCAGTAACGGAACCCAAAAAACAACCCCCGCGGCCTGAAGACCGCAAGGGGCCTGACAAAAAAAACGCCAGAGAACCTCATTGGGCTCTCCGGCGTTAAACTTCCTATTCGTCCGGCACGACCACCAGGGTGCCCGGGTCGTAGGGCTCGTTCCACACGGCGGCGTCGTCCTGCTTGACCGACTTCATCACTTCGCCCCAGCTGGCGGCCTTGTAGCCGTCGAACTGCTCGCCGTCTGAGGAGGACAGCACCAGCGCCTCCACGTCGCGGCTCACCGGCTCTTCCACCGGAATGGCCAGGTAGAGCTTCTTGCTCTTGTGGTAGCACACGGCCACATCGGTCTGCACCGTCTGGGTCAGCACGCTGTCCAGCTCGAAGCATACGAAGTCCTCAAACTCCGACTCGCTGGGCGGCTCGACAAAGTTCAGCTTATCCAGCGCCTTTTGATATTCGCCGTAGCTGATCATGGTCAGCGCGTCCTTGGCGTCCTGAAACAGCGCCTCGTCCAAATCCTTGGCGCTGGCGATCACGGGGAACCCCGCGAGAAGCGCCGCGCACAGGAGAAACGCCGCCCACCGTCTGCCGTCAAAGCGCATGGTCAGTCACATCCTTGCCCATTGGTAACACTTTGACGTAATCGGCTCCCGTCCGGTTGCAGCGGGCGGAAAATTCTTTCAGGCGTCCAGCGAAAAAAAGGCGGACGCGCCCAGCAGCTCCAGATCCTCCGGGTCGTGGGAGATGAGAAGCACCGCCGCGCGTCCCCTGAACTTACGCACATAGTCCGCGGCCAGACGCTTGTTCTCCCCGTCGAGGCCGGTCATCGGCTCGTCCAGCACGATCAGGTCCGCCCCCACCGCCATCGCCCGCGCCAGCGCCAGCCTCCTGCGCATGCCGCCGCTGAGCTTCAGCGCGCGCTCGTCCCGGTCGGACGCGAGGCCCAGCGCGTCAAGGTGCTTTTCCGCGTCCTCTTTTGAAATGCCGACGAGGCGCAGGTTGTCCAGCGCGCTCAGGTGCTCGGCCAGCCGGTCCTCCTGAAAGACCGCCGCCTTTTTGAGGCCCGCCGCGCCCTCGATCCGCCCGCCGTCCGGCCTTTCAAGCCCAAGCAGGATCCTCGAAATCGTGGTCTTGCCGGAGCCGGATTTCCCGGTCAGCGCCGTCACCTCGCCCGTGGGGAGCGTCAGGCTGACCCCCCGGAGTACGCGCTTTTCGCCGTAGGATTTTTCAATGCCGTTTAGCGCAATCATCCCGCCGCCCCCGTCAGACTCAGCTTGAGCGCGTCGATGGATTTGACCGCCAGCTTCTCCAGTGCAAGGCTCAATACCACCACCGCCACCGTCCACGCGAAGAGCTCGTCGGTAGCCAGGAAGAGCTTCGCGCGGTAGAGCGCGTCGCCAATGGAACTGGCCGGCTGTGCGATCACCTCGGCGGCGACACCCGCCTTCCAGCAGATGCCCATGGCGCTTTTACAGGCGGAGAGCAGATACGGCGCCGCCGCGGGCGCATAGATGGCGCTCGCCCTGCGCCCGCCGGGGACGTTGAACACGTCCGCCATCTCGAGCAGCTTCGGGTCCGCGCTGTGAAGCCCGGAGAGCACGCTCTCGTACACCAGCGGCAGCGCCATCAGAAAGGAGATGAACACCGAAAGGTTTTTGGAGCTGATCCATACCAGCGCCAGGATCACGAACGACGCGATGGGCGTGGCCTTGACGGCAGCCATCGGCGCCGCGAGCAGCGCGCGCGCGCCCTTCACAAAGTGGGACAGCGCGCCGAGCGCCGCGCCCAGGACCAGCGCCAGAAGAAAGCCCAGCATGATCCGCCCGAACGTGTTGCCCACCGAGAGGTAGAAATCAGGCGTCTCCATGAGCCGGATTAGCGTCAAAAAGGTCGAGACAGGAGAAACCATCAGGATCTCCTGTCCGACCGCCATGCTGAGAAGCTGCCACGCAGCGAGCCAGAAGGCCGCGACCGCGAAGCCGGTGAGCCGCCGCCTCATGCGCTACGCGGGGAGGTAGAACGCGTCATCCGGCAGCGCGCCGCCCACGGAGGCCGGATCGGCCTCAAAGAGCGCCTTCAGGTAGCCGGAAACCGCCGCCTTCATCTCGTCCCCGGTGATGCAAACGATGTTGCAGGCGGGGATGGCTTGGGCCGCAAGGCCCGCCTTCGCCACGATGCCCAGGTCCGCGATCCACTGGCCCGCCTCGTCCGGGTTCAGGTTGACATAAGCCTGGGAGGCCTCGTACCCCTCCATGAAGGCCTTGAGAAGGTCCGGATGCTCGTCCGCGAACGCCTTGCGCACCGCCACGACGCCGGTGACCATGCGGCTGCCCGCGTCCGCCTTCGCCCACTCGTCGGAGAGGCTCAGCGCGACGCGAAGCTTCGGGTTCTGCGCCATCACGGCGGTCACGTAGGGCTGCGGCAGCATCGCGAGGGTGGCGGTGCCGCTCGAAAGCGCCGCCGCGACCTCGGTGGATTCAGACTTGTATTCAACCGTCAGGTCCTTCGCGGGGGCGATGCCGCTGAGCTTCAAAACGTGGTTGAGCGCGTATTCCGGCGTGGTGCCCTTGCCGGTGGAGAAGATCGTCTTACCCCTGAGATCGGCCACGGAATGGACGGTGTCCCCCGCCTCCACCACGTACAATACGCCCAGCGTGTTGACCGCGGAGATTGCGACGCCGCCCTTCAGCTTGTTCCAGAGCACGCTCGCCAGGTTACAGGGGATCAGCGCGATGTCCAGTTCACCCTTGGCGATCAGAGGCACGATCTCGTCCGCCGTCCCGGCGACGGTGAACTGGTAGGCGCCTTCTTCCGCGTCGTCCTGCATCAGCTTCACAAGGCCCATCGAGGTCGGGCCCTTCAGGGACGCCACCCTTACGGGCGCGCCCTCCGCCAGCGCGACCGAAGCCACGGATAAAATCAAAACGACCGCAACCAGAAGTGATACGATTTTCTTCATCAATACATCCCGCCCTTATTCAACTCTGACGCCTTCCATGATATACCCTTCCCCTGTTGCTGTCAAACCCGAAGAAGACGCCGAGGCGTTTGGTGCCCCTGCGGCTTGAGAGTCCGCGCGCCATCGATGTCGAAGCGCTTGACCCCAAGCAAAATCATGATAAAATATCATAATACCAATGGAGAACATAAATCACTCCAAAGCGGCGAGGGATTTTTGATGCGGCGCAAGGAGCCGGAGCGAGGAATAGCAGCGCTATTTTGAGCGGAAGGCGACACCGCGGCGCGCGAAAAGACCCG
>JAEZHK010000107.1 GCA_023416655.1 Bacillota bacterium
GCCCACGCCCGAGCCGACGCCTGAACCGACGCCCGTGCCCACGCCCGAGCCGACGCCTGTGCCCACGCCCGAGCCGACGCCTGTGCCTACGCCCGAGCCGACGCCTGTGCCTACGCCCGAGCCGACGCCCGAGCCGACGCCTGTGCCCACGCCCGAGCCTGAGGTGACGGTCAGCCCCACCGATCAGGCCGTGCAGCGGCTGGCGGATCTGGGCTGGATGGCGAAAGGCGCTACCGGACAGGAGAGGACCGATGCGATCTTCGCGTTCCAACAGGCGGCCATCGACAGCGGCATCTTCCCGGATGTCATGCTCAACGGAACGCTGGATCAGCCCACCATCGCCTGCCTGTTGAGCCCGGACGCGCCCTACGCGCCATAACACAGCACACAATTGAACGCCGCCTCAGACGAGGCGGCGTTCACGTTTGTATGCACTCTGCCACGGATCGAGCGGTTCCCGATAAGCTCGCGGGCTTCCTTCACCCCCGGTGATCGATCAACGTCGCCTCGTCCGCGCAGGGACTGCCCATCATGCCAAGGAACGCCCGGGCGACCGACGGGTCGAACTGCGTGCCGGCGTTCCGCCTGATCTCCTCCAGCGCGTCCTCCACCGGCATGGCCTTCCGGTAGGCGCGGTCCTGGGTCATCGCGTCGAAGGAGTCGACCACGAGCAGAACCCTCGCCAAGAGCGGGATGGCTTGCCCGGAGAGGCCCCGGGGGTAGCCCTTGCCGTCCCAGCGTTCGTGGTGGGACAGGATGTATTCCGAGATGTGGATCAGCTCCGGCGACGCCTGCGCGATCCGGAAGCCCACCTCCGGGTGCCGCTTGATCTCCACCCAGTCCGCCTCGGTCAGCGGAGCGCGCTTGGACAGGATGTTCTTGTCCACGCTGATCTTGCCGATGTCGTGCAGGGTGGACAGAAGCTCCAGCGCCTCCAGGTCCTCCTCGGGCAGCCCCAGCGCGCTCCCAAGCTGCTTGGACAAAAGCGCCATCCGCTCCGCGTGGGCCTCGGTTTCGTCGCTCTTTTCCAACATGGTCTTTTTGATGGAGGTGAGAATGGAGCTGTGCAGGCTCCGGTGCTCCAGGATCTTGCGGCGGTACATGGTGTCCTCCGCCATCTTGTACACCTGGTCGATGGACTCGTCCGGCTCGCGCTTGGTGGCCCAGCCCAGCGAGAGGCTGAGAAAGCGGAGCTCGTCCCCGTCCACCGAGCCCTGCTGGCAGGCGGAGCGGATGATCTCCACCAGCTGCTGCGCTGCTGCTCCGTCCGTGCGCGGCAGCAGGGCCGTGAACTCGTCGCCGCCGGTCCTCGCCAGTACGTCGCCCTCCCGGAGGCTCATCGTCAGGATGTCGGCGGCGGCCAGGATCACGCGGTCGCCCTGATGGTGACCCATCGTATCGTTGATCATCTTCAGGCCGTTGATGTCGCCCATGATCACCGTCAGCGGCAGGCACTCCGGCTGGTCCAGGCGGCGCAGCGCCTCGGCCAGGTAGGCGCGGTTGTGAAGGCCCGTGGACGCGTCGTGGGTGTTCAGGTAGAGGATGCGCTCCTCGCGGAGCCTGCGGGTGGTGACGTCGCGGCTGATGCCGATCAGGCCGATCACGCTGCCGTCCGCGCCGTGGCAGGGCGTCTTGAGCGTTTCAAAGTACAGCGTTTCGCCTTCTCGGGTGACGACCTCCTCGTACCGCTGCAGCGCGTTCTCCCGGAGGCATTCTTCGTCGCCCCGCCGGCTCAGGCGCAGCACGTCCCCTTGCAAAAAGTCCTCGTCTTTCAGGCCCTGAACGTCGCATTCGCCTTTGCCGGTAAAGGTGCAGAACGCCCGGTTGCACCCCATGTACCTAAGGTGCCTGTCCTTGTAGTAGATCTGGTCCGGGATGGAATTGATCAATGATTCCAAGAGCGCCTGCCTGTCCCCGTAGTCTTCGGAGAGGCCCTTGTACATCTCGCTGGTTTCCTCCAGCGCCCGGTTCATCTGAAGGATGGTCTCCTGGGACTCCATGACCTTCCGAAGCGTGGCGTGCACCAGGGAATAGATGAGCAGCGCCGTCACCACCACGTACAATAGACCCTTCACCATGCTCAGCTGCAGGATGCTGCTCTGGTCCGTGGACACGCCCCAGGCGAATTTGTCGGAAAGCACGATCCACGCGCTTCCAGCCAGCATGTAAACCAGGGCGATCCGGGCCGACCGGCCCTTCGACCCCCGGAGCCATTTGGCAAAACGGCTTTTCTGATTGGACGCTCCGGCGTTTTGGGTCAATGAGACCACCTCCCATCTGGGCGTCTGGCCCGAAGCGCGCCGTACGCATGCCGCCGCGGCATTGGCCGTTGGCGCGGTCGCCGATCCCCGTCACGGGGCCGCCGACGGCGGCCTTTGATTGTTTTTAATGTCGATACAAACGATTATTTCGACCAAAAGAGCGGGAATTTTATACGCGTGACGGGGCGCCCGGGGCGAAGCGACCTCTTTTACCCCGCGAACTAATCCGTAATAAAAAACCGGCGGTTATCCGCCGGTCAACTTCAGGCCATGAGTTCGTAGTCCTTGCTTGCACGAACCAACCGGATAAACCGCGCCGCGAGCTGCGGGTCGAACTGCGTGCCCGCGTTGCGCTCGATCTCCCGAAGCGCCTCCTCGCTCGACAGGGCGCGCCGGTAGACCCTGTTCTCGGTCATGGCGTCGTAGGCGTCCACGATGGCCAGGAGCCTTGACAAAAGTGGGATCTGCTCGTACGCGAGGCCCCTGGGGTAGCCCTTGCCGTCCCAGCGCTCGTGGTGAGACAGGATGTAATCCGCCACGTGCGAGAGCTCCATCGCCGACGCGGCGATGCGGTAGCCGATCTCGCTGTGCTTTTTCATCTGCTCCCATTCTTCCTCGTCGAGCCGCCCGGGCTTGTTGAGGATGCGGTCGTCCACCCCCACCTTGCCGATGTCGTGGAGCAGCGCGTACAGCGCCAGTTCGTCCATGGCCTTCTGCTCCAGCCCCAGCTGCTGGCCCATGGCCTTCGACAGGCTCACCAGCCGCTCGCCGTGGGCTTCGGTCTCCCGGCTCCTGGCGAGCATGGTGGCCATGACCGACGACAGGGTCGAGCTGTGGGGGCTGCGGCTTTCCAGCAGTTTATGGTAGTGCATGTTCTCCTGCGCGGATTTGACCGTGTTCCGGAAGCTGGTGGAAAGGCTGGCCCGGGTGCCGCAGCCCACCGACAGGCTCAGGTCGTAGGAACCGGAGGACGCGCTCCGGTTGAATTCGGCCACCGCCTCGGCAATGCGGCGGTTGATCTCGTCCGCCTGGGCGCTGGAGGTGCCCGGCATGATCAGCGTGAACTCGTCGCCGCCGGTGCGGATCACCACATCCGTGGGGCGGGCGCAGCGCTCGATCAGCCGCGCGGTTTCGACGATCAGCCGGTCGCCCTCCGAAAGGCCGAAGAGGTCGTTGATCAGGTGGAGGCCGTCGATGTCGCATACGGCCACCGACAGCGGAAGGTAGCGCGCGTCGTCCAGCTGCTGGCTGACCCGCTCGTAGTAGCGGCGGTTGTTGAGGCCGGTCATCTGGTCGTGCTCGCTGATGAACAGAAGCCGCGCCTCGTTGTCCTTCTGGCTGGAGATGTCAAAGACGATGCCTTCCAGCGCGGTCACCTGACCGTCCGCGCCGTAGATGCCCTGGCCCAGCTCCAGCACCCACTTGCGCTCGCCGGATTTTGTGTTGATTTCATACTCGTAGCGGAAGTTCTCACGCGCGGGCAGCACGCGCTGCCACTGTTCCCAGAGGAGGGTGCGATATTCGGGGGCGATCAGGTCGTTATAGCTGATCTCGCTGTTGTTCACGAGGCTCTCCGGGGGGTATCCGGTCAACCCCAGGCAGCCCTCGGACACGAATTCCATCGTCCAGTCCCGGTCGGGCTTGCAGCGGTAGGCCAGGCCCGGCAGGTGCGACAGGAGCACCGCCTTCGAGCGCTCGCTCTCCCGCTGCGCATCCTCGGCCTGCCGCCGGGCGGTGATGTCCTCGATCAAGGCCAGCGAGTACTGCTCCTCGGCGCCGCCGCTCAGCCGGATGACCTTGGCGTTCGCCCAGACAGGGGAGCCGTCGGGCCGGAGGTAGCGCTTTTCCATCGTGAAGCCGTCGATTTCGCCAGCGTGGAGCTTGCGGTGCTGCTGCGCCGTCGCCTCGAGGTCCTCGGGGTGGGTGATGTCCAGAAGGCTCAGCGCCTTTAGTTCCTCGCGGGAGCGGCCGATGATGCTGAGGAACATCCGGTTGACGCTGTTTCGGTCCAGCGGGCCGATGTCAATCTGGTTGCCGGGCGTACTGATCACGATGCCGACGGGCGCCTGGTCTACCACGGCCCGGAAGAGTTCCTCGTCGGCGGCCAGCCGCTTACTCATCCGGCCCAGCCTGAGCCGCTCCAGCATCGCCCAGCACAGCGCGACGAAGAGCAGCGCCACGCTGCAGGCGATGATGATCTCCGGCGTCATCCGGTGAAGGATGCCGCTGCGCCACGCGTCGGCGGGGTAATCGATGCCCATCGCGCCCAGCATCTTCTCGCCGGAGCTCTTGACGGGCGTCAGCGCGCTCACCCAGGTGCCCCAGCGGTCGGTCTCATAGCCGCTGACGACGGTCGCCTGCGTGCGGAACACCTGCTCCACGCTATCCATCATGCCGGTGTATTCCTCGCCGTAGGGCGAATAGTCCTCAGAATCCCCCGTCTCGGAATCCATGAAGATGTAGTATTTGCCATCCTTTTCGTAGAGCAGGTAGGCAAAGCGGATCTCGCTGTTTTTTGCACGGAAGAACATCAGCGTGCGCTTGAGCGCCAGGTAGCCCGGCGCGGAAGGGTCCACGGGGTTTTGCCATAGCTGGCCCTTGATCTGCTGATCGAGCAGCATCTCCGCGGATTCGATGAGGCCCGCCGCCTCGTCCCTGGCGTACCCCTCGTGACGCCGGTAGGCGGACTGCAAGTAAAGGCCGACCAAAACGAGGATGATCAGCGCGGCCGGCAAAAGAAATGGAAGGCGGCGCAGCGGCCGCCCGTTCTGAGCGCCAACCGGAGCGATTGAACGCGCCTGGTCCATTCGTACCCCCGCCCGTGATTCGGGCTGTTTTCTTGTGTAATATTGGAGTCGGCATTGCGGACGAAAGTCTTCCGGGCCGAGCCTTCATCAAAATGTTTATTGAATAACTCTCTGCAGTTCATAATAGCGGGAAAAACCACAAGTGTCAACCCAGAATCCATCCATTTAACCAATGAAATCCCGCGATCAACGCAACTTCCCTTAACGCATCAGCCGGGAGGCTATTCATTGAACCATGAGGCCCTTCGCCGCGTGGGTAGATTTCAATCCCCCTGCCGGGCGCAGCCCACGGCATCCCCCGGATCCGCCCCGCACGCCATCCCGCCCGCTTTTCGCGAGCGGATCTCGGAGACGGTCCAGAGGAGGATGGGGATCAGCAGCTCAAACGGGATGGCGTAGAAGCCGTAGTAGTCGAGGAAGGCGAACATCTCCGTGGTGCTGTTGTACAGGATCTGGGCCAGCATCACGGCCAGAAAGGCGGCGGGCGCGACCAGCTTGCGCCAGTCGCGGATGCTGAAGAGGCTCGCGATGCCGCGGCTGGCGGTGATCAGGCACAGCGCGATTTTGGTGATGCCGGCCAGCATGAAATTGATCGAGACGGAGCCTTCGATGCGGGAAAAAAAGTCGCCCAGGTTGATGATGGCGACGGCGGAGTAGGATGGGAAGTAATCCACCGCCGCCACCGCCGGGCCCAGGACCATCAGGTTCCGGGCAATGATGACCAGCATGATCAGGGTGCTGAACAGCAGGCCGCCCATGTAGATTTTAAGAGGACTGTCGCTGGGGCGGACGAAATCGGCGATGCCCAGGAAAACCACCGTCTCGGCAAAGGGAAAGGAGAAGGTCTTGTATGCATCGGCGGCGATCTTGCCGATGGGGTTTTCGAGGACGGGCAGGAAGTACTCGGGATCCATGATGTTGAAGGAGAGCAACACCGTCAGAATCACGATGCCCAGCACGACGGGCATCGTGGCCATCGACCACTTGCCCAGCGCCTTGCCGCCGTTACGGGCCAGCATGTACACCGTCATCGCCATGATGATCAGAATCGGCAGCTGCGGCGTCTCCAGCATGGTGGCGTCCTGGACGAACTCCGAAAAGTTCCGAAGCACCAGCGCGCACAGGTGCAGCGCGAACCAGCTCATCAGTGCGGTCGCCACTTTGCCCAAGGCCCTGCCAAGCCGGCGTTCGAGGGCCATGAACAGTCCTTCGCCCGGGTTGAGCGAAATGATCCGCGCGTACATCCACATGACCGGCACCGCGTATAGGGTGGAGATCAGCAGCGAAATCCAGGAATCCTGACCCACGCCGGTGGAGACGCCCAACACGACGGAGCTGCCGAAGTTGAAAAGCATCAGGATGCTTAGCGCCTGGGGGCGGGTGAGCGGTTGATCCAGCAAGGGGTATCCTCCTTTCGGGGCTCAGGGGACGTGGAAGATCGCCCGGACGGCCTCAACGATCGGCTTTGCGGGCGACGGGACGGGGATTTCCAGCGCTCGGAGAACCAGCGGCGCCAGGCTGACCGCCATTAAAGCCAGATACAATGCCTTTTCGCCCTTCGCGCCGTCCCGAAGGCGCGGTATGAAGTCAAACGCCAGCGCGGCGGCGTAGGCCGCGGCCAGAATGAACAGCATCACTGCTTGATGACCTCCTATGGAGTCCCGCGAGAGGCGGGGCTAGGTTACAATTCTCCTACTGACGGGCACAGCCCGCGGCGTCCCCCGGATCCGACGCGCTTGGGTTTTTGCCCGATCTCCGCGTCCTAATTTCGGAAACGGCCCAGAGGAGGATGGGAATCATCAGCTCAAACGGGATGGCGTAGAAGCCGTAGTAGTTGAGGAAGGAGAACAGCTCCATGGTGCTGCCGTACATGTTCTGTGCGAGCATCACGGCCAGAAGCCCGGTGGGCGCGACCAGCTTGCGCCAGTCGCGGATGCCGAAGAGGCTCGCGATGCCGCGGCTGGCGGTGATCAGGCACAGCGCGATTTTTGAGATGCCAGCCAGCATGAAGTTGACCGAGATGGAGCCTTCGACGCGGGAAAAAAAGTCGCCCAGGTTGATGATGGCGACGGCGGAATAGGATGGGAAGTAATCCACCGCCACCACCGCCGGGCCCAGGATCATCAGATTCCGGGCAATGATGACCAGCATGACCAAGGCGCTGAAAAGCAGGCCGCCCATGTAGATTTTAAGAGGACTGTCGCTGGGACGGACGAAGTCGGCGATACCCAGGAAAACCACCGTCTCGGCAAAGGGGAAGGAGAAGGGCTTGTATGCTTCGGCGGCAATCTTGCCGATGGGGCTTTCCAGGACGGGCAGGAAGTATTCGGGATTCATGATGTTGAAGGAGAGCAACACCGTCATCGTCACAACGCCCAGCACGATGGGCATCGTGGCCATCGACCACTTGCCCAGCGCCTTGCAGCCGTTTCGGGCCAGCATGTACACCGTCGTCGCCATGATGATCAGAATCGGCAGCTGCGGCGTCTCCAGCATGGAGGCAACCTGAATAAACTCCGAAAAGTCCCGAAGCACCAGCGCGCACAGGTGCAGCGCGAACCAGCTCATCAGCGCGATCACCACCTTGCCCAGCACCTTGCCCAGCAGGCGTTCGGCGGCGGAGAACAGCCCTTCGCCCGGGTTGAGCGAAATGATCCGCGCGTACATCCACATGACCGGCATCGCGTACGCGGTGGCGAACAGCATCGCGATCCAGGAATCCTGACCGACGCCGGTGGAGACGCCCATCACGACGGAGCTGCCGAAGTTGAACAGCATCAGGATGGCCAGCGCCTGGGGACGGGTTAGCGGCTGATCCAGCAAGGGGTACCCTCCTTTCAGCGCTCAGGGAACGCGGAAGATCGCCCGGACGGCCTCAACGATGATCTTCGTGTGCGACGGGACGGGGATTTCCAGCGCGGTCAATACCATCGGCACCAGGCTGATCGCGAGCATCGCCAGGTACAGCGCCTTTTCCCCCTTCGCGCTGTCCGGAAGGTACTGCCTGAAGTCGAAGAATATCGCGGTGAAGTAGGTCGCGGCCAAGATGAACAGCATCATTGCCTGATGGCCTCATTGGACGAAATCTGCGCTGTGTTGACGATTTTGACCTTGCAGTCAACCCAAACGGGCAGCGTTTCAAAGGTCGAATCCCACTGGCTTTGGAGCTGTCTCCACAGCGGCAGGTCGTGCTGGTGAATGATATGGCCAAAGCCGAAGATGTCGCTCTTGATCTCCGCCTGAACCCGTTTGATCAAGGCCCCGATCTCCATCTCCAGCCGCCTTCCGGCCTCCTCCTCAAGCGCTTCGATCTGGTCCTTCTTCAGTACGTCGATGGTATCCATGGTTTCGGCCAGGTAGACTTTGGTCTCTGTCTCGATGTGAAAGGCCAGCTTGCCGCCTTCGTTTGTAAAGGTGGTTTTAGCGGTGCTGTCAGCAATCTCCAGCGACGTGTCCGGTGCGCCTTTGCCGTGCATTGCCAGCGCCAGGATGCCGCCCTTGCACTTCCCCGTCGCGATCAAAAAGTACTTGGTCTCCTCCGGCGACAGGTACCCCACCAGCTTGTCCCCTTTGAAGGCGGCGGTGCCGTCGAGCTCGACCACCTTTTTTCCGTTGTTGTCCGTGAGGTGGAAGGCGGGCAGCGTCAGGCTCATGCCTTGGCCGTTCAAGATGTCGTAGATCTGATACAGTTCCTCGTGTGAGGTGGAAGAGGTGATCTTGTTGTCGTCGGTGATGATGGCGTCCATCTCCAGCGAAATGATGGGCTGGTCCAGGCCCTGGGCCTTGAAAAGGTCTCTGGCATCTCCGCCCTTGGCGATCAGCATCATGAGGGTTTCGCGGGGCTCCGCGTCCCGCAAGATCCAGTCGACGGCACCCATGATGCCGTCGGCGCGGGCCATATGCTCGCCGATGGCCACGATCTGCGTGTTGCTGAAGAACAGACGGTTGTTCAGCCTGCGCTTGGCATCCCGGAAGGCCTCAAAGATCGTCTTGCCCTTCGCCTCTATCAGCTTTGAACTGGGACCGGACTGCTTGACCTTGCTCAGGTCCGCGATTTCGGCAGAGACCAAAAATTCGTTGGTGGCGTGATCATGATCGAGGCCGAATCCCATCACGATGGAGAGATCGCCGAGGCTGCGGTAGCTCCAGCAGCCGGACAGCATGACCGGAATCAGGCACAGCGCGATCACGCGAACCGCCCTACGCATGGTCCGGCCCCTCCGGCGGCCGTTGTCGGGTGCGGTTTTTTGAAATCTCGTCCGGGCGGGTCGTCATGTTCCACCAGGGCGCGCGGATGGCGATGTCCTTGACACGCTGGCGGCTGAGTTTGCCGTCCAACGCGACGGACGGGACGCCGAAGGAGGTCAGGGTCAGAAGGTGGATCATGACCATCGAAAGCGCCATCGTCAGCCCGAAGAACCCGAACATCGATGAGAGCATCAGCACGAACATCCTTATGTAGATCACCGGCGCGTTCAGTTTGGGCACCAGGAGGTTTGTGATGCCGGTGATGGCCACCACGATGATCATGGGGGCCGCCACCAGCTTGGCTTCCACCGCCGCCTGGCCGATGACCAGCGCGCCCACGATGGACAGCGCCTGGCCGATGTTGGTGGGCATGCGAATGCCGGTCTCCCGAAGGATGTCAAAGGTGATCAGCATGATGAACGCCTCGAGCGCCGCCGGCAGCGGTACGCTCGCCCGTTCCGCGGTGATGTTTAGAAGCAGCGGCGAGGGCAGCATCTCGTGGTGGAACGCCACGACCGCGATGTAGAGCCCCGGCACCGTGATCGTCATGAAAAACCCCAGCATGCGCAGCATGCGGGAGAAGGAGGTATAGTAGAAGCTCAGGTAGTAGTCCTCGTTGGACTGGAAGTTCTCTATAAAGAGGAAGGGCAGCGTCAACGCGACCGGCGTGCCGTCCACCAGCACCGCGATCCGGCCCTCGAGGAGCTTGCCGACCACCACGTCCGGCCGTTCGGTGTAGCCGATGGTGCGAAACAGCGAATATCTGTGTTCGCGGATCAGCTCGGTCAGATAGTTGGAGTCCAGTACGCCATCGATGTCGATCCTGCTCAGCCGGTTCATCAGATCTTCCAGCGCGTTCCGGTTGACTACCCCGTCCAGGTAGCACACCATGACGGTGGTCTGCGTGATGCGGCCGATCGTCAGGTTGCGGATCTTGAAGTCCGCGGTGCGGGCGCGGCGGCGAAGCAGGGAGATGTTCTGCATGACCGACTCGGTGAAACCTTCCCGAGGCCCAGCCAGGGTCTTCTCGCTGTCCGGCTCCATGACCGACCGGGTTGGAAAGGACTTGGTGTTCAGGATCGCCGCCTCTTCGCTGCCTTCCGCGAACAGGATGGAGTCGCCATAGGTGACCGAACCGACGATCTTTTTGATGTCGCTCGTAAGCTCCGATTCGTTGACCTGCACCACCTCGCCCGTCAGCCGCTTCATCCGGTCCGGCCCCTTGGGCAGCGGCTCGCCCTGCATCATGGGCCGGAGGATGTTGTCGTTGATGATGGAGGAGTCGACCAGGCCGTCGGAGAATATGATGGCGACGTCCTTGCGCCCATCCGCCTCGATGAACCGGTAGCGCATGATGTCCACGTCTTCAAACAGCGTTTTCATCAGCGCCACGTTCTCCTCAAGAGAGGCGCTGACCTTCAGGTCGGCGAGTCCCTTGTTGAACGCTTCCACTTCCTTGGCGAGGTCCCGCTTTTTCCGAAAGAGACCCATGCCGCACCGCCTTTCCGCCGGCGCTCTTCGCCGGCACACATCCAAAGTATTTCTTTTTTGGCGGCGTTTTATCAATAATAGGGTCAAAAAGCAAACGGCCCCCGCCTTTTAAGAGCGGGAGCCGTATGGGCGTAAGACTTTTCTTCAGGACTTGAGGAATTCAGCAATCTCCTCAGGCGTCTTACCGGAAGCCTTGATTTCCGCAAACACCTTGGCATAGGACATGCGGCGCTTCCTGGGCGCGTTGATCTTGGCCTTGCGGGATTCGAGTTGTTCAATCGACTTGGAGTGGAATGCGATCTTCCTGTCAATCTCCGCAATGCGCTCTTCCGCGCTTCTGAAGTTGCGCTTTGCCTTGGTTACGGCTTGCACTTCCGGCTCTTTCTTTTTGGCGGGCATATTCAACACTTCCTTTCGTGACCAATAATATCACATCGCTTCATGAATTTCAAACGGTAAACCACGTGTGGAATAAAATATTTTCTGAATTATCCATGGGTGCGCATAGTTTGGCATCGAATATGACGCGCATTTCAAAAAAACCGCATGAATATATGTCGATATTTGATTGTATGTGTGCCGCTCACATTGCGCCCTGCCCAAACATTTTTGGTCAAATCGGAAGACGCCCAATGGGCGATGCCTGAAGATTGGCGGGGACGTGTTGATTTGGGCGGATTTCTTCCGATATAGTGTGATGAACGGAGGTGGAAAAGTGTACTTCAGAGGAATACCGCCCGGCGGCGGAAGCGCCATCCGCTCCCAATGGTTTCAGGAAGTCAAAAAGGCCATGGCAAAGTACCAGAAGGCCTCGCCCCTCGTGCAAACGGGGGTTGATCCGGAAGCCAGAACCATCGAGGCCATCCGCACAAAGCTCAGGACGGGAAAAAAACTGGCCGCGGCTGAGCTTGATTTCCTTCGGGAGCACGCCCCGGAGCTCTACAAAAAGGCGGTTCGGGTGGCGCAGGAGCGGGACGCCTATGAGGCGTCGCTTCGCGCCAGCAAGTCGACTGCCGAGGTGGACGCCAAGCAGAACCGGATGCTGACCCGCGTGGCCTCTATCGTCAAAAGCCTGGACCCGGAGGAAGCGGAGATGCTGGTGAACGCTGTACAGGACGTGAACCGGTCGTTCAGGCGTTCCGACGAATACAAAAAGCTAAAGGACGATCCATGACCCCGCGAGCAGTAAAGCCCTTTGGCTCCTGGCCCTGGAAACGGATGTTTTCAGGGCCGCATTTTTTTCGGCCGTTCGAAACGCATGCAACATAAATGAAATATGTGTAAATCCGGTATTTGGTATTAGGGGAGGGGATTGCGGCATACGATTTGTCCGGGTGTTCCGGGTGGAGCATTACATATCATGGGGGGAATATTGCTCATGAGATGGAAGAAGAGGCTGTCGGTCATCATCGCTGTGCTGCTACTGCTTACTGGGGTTATCGCCCCGATCACTTACGC
>JAEZHK010000112.1 GCA_023416655.1 Bacillota bacterium
CTCCCCCAAGATCATAATTTTCGACGAGCCAACCCGCGGCATCGACGTGGGCGCGAAGGCAGAAATCTATCGAATCATGTGCGACTACGTCGCCCAGGGAAACGCGGTCATCATGGTCTCCTCCGAAATGCCGGAGGCGATGGGGATGAGCGACCGGATCGTGGTGCTGAGCAACCACCGTCTGAGCGGCGAGATGAACCGCAGCGACTTCTCCCAGGAAGGCATCGTGCAGCGCCAGTTTATGTATATGTAGCTCCGTCCGGCGGCGAATTCTCAAGGAGCGGTTAGGAGAGAGGAAAATGATTGACAGGCACGCGCAGACGTTGACCCGCGACGCCGGAATGACCAAAAAGCAGTTCATCTCCATGTTCGGCTCGCTGATTGCCCTGGTGCTTCTGGTCACGCTGATGAGCGTTCTGAAGTCCAACTTCATCAGCGGCACGAACATCCGCAACATCCTTCGGATCGCGTCGATCAACGGCCTTCTAGCGGTCGGCATGACGTTCGTGATCCTGACCGGCGGCATCGACCTGTCCGTGGGCGCCATCATGGGCTGCGCGGGCATGTTCTCCGCCTACTTCGCGCAGAACAGCATGGGGTATCCCTGGTACGTGGGCGTGCTGGTGGGCCTGGGAATGGGCCTTGTGATCGGCCTCTTCAACGGCATCAGCATCTCCTACCTGAAGGTGCCCGCCTTCGTCGGCACGCTGGGCGCGATGTCCATTGCAAAGGGCATGACCTTCCTTTTGACAAGCGCCAAGCCCATCCCGAGCCTCAACGCCTCGTTCAAGGAGATCGGCGGCGGCGAACTCGGCGGCTGGCTGCCCATCCCGATCCTCATCATGGCCGCGGTGCTCATCATCTGCTTCATCGTTCTGTACAAGACCCGATACGGCCGCTATGTGTTCGCCGTCGGCGGCAACCTGAACGCGGCGCACGCCTCGGGCATCGACACCCGGAAGATCACCTGCTCGGTGTACATGATCTCCGGCATCCTGGCGGCGCTGGCGGGCATCATCACCACCGCGCGCGTCACCTCGGGCGTCACCTCCACCGGCGACGGCTACGAAACCAACGCCATCGCGATGGTCGTCATCGGCGGCACCAGCCTTGCCGGCGGCCGTGGCAGGCTCTGGGGAACCATCGTCGGCATCCTGCTGCTTCAGTGCCTGACGACGGGCCTTGACATGCTGGCGGTCAACGCGTACTACCAGCTGATCATCAAGGGCTTCGTCGTGATCGGCGCCGTCATGCTCGACGGTCTCAGCTCCGACCGCTAGTTCCACATCACAACCGACCTGTATACGCGCTCTCCCGGGCGGCTTTCGGGCCCCAAAAACCCGCCGCTCCGCGAAGCCCGGCTTTGCTTCACCCCAAAACGCGCCGCGCACCGCAAAAACCAAGGGTTGTGCGCCTCACCTCGGTGTAATCGCGAAAGCGATGATACAAATACAAACACGGGAGGTTACCTAATGAAGAAGTCCACTCGCATCCTCACGGTCCTGGTCGCCCTGCTCATGCTCACGTCCGCCTTTGCCGTCAGCGCCTCCGCGCTGAAGATCGGCGCCACCTACTACAGCCTGCAGAACGAGTTCACCATGCGCATGGACAACGCCGGCAAGAAGTACTGCGAAGAGAACGGCATCGAGTTCCTTTCCTACGACGGCAACTACGACGCCGCCACCCAGCTCAGCCAGGTTGAGACCATGATCGCCGACGGCTGCGACGCCATCATCCTCAACCCCCAGGACGCCATCGCCTGCGCCGCGGCGGTTGAGCTCGCGGCCAAGGCCGGCATCCCGGTGGTTGGCGTGAACACCATGGTGGAGAGCGACCTGCTCACCTCCTACGTCGGCTCCCAGGACGTGTCCGCCGGTGAAGACATCATGAACTACATGATCAAGTACCTCGGCAAGGAAGAGTTCAACATTGTCATCATCGAGGGCCCGATGGGCCAGTCCGCGCAGCTGCAGCGCATCGAAGGCATCACCAACGTCATGGCCAAGTACCCGGGCGTCAAGGAACTCGCCCGCAACACCGCCAACTGGTCCCGCTCCGAGGCCATGGGCCTGATGGAAACCTGGATCTCCACCTTTGGCGATGAGATCGACGCCGTGATCGCCGAGAACGACGAAATGGCGCTGGGCGCCCGTGAAGCCATCGTCGCCGCCGGCAAGGACATCCCCTGCATCGGCATCGACGGCATCACCGACGCGGTGGCGGCCATCCAGAGCGGCAACATGATCGCCAGCGACTTCCAGAACGCCGAAGGCCAGATGACCGGCGCCATCGAAATCGCCGCCAAGGCGGTTGCCGGCGAAACCGTCGAGAAGTTCTACTGGATCCCCTTCGAGATGATCACGCCCGACAACGCGGCCGACTACGTTGGCCGGTATTAATCCGGGAAACTAGACGGTAATCGTAGAATCCCTTTGCGATGACCAATGCCGGGACAGGCGGACATTCTGGTCCGTCCGCCTGTCCCGGGGCGTCCACCCCTCGGGGTATGGGACCAAGGAAAAAGACCAACGAGAGAGATTCCGGGGTTTTTCGGACGGCGACTTTTGGAAATGTCGCTTCCGCCCGTGCGCGCCGACCGGAAGAAATGCGTTCCCGACTTTCGCCAGGAACGATGGAAGATTGTGGGCGCGGCGCGGGCGTGCTATAATGGTCCCGCGGGCAGGAAAAATTCGACAATGGATCGGGAGGGATCGGATATGCTCAAATATGAAGGCGTGGATCTTGATTTTTCGCTCGCGGGCAAGACCGCGATCATCACCGGCGGCGCGGCCGGCATCGGCTACGCCACCGCGCAGTTCTTCCATGACAAGGGCGTAAACGTGGTACTGGCGGACCTCAACCCCGAAGTGGACGCAATCGCAAAAGGCTTGGGCGAAAACGCGATCGGCGTGCCCGGCAACGTCTGCGACCGCGCGTATCCCCTTCAGGTGATCGAGGCGGGCGTCAAGGCGTTTGGAAAGATCGACATCCTGGTCAACAGCGCGGGCATCGTGGCGCTGGAGAGCGCGGAAATCATCAGCGAAAAAGACTGGACGAGGACCATTGACATCAACCTCTCCGCCAGCTTCTTCATGGCGCAGGCGGTGGGCAAATACATGATCGACGAAAAAATCGGCGGCTCGATCGTCAACATGGCGTCGCAGGCGGGCGTAATCGCGCTGGACAAGCACGTGGCGTACTGCGCCAGCAAGGGCGGCATCATCTCCATGACGCAGGTGCTGGCCATGGAGTGGGGCCGCTACGGCATCCGCGTCAACGCCGTCTCCCCGACGGTGGTATTGACCGCGCTGGGCCACAAGGCGTGGGACGGCCCGGTGGGCGACGCGTTCAAAAAGGAAATGCCCAGCGAGCGGTTCGCGGAGCCGGAGGAGATCGCGGCGGTGATCGCGTTCCTCTGCAGCAAGGCCGC
The DNA here is from genome assembly GCA_023416655.1 of Bacillota bacterium. Lineage (GTDB taxonomy): Bacteria > Bacillota > Clostridia > Christensenellales > Aristaeellaceae > JAEZHK01. The sequence goes on from JAEZHK010000112.1 coordinate 3,431, forward strand.
GGGCATGATCACCGGGCACAACCTGCTGGTTGACGGCGGCTTCACGATCAAATAAGGCACGGAGGATGAAAAAATGCAGCGCATCCTGAACAATCCCGACCACATCGTGGACGAAATGCTGGCCGGGTTCATCAAAAACCACGGCGACATCGTAAAACACGTCGTCACCGGCGAGGACAACCCCCGCGGCGTGGTCGCGGCGGTGGACGCCCCGGTGCAGGGCAAGGTCGGCGTCGTGACCGGCGGCGGCTCGGGCCATAAACCGGCGTTCATCGGCTACGTCGGAAAGAACATGTGCGACGCGGCGGCGGTCGGCGAGATCTGCTCCTCCCCCACGGCGATCGCGTTCCTCGAGGCATTCCGCGCCGCCAACGGCGGCGAGGGCATCGCCTGCCTCTACGGCAACTACTCCGGCGACAACATGAACGTCAAGATGGCCTCGAAGATGGCAAAGCGCGAGGGCATCACGGTCAAGACCGTCATCGCCAACGACGACGTGGCCTCCGCCCCCAGGGACCAGCGCGAGAAGCGGCGCGGCGTGGCGGGCGAGATCCTGATGTGGAAGTGCGGCGGCGCGAAGGCCGCCAAGGGCGCGACGCTGGACGAGGTCATTGAAACCGCGCAGAAGGCGATCGACAACACCCGTTCGGTCGGCATCGGCCTCACGCCCTGCACCCTGCCCGCGGTGGGTCACCCCAACTTCGAAATCAAGGACGGCACGATGGAGGTCGGCATCGGCCACCACGGCGAGCCCGGCATTGAAGTCTGCCCGCTGGAAACCGCGGCGCAGATGGCCAAGCGCATGGTGGACGTGGTGCTGCCCGACTACCCCTACGTCTCGGGCGACG
>JAEZHK010000096.1 GCA_023416655.1 Bacillota bacterium
TCCGAGAGCCTGATCCTGGAGTTCATCGACTATTCCTTGGACGACACCCCGAAGTACAGCGTTGAAAAGTGCAAAGAGCGCGATTCCACCTACGCCGCGCCGCTGAAGGTCACCGTCCGGCTGACCAACACCGAGACCCATGAGATTAAGGAAAGCGAAGTCTTCATGGGCGACTTCCCGCTGATGACCGAGCACGGCACGTTCATCATCAACGGCGCGGAGCGAGTCATCGTGTCGCAGCTGGTTCGCTCGCCGGGCGTCTACTACGCCAAGACCATCGACAAGACGGGCTCGAACCTGTTCTCCTGCACGATGATCCCCAACCGTGGCGCGTGGATCGAGTATGAGACCGACTCCAACGGCGTCATCTACGCCCGCATCGACCGCGCGAGGAAGCTGCCGATCACGGTGCTGCTGCGCGCGCTGGGCTACGAGACGGATGCGGTTCTCATCGACATGCTGGGCGACGACGAGCGCGTCTCCGCCACCATCGCCCGCGACGCGTCCTCCGAGGACCGCGAGGGCCGCGCGAAGTCCCGCCGCGAACAGGCGCTCATCGAGATCTACAACAAGCTCCGCCCCGGCGAGCCGCCGTCGGTGGACTCGGCCACCAACCTCATCAATTCGCTCTTTTTCGACCCCAAGCGCTACGACCTCGCGCGGGTGGGCCGCTACAAGTACAATAAGAAGCTGGCCATCGCGCGCCGCCTGTCCGGCCAGATCGCGGAGGAGGACGTCACGCACCCCTACACCGGCGAAATCCTGGTGGAAAAGGGCGCGACCATCTCCCGCGAAAAGGCGCTGGAAATCCAGGACGCCGGCGTCAACGCCGTGGTCATCAAGACAGCCGAGGGCCGCGCGCTGAAGGTCATCGGCAACAACTTCGTGCAGTTTGACGCCTTCATGAAGAACTACGACCCCGAGCTGTACAAGCAGTACGACCCGGCGGTGGTCCGGCTGCACGAGCGCGTACATCTGAAAGTGCTGCTGGATGTCTGCCAGTCCGCCCGTGCAGACGGCCTGCCGTTCAACCAGCTGCTCCGGGACAACATCGGAAAGCTCATCCCCAAGTACATCCTGGTGGACGACATCGCGGCCTCCGCCAGCTATCAGGTGGGCCTCTTCCACGGCGTCGGCCAGATCGACGACATTGACCATCTGGGCAACCGCCGCCTCCGCTCCGTGGGCGAACTCCTTCAGAACCAGATCCGCGTGGGCCTTTCCCGCCTTGAGCGCGTGGTCAAGGAGCGCATGGCGATCCAGGACCTGGACAAGGTCCGTCCGCAGGACCTGATCAACATCCGCCCGGTTTCGGCGGCCATCAAGGAGTTCTTTGGGTCCTCCCAGCTTTCGCAGTTCATGGACCAGCCGAACCCGCTGGCCGAGCTGACCCACAAGCGCCGCCTGTCGGCCCTGGGCCCCGGCGGCCTCAACCGCGACCGCGCCAGCTTCGCCGTCCGAGACGTGCACTACTCGCACTACGCGCGCATCTGCCCCATCGAGACGCCTGAAGGCCCGAACATCGGCCTGATCGGCTCGCTGGCCACCTACGCGCGCATCAATGAGTACGGCTTCATCGAAGCCCCCTACCGCCGCATCGACCGCGAAACCAGCCGCGCAACCGACGAGATCATCTACATGACCGCGGACGAGGAGGACCAGTTCGTCATCGCGCAGGCCAATGAGATGCTCGACGAAGACGGCATGTTTGTGCGTGAGCGCGTCACCGTCCGCCGCCGCGAGGAGATCATTGAGGTCGAGCGCAGCCAAGTGGACTTCATCGACGTCAGCCCCCGGCAGCTGATCTCCGTCGCCACCGGCATGATCCCGTTCCTCGAGAACGACGACGCGAACCGCGCGCTGATGGGTTCCAACATGCAGCGCCAGGCGGTGCCGCTGCTCATTCCGCAGACGCCCATCGTGGGCACCGGCATTGAGTACAAGGCCGCCTGCGACTCGGGCGTGGTGACCCTTGCCAAGGAAGACGGCGTGGTCAAGCGCGTCACCTCCAATGAGGTCGTCATCCGCGCGGCCGGCGGCGCTGAACACAGCTACCGGCTGCAGAAATTCGCGAGATCCAACCAGGGCACCTGCATCAACCAGCACCCGCTCGTCAAAGAGGGCGAAATTGTCAAGCGCGGCACGGTCATCGCCGACGGCCCCTCCACCGACGAGGGCGAGATCGCGCTGGGCCGAAACGTGTTGATCGGCTTCATGACCTGGGAGGGCTACAACTACGAAGACGCCATCCTGATCAGCGAGAAGCTGGTCAAGCAGGACGTCTACTCCTCCATCCACATCGAGGAGTATGAATCCGAAGCCCGCGACACCAAGCTCGGGCCCGAGGAAATCACCCGGGACATCCCCGGCGTCGGCGAGGACGCGCTGCGCGACCTCGACGAGCGTGGCATCATTCGCATCGGCGCGGAGGTGCGCGCCAACGACATCCTGGTGGGAAAAGTCACGCCCAAGGGCGAAACCGAACTGACGGCGGAAGAGCGGCTGCTGCGCGCCATCTTCGGCGACAAGGCCCGCGAGGTCCGCGACACCTCCTTGCGCGTACCGCACGGCGAGTTCGGCATCATCGTAGACGTGAAGGTCTTCACCCGCGAGAACAAGGATGAACTCTCGCCCGGCGTCAACCAGATGGTACGCGTCTACATCGCGCAGAAGCGCAAAATCTCTGTCGGCGACAAGATGGCCGGCCGCCACGGCAACAAGGGCGTCGTGTCCAGGATCCTCCCCGAGGAGGACATGCCCTTCCTGCCGGACGGCACGCCGCTGGACATCGTGCTGAACCCGCTGGGCGTGCCCAGCCGAATGAACATCGGGCAGGTGCTGGAGGTCCACCTCGGGCTGGCCGCGAAGGCGCTGGGCTGGCACGTGGCCACCCCGGTCTTTGACGGCGCGCGCGAGGACGACATCCAGAAGTGTCTGGCCGCGGCCGGCAGACTCACCGACGACCCACTGTTTGAAAAGGACGGCAGGCCCGCCATCCAGTTCAGTAAGTGCGGCATCGGCCCCGAGGGCAAGATCTGGGTCTACGACGGGCGCACCGGCGACCGGTTCGACAACCCCGTCACCGTCGGCTACATGTATATGCTGAAGCTCCACCACCTGGTGGACGACAAGATTCACGCCCGCTCCACCGGCCCGTACTCGCTGGTCACCCAGCAGCCACTGGGCGGCAAGGCGCAGTTCGGCGGACAGCGCTTCGGCGAAATGGAAGTCTGGGCCCTGGAAGCCTACGGCGCGAGCCGCGTGCTTCAGGAGATCCTGACCGTCAAGTCGGACGACGTGATCGGCCGCGTCAAGACCTACGAGGCCATCGTCAAGGGCGAGAACATCCCCGAACCGGGCATCCCCGAGGCGTTCAAGGTGCTCATCAAGGAGCTGCAGTCGCTGGCGCTGGACATCAAGGTGCTGGGCGAGGACAGGCGGGAGATCGCCATCCGCGAATTGGAAGAAGAGGTTGTAAACGAACCCGAAGCCAAGGCGGAAGTGGAGATCACCCCCGAGGAGTCCTTCGGCGAAGAGGAAATCGACGCCGAGAGCTTCGACTTCGACGACCTAGCGCTGGACGATGACCTGCTGGACGACGACTTCTAAGTCAGAAGCGCCGTACCCGCCCGCCCTTGGAGATAAAGGAGGTAAAATTCCTTGTTTAATTTGACGAATCTCGATTCCATACAGATCGGGCTTGCTTCCCCGGAGAAGATCCGCCAGTGGTCCCACGGCGAAGTGGAAAAGGCTGAAACCATCAACTACCGCACGCTGAAGCCGGAGCGCGACGGCCTGTTCTGCGAGCGCATCTTCGGGCCCACCAAGGACTGGGAGTGCAACTGCGGCAACTACAAGCGCACCCGCTTCAAGGGCGTCATCTGCGACAAGTGCGGCGTGGAAGTTACGAAGGCCAAGGTGCGCCGCGAGCGCATGGGCCACATTGAGCTGGCCGCGCCCGTCAGCCATATCTGGTACTTCAAGGGCATCCCCAGCCGCATGGGCATGCTGCTCTCCATCTCGCCCCGCGCGCTCGAGCAGGTGCTCTACTTCGCCAGCTACATCGTGCTGGACAAGGGCGATACCACCCTGGAGAAGAACCAGCTGCTCAACGAGGCCGAGTACCAGAGGAAACTCGCCGAGTACGGCCCGGACGCGTTCCGCGTGGGCATCGGCGCCGAGGCCGTCCGGGAGCTGCTCCGGGAGCTCAACTTGGACGAGCTGTCCGTCTCCCTCCGGGAAGAGATCAACGAGCTGGCCAAGAAAGAATCCGGCCGCGAGGTGGAGGGCCAGAAGCGCGCCCGCATCGTCAAGCAGCTGGAGGTCGTCGAGGCCTTCCGCCAGAGCGGCAACAAGCCCGAGTGGATGGTGCTGGACGTGGTGCCGGTCATCCCACCGGAGCTCCGCCCGATGGTGCAGCTGGACGGCGGCCGCTTCGCCACCGCCGACCTCAACGACCTCTACCGCCGCGTCATCAATCGGAACAACCGACTGAAGCGCATGCTCGAAATGGGCGCGCCCGACATCATCGTGCGCAACGAAAAGCG
>JAEZHK010000004.1 GCA_023416655.1 Bacillota bacterium
GCGCCGACGGGTGGAAGCCGAAGATGATGGGGTTGCGGGTCTTGGCGCAGATCAGCGCCTTGAACATGGTGGTGGAGGTGGGGTTCGTCACCGGCGTCACGCCCGCCACCACGCCCACCGGCTCCGCGACCTCGACGTAGCCCTCCAAGTCGTTTTCGTCGATCACGCCCACCGTCTTCTGATTCTGGATCGAGTGCCAGATGTACTCGGTGGCGAAGATGTTTTTGATGACTTTGTCTTCGAGCACGCCGCGCCCGGTCTCGTCCACCGCCATGTGCGCGAGCAGCATGTGGTTCTCAAGCCCGGCCAGCGTCATCGCGTGCACCGCTTCGTCCACCTGTCTCTGATCCATTTGAAGGTACTCGGCCAGCGCCTCATTCGCGTTTTTGACCAGCTCGTCGATCATCCGCTGGACGTCAAGCTCGCCTTCCTGAGCGGGGGTTTTCGCTTTTCCTTCCATGGTGCATCCTCCTTATGATCTGCCGTCCGGGCCGCGCTTTCCTCGGCGCGGGATAAACCACGCGGTAATATCGCTATCGATTTATCGATATGATTATATCTAATACAATTCACGCTGTCAATAAAGGTTCTGAAAGGCTTCTGTAAAGTTCTGTCGGCCGGATCAAATGGCCGCCGCCTCACCGCGCGGGGTTGCCGTTTGAGACTCGGGCAAGACCCGCGAAGGGTTTTTCTGGTTGGCGTCGAAATAATCCATCCATAGACATGCCACAATAAGACAAAATACGCGGGAGGGGTAGAATGATCCGCATCGGTTTTTTCGACGCCAAGCCCTACGACCGCCGCTGGTTCGACAGACTTCGCGGAGACGACACTGAAATCCACTACTTCGAGGGCAAACTGAGCCCCGCAACGGTCAAACTGGCGCAGGGAATGGACGTGGCGTGCGTGTTCGTCAACGACGAGGTGGACGGGGAGGTTCTGAACGCGCTGTGCGGCTACGGCATACGCCTGGTGGCGCTGCGCTGCGCCGGGTTCAATAACGTCGATTTCAAATCGGCCTACAAGCGCATAAGCGTCGTGCGGGTGCCGGGCTATTCGCCCTACGCGGTGGCGGAGCACGCGGCGGCGCTGATGCTGGCGCTGAACCGCAAAATCCACCGTTCGTTCAACCGCACGCGGGAGCACAATTTCACCATCAGCGGCCTCGAGGGCTTCGACCTTCACGGCAAGACCTGCGGCGTGATTGGCACCGGCAAGATCGGCCAGGCGTTTCTGAACATCTGCCGGGGGTTTGGCATGGAGCTTCTGGCCTACGACGCCTTCCCGAACACCGCGCTGGGCGTGACGTATGTTTCGATGGAAGAATTGCTCACGCGAAGCGACGTTCTGTCGCTGCACTGCCCGCTGACCCCGGAGACCCGCCACCTCATCGGCGCGGAGAGCCTTGCCAGGATGAAGCCCACGGCCATGCTGATCAACACCTCCCGCGGCGCGCTGGTGGACAGCCGGGCGCTCCTTGAGGCGCTGCAAAAGGGCAGGCTGGGATCGGCGGGGCTGGACGTGTACGAGGAGGAGAGCGACCTGTTCTTCGAGGACAAGTCGCTGGAACTGATGGACGACGAGGTATTGTCGCTGCTTCTGACGCTGCCGAACGTGCTGATCACCGCCCACCAGGCGTTTTTGACCGACGAGGCGCTGGAGGCCATTGCCAGGACCACGCTCACCAGCGTGCGCGCGTTCTTCGCGGGCCAGCCGCTTCAAAACGAGATCTGCTATTTCTGCCAGCAGGGCGGGCAGACGGCCGACTGCCACCGTTCGAATTCCGGGCGGTGCTTCTAAAAGGCATGGAGGTATGGTTCTTTGGACGCTCTAGTGCGCCGGTGGAAGCCGGAGTGTCTTCTTCGGCTTGCGGCGTGCTTTGGCCCACCCGTATATTGATGCAAATATGCGCGATAAGGCCGGGATTCCAAGGCATATTTACTCGGATACAAAGAAGCCCACCGCAACCGGTGAGCTTCTTTGCACCAACCAATGTCGGCATTCATACCCCGTCCGACACTGGTTTCCCCTTCCTCTTAAAAAGGTCAATCGCGTTGGATGTCTTGGTATGGGCTAACGTTTCCATGATTTTTTGATTTGGTCAAAGGCGTCAAAGAGCGGACAAAGGAAGGCCGCAATAAAACCACCCGAGAAGCCGTTGTTGTATAGATTCATACCCGCATGAAGAAAACCAATATTGGTCACAAGGGACATATGAAGAAAGCCCGCCAGAATTCCGGCTACCACGCCATACCTACCCGCGACAGGCGCTAACGTTGTGCCAAACAATGCCGCCATCAGGGCGAAGGACGCATTGCTTTCGTGGATGTTAAAAAAATTCGTCAATATGACGCCCGCAAGGATGGGCAGCGTGTTTTTGATGTGTTTTCCGTAAGCGCCAAAGCCCACTACTGTGAAAATGCCGCCAATCACGGGTCCGTTGAGTTCGCCGCCCAACACCAAGACATAGGTGACCGACAAAGTGCCCAGCAGCGCCATGTTTACCAGCGTAACGCCGAGCCCGGAGGTCGTAATAAAGTCGGTAGGCAGTACGCCGGGCAGGGTCAATAGACGGCCAAAGCCCTTCACCCGCCAATGGCTCACCCACATCCCAAGAATAAGCAGGACGATAAAAAGCCCATACAGGAGAATTGAGAATTCAAGGTTATGGCCCTCCGACAGAATGGAAACAGTATCAATTTCTACGCCAAACCCACGCAGCACCGCGGCAAAAAGCATCCCGACGATCCCCGCCGTGAAGCCGATGTTGTAGAGGCTGAACCCCTGATGAAAGCGCAGAAAACGTAACGACAGCGGCACAATGATAAAGCCCGCAAGCATACCCGCCAAGATGCCCAGCAGGACGCCAACGGGGAGCGGGAGCCCAAGGCTAAAGGTGAACTCGCTGACCAGCGGGCTAAGCGCCGTGCCAAACATGCTGTGCAGTATATATTGTCGATAGGGCTGCCTGACCGCTTTAGAATAGACGTAGACCCCCAGAACGATTGGAATCGTGTTGTAGATGTTCTTGCCGAAAAACGAGAAGCCGGACATCGTAAAAAGTGAGGCGATGATGGCTCCTGTGATCGGAATACGGTTCCACCCGACGACGCCTATACTTATAATGGTAATCAATCCAACGTTCAACAGTGTTGCGCCAACATTTGCCAGACGGAAGTAATCTGTAAGCAGATTCGCGGGGGATGTCAGGATGATCAGACTGCCGCGCCAGATTTCTTCAGGCGTATTGAATATAAACGCCATGAGTATGAAGAAAAGACCCATGAGCGCAAAAAACAGGATTTGATACCGCTCCGGGACCGCCTCCGGTTCGTGTGGATCCGTTAGATTATCCTTCCGCCGAAGCCCCGCGTCGTCTATGGGAACCGGTGCGCCCGGATAGCGTTTTTTTTTGAGAATCATATCATCATATCGCATGATCGAAGCTCCATTCTGGTTCTCGTTTTATCGACCTTGTTTCATATTCCGGCGAATGTAACGGTAGAACGAGAAACCCTTGAACGCTCTGCCGCAAGAAGGATCGCCCATAGTACAGTATACCCGTCAATACGGGTTATCGCAAGTTGGGGACGCGCCCAAAGAGCGCGCACCCACCGAGGCTTTTCACATCCACCGAGGCTTTTGACGTTTGCGAATTGACGAATGCCCGTGGAAAGGCTATAATTAGTAGGATCAGAAGCTGCCGCGCGTGTGGCCGGCACCGGGAGGGCATACCATGTCAGGTTTCATCAACAATTACTACTATGGCAAGGCGGGCAAGGCGGATTTCACGCCCGAAAACCTTCCGGACAGCCGTCCGAAGCTGTTTTTTGAGATGCTTCGCATCCACTTCAGCGGGCTGTGCGCGATCAACCTGTTCTACCTGATCTTCTGCATCCCGGCGCTTTTGTGGACGGTCACCTACCTGCCGGTTCTCATGTCGGCGGAGCAGGACATCCAGACGGTCTGGAGCAGCCTCACGCTGTACCTGATCGGCATGGTGCCCTGCCTCACCATCGCCGGAGCCGGCGCGCCCGGGCTGATGTACATCTGCCGCAACTGGTCGCGGGACCAGCACGCGTTCCTGGTCAGCGATTTCAAGGACGCGGTCAAGGGCAACTGGAAGCAGGGCCTGGTGGTGGGGCTGATCAACGGCCTTTCGCTGCTGGTCAGCTACGTGGGCATCATGTACTACAGCCAGATGGCGCAGACGGGGCTGCTCTGGGTCATCCCCGAGGCGTTGGTGGTGATGATGCTGGCGCTGTGGTGGATGATCAACATGCTGATTTTCCCGATGATGGTCACCTACGACATGAACCTGAAGACGCTGATCCGCAACGCCGCGCTCATCGCTGCGGCCCGTCTGCCCTGGTCGATCCTGTTCCTTGTCGGCGCGTTTGGCGTGCCGATGCTGGTGGCGATGTTCGTGCCCTACGGGTACCTCGTGATGGGCCTTGTCTACCTGGTCGTGGGCTTCGCGCTGACGGGGCTGATCTACGCCTCCTACGCCAACAGCTGCTTTGACAGGTTCTTAAACCCCAAGATCGAGGGCGCGCCGGTCAACATGGGCCTGAGGGACAAGTCGCTGGACGACGACGACGAGGAGGACGACAAGGTTTAGCCAACCGGTCCCTCGCGCATACTTAAAGGCAGTATGCGTAGGGGGTGCTGCCTTGAATACATTCTCATGGAAACCTGTGTCAGGCGTCGAGCGTCTCAAGTATGAGGCCGCCGAGGAGCTGGGGCTGCTCGAAAAGCTCGTCCAGGTGGGCTGGTCCGGGCTCAGCGCGCGGGAGACGGGGCTGATCGGCGCGAGGGTGCGCGGTCGGGTTCCGTAATAGAGCGCACAAAATCCGCCGGGGGGCTTTTGGGCGCGCAGGAAGAAATCTGCGTGAACCAGCATCCTTGTTGTTTCCTGCGGTTCGCTGACTGAAGGTAGTGTTTCGTTGACCAGTGTGCGCACGATCAACGAAACACATTCCCGGCGCGCGGGTCGCCCGGAACGATTTGAAAAGTACGGTCGGTAGACATAATTGTTTACAGATGGGGCCGCCGGAATGACCCGGCGGCGGGGAGGAAGCCATGTACGCGGAATTCGCTTCGGTCTACGACGCGCTGATGGACGACGTGGACTACGAAGCGTGGGCTACGGATTGCCTCGCGCGCATCGCGTCCATGGGTGTTTCGCCGCGCCACGTGTGCGACTGCGCCTGCGGGACGGGCGGCATCGCGCTGCAGCTTGCGCGCCGAGGCATCAAGGTGACCGGCGTGGACATCTCGGAGGCCATGCTCCGGCGGGCGGCCGACAAGGCGCGCGCGGCGGGCGTGGAGATCCGCTACGTGCGTCAGGACATGTGCGCGCTCAGCCTGCACCGGCCGGTGGACGCCATCATCTGCGCCTGCGACGGCGTCAACTACCTTCTGGACCCGATGCGGGTGGCGAGGTTTTTCGGCGCGGCGCAGTCGGCCCTTCGAAGCGGCGGGGTGCTGACGTTTGACATCTCCTCCCGCGAGAAGCTCCGGCGCATGGCCAGGGACAAACTCTACTTCGAGGACCGCGAGGGCATCACCTACCTCTGGACCAACCGCATGGCCTCGCAGGTCTTGACGATGGAGCTGAGTTTTTTCTTAAAGGGCGCGGACGGCCGCTACGACCGGTTTGACGAAGTGCAGCGCCAGCGCGCCCACAGCGTGGACGAGCTGCGCGTCTGGCTTGAAGCCGCCGGTTTTACCCGCATTCAGATCGAGGACGAGGGCGACCGCGTCCATTTTACGGGGGTCAATCCATGAAGCAAGACGGGCTTTACCATCTGACGCTGCTGGGCGGGCAGGCCAGGGCGCTCCTGATCGATTCCACGAACCTTGTGGAATCCGCGCGCGCCATCCACGGCCTCTCCCGCACCGCCACCGCCGCGCTGGGGCGGCATCTGACCGCCTGCGCCATGCTGGGCGCGATGCTCAAGGACGGCGGCTCGGTGACCGCCACCGTCAAGGGCGGCGGCCCGCTGGGGACGCTGCTCGCGGTCGCCAAGGCCGACGGCTCGGTCAAGGGCTACGTGGAAAACCCCGAACTGGATCTGCCACGCGTCAATGGCAAGCTGGCCGTGGGCGAGGCGGTGGGCCGGAACGGGCGGCTGACCATCATCCGGGACATGGGCTTCGGCGAGCCTTACATGGGTCAGGTCAACCTGGTGTCGGGCGAGCTGGCGGAGGACTACGCCATGTATTTCACCGCCTCGGAGCAGGTGCCCTCGCTGGTGGCGCTGGGCGTTTTGACGCAGGACAGGGTGATCTCCGCCGCCGGGCTGATCGTGCAGATGCTGCCGGGCGCGTCGCAGGAAGCCGTGGAGCGGGTGGAGGAAATCGCGCCGAACCTGAAGGGCATCAGCCAGTCCATGAACGGCATCGATCTGGACGAGGGCGTATCGCGCCTTCTGGGGCCGCTCTCGCCCGAATTGATCGGCAAACTCGCCACCCGCTACGAGTGCGACTGCAGCCGGGACCGCGTCGAGCGCGCGCTCATCTCCATGGGCGAGGAGGAACTCGTTTCGCTGATCGAGGAGCAGGAGAGCGCCGAAGTGGGCTGTCAGTTCTGCGGCAAAAAGCGTCAGTTTTCCCGGGGGCAGCTTCAGGAGCTGCTCGAGCGGGCGCGCTAGGGTACCTTAACGCGCGGGGTTGCCCCCGCGCTTTCCGGCTTACGCATTCGGACGACTCGTATTGGATGTTCCTAAAGGAGATAAAAATGAGCAAGGTTGTGCCCTTTTCCCGCAGCGCCGCCTACCTGTACCAGCGGGCGGTCATCAACCGGCGGGAAGGACATCTGCTGGACGCGCTGGAATTGACCCGCCGCGCGCTGGAGAAGGATCCGGACAACGTCGATTATGAACTGGACCTGGCCCAGATCCTGTGCGAGCTGGGCTGCTTCGTGCAATCCAACCGCATATTGACGCGCATGCTGGCCGTGGATGGCACGCTGTCGGAGTGCTACTTCGGCATGGCCTCAAACTTCTACGGCATGAACGACGCGGATTCCGCCTACAAGGCGCTGATGTGCTTTCTGTCGGAGGACCCGCAGTCCGCGGGGCGGCAGGAGGTCGGAGAACTGCTCCACAACCTCTTCGTCGCGCGGACGCTGAACGGCCAGAAATCCCGAAAAAAGGCGCGCGCGGCGAAGCTTTCGGTCAAGGGTCTCGCGCTCATGCGCGCGGGCAGGCTCGCGGAGGCGGAGCAGTCGCTGAAAAGGAGCCTGCAGGTCGGACCGCGCCACAGCGAGACGAGGGCGCTGCTCGCCATGTGCCTTGCCAAGAAGGGCGACATGGAGGGCGCGGTGAAGGAGATCGCCCGCTCGCTCCGGCCCGCGAAGCCGCCGCTGCGCGCGCTGTGCATCGCGGCGCAGATTGAATACGCCACCGGAAACCCCGAGGCCGCGGCGAAGCTGGTCGATCAGGCCGCCGCCAGAAACCCCGACGGCGCGCAGCTTCGCATGCTGCTGGACGCCGCCTGCGATTTGAACCTTCATGAGCGGGTGTTCGAGCTGACGCAGAAGGCGCTGGCCGAGGCGCCCTTTGACCGGGCGCTTCTGCACCGCTGCGCCGCCGCCATCGTCAATACTTCCCGCCCGCTGGAGCGCGCCGCCCAGTGCTGGGCGCGGATCAAGCGCCTCGAACCGGGCGACGAGGTGGCCGGGTACTACCTGGCCCACTCCGACCGCGCGCCCGTGGGCTACGCCTACAGTTTGCCGGAGGAGGAGATCGACGGGCGCGCCGAATACCTGGCGGCGACCGCGAGAAGCGGGCTGGACGGGGTCGAGGCGGCCTGGGCCGAGGGCGACAGGCTCCGCCGAGCGGTGCGCTGGGCACTCGAGTGCGGCGACGCGATCTTCCTGCGCGCCGGGGTCAACATCCTGTCCGCGGTGGAGACGCCCGAGGCCGAATGGCTTCTGCGAGAGGTGATGGTGGACCCGTCCTCCTCCCAGGCGGTGAGGCATCAGGCGCTGACGCTTCTGGGCCTTCGCGGCGCGAAGCCGCCGTTTCTGATGGTCGGCGAGGACAAGTTTTCGCTGGCGAGCGCGCTGGACAGTGGGGAACTGCCCAAGCTGCCGCTGGCCTACCGGCGGGTGCTCAAGCGGGCCGTCTACACCGGCATGTCGCTCAAGGACGACTACCCGGCCCGGCTCACCATGCTGTGGCTGCGCTTCGCGGGCGCGCTGGGCGAAACGCTGCCCGCGCTGAAAGACCTCAACGGCTGGGCGGCGGCGCTCAACCTGTGCCTGGCCCGGATGGACCATCTGGACGTGGGCGAGGACGAGCTTTCGGAATTGTTCCGCTGCTCCCGCCGCAAGATGGAACATATGGCCCGCCGCATTCTGCGCCTTGCGCCGCTGGAATTAAAGGAGAAAAAGCGCGATGAAGCCGATTGATTTTGACCGGATGTTCTCCGATTATGCCCACGCCTGGGTGCACGAGCGCATGAAGACGGAGAAGAACCTCGACGCCATCGAGGCCCAGGTCCCCGATCTCTACCGCGCCTGGCTGATGAAGCCGCAGGCGTTCCTGGACGGCGATTCGCCCGCCCAGTACTTCGCGCGCTTTGAATCACCCGACGAGCTGATCCGGCTGATGGAAGCTTACCGGGCCGCGGGCGTCGCGATCCCGGACCCGCTGCTCGAGCGGCTGGACGACATGGGCCACGCCGCCGCCGCGCCGCTGACAAAGCTCGCCGCCGACGAGGATATGGACATCTCGCTGCGCATGACGGCGCTGAACCTCCTCATTGAGCTGGAATCGGAGGAGCCGCTGGCGCTGTGCCTCAGCCTCATCGACCGCCGCGAGCCGGAGGACGAGCTGGCGGACGTCGCGGCGGAGCTCCTCGCCGGGCTGGGCGAGCGCGCGCTGCCCGCGGTGCGTCAGCGGCTCGATGACGCAACCGACGCGGCGCTCGACACCTATCTGGATCTTTTATGCAACTTTCCCGGCGACGAGCGCATCTATAAAATGACAGAAGAGCGCTTTTTGCGCCTCGCGGACAAGCGTTCGCTCTACGCCAACTACCTGGCCAAGCTCGGCGACGACCGCGCGCTCCCGGCGCTTCTGCGCGTGGCGCGGCTTTCCGACATCAATTATCTGGACTACCTCGAGATCGTCAACGCCATCGAGGTGCTGGGCGGCGAGCGGCCCGCGCTTGATCGCTCTTTTGACGGCGATCCGGCCTACGAATCCCTCAAGAATATGAACTGACAGGGCGTTGAAATCCCCCGAGGGGATTTCAACGCAAAGGAAGAAGACTGCGTGAGCCAAACACCTGCGGGATTTCCGGGCGGCTCACTGACTTGTGGTATTGTTTCCTCCATCAGTGTTCGCACTGATTCCGGAAACTGATTCCCGGCGCGTAAGAGCCCAGCCTGGCAGGGCTGCCGATATCCTGGGTGCCAAAGATACGCTTTTACTGGACTCGGCAGGCCCAACGTGAGATGAAGCGGTGGAGGGTGAGTTATGTATTGCAGCGCCTGCGGAAAGAAGTGCCCCGATGGCGCGGTCTATTGCGCCTGGTGCGGCACGAAACTTCCGGAGTTTGCGGCCGAGCACGCGGAACAGGCCATAACGGCCGAAACGGCGGCGGAACCCGCCCCCGAGCTGAACGCCGCGGGTGAAGGGCCTTCGGGGGATGCTCCTGCCGGGAAAGGCGTGAAGGAGCCGGCCGCCGCGCCGGAGCCGGAGCAGCTGGACCTGGATTTTGACGCGCTTTCGGAGGAGCCGGAGGAGACCGCGCAGGAAAAGCCCAAGGGAAACCCGGCGCACAGCGCCTTCCAGCGGCCGCTGACGCATCCCCGCGTAGACGACGCGCAGACGGTGCGCCCGCTGGCGTCCAACCCCGCGCAGCCGCTGCGCGGCGCGGAAGCCGCGGCCGTGGCGTTCGCCCAGAACGAACCGGAGGAAACCGAGCCGGAAGAGCCGGACGACTTGGACGGGCTGGATGAGGCGGACGACCCGGACCTCGCGGACGCGCCCGCGCCGAAGGGCGGCGGCAAGCCCCGCGGTGGGAACGGCTTTAGCGACGAAGAATGGGTACGCCCCATGAAGGATCTGGGTGGCCGCCGGGGCGGATCGATGCCCTCCCGCCCGGACCGGGACGGAGAAAGAAACGCGAAGCGCTCCATCTTCGGATGGGGCGGCGGAAAATCCGAAAAGCCCTCCCCCCATGACCAGGAAGACGAGCGGCCCGTCAAGCGCTCCCCTCATGACCGGGAGGACGGGCGGCCCGCGAAGCGCTCCCCTCATGACCGGGAGGACGAGCGGCCCGTCAAGCGCTCCCCCTACGATCGGGAAGACGAGCGGTCCGCGAAGCGTTCCCCCCAAGAGCGGGCGGAAGAACGCCCCGCGAAGCGCCCCGCTTACGACCGTGAAGGCGAACGCCCCGCGAAGCGATCTCCCTACGAGCGGGAGGAGCAGCGGCCGCTGAAGCGCGTCTCCTTCGATCCGGAGGACGACATGCCGCCCAAGGCCGCCCGCGGCGGCGCGGAGCGCCCCAAGCCGCAGTCAAGCACCCGGGGCAAGGCGGTGACGGCGTCAGGCGGCATGGTTACGCCGCCCGTGCGCAGGTCGCCCTCAAAGCCTTCCGGCCCCTTTAGGCCCCAGCGGCAGCCCCGGAATGATCTGTTCTTCGAAGACCTGGAGATGCCCAGGGAGAACTTCTATGACGAGGCGGCGGAAGACCGCGCGCTGTCGCGGCGCATCAAGGCGATCGTGTCCATCGCGCTGGCGGTGGGCGTACTCATGGTGGGCATCTGGCTCATGCTGACGCCGGGCGGGCAGATCGTCCGCGCGCAGCTGAACCTGGGCGCGCCGGCTTCCGCCTACAAGGCGCTGGGGGATCAGGACCTTGCCGGCGGACAGGTGCAGCGCGCCGCGGACGCCTACTACAACGCGCTCAAGCTGGATCAGACGAACTACGAGTACGCAATGCTGGTCGGCAAGACCAAGGAAATGGTCGGCGACCGGGAAGCGGCCATCAAAGCGTACATGCTTTGCGTCAACCTGAAGGAAACCGCCGTCGAGCCCTACATCCGCCTGAAGGACCTGTACAAGGTGCTGGGCGACAGCCAGATGGCGGAGAACTGGCGAGCGCGGGGGTATGCCAAGACGGGCGACGCCACGCTCGCGCCGGGAACCTGATACCAATATTTGGTATTGGTATTGACGGGAGGAACACATGAAGAAATTATTCTGCGCGGTACTGGCGCTGATCCTGATGTCCGCGTTTTCCCTGGCCGCACTGGCGGAGGCGACTGAGCCCGCGGCCTCCCTTGACCCGGGAATCACGGCGGGGAAATCCGCGGACGGGGTCATCCAGCCCGACGCCTCCGGCCCCGGCGTGGATGAAGCGGGATTTCCGACCGACGATCCCGGCGTGGATGACGGGGCTTTCCCGCCCGACGCGACGCCCGGCCCGGACCGCCCGGTGGACGTGGACGGCCAGTACACCTTCACCTGCCCCGGCGCGCTGGTCCCCGTGAACATCGAGCAGCAGGACATGGCCGACGGGCTGCTCTACTCCGCGTTCAGCGACACCATGGGCGTGGACGTCTACAAGTATGAGCAGGGCGAGGACACGCTGGATAGCCTCTACGAAGCCTTCAAGGCCGACGACAGCCTGCAGGAGGTCACGCTGGCCGACATCGGCGGCGTCAAGGCGCTGGTCTACCGCATCGATGAGACCGGCATCAACGTCACCATCGCGGGCGACGCCGGATACCTCTACGATATCATGATCAATTACCAGTCCCCGGAGGAATACCAAGCGGTGGGCGCGCTGATCGCCTCCATCAAAAAGGCCGGGGCTGTAGGGTAGGGGGAGCGAGGGATTCCGCCGGAGGGCTCCGCCCTCCGGACCTCCCGCCAAGGGCATGATGCCCCTTGGAACCCTCGCAAAGGAAATAAAAAAGTGGCTGCGGTTTTCGCCCAAACAGGCGAAGGCCGCAGCCATTGGTATCAGAAGTGGAAGCAGTATCTGCCGTCGTTCTCGTCGGTAGTGATTTCTAGCCTGTCACAGCCGATTTGCAGACACTCGTTGTAAATTGCTTCAACCTCCCTCTCGTCTTTGTCGTAGACTTCGTAGAATCCACCGTCATAACAGAGTAGGACGAACGAGCACTCACTGGCCAGATACCCGTTATAATCCGCAACGTCGGCGATCTCTGCACCGACGGGGTATCTGCGCATCCGGACGAAGTTGTATTCATCCCCTATTTTCAGGAGTTCCTCAAACTCTTCGCCGGAGAACCGCCCCTCTGGCTGTCCGGGGTTGTACATTTCGGTGTGGTCAATGATCCAATCGTAGGGCTTTACGTCGATTACGTACGGGAGCCTGCATAAAAATGGCATGAAGAAACTTGTCACAAAGCTGATGCCACGGTTCATTAATGAGTCCCCCCTTTCCGGCGCTATTCATCCATGACGATCTGAATCTTCTCCGTGAAGTCCCGCCCCGCTCGGCGGTAGGTGGGGTCGGAGGTGGTCAGGCCCCACACGTCGGTGGCGCGGCACTCCATGCGGAAGCAGGGGTCGCCCGACAGGACGGAGGCCTGGGACACCAGCGGGATCTGGCTGTGGGTGGAGATTTCCCGGAGCAGCGGCTTCGCCCGGTCGCGAAAGCCCAGCACCCTCGCGTAGGGCGGTCGCAGCACCGAATCGGTCAGCGCCTTGTCCATGCCGAGAAGCGCGTGCGCGCACAGGCGGCTTAGCCGCGCCATCGTATAACGCTTGCACTTGAGCGCGGCGAGCAGCGCCTCTCGGCCCGGCTCAGCGCCGCAGAGCTTTTTGACCCGCATTTCAAGGCCCTCGCTCACGTCGGGCAGCGCGGCGATCTGCGCCGCGTCCAGCGCCCGCAGCCGGTATAAAAGCAAATTGTCGAGCGCGGCGGGGTTTGAAAGTTTGTCCCAGCCGCCTTCTTGAATGAGCGCGGCGGACGTTTCGGGCATCGCGTCAAAAGCCTCCTGCTCCCGCCCGCCGTAGATGGCGGCGCGGATGGCGCTGGCCGAGGCAAGCGTGTGCATTTCCTGCGAATGATAATCGCTGGTGCGCTTGACCACCAGCACCTTCATCGGCCTTTCGAGCGCGCGGATGGCCTTCAGGTACTCCAGCGCCAGCACCGTGTTGGGCGCATTGACCAGTTCCGGCGGCAGCTTCAAAACCTTCGCCAGCGCCTCGCCCCGGGCGCGGGCGTGGCTCTTGCCCTCCTTGAGGCGCTCGCGGATTTCCTCCGTCAGTTCCGGCGGCTCCGCCTCCAGTGCCCGGCTCATTTCGTTGAGCGCGCGGAGGCTGCCCGTCTCGCAACCGAAGGACAGACCGTCCACCCCCAGTTGCCCGAGCAGTTCCACGCCGCCCCGGGCAAAGTGGTCGGCGGTCCGAAGCGCGAACACGGCGGGCAATTCCACCACCAGATCCGCTCCGCCGAGAAGCGCCATCCTGGCCCGCGTCCACTTGTCGACGAGCGCCGGTTCGCCCCGCTGCGTGAACGCGCCGGACATCGCCACCACCAGGTAGTCGCAGCCGGTGAGCCTCTTCGTCTCGTCCAGGTGATGCCGATGGCCGTTGTGGAATGGATTGTACTCTGCGATCACGCCCACTACGTGCATGCCCTCACCCCCGCTGTCGTTATTTTATCTACTTGTTGGGAGGAAAGCAAGCAAAGCGCGTCGAATTCTGGGGAGAATACCTGTGCATGGAGGATATCAATGGCGAAGCTCTACTTCCGGTACGGCGCGATGGGGTCTTCGAAGACCGCCAACGCCATCATGGTCGTCTACAATTATCACGAGCGGGGCCAGAAAGCGCTGATGCTCAAGCCCGCCATTGAAAAGCGGGACGGCGAGGCCACCGTGTCCTCCCGCTCCGGCCTGACCGCGCCCTGCGCCTATATGGAGGACATCGAATCCGTCGACATAAAAAACTATGACTGCCTGGTGGTGGACGAGGCGCAGTTCCTGAATAAAACGCAGGTGGAGAAGCTTGTGCACATCGTGGACGACCTGGGTGTGCCGGTGGTGTGCTACGGCCTTCGGGCCGATTTCCGGGGGGACCTGTTCGAGGGCAGCAAGTGGCTGCTCGCCTGGGCGGATTCCATCGAGGAGGTCAAGACTGTCTGCTGGTGCGGGCGCAAGGCCACCTGGAACGCGCGCATCTCAAACGGCCGGGTGGTCAAGGAGGGCGAGCAGATCGTGCTGGGCGGCAATGAGAGCTACACGGCGCTCTGCCGCAAGCACTGGGCGGAGGGGAATTTGGGTGACCATACGAAGGATTGACGAGGGCCGCGAGGCCTTCCGGGCGCTTCTGCTGCTGGCCGACCCGGAGTGGGCCGTGGTGGAGAAGTATCTGTATCAGGGCGAGATGTACGCGTTGTTTGAAGGTGAGACGGTCATTGCCGAGGCCCTTGTGACATTCCGGCCCGACGGCGCGTGCGAGCTGAAAAATCTCGCCGTCGTGACTGCGTTCCAGCGGAAAGGCTATGCCCGTATGCTGGTGGAGCACGTGGCGCGAGAGATGGCCGGGCGATTTGACAAGATGTACGTGGGCACCTCGGGGCCCAAGCTCTACGAGCGCATGGGCTTTGTGCGCGCGTACACGGTGGAGAATTTCTTCGTAGACAACTATTCGGAGCCGATTTGGGACGAGGGCGAGCTTTTGAAGGACATGCACTACCTTGTCCGGGACCTGAGGAGGAGCTAGTGAGGACGTTACTGCACATCTGTTGCGCGCTCTGCGCCATCGAGTGCATCGACGCTCTGCGCGGGGAAGACCGGGCGCTGAAGGAGGCGGGCGCGTGAGGACGCTTCTGCACATCTGCTGCGCGCCCTGCGCCATTGAATGCATCGACGCACTGCGCGGGGAGGGACGGGAGTTGAAGGAGGCGGGCGCGTGAAGACGCTACTGCACATTTGCTGCGCGCCCTGCGCCATCGAGTGCATTGACGCGCTGCGCGGCGAGGGCCGGGAGTTGACCGGCTTCTGGTTCAACCCGAACATCCACCCGGTCACCGAGTACCGCGCGCGGCTCACGGCGCTGAAGGCTTACGCGGCACAGATTGATCTGCCGCTGCTGGGCCACGACCGGTATGGCCTGAAGGACTTCGTCCGGGCGGTTTCTTCCGACCTCGACAACCGCTGCGGCGTCTGCTACGAAACGCGGCTCGATGAGGCGGCGGGCTTCGCCGCGGCGAACGGCTTTGAGGCGTTCACCACGACGCTGCTGATCAGCCCATACCAGAACCACGAACTTCTCTTGGAAACCGGCAGGCGCGCCGCCCGCGCGCACGGCGTTGAATTCCTTGAGCGCGATTTTCGGCCCCATTTCCGCGAGGGTCAGAAGCGTGCGCGGGAACTGGAACTGTACATGCAGAAGTACTGCGGGTGTGTGTTCAGCGAGGAGGAGCGGTATCATCCCAAGGCGTCCGAGATGGGTTGATCGGATCGCAGGGGAATGGGTTGTTATCAGAACTTGCCTTGACAAGTCGGCTGGATGATGCGATAATACCAGCACAATAAAATAGCTCGAAAACGACACATGTTGTACTTTATGTACGTAAATCTGATTACGGGACGAGTATTCGTAATTTGATGCGTACGGTCGACATGTGTTTTTCGAGCTTTTTTATTGAAACGATGAGGAGAGTGCCGAAATGCCCAGGACCCAATTTCAACGAACGATCTTCGCCCTGTTAACTGTTCTGGTAACCGTCCACGCGTATGTCTTTTATAGCCTGTATGTTGTCCACGGCGATTTGCTCATGGCCGAAAATCAAGCCACAAGCGTGCTTCAAGCCATCGGTCGGCAAGGTGGCGTCTACGTGTTTGGTGCCTTCGTGCCCATTTGGACGGTTGTGCTCGTGGAATTCGCATTTGCGTTTATTCTGGAAATGACGATCGGTAGCCCTTGGTCCTTCAAACTCGCCGCCCGCGTCTTTGACCCTCGCACAACCCACCCTGTTCACTTTGAAACCGCCATCATCTCCGCGACTGTCGGCCTGATGTGCCCTATGATGAGCTTCGTGGCCGCGTGGCTATATTATCCGTACGCCATGGGATTCAATATCCTCACGCTGCTCGCCAATTGGCTCAAGCTCATGTGCCTGAACTTTCCGTTCGCCTGGTTTACCCAGGTCTTCTTCATACAGCCGCTCGTCCGAACCGTATTCAAACGGATTTTTGCCAAGGATATTGAGGCGCGTGGTGAATCTGAGGGCAAAGCCGATGATTCGCACCATAACCCATCGGCTGCCTGTGATGTATTGTAGCGCCACAAGATGCAAAACTTATTTCCATTGCAGGTTGTTGACAACTGTTCAGAAACCCTCTATAATCGCAGGGAAAGGCGAAGAAGGATGGAGTAGCGTTCGGCGAAGCCCAAAGAGAGCCGGGGTTGGTGGAAACCGGCGGCGGATGCGAACGCGAACATGGATCCGGAGCCTCCGGGGTGAGCGGAATGCAAGCCGCGGGCGGGCGGTCCCGTTACAGGCCGGGCTGATTGAACGTCGGCCCAAAGGCCCGGTTTACCGGGCGAAGCAGGGTGGTACCGCGTTACGACGCCCCTCGCAGGCAGCGAGGGGCTATTTTTATCGGGGGGAATCTTCATGGCTAAACCTACGTTTTACATCACCACACCGATCTATTATCCAAGCGACCGGCTGCACATCGGCAACACCTATACCACCGTCGCCGCCGACGCCATGACGCGCTTCAAGCGGCAGATGGGCTATGACGCGTTCTTTTTGACCGGCACCGACGAGCACGGCCAGAAGATCGAGCGCAAGGCCGAGGCCGCGGGCAAGTCGCCGAAGGCATTCGTGGACGAGATCGTCGACGGCATCAAAAAGCTCTGGGTCGCCATGGGCATCGAGTACGACGACTTCATCCGCACCACCGACGAACGGCATGAAAAGGCCGTGCAGAAGATCTTCAAGCAGTTTTACGATCAGGGAGACATCTACAAGAGCGAGTACGAGGGCCTGTACTGCACGCCCTGCGAGTCCTTCTGGACGCCCACCCAGCTGGTGAACGGCTGCTGCCCGGACTGCGGCAGGCCCGTCGAGCCGACCCGCGAGGAGAGTTATTTCTTCCGGATGAGCAAGTATCAGGACTGGCTGATCGAGCACATCGAGAGCCATCCGGACTTCATCCAGCCGGCCTCCCGCGCCAACGAGATGCTGTCGAATTTCCTCCGGCCGGGGCTTCAGGACCTGTGCGTCAGCCGCACCTCCTTCAAGTGGGGCATCCCGGTGGACTTCGACCCGCGGCACGTGATCTACGTGTGGATCGACGCGCTGTCCAACTACATCACGGCGTTGGGCTACGGCTCGGACGACGACAGCGTGTTCAAAAAGTACTGGCCCTGCGACGTGCACCTGATGGGCAAGGACATCATCCGCTTCCACACCATCTACTGGCCGATCATGCTGAAGGCGCTGGGGCTCCCGCTGCCCAAGCAGGTGTTCGCCCACGGCTGGCTGATGTTCGGCGCAGACAAGATGAGTAAGTCCAAGGGCAACGTGGTCTACCCGCTGCCGCTGGTGGAGCGCTTCGGCGCGGATGCGTTGAGGTACTACCTCCTTCGCGAGATGCCGTTCGGCTCCGACGGCAACTGCACGCTCGAGACCATCCTGACCCGCATGAACGCCGACCTCGCCAACGACCTGGGCAACCTCGTCTCCCGCACCGTGGCGATGATCGAGAAGTATTTCGACGGCGTCGTGCCCGCGCCGGGCGCGGAGACCGAACTTGAAACCGCGCTGCGCGAAAAGTTCCTCGCGCTCCCCGGTCAGTACGCGCAGCACATGAACGAATTGCAGTTCTCGGTGGCGCTCTCGGATGTGTGGAAGCTGGTGGGCGACCTCAACCGCTACATCGACCAGACCACCCCGTGGATCCTGGCGAAAGACAGCTACGGCATGGAGCGGCTCAAGACCGTGCTGTACACCCTCGCCGAGTGCGTGCGCGGCGTGGCCATTCTGATCGAAGCCGCCATGCCCAAGACGCCGGAGCGCATCTTCGAGCAGCTGGGCGTGACCGATCCCGCGCTCAAGGCCTGGGAAAGCCTGTCCTCCTACGGCGGGCTTGTGCCTGGCACCGTGGTCAAAAAAGGCGCGGCGCTGTTCCCGCGCATCGACCTCGAGAAGGAGATGGCGGAGCTCGCCCCGAAGAAGGAAGAGCCCGCGCCCGCGCCGGAACCCGAACCCGCCAAGCCCGAGCCGAAGGCAGAGGCCCACGCGGCGGAAGCGCCCGCGGAGATCACCATCGACGACTTCATGAAGGTCGCCTTGCGCACCGCGAAGGTGCTGGCCTGCGAAAAGGTGCAGGGCAGCGACAAGCTCTTGAAGTCCACGCTGGAGGTGGGCGGCGAGACGCGCACGGTGCTCAGCGGCATCGCGCAGTACTACAGCCCTGAGGAGATGGTCGGCAAGACCGTCGTGCTGGTCGCGAACCTCGCGCCCCGCAAGATGCGCGGCGTCATGAGCCAGGGCATGATCCTGTGCGCCTCGGACGAAAACGGCAACCTGAAGCTGGCGACCGTCGAGGACGGCTTTGCCAGCGGCATGGAGATTCGCTGATGAACCTGTTCGACACCCACTGCCATCTGACCGACGAGCGATTCCGGGAGGACTTCGATCAGGTGATCGTCCGGATGCGGGAGAGCGGCGTCCATCAGGCCGTCGTGATCGGCGACGTGTCCGATGATACCGACGCGCCCGACGCGCTCAAGCTGTGCGACGCGTATGATTTTCTGTACGCCGCCGTCGGCCTGCACCCGCACGTCGCGTCCGTCTGGAACGCCGAAACCGCCGGGAGGCTTGCGGGCTACCTCGGTCATCCCAAGGCCGTGTGCCTGGGCGAGATCGGCCTCGACTACCATTACGACCTTTCGCCCCGGCCCAAGCAATTGGAGGCGTTCGAGGCGCAGCTGGACATGGCGCTGGACCTTGACAAGCCCGTGGCGCTGCACGTCCGTGAGGCGCACGGCGAGGTCACCGACATCCTGCGCGCCCGCCACCGCGCCGGGCGGCTGCCGAGCTGCCTGCTGCACTGCTACTCCGGCAGCTGGGAGAGCGCCAAGACCTACCTCTCGATGGGCATGTACGTGTCGCTCTCAGGTTCCGTCACGTTCAAGAATGCGCCGAAGCTGCACGAGGTGGCGAAGAACATGCCGCTGGACAGGCTCATGGTCGAGACCGACTGCCCCTACCTCGCGCCGGAACCGATGCGCGGCCGCCGGAACGAGCCATCCTTTGTGGCCCATACCGCCCGGCGGGTGGCCGAGCTTCGCGGCATGAACCCGGAAGCGCTGGCCGCGGCGACCACCGAAAACGGCAAACGCTTCTTCCGCCTGCCGGGGTAAACAATCACTTGCGGATTGCTGACAAATCCCGTCGTCCATCTAATCGTTCCCGGCGACTTGTCGTCGGGAACGCAGTTTCCGTAACCAGTGCGCACTACTTACGGAGGAAACAATTCCTGAGGTCAGTGAGCCGCCCGGAAATCCCGCAGGTGTTTGGCTCACGCAGATTTCCTCCCATCGCGTAGAAAATCCGCCCGGCGGATTTTCTACGCTCACATTTTTCACAGGATTGTTTGAATCCCTTCCCGGAAAGTGCTACAATACTTGAAAGCACGATACGGGAAGGGATTTTACTTTCCGGTTGAAATGACGGAGGGAATGCGATGACTGCCACCAAAGCGGAAATCCTGGAGCGGCTCAACGCGCCGGAGCGGCTGAAAAACCTTGAAACGCTGGTCAAAGAGGTCAAGGCGGGCAAAACTCCAACGCCGGTCACCGGCCGGGACGTGAACAACCACATCCACACCCAGTACTCTTTCTCGCCCTACACGCCCACGGCGGCCGCGTGGTTTGCCTGGCAGGCGGGGCTTTGCACCGCGGGCATCATCGACCACGACTCCGTCGCCGGCGCGAAGGAATTCCTCGCCGCCTGCAGGCTGGTGGGCATCGCGGGCACCATCGGCATCGAGTGCCGCGTGAACCTGGACGGCACGCCCTTTGAAGGCCGGAAGGTCAACAATCCCGACCAGTCCGGTATCATCTACACCACCATCCACGGCATCCCGCACAACCGGATCGACGAGGTGGGCGCCTTCTTCGCGCCCTACCGCGAGAAGCGAAACGTCCGCAACCGCAAAATGGTGGAGGGCGTCAACCGCCTGATGGAACCCTACGGCCTGACCATCGATTTTGACCGGGACGTGCTGCCGCTGTCGCGCTATCCGGAAGGCGGCGGCGTCACCGAGCGCCACATCGCCTGCGCGCTGGCGCTCAGGCTCCTCGAGGCTTTCGGGCCTGGCGACGCGCTGGCGTCCTTCATCAAAAACACGCTCAAGCTGCCGCTCTCCGAGAAGGTCGAGGGCTACCTCACCCAGGCGGAGAACCCCGACAGGATGTACGACCTCTTGGGCTGGATCAAGGCGGAACTGATCGCCAAGTTCTACGTGGACGCCACCGACGAGTGTCCGTCAGTTGCCGAGGTGTTGGCGCTGTCCGAGCGCGTGGGCGCGATCTCCGCCTACCCGTACCTTGGCGACGTGGGCGATTCGGTTACCGGCGACAAGCGCGCGCAGAAGTTCGAGGACGACTTCCTGCCGGAGCTCTTCGCCTTCCTGAAGGACGCGGGCTACCGCGGCGTCACCTACATGCCCTCCCGGAACACCCGCGCCCAGTTCGACCGCCTGCGCGCGCTGGCGCAGCAGCATGGGTTCTTCGAGATCAGCGGCGAGGACATCAACTCCCCCCGCCAGTCCTTCGTATGCATGGCCCAGCGGGACCCGGTTTTCGACCACCTGTACGACGCCACCTGGGCGCTGATCGCCCATGAGAACCTGGCCACGAAGGACCCGGAGGCGGGCTTCTTCGCGCCGAAGTCGGTGGCGAAAACCCCGGACATTGCGGAGCGCATCCGGGCCTTTGCCAAGGCCG
Organism: Bacillota bacterium; assembly: GCA_023416655.1. Classification (GTDB taxonomy): domain Bacteria; phylum Bacillota; class Clostridia; order Christensenellales; family Aristaeellaceae; genus JAEZHK01. Next base: position 20,970 of record JAEZHK010000004.1, read on the forward strand.
CGCTCGACACCCACAGGCGAGGAGGGTTTTGATTGCCCCACATCATTGGTGAAAAGGTCATGCTCAGGGACTTCCGGCAGGAGGACATCTCCGGCATGCGCGCCTGGTGCAACGACCCGGAGGTGACCCGCTATTTAAGCTCGCGCTACACCGCGCCCATCCCCTGGGAGCAGACCGAGGCGGAACTGAACCGCTACCTAAACGGCGACGCGGGCGGCTACAACCTGGTGGTGGCCGAGCGGGAAAGCGGCAAGTACCTGGGGCAGGTGGCGCTTTTCATGATCGACAACCTGTCCCGCAAGGCGGAGCTGGCCATCGTTTTTGCCCCGGACAGCGTTGGGAAGGGCTACGGCAGCGAGGCGATGAGGCTGCTTCTGAACTTCGGCTTCGGGCAGGTCAACCTGAACCGCATCTGGCTGACGGTCAACGCCGGGAACCAGCGCGCCATGCACGTCTATGAAAAGGCGGGCTTTACGCGGGAGGGCGTCTTCCGGCAGGACCGCTACTTTGACGGGCAGTACGAGGACGTGGTGGTCATGTCCATCCTCAGGGAGGAGTTCTACCATGTATGAGGGGAAGCTGGTTCGCCTGAGGGCGATGCGCGCGGAGGACGCGGAGAAGTACGTCGTCTGGATGAACATCCAGGACACCGCCGAAAAGCTCTTCGGCGGCGCGATGCCGCTGACGCTGGAGCAGGAGCGAGAGTGGATTTCCCAAAATGCCGGGCGGCGGGAGGAACAGTGCCAATTTGCGGTGGAGACGCTGGACGGGCGGCTCATCGGCTCCTGCAGCTACCACATGCTGGACTGGAAAAACCGACGCGCCATGGTGGGATGGAACATCGGGGACCCGGAGATTCGCGGCAAGGGCTATGGCGCCGACATGATCGAGACGCTGCTGAAAGTCTGCTTCGAGGTGCTGGGGCTTCGGAAGGTATCGCTGTGCGTGTATGAATTCAACGAGGCCATCCGCCTCTACGAGCGGCTGGGCTTTACGCTGGAGGGTGTATTCCGCAAGGAGCGGTATGCCCGCGGCCGGTGGTGGGACGAGCGCCGCTACGGCATGTTCAAAACCGAGTGGGCCGCGCAGCGCGGCATCTTGTTGAGCGGGGACGAGGAATAGGCATGGAATGGATTGAACTGACGGTTCTGACCACCACCGAGGGCTCGGAAATCGTATCGGCGCAGCTCATCGAGGCGGGCTCCGCCGGCACCGTCATCGAGGACCGCAACGACTTCAAGCTGAACCAGCGGCCCGAAGGGCGCTGGGACATCATGGACGAGTCCATCATTGAGAAGTTGGGCGAGGACGTGAAGGTCACCGGCTACTACCCCGTGGACGAGCGGGCGGCGGACGCGGTGGCCGACGTGCGCGCGCGAATGGAAGCCCTCCGGGGCATGGACCTGGGGATCGACTTTGGAAAGCTGGAAGTCCTCTTGGGCAAGGTGGACGAGGAGGACTGGGCCGAGTGCTGGAAGGCCTACTACAAGCCCTTCAAGATCGGGGAAAAGCTGGCCATCCGGCCCAGCTGGACGGAATATGAGGCGCAGCCGGGCGACCTCGTCATCGAACTGGACCCGGGCATGGCGTTCGGCACCGGCACCCACGAGACCACGGCGTTGTGCGCCTCGTGGCTGGAGGAGCTGGTCACGCCCGGCATCAAGGCCATCGATCTGGGCACCGGCACGGGCATTCTGGCCATCGCGGCGGCGCTCCTCGGGGCGAAGGACGTGCTGGCCACCGACATCGACCCGGTCGCTGTGCGCATCGCGCGGGAGAACGTGCGGATCAACCATGTGGAGAATGCCGTCCGCGCGCAGGAGGCTGACGTGCTGGCGGGCATCGGCGAAACGGCGGACCTCGTGATCGCCAACATCATCACCGACGTGATCATCATGATCGCCCCCGCCGTGTTCCGCCATGTGAACGCGGGCGGCGTCTTCCTTTGTTCTGGCATCTCGCGCTGCCGCTGGGACGAGATCGTCGAAGCGCTTGAGGGCGCGGGGTTTCAAGACATCGTCAAGCGCGAGCGGGGCGAGTGGGCGGCCTTCGCCTCCAAGAAGCCGTGCGCCGCTTCCTGATCGATTCCGGCGCGGTGGGGGAGATTGTGGGACTGCCGGATGGCGAGGCGGCCCACGCCCGCCGCGTGCTCCGGGTGAAGCCGGGCGACCGCGCGGTCCTGATCGACAAGAGCGGCGCGCTGTTTGAGGCGGAGTTTTCGGAGGTGGGCGAGCGGGTGTCCGCGAAGATCCTCTCGCGGCAGCCGGACGCGCGGCCCCCTGTACGGCTCACCCTCTACCAGGGCCTGCCGAAGTTCGACAAGCTGGAGTTCATCGTCCAAAAGGCGGCGGAACTGGGCGCGGCGCGGGTGGTGCCGGTCAAAATGGCGCGAAGCGTCGTGAAGCTGGACGCCGAAGAGGGCAGAAAAAAGCAGGAGCGGCTTCAGAAGATCGCCCTGGAGGCGATGAAGCAGTGCGGCCGCGCCGAACGGATGGAAATATTGGAGCCGGTGAGGTTTGCCGACGCGCTTGCCCTTTTTCGCGCCGAGGACGCCATGCTGATGCCCTGGGAGGAAGCGCGCGCCACTCGGCTGGGCGACGCATACGCTGAAAAGCTGGACGCGCGATCCGTCGGCATTTTGATCGGGCCGGAGGGCGGCATCGCGCCGGAGGAGGCAGTCGCCGCCTGTGAGGCGGGCGCGCTCAGCGTTACGCTGGGGCCGAGGATCCTCCGCGCCGAGACCGCCGCCGTCGCCGCGATGGCCATATCAATGCATCTTTGGGGAGACATATGAAAAGCGTTGAAAATCCGCCGGACGGTTTTTCAACGCGCAGGAAGAGGACTGCGTGAGCCAAACACCTGCGGGATTTCCGGGCGGCTCACTGACTTATGGAATTGTTTCCTCCACCAGTGTTCGCACTGGTTATGGAAACAGATACGTTCCCGGCGCACAGGTCGCCGGGAACGAATGAAGAAGCCGTCGAGACAGCTTTACGGACAGGGACATACAAACAGTAACTGGGGGAATCCATGAAGACGATCGCGTGCCTGACGCTGGGCTGCAAGGTGAACCAGTACGACACCGAAGCCATGCGGGAGGCCTTTGAACGCCTGGGGTACGAAAGCGTGCCCTTTGACGGCCCGGCGGACGTGTACCTGATCAACACCTGCACCGTCACCGTCACCGGCGACCAGAAGTCCATGAAGCTGATCCGCCGCGTCGCCCGGGAGCACCCGGAAGCGGGCATCATCGTGGCCGGCTGCCTCGCGCAGCGGGACGCCGAGAAGGTGCGTCTGCCCGGCGTGCGGCTGATCCTGGGCACGAGGGACCGCGCGCGGGCGGCGGAACTGTATGAGCGGGCCGTCCATGAAAACGCGGTGGTCTCGGCCGTGGGCGCGGAGGACGGCTGGACCTTCGAGCACCTGACGGTTCAGCGCCACGAGGGCCATACCCGCGCCGTGATGAAGATCCAGGAAGGCTGCGACAACCGCTGCGCCTATTGCGTGATCCCTTCGGTGCGCGGGCCGGTGCGCTCGATGCCGCTGAACGAGGTTGCCGCCGAAGCGCGGGCATTGGGCGAAGCAGGCTACAAGGAACTGGTGATCACCGGCATCCACCTGATGAGCTATGGCCGCGATCTGGGGCCACAGCTCATTGATGCGCTTGCCGCCATCCACGGGGCGGAGGGCGTGGAGCGCATCCGGCTGGGGTCGCTGGAGCCGGTGAACGTGACGGACGAGTTCGTCTCCGCGCTCCTCGAAATGCCCAAAATTTGCCCGCAGTTCCACCTTTCGATGCAGTCGGGCAGCGCGGGTGTGCTCCGGCGCATGCGCAGGCGCTACAACCCCGTCCAGTACCTTGCGGCCGCCCGGCGGCTGCAAAGCGCTTTCCCCGGCTGCGCGCTGACCACCGACGTAATCGCGGGCTTCCCCGGCGAGACGGACGAGGAGCACCAGGAAACCCTGACCTTCATAGAGAAAGTGGGCTTCGCCCGCATCCATGTGTTCCCGTTCTCGCCCCGCAGCGGCACTGAGGCGGCGAGCATGCCCGGGCAGGTGCCGGAGCCGGTTAAGAAGGCCCGTGCCGCCGAGATGATCGCGCTGGGCGACCGGCTGGAGGAAGCGTTCGTTCAGTCGCTCGTCGGCACCACCCGCCGCGTGCTGTTTGAGGAGGAAGGGGCGCGTGGCCTCGCCGAGGGCTATACCGAAAACTACGTCCGCGTGATCGCGCCCGGTACGCCGGGAGAGACCCGCGCGGTTTTCATCCATTCCACCGAGGGCACGACCGCGTTCGGGCGTGATGTTTCGCCGGAAGATGGCCCTGAACAGACGGTTAAATAATGAATTTTTTGGAAACAAAGCGTTGGAAAGGGGTATATTCATGGAGAATTGCATCTTCTGCCGCATCCTTTCGGGAGAAATTCCGTCCAACAAGGTGTACGAGGACGAGCATGTTTTCGCGTTCCGCGACATCCAGCCGCAGGCGCCGGTGCACATCCTGATCGTCCCGAAAAACCACATGCCGGACGTGCTTTCACTGGACGGGGAGACCGGGGTACGCCTTGTCGAAGCGGTCAAGGCCATAGCTTCGGCCGAGGGCGTCGACAAAACCGGCTTCCGGCTGGTCACCAACTGCGGGGAGCATGGGGCGCAGTCGGTGAAACACCTGCATTTTCACCTGCTCGGCGGCGCACAATTGGGCGGCAAGATGGCGTAATTCCCTCGATTGTGAAAATTGCGGTTTTTCGGTTGACGGCTACAAGCGCCATGCGCTATAATAGGTTGTGTGGCGAACCCCGTGCTACATAGGCTGAATTGTCAGCATCCATGAGGGGAGGGAAAACACGATGTCAGAGGTACGCATTCGGGACAATGAGACGCTGGAGAGCGCGCTGCGCCGCTTCAAGCGAATGACCGCCCGCTCAGGGATTCTGGCCGAAGCCAGGAAAAGGGAGCATTACGAAAAGCCCAGCGTCAAGCGCAAGAAGAAAGCGGAAGCCGCCCGCAAACGCAAATTTTAAGCGCAGCCGCGCCTTGCGGGCTCCCAAACAGCAATGCTTGGGAGCCCCGTTCATTCCCTCTCATCGGTAGAATCCCCTTTCGGGAGATCAAATGCAATACGCACTGTTACCCTGGCCTTATCTCAACAACCGCTATGAAATCTCCATACGGCCGATGCTACTACAGGAGCTGTCGCGGCTCTTAGAGCGCGCAGGGCTTGACGCCCGGGCGATTGAAGGCAATTTTGGCGGACTGGATTTTTTGTGTTTTGAGTCGGAGCCGCTCACGCCCCGCCAGCTTCAGCTTTTGTCGAGCCATTCCCATCTGAGATTACTGTTTGAAGTCAGGCCGGACGGCGCCATGATGCCGCTTGTGTCCGCCAGAGCCCCGGAAGTGGGCGGTGACCTTTCGTCCATCATCAAGTACAAGGGCAAGACCAGCGAGCTTTTTACGAGGAGCCTGATCGGCCTTGCCGCGCTGGAGAGCGATTTCTGGGAAGAGATGTTCACGCGCCTCACGCTGTTTGATCCCATGTGCGGCCGCGGCACCTCGCTTTTCGAGGCGCTGAACCGTGGCTGGAACGCGGTGGGCTCGGACGTGGACGCCTCGGACGTCGAGCAGGGCTACGCGTTTTTAAAGCGTTATCTGGAATTCGGGCGCTTCAAGCACGAGGCGAAGGATTTTTCCATGACCGTGGGCAAGGCGTCCGTGAAGCGGCGTCAGATCGCGCTGGCGAAGCCCGGCGAGAAGTTGGGTGATGGCGCGCTGACGGCATCGTTCATCGCCGCCGACATGGAAAGCGCCGCCGGAGCCTTCAAAAACGGCTCCTTCCACCTGATCGCCTGCGACCTGCCCTACGGTGTGCAGCACGGGCCGAGCGGAGACAGGACGCTGGACGCGCTCGTCGCCCGCGCGCTCCCGGCCATGCGACGAATCCTCAAAGTCGGCGGGGCGATCGCGCTGTCGTTCAACGCGTACACGCTGAAGCGTCAGCGGGTGGTCGAACTCCTCGAGCTTTCGGGCTTTGCGCCCTGCGATGATGAATCCTACCGGAACCTCTCCCACTGGGTTGAGCAGGCGGTGCTGCGCGACTTCGCGGTGGCCGTCAGGCGCGTATAAGAATCCTTAAAAAACCATATACTAAGGCTGCATATCTGCGCCCGGGTTTCCCGGGGTGTTTCGTTCGTTTTTTTTCCTATGACCGTTTATGCTTTACTGAGAGGAGCAACATATCTTGGATTACCGCACTTTGCACTTGAAAACCGTGCAGGAGCTTCGGGCGCTGGCCAAGACCTACGGGATCAAGGTCCCGGCGGGCCTCAACAAGTCGCGCCTCGTGGAAATGGTGCTGGAGGCCGAACAGGCCCAATCGGCGGTGGCCGCGAGGGTCCGGAAGCCGCACGTTCGGCACGAACAGCCGGAGGCGCAGCCCGCTCACGAGCCTGTAGAAAAGCCGGTATTGCGCGAAATGCCCGCCATCCAAAGCGCCGCGGAAACCTGGCTGGAGCCGGAGCCGCAGCCGACGAAGGAGCGGGGAGATGCCATAAAACCGGCCCCCGCGCCTGAAACCCCGGCGGAGCCTGCCCAGCGCATCCCGGCCCGTCGGCCGGGCCGCCCGCCCAAGTCGGCGGCAACGCCAGCTCAGGCTGTGTCCGCGCCGGAAGCGCCCGCCAAGGCGGCGGCAGCGCCAGCTCAGGCTGTGTCCGCGCCGGAAGCGCCCGCCAAAGCAGCGCCCGTGCAGGCATCCATAACCCCGGTCGCCGTCTCACAAGCGCCTATACAGACGACCATTTCGCCGGTGATCGCCGCGCTCGCGCCGGAACAGCTGACGCTGGAGAACGCAATCGTCGCGGAGCCCGAACCACAGCGCCCCAGGCGGCCCGGCAGGCCTCCGAAGGCGGACAAGATGCCCGTCGGCAGGCCCCGGAGCGCGGCGCAGCCGGAGCAGCCCGTGGCCACCGCAGCCGAAGCGCCTGAGGCGGAGGAAACCCGCGTCGAACCCATCCAGACGGGCATCCCCGCGGTATCGCCCGCCGAGACCCGGATCGGGGCGGCGAGACGCGTCGAACCCATCCAGACGGGTATCCAGGCGGCAGCGCCCACCGAGGCCCGGATCGGGGCGGAGAGACGCGTCGAACCCATCCAGACGGGCATCCAGGCGGAAGCACCCATGGAAGCCCGGATGGAAGCGCCGGAAGCGCCCGCCGATGTCCAAAACGAAGGTTCGGCAGAATCTGCTCAGTACAAGCCCGAGGAAGCGGGAGTCCAATCGCCAGAATACACCGCGCCCGATTCCGCGGCGCCCGGTGAGTACGCGCCCCGCATGATCGAGCACCGCATGCACGGGGTCGGGCAGCCCCGTGTCGCCGCCCGGATGCCGCTGGCGCCGCGCGGACAAATGCAGCCGCCGCGCCAGCCCTTTGTCGCGGGCAGGGGCCGCGGCTATGAGGCGGTACAGCCCGCGCGCTATCCGCAGCAGGGCCGCTTTGACAATACCCGTCGCTACGATCCGGTGCGGGAAGCCCCGCGCCCGCCGGTCGACGCCGCCAAGCCGGAGGCCGCGCTCCCGCCGCGCCCGCGCCGCGAGAACGCGTACACACCGGAACTGGGCACCACCAACCCGGCCGTGCCGGAGATGATCGCCAGCGGCGAGTGCCGCGACGGCGAGGGCGTTCTGGAAATCCATCCGGAGGGCTACGGCTTCCTGCGCGCCGAGAACTGCCTGCCCGGTCCGAATGACGTGTACGTGTCCATCGCGCAGATCCGCCGCTTCAACCTGCGCACCGGCGACTTCGTGCAGGGCAAGACCCGGCCCACCCGCGAGGGCGACCGCTACGGCGGGCTGATCTACATCAATGCCATCAACGGTCAGCCGCCCGAACAGGCAGCCGGACGACGCCCCTTCGAGCAGCTGGTGCCCATCTACCCGGAGGAGCGGCTGCGCCTGGAGCGGGAGGGCGAGAAGAACGATTTGGCGCTGCGCGCCATCGATATCGTCGCGCCCATCGGCAAGGGCCAGCGCGGGCTGATCGTGTCGCAGCCCAAGGCGGGCAAGACGATCCTTCTGAAGAAGATCGCAAACTCCATCACCCGCGGCTACCCGGATGTGCACCTGATGGTGCTGCTCATCGACGAGCGGCCCGAGGAAGTCACCGACATGCAGCGCTCCATCAAGGGCGAGGTGGTCTATTCCACTTTCGATGAGGTGCCGGAGAACCACACCCGCGTGGCCGAGATGGTGCTGGAGCGCGCGCAGCGGCTGGTGGAGGGCGGCCGGGACGTTGTGATCCTGCTCGACTCCATCACGCGCCTTTCGCGGGCCTACAACCTGGTCATCCCGCCGACGGGCAGGACATTGTCCGGCGGTCTGGACCCGGGCGCGCTCCACAAGCCCAAGCGGTTTTTCGGCGCGGCCCGCAACATCGAAAACGGCGGCTCGCTGACCATCATCGCCACCGCCCTCGTCGAGACCGGCAGCCGCATGGACGACATCATCTTCGAGGAGTTCAAGGGCACAGGCAACATGGAGATCCACCTGGACCGCGCGCTCTCCGAGAAGCGCATCTTCCCGGCCATCGATCTCAACAAGTCCGGCACCCGCCGCGAGGAACTATTGATGGACAAGGAAGAGCTGGACGGCGCGTACACCATCCGAAGGCTGCTCTCCAACAACAACAAACAGGAGACCGCGGAAAACCTGATCGGCATGCTGGACAAGACAAGCTCGAACCGCGAGTTCTTCCAGCGGCTCAAGGGCTGGATGGCGGTCTACGAAAAGGACGGCTACACCTACAGCGGGCGCTGACGTGTGCAAAGAAACTCCGCAAGGCGGATTTTCTTTGCGAGGGATACGGCGCAGGCTCTGCAAGCTTACAGCTTGCGGTCGAGCCTGCGCATGATGCGGTAGCAGCCTGCGGCCGCACACTTCCCTCCGGCAGCTTTTATCCGCCGGATTCCGCTTAAGCGGCATCCGGCGAAATCGGGGGCTGCGGCCCCCGAACCCCGGGAAGAACGTGGAGAAACCGCGAACAGCGGGTTATACGTTGCGAAAAAAGTAAAATCTCCAAAAACTATTGCGGAGCGGACGGGCATGTGCTATAATAGCGTTTGCAATGTGCAGATTTGTCCCGCCAGCCGGGCATGCATCGCGAGGTGAAAACCATGAAGGAAAAGATCCATCCCAACTACACCAAGTCGATCGTCCGCTGCGTCTGCGGCGAGACCTTTGAAACCGGTTCGGTGAAAAAGGAGCTTCGCGTCGACATCTGCTCGAAGTGCCACCCGTTCTTCACCGGCAAGCAGAAGCTGATTGATGCCGGCGGACGTGTGGACCGCTTCAAGAAGCGCTACGGAATGTAACCGAAAAAAACAGATCAGGTGCGCCTGGTCTGTTTTTCATTGAGGCAAATGAAATCCGCAAGGCGGCTTTCATTTGCGAAAGGACCGGGCCGGTTTCCTAAAACACCTGCGGGTGTTTCCGGGCGGAAACCGGAACGGGAACGCTTTTCCCGTCGGCCGGGCAAGCTCGGCCTTTGGGGGAAAGCAAATCCGGCGCGCAGGTCGCCGGATTTCATTGAAAGTCAAGAGGGCTGTGGCCCTCTCGACGCTCTCCCGGAAAGGGAACGTCAGGCGTGGAATCTTCTGATTATTCCTTGAGGGGAGTCCAGATGGATTCAATCCCTCTGGCGGGGGTCCGGGGGCGGAGCCCCTGGACGCCTTCTTCTCGACCTTCACGGCATTGTCATATTTTCGTGCTTTCGCAGGAGGGCAAGAGGTTATATAATAGGTGTATGGGATTCGACCCGGCGGGAGGATGCAATGGCTGATTTTTCGAAGCGTTTTCACGACTGGTTTTTCAATAAGCAGCCCGCGGGCTGCATCTCCGTGGGCGGGCAGGCCGTCATGGAAGGCGTAATGATGCAGGGCGACGGGCGCGTGGCCATCGCGGTTCGGAAGAGCGACGGGCGCATCACCTACAAGGTGCGCAAAATCACGCCGCTCTCCGAAAAATACCCCTGGATGGCCTGGCCGATCATCCGCGGCATCGTCAGCTTCATCAATTCGCTGGTGGGCGGCATGAAGATCCTGACCGAGTCCGCCGACATGGCGGGGCTGCAGTCGGAGGAGCCCTCCAAGTTTGAGAAAAAGGTCGCGCAGATTTTGCGCGTCAAGCCCGACGACGTGATGATGGGCATCGCGGTGGTGCTGGCGATCCTTCTGTCGGTTGGCCTCTTCTTCGCGCTGCCGACGTTTCTGGAGGCGCTGATCAAAAACGTCCTCCACAACAAGATGCTGGTTAACATCATCGGCGGCGTCATCCGCATGGCGCTGTTCCTTCTGTACGTGTTCCTCTGCTCCAAGCTCAAGGAGATCCGCAGGGTCTTCCAGTACCACGGCGCGGAGCACAAGTCGATCTACTGCTACGAGAGCGGCAAGGACCTGACCGTCGAAAACGCCCGCCCGTTCACCACGCTGCACCCGCGCTGCGGCACCAGCTTCCTGGTGATCGTGATGGCGATCTCGATCTTGATCTTCCTGCTCCTGGGCAGCGACACCTCGAACCCCTTCCTCCGGCTGGGCAGTCGGCTGCTCCTTCTGCCGCTGGTCGCCGGCGTGTCCTACGAGATTTTGAAAGGCCTTGCGAAGGCCGAGGACAATTGGCTGGTGCGCGCGCTCAAGTGGCCGGGCCTGATGGTGCAGAAGATCACCACCGCCGAGCCGGACGACAAGATGCTCGAGGTCGCCCTGGTGTCCCTCAAGGCGTCGCTGGGCTATGAGAACCCGCTGGGGGATCTGACCGGCGAGATCTACAAGCCTGAAGAGAAGGCCGCCCCAGCCGCCGCGATCAAGGAAAAGACAGGTGAAGCCGTCAGCGATGTTCGCCCGTGACCTTTTGAAGAGCGCCATCCGGCGTTTGACCGATTCCGGCAGTCCCGACCCGGAGGCCGACGCGATGTGGCTTCTGTCGGACGCGCTCCGCGTACACCGCGGGGCGCTTCCATTGCACCTGGAGGGTGACGTTTCGGGCGACGCACTCGCGTGGTTCGAAGGCGCGCTGTTGCGCAGGGAAGGCGGCGAGCCGCTTCAATACGTGGAGGGTTTTGCGTATTTTTTCGGCAGGCGCTTTCTGGTAGACTCGCGGGTGCTGATCCCCCGGAGCGACACCGAAACCCTGTGTGAGGCCGCGCTTAAGCGGTTCAGGCCGGGCATGCGCGCACTCGATCTCTGCACCGGCAGCGGCATTCTGGCCGTCACTATGGCATTGGCAGCGCCTGGCGCTTCTGTCACAGGCGCGGACATCAGCCCGGACGCGCTCGAGGTTGCGCGGGAGAACGCGCATCTTCTCGGCGCGGCGGTGGAATGGGTGCAGGGCGACCTCTTCGGGGCCGTGTCGGGCTCGTTTGACCTGATTGCCTGCAATCCGCCCTACCTGACGCGCTCCGACATGCAGTGCCTGCAGCCGGAGGTGGCCCGGGAGCCAGGCCTCGCGCTCTACGGCGGACAGGACGGCCTCGACTTCTACCGGCGCATCGCTTCGGAACTCCCCCAAAGGCTGAGCCCCGGCGGCTTCGCGCTCTTCGAGGTGGGCATGGGGCAGGCGGCGGACGTGGCGGAAATGCTAACATCCTTCGGAAGAATTCAAATCATTAAGGACATTTGCGGCGCGGACCGCGTCGTATCGCTGGAAAGGGTGTAACGCTTGGAGAACGAACGGGAGCGCATACTCCGCAGGCTTGAGGCGGTGGAAGGCCGCTTCGAGGAGCTGTCCATCCGCATCACGCTGCCGGAGGTGATCCAGGACGCGGCGCTTTTGCAGAAGCTGATGCGGGATCACAACGAGCTGAGCGACCTTGCGCAGTTTGCGTCGGACTTTCGCAAAAAGTGCGAGGAGCTGGAGGGCGCGCGCGCGATGTTGGCGGACCCGGACCTTCGCGCGATGGCCCAGGAGGAACTGGAGACGCTGGAGCCGGAGCTTGAAAAATGGACGCAGGAGGCCCGGCTGCGCCTTTTGCCCAAGGACCCGGACGATTACCGCAACGCCATCCTCGAGGTCCGCGCGGGCGCGGGCGGCGACGAGGCGGGGCTTTTCGGCGCGCAGCTATTGCGCATGTACACCCACTACGCCGAGGGCCGGGGCTGGAAGGTGGAACTGACCGAAGGCGGTCTCAACGAGCTGGGCGGGCTCAAAGAGGCGGTCATCATGATTCAGGGCAGGAACGTGTTCAGCCGCCTCAAGTACGAAAGCGGTGTGCACCGGGTGCAGCGCGTGCCGGTGACCGAGTCCAGCGGGCGCATCCACACCTCTACGGCCACCGTGGCGGTGCTGCCGGAGGCGGAGGAGGTCGAGGTTTCGATCAACCCCGCCGACCTTCGCATCGACACCTACCGCGCCTCGGGCGCTGGCGGCCAGCACGTCAACCGCACCGACTCCGCCGTGCGCATCACCCATATGCCCACGGGCCTCGTCGTCACCTCGCAGGACCAGCGCTCGCAGATCCAGAACAAGGAGCGCGCCATGCAGGTGCTGCGCGCCCGGCTCTACGAATTGCAGCGGGAACAGGCACTGAATAGCTACGCGGGCGCGCGCAAAAGCCAGATCGGCACGGGCGACCGCTCCGAGCGTATCCGCACCTACAACTTCCCGCAGGGCCGCGTGACCGACCACCGCATCGGCCTGACCCTTTACCGCATCGACGCCGTGATGAACGGCGATCTGGACGAGGTCATCGACGCGCTGACACTGGTGGAACAGACGGAGCTTTTGAAGGAGCAAGACGCATGAGCCGCACAATCGCAACCGAATGCCTCCGGGTGGCCTGGAGAATCGGAACCCTGGAGGGTTCCGCCATTCGCTCGGACTTTGTCGGTGCAAATGGATTCCGGCAAAGGGAGAGCCTGCCCGCCCGGCTCGGGATCAAATCCTCCAGCCGGACTGCGCCCGGAATGCCCGAAAAAATTCGTCCGGCCTCGTCCCCTTCGCAATCGCCCAAGGCCGTAATCGGAAGCGATTGCTTTGACGCATGAAGACCCTTGTCGCGTCCTGCGACCCTGAATCCATCGAGCGGGCGGCGGGCCTGATCCGCGCGGGCGCGCTCGTGGCGTTCCCGACGGAGACGGTCTATGGTTTGGGCGCAAACGGGCTGGACAGTCAGGCGGTTCACCGCATCTTCGAAGCCAAGGGCCGCCCGGCGGACAACCCGCTGATCCTGCACGTGTCGCGGCTGGACGACGTCCTGCCGCTCATCAGCGGCCCGCTGCCGGACAATGCGCGTTTGCTCGCGGACGCGTTTTGGCCGGGGCCGCTGACCATGGTGCTGCCCAAATCCGCGCTGGTGCCGGACGCCGTGTCGGCGGGCCTGGACACCGTGGCGGTGCGCATGCCGTCGCACCCCGCAGCGATGAAGCTGATCGAAAAGGCGGGCGTGCCGGTGGCCGCGCCCAGCGCCAACCGCTCCGGGCGGCCAAGCCCTACGCGGGCGGAACACGTCCTCGAGGACATGGACGGCCGCATCGACATGGTGCTGGACGGCGGGCCTTGCCAGGTGGGGCTGGAATCCACCGTCGTGGATATGACCGGCGAGACGCCCAGGATCCTGCGCCCCGGCGGCGTGACGCCTGAGATGATCGAACAGGCCCTCGGCGCCGTGCGGGTGGACGAGAGTGCGATGCGGCCCCTCCGAGAGGGCGAAACCGCGCGCTCGCCCGGCATGAAGTACCGGCATTACGCGCCCAACGGGCGGCTTACCATCGTGCGGGGCGGGAAAGATGAAGTGGCCCGCGCGATCGCGGAATTGTACGACGGGGCGGTAACCCGAGGCGAGAAATGCGCCATCCTCGCGTCTTCTGCGGAGCGGTACGGCGCGCGCCGCGCGCGCCCGCTGGGCGAGACGCCGGAAGCGGCCGCCGCCGCGCTCTTCCAGGCACTTCGCGAGATGGACGGGGATGGGATCGAGCGGATCTTCGCGGAGGCGGTGGATACGGCGGGCGTGGGCCTCGCGGTCATGAACCGCCTGGGCAGGGCGGCGGCGTTTGACATCCTGGATGTGCGTTGAAAATCCGCCGGGCGGCTTTTCAACGCATAAGAAGTGGACTGCGCGAGCCTGAAATTCTCTGGAATTTTCGGGCGGCTCACTGACTTAAGGTACTGTTTCCTCCACCAGTGTTCGCACTGATTTCGGAAACCGATTCCCGGCGCGCGGGTCGCCGGGAACGATTGGAAGGTGCGACGAGGTTTTTAGTTAGTCTGATCCTGGGGGTGTGAGGGGAAAATGCGCGTATTGTTTGTGTGCGCGGGCAACACCTGCAGAAGCCCCATGGCCGAGGCGCTCTTAAAGCGCGCGCTGAAGGCAAGGGGGCGGGAGGACATTGCAGTGGAGTCCGCGGGGCTTTCGGCGACGGCGGGCGCGCCCGCCAGTTGGAACGCCTGCCTCGCAATGAAGGAGCTGGGCATTTCGCTCAACCTGCACCGGGCGCGGCCCATGGTAGACGCGGACCCAACCGGCGCGCTGATCCTGACCATGACGCGGGCGCAGGCGGACTACTTGAAAATCGTGTTCCCCGGCGGCCGCGTGGAGACGCTGCGCGGCTACGCAGGACTGCTTGGCGACATCGACGACCCCTACGGCGGGCCGCCGGAGGTCTACATCAAGACCGCGCTTAGGATTGCGGAGGCGGTGGAGGCCGCCGCGGACAAAATCATTCGGGAGGCGACACCATGACGTACAAAACCAAGGGCACCTGTTCGAGGTCCATCGAATTTGACGTGGAGGACGGCGTTCTGCAGAACGTGCGGTTCAAAGATGGGTGCGACGGCAACCTGCAGGGCATCTCCAACCTCGTCAAAGGCATGAAAATCGAGGATGTGATCGAGAGGCTTCGCGGCATCGACTGCGACGGCAAGGGCACTTCCTGCCCCGATCAGCTCTCCAAGGCGCTGGAAGCCTTTTCCTCGGGGAAACTTCATTAACAATCACATTTCTTACTTTACGGAATTCGTATAGGCCACATACTGCCAGTCCATTTCGGGCCTCCGGTCAGCTCGCCAGAGAGCCGGAGGCCTTTTCGGCGTGGAAGCAAGAATGAAGCGCAAATTCCTGGTTCAGCCCCGCAGGCAGTGCGGTTGAACGAATCATCTTTCGCCATGTATCGCAAAAATTATGATTTACATTTGTTGACAATAATCGTATAATATACTTAACGGATTGTGTATCTGGTATTTTACGCGTTTGCCGGAGATTGTTGTTTGGTTGTGCATGATCAATGATGGATGAGGTGTTGGAATGAATCGCAGGTTCATGAAGGTTCTGGCGAATTTGCTGATCTTCGTGTTGACGGCAGTCCTGCTGGTCGGGATGACGGCGGCGGGGGAAAGCGCCGAAAGCGGCGCAGAGGTCCGGCCCGGCCTGGTCGTGCGGCCTACGCCGATGGGAGAACTGGCCGCGCTTCGGAAGGCGACGGGACCGATCAAGTCCATTTCCGCGCCAACCAGCGCGTCTCCGGAGCAATTCGCTACCTTTACAATCAAGGTAAAAGTGAGCCCCGCCACCGCGGCGGCGCTGGCGGATTTGAGATACCTCTACGACGATACGAAACTGACCTTTCTGTCCAGTACGAGCGTCCCATCCAAAAGCTATCATACCGTCAGCCTGAACTTTCAGGTCATCGGTGTGCCCGGCAGGGCGGACATCCGCTTCTACTCCGCCACAAGGACTTCCGTCAAGGACATCACAAAGGTGACGATCAAGCCGGTGGCGGTCAGATCGGTTTCATTGGATGCAACTTCTGTGATGATGGTGGTGGGCGAACAAAGGCAGATCAGTGCCACGGTACTGCCGGAAAACGCCGCCAACCGGAATGTGAAATGGAGTTCCAGCAACAGCGGCATTGCGAAGGTCTCCTCCAGCGGGTTGGTCACCGCCCGGAAAGCGGGGAAGGCTACGATCACCGTGACCACTTACAGTGGGGGCAAAAAGAAGAGCTGCAAGATACAGGTCGTCAAGCCGACGCCGACGCCCAAGCCGACGCCGACGCCCAAGCCGACGCCGACGCC
>JAEZHK010000039.1 GCA_023416655.1 Bacillota bacterium
AGTGGAAGTCCTTCTCCTTCCGCTCTTCTTCCTCCAGATGGTACACGTCCTCCTCGAACTTCGGGAACTGCCCGGCGGTCTTGCCGCACTCGTAGGTCAGGATGTGGGGCGGCAGCATGAAGGTGTAGCCGTCCTTGATGTGCTCGGTGATGAAGTAGTTGAGCAGCGCCCACTCCAGCCGCGCGCCCAGGTCGGTGTACAGCCAGTAGCCGTTTCCGCCGATCTTGACGCCGCGTTCGTAGTCGATGAGGCCCAGTTCCGTACACAGCTCCACATGGTTTTTCGGCTCGAAGGGCCAGGACGGCTTCTGCCCGAAAGTCTTGACCACCTGATTAAATTCCTTGCCGCCGGGCACGACGCCCTCCGCGGGCAGGTTCGGCAGTTTCAGAAGGAAAGTTTCGATGTCCTTTTCGACGGCGCCCTGTTCCTCGTCCAGCGCCTTGACGCGGTCGGCCATCTCCTTGAGCTTGTCCATCAGGGCCGCGGTATCCTCGCCCCGCTTCTTCATCGCCGGGATGTCCTTGCTCAGGCGGTTACGTTCGGCCTTGATCGCCTCATTTTCGGCGACCAGCGCGCGGCGCTTCTGGTCCATTTCGAGAAGCTCGTCCAGGTTGGCGCTCGAACCCTTCTTGGCCAGCCCTTCCTTGACGAATTCCGGGTTCGACCGGATCAGGTTGATGTCCAGCATTTGAACGCCTCTTTCATCCATTTATGGAAATATTATAGGCTTTCGCGGGAAAACCATCAAGCGCGGAAGGCAATTTAACAAATTCCGCACTTTTTGAATGGTTTTCGGACCTTGGAGACCTGCCCGTCAAGGGTATATGAACGGGCTGCGCCGCCCTTGAACGCCCGCAGCCAAGCGGTACAAGGGAAGCCCTTCCCCGGATGGGAACTTCCCAACTTGGACTTTGGTATGTTTGCGGGGATCTGGTCAAAACCATTATGATCGTTGCCCTACAACCCCGCTTTAATAACCGTTTGACACTGAGATAAGATCCTGCTAGAATTATTTTTGTTGCTCCCATTGCTACTGGAAGCCACTCAGAGAAAACAGGCGGATTTTAGCGCTTCCTCAGAGTGTTCGCTTCAGTACCCGCGAGTCTCGGTCACAGTAGAAAGTAAGCTGTTTTATGTCACGCTGTTCGCGGATAAGAGGGAGGAACCCAGATTTTGGACACACAGAAGCTGGTCAGCATCGTGATCCCTATATATGATGTGGAAAAATATCTGCGTCAGTGTGTGGACAGTGTTTTGGCGCAAACGTATACGAACTTGGAAATCATACTGGTGGACGACGGCTCCCCCGACGGCTGCGGTGCAATCTGCGATGAATACGCCTGGAAAGACCGCAGGATAACGGTCATACACAAGCGCAACGGCGGTCTTTCTGACGCGCGCAACGCAGGATTTTCGGCTTGCAACGGAGATTATGTATACTTTCTGGACAGCGACGATACCATCGCGCAAACGGCTATAGACGAGCTGTACCATGCCGCGGAGGGTGCCGGTGCAGATTTTGTTTTTTTTGACGCGGTTAGCGTTTATGAGGACAATGCCGGTAAAGGCTCTCATAAAGCCGACTGGTATATCCGCAAGCATTCCTACCGGCCGGAAAAAGGTTGTCAAGTTCTGCGCAAACTTAGAGAGCATAGCGAGTACCGCTCTGCTGTGCCGTTGACATTTATCAGCACGCAGTTTATTCGACAATACGCGTTGGCGTTTTACAAAGGCATTCTTCATGAGGATGAGTTGTATACTTTTCTTCTGTTTTTGCACGCCCAGTGTGCCGTACATTTGCCACGCTCGCTGTATTATCGACTGGAACGCGCAAACTCAATCATGTCGGCGAGGAAAACATCGAGGAATTTTGAGGGCTACTGTGCGGTTTTCCAAGAAATACTGCGACTTTATACAGACGGCGACTTTGAAAGCGAAGTAAAAGAGCTTATCCGGCGGTGGGCGATGCACATGCTCACTACCGCTTTAACTTTGTATCACGGACTGGATGCCAGGGAAAGAAAGGAATCGGTGTCGAATCGAAGAGCAATTCTTCGAGCCGCTCATACTTTTCGGTATTTCGGCAGCCGAAAAATTCATCTGCTTTGTTTGAATCATTCGCTCTACCCCCTGGCGATATGGACCTTGGGATCATTGTCCAAGGCTAATAAGCTCTTTTCTTTGATCCTGAAGAGCCCGAAAGGCGTGCTCTATAGTGATCATAACCGAAGGCTATCTCGGCTACTGAAAACAAGTGATCATAAGCAACGAATTTTGCTGATTGGAACTCCTGAGCACGGGAATTTGGGCGACCATGCCATTGCGATCGCCGAACAGAAACTTTTGCAAGTTTATCGGCCGGACCTATCGGTGGTGGAAATTCCGATGCCGGTATACCGGCATTCATCTGAAAAACTGTTTCGCTGTGTCCAACCCGAGGATATCATTGCGATTTCCGGGGGTGGTTGGCTGGGTACGCTTTGGCAGCACAACGAGGACACGGCCCGGGAAATCATTGAGCGTTGTCCCCGCAACAGGATCATTGTTTTTCCCCAAACGGTGTACTATGATGCGGATGAAAATGGGCAGGCGGAATTGCTTAAGGCAAAAAGCATCTATCCACGCCATGAAGATTTGATTTTCTGCCTGCGCGATCGAGCCTCCTATGATTTTGTCCTGACAAACGGACTTATTTCTCATTCTGAAAACTGTATTCTGGCACCGGACATGGTTTTATTTCTCAATTATTCGAATCTGTCTTTCGTTCGCGAAGGTGTGCTTTTGTGCTTCCGGCGGGACTGCGAAAAAGTGACTTCTGATTCTGCTGTCCAGGACTTTATCACGTATTTGACTGAGGAGAATATCCCCTTCCGTCGTTCTTCCACCAATCTGCACCGGGGCGTCAACCTTGCAGAACGTGAGAGCGCGTTTATACACAAGTTGGAAGAGTTCGCTTCGTCCCGACTGGTCATTACAGACAGGCTTCACTGTATGCTGTTTGCCGCGATTACCGGAACTCCTTGCATTGCGATGGATAACCTGACAGGCAAGGTCGCAGGCGTGTATCAATGGATCAAAGAGTTGCAGTATGTCCGGTTCGCGGAGACACCGGAAAAGGCGCTCAGCCTGATTCCTGAACTCATTGGGATGGACCATTGCCGGTTCACAAACGACAGTTTATCTGCTTTATTCAGCGAGTTGGCGCAGAGGATATGAATTTCAGACTGGCAATTGATCAATATACTGGCTTGCCTTAACTCAAGCGGGAAATGACAGTGTTGTGAGGATAGCATGCCAAAATCCCCAATTTTCTGAAGAATACGCTCGCCAACATAGCGGGGCAAGTCCTTACGCTGATGCTTGTTTTGCTTTCCATAGCGTTCTTGGGTAAAGCTGGGCGAGCAGTCGGTCGTAGTAAAAGGAAGGACGTTTGATATGATGGAGAAGATATCCAAGCTTATTTTGGCACACAATCCGGTAACGACGTGCAATTTTCGATGTGCGTATTGTTACATCACCCAGCATAAGCAATTTGATAACGCTCTGCCTGTTTTTCCGTATTCCGCAGAGGAGATCCGAAAGGCTCTTTCTCAAAAGCGCCTGGGCGGCCCGTGCTATATTAACACGTGCGGTGGGGGGGAAACGCTTATACCCCATGAAACCGTGGACTATGTTCGGGAACTATTGCTGGAAGGCCATTATGTCGAGATCGTTACCAACGGAAGCTTGAAGAAACGCTTTGAGGAAATCGTAAACACCTACCCGCAGGAAGCGCTGGAGAGGCTTATTATCAAGTTCTCTTTCCATTACGAAGAATTGGTGCGGCTGAACCTGATGGATGTCTTCTTCGAAAATGTCCATCTCGTGCAGCAGGCGGGCTGCTCGTTCACGATTGAGATGACAGTCTTCGATTCTCTCGTGCCCAAGATACCGGAGATTAAGCGGATTTTCCAGGAGAAAATGGGCACGGATGTGCTGTGCCACTTGACCGTGGGAAGAAAGGACAACGATCCCAATATACCAATTATGACCGATTACTCGCTGGACGAATACAAAAACATCTGGAGTTCCTTCGATTCCGATATGTTCAAGTTTAAACTGAGCACCTATTATGTGAAACGCAAGGAATTCTGTTACGCCGGGGCGTGGTCGTTCTACCTGGACCTCGGCAACGGCTATGCGCGCAAATGCTACAACCAGGGCAATGGAGTCAACATCTTTCAAAAGGTGGACGAGCCCATCCACCTGCCTCCGGTGGGGCACGGATGCAAATTGCCGCATTGCTATAATTCCCATGCGCTCCTTACGTTTGGCCTGATCCCGGAATTGGATACTCCCACATACGCGCAAATGCGAAACCGAGTCGATGCGAGCGGGAACGAATGGCTTACGCCAAAGGTAAAAACCTTCTTCAGTTCCAAGCTTAAAGATAGAAACAAAGAATATTCGGAGATGAAAAAGAAAGTTGTTACGATTGGCAACAGGTTGCGCGACATCACCACCCGAGGAAATCATGCGATTTTAAGAATCGTGAAAAAGAGGCGTGGATAGATGCGGAATCGCGCAGCGTGCGATGCAATGAAAAGGCAAATCAGGATGCAGATTATCCTCCGCATGAAGGATTCTTCCTTGTCGTTTTCTGCAAGATACGTTTAGTATCATTATGAAGCTCATCATCTTCCCGTCAATTTTTCGATGACGATTGTATACCGCGCCGGGGTTAAGTCAAGTCTCGAGGCGACATTTTGCGTGACTTCCGGCGCCGGTTTGTGCTATAATGGCTTAAATCATTGGGGGTGGCGGCATGCGGCTGGAACGGGTGCGGGTTGAGCGGGAACTGACGCCGGGCGAAGCGCCGCGCGGCGAGTTTTATGCTCGGGAAGTCGCATCCGCAGCGCCTGTCCTTCTGGAAAAGTACGCGGGCAAGGCGCAGCTCATCTACATCGACCCGCCGTTTTCCACCGGCGACACCTTCGCCATGCGCACAAGGGTGGGCGAAAAGGAGTGGAAGAGCGGCCAGGGCACGCTTTTGCAGACCGCCTACCGGGACGACCTGCCGCGGGAAGCGTATGACCGCATGCTGGAAGACGCGCTCCGAACCGCGCACGCGCTGCTCTCGGAGAGCGGCGTATTGTTCCTGCACGTGGACGCCCGCGCCAGCGCGCGCCTTCGCCTGATCGCGGACGATATCTTCGGGGAGTCCAACTTCCTCAACGAGATCATCTGGGCCTACCAGACCGGCGGCCGCGCCAAGCGCTACTTCAGCCGCAAGCACGACAACATCCTGTTCTACCGCAAGGGCCGGCGCTACTTCTTCAACATCGCCGCCGTGCCCGTCGAGCGCGCGGACGCGCGCCGCAACCACATGAAGCGGCACGTGGACACCGACGGCCGGGTGTACCGGTCGATCCGCTCCGGCGGCAAGATCTACACCTACTACGAAGACGAGCCCGCCTACCCCGGCGACGTGTGGGACGACGTGAGCCACCTGCAGCAGAAGGACCCGCAGCGAACCGGCTACGACACGCAGAAGCCGCTGAGCTTGCTCACCCGCATCGTGCGGTGCGCCTCCCGCCCCGGCGACCTGGTAATGGACTTGTTCGCGGGTTCCGGCACCACGCTTGAGGCCGCGCGGCTGGAGGGCCGCCGCTTCGTGGGCGTGGACGTGAGCCCCCTCTCCCACCTGACGGTTCGGAAGCGCCTGATGGGCGCGCAGATGCTCATCGACGCGCCGCCATCCGAGGGCGAGCCGTCCGCCGCCTGCTCGATGCTGCTCGGCGTGGGCTTCTACGAGCTGTCGCTGGACGCGTTTGAGCTGGAGGAGGGCCTTGTCCAGCGCGCAATGAAGGGCCTCGACGCGGTGGACAACTGGGGCGCGGGGTACCTGCGCGGCGGCGCGTTCCACCTGATGGCGCGGGAGGAGCGCACCCAGAAGAACCCGGCGCTGACCGGGCGGCTGAGCCTCCCGGTGTTCGAGGGCACGCCGGTTTTGCGCGTGTGCGACGTCACCGGCCGCGCGTTCTACTACCTGATGCGCAGCGACTGATCCCAAAACGCCGCAGCCCTTCAAAAAATCCGGCTTTTCACAGGGTCAGAAATTAACTTGAATCCGCCGCCGGTCGCGCTTGCGCGAGCGCGGCGTTTCTTGTATAATCATCGGCAATCTTCCATTGTACAACGCGAAAGCGCCCGCGCCCCCAGGGGCATCGCCGCGGTGGCAGCGCGCCCGGCAAAGCCCCTTCCGTTCGAAGGCTATTGCGCATACAATGGGAAAAGACAAACGGGGAGGCGTTCAACGATGAACCGCGTTTTCAATTTCGCGCCCGGGCCTGCCGTGATGCCGCTGGAAGCGCTGGAGACCGCCGCGCGCGAGATGACCTCGTATAAAAATACAGGCGTTTCCGTGATGGAGATGAGCCACCGGTCCAAGATGTACCTGGAGATCTTTGACGAGACGGTGGCGCTGATCCGGGAACTGATGCTCATCCCCGACGAATACGCGGTGCTTCTTCTGCAGGGCGGCGCGACGGGACAGTTTGCCGCGATCCCCATGAACCTTCTGACCGGGAGCGGCAAGGCCGACTACGTGGACAGCGGCAGCTTCGCCCACAACGCCATGATCGAGGCCAGGAAGTACGGCAACGCCCGCGCGGTCGCGAGCTCCCGCGAAACGGGCTACACCCGCGTCCCCGACGTAGACCCCGCTGCGATCGATCCGGAGGCGGACTACGTGCACATCACCACCAATAACACCATCTTCGGCACCCGGTTCACGGCCATCCCCAGGACGGGAAGCGTGCCGCTGGTGGCCGACATGTCCTCGAACATCCTGTCCGAGGTGTACGACGTGAAGGACTTCGGCGTGATCTACGCGGGCGCGCAGAAGAACATCGGCCCGGCGGGCGTGACCCTTGTGATCGTGCGGAAGGACCTCCTGGGCCGCGAGATGCCCATGACCCCCAACATCCTGAGCTGGAAGAAGATGGCCGACGCCGACTCCATGTACAACACCCCCACCACCTACTCCATCTACATGGCGGGGCTGTGCCTGAAGTGGCTGAAAAACCTGGGCGGCGTGAGCGCCATCGAGAAGGTCAACATCGAGAAGGCGAACCTCCTCTACGGCTTCCTGGACGAGAGCAAGCTCTTTAACGGCGTGGCCGAGGCTCCCTGGCGCTCCCGCATGAACGTCACCTTCAGAACGGGCGACGAGGCGACGGACGACGCCTTCGTCAAGGAAGCGGCAAAGGCGGGGCTCATCAACCTCAAGGGCCACCGCTCGGCGGGCGGCATGCGCGCCAGCATCTACAACGCCATGCCCGTAGAGGGCGTTCAGGCGCTTGTCGACTTTTTGAAGCGCTTCGAAGCGGGGAGGGCCTAATGTATACAATCAAGACGCTCAATGAAATCGCGCCCATCTACAGGGATTACCTTCCCAAGGATCAGTACGCCGTGAGCGCGGACGCGGTGGACGCCGACGCCATTTTGGTGCGCAGCGCCGACATGCACAAGCTGGAATTGCCCCACACGCTGCTCGCCGTGGCGAGAGCGGGCGCGGGCGTCAACAACATCCCCATCGAGGCGCTGTCCTTAAAGGGCGTGGTGGTGTTCAACACCCCCGGCGCGAACGCGAACGCCGTGCGCGAGCTGGCGGTGGCGGCGCTGCTATTGTCCTCCCGCAAGATCATCAAGGGCATCGAGTGGGTGAAGACGCTCAAGGGCATGGGCGCGGAGGTGCCCAAGCTCGTGGAGAAGGGCAAGAGCAAGTTCGTCGGCCCCGAGCTTCGCGGAAAGACGCTGGGCATCATCGGCCTCGGCGGCGTGGGCGTCATGGTGGCCAACGCGGGCGCTGGGCTTGACATGAACGTCATCGGTTTCGACCCGTTCATCACCGTTGAACACGCGTGGATGCTGTCCCGCTCGGTGCACCGCGTGGCCAGCCAGGATGAACTGCTGGCCAAGAGCGACTACGTGTCCATCCACATCCCGCTGATGGACGAGACCCGCGGCATCTTTAACGCCGCGACCCTGAGCAAGATGAAAAAAGGCTCGACGCTCATCAACCTCTCCCGCGGCGAGCTGGTGGTCAACAAGGATGTGCTTGCCGCCATCGAGAACCGCCAGATCCGCGCCTACGTCACCGACTTCCCGGAGGACGAACTGATCGGTGAGAAGGGAGTCATCGCCATCCCGCACCTGGGCGCGTCCACGCCGGAGAGCGAGGACAACTGCGTGGTCATGGCCAGCTGCCAGATCGACGATTACCTGCGCCGCGGGGCGATCCGGAACTCTGTCAACTATCCGGACTGCGAGCTGGGCGACATCGCGGGCCACCGCGTCTGCGTGCTGCACGCCAACGTGCAGGGCGTGGTGGGCGCGATCACCGCGCTGATCGCCGCTTCCAACATCAACATCGGCGGCATGGTCAACCGCTCCCGCGGGAAGTACGCCTACACCGCGCTGGACCTGGACGACGCGATTTCGTCGGAACTGTGTGGGAAGATCGGCACGCTGGACACCGTCTACGGGGTTCGCTGCCTGTGACAAAGGTATTGTCGTCGCCCCACAACCACACGCGTTACGTGGACGGGACAAACACGCCTTCGGAGATGGCGGGCGCTGCGTTTGAGGCGGGCTTTGTGTCCTTCGGCTTTTCCGAGCACGGCATGCAGCCCTTCGACGAGGAATACTGCCTGACCACTGAAAGCGACGCCGCCTACCGCGCAGAGGTTCAAGCCCTGAAGGGCGAGTACGAAGGCCGCATGAAAATCCGGCTGGGCATCGAGCGGGATTCCTACGCGCTGTATGACCGGACGGCCTACGAGTACGTGATCGGCTCCACACACTACCTGCAAATCGCCGACGGCCACCTCTCGGTGGACAGCACCGAGGAGAACGTGCGCCGCATGATCCGGGAAGGCTACGGCGGCGACCCCTACCATTTGGCCGCGGACTACTTCGCCCGGCACGCGGACTACGTGACCGCTTTCCGGCCGGATATCATCGGCCACTTCGACCTGGTGAAAAAGCTCAACGCGCGCTGCGGCTTCTTTGACGAGGCCGACCCCAGGTACACCGGCCCCGCGCTCGAGGCACTGGAGCGCGTGGCGGGGACGGGCGCGCTGCTCGAGATCAACACCGGCGCGATCGCCCGGGGCTGGCGGGTTGACCCCTACCCTTCCCCGCTTTTGCTCGCGCGGTGGCGGGAACTGGGCGGCCGGACCATCATCAGCGGCGACTGTCACGACGCGCGCTTCATCGACTGCGCCTTCGGCCTCTCGGTCGAAATGCTGCTGGCCGCGGGCTTCACCGAGTGCTGGCGGCTCGGCACCGGGGAAGAACTCTTCGAACCTTACGCACTGTCCTGATTTTCCAAAAATATCCAACCGGCGCAAGCAGACTGATGCTTGCGCCGGTTTCTTGCACTATCGCGCCTCACCGTGCTTATCAAATCGTTTCCGGCGACCTGAGCGCCGGAAACGGTTTCCATAACCAGTGCGCACACTGGTGGAGGAAACAACTCCTTAAGTCAGGGAGCAGCCCGGAAATTCCAGAGAATTTCAAGCTCCCGCAGCTTTTCTTCCTTCGCGTTGAAAAGCCGCCCGGCGGATTTTCAACGCCCTTATGTCTCCCACTCTTCCAGATTGTCGGTGATGATCTTCGCGATCTCCTCCAGCACCACCCGCTGGCGGCCGCTGGCCGGGGTCTTCTGCAGCACCCTGTCGTTCAGGGAATCCTGCAGCATGAAATCGATCGAAAGGCTCAGCTCGTTGGCGATGGCCACCAGCGTCTCCACGCTGGCCTTGCGGGTGCCCCGCTCAATGTGCCCCAGGAAGGAGAGCGAAAGCCCCAGTTTTTTGGCCAGCTCTTCCTGCGTCATCCGCATCGCCTTGCGGCGCTTGCGGATTCTCATGCCCAGGCTCTTGTAGTCCATGCGCTCAACCCCTCGTCCTAGTAATCCCAAAGCAGCGCGCCGGACAGAGCCGGCGCGAGTGTGAACGTAAATTTTGACGGCGCTTCGACATCAAAAGTTCCGAAAACGACGCTTCGCGCGCGCTTGATAAGAACCGTTAAAAAATGCTATAATAAGAAAAACTTGCGAGAACGGAGCGGAGATGCTGCGTATGAAACGGCGCTGGCCGTGGCTCATCTTGGGGCAGGCCGCGATCATGGCCGCGGTAACGGCGCTGGCGGTGGCGGCGCTTTTGACCGATCAGGCAATGGCGGGCCCCCTGTACGCGGCGCTCATGTGGGGCCTTGTGCCGCTGTCCGGCGCGGTGACGGCGTTTTTCATGGTCCGGCTGGGCGTGAACCCCTTCGCGGCGTTCTGGCTGCCACCCGTCATCGCGACCGCCATGCACTGGCTCATCGCGGGCCTCCCGCCGCTCTCCTTCGGCATGACGCTGACGGCGGCGCTGGTCTCCATCGTGGGCGCGGCGGCGGGCGAGGAATCCACAAAGCGCGCAAAAAAGAAACGCGCGGGACAGAAGAAAATATAGATGGTCGACTTGGCAAATACCATCTGATCCGGAGGCACAACATGGCGAAGAACCTGATCCTGACCTGCGACGCGGGCACCACCGGCAGCAAGTGCTCGGTGTTCGACCCCAAGGGCGCCATCATGTGCGTCGTCAAAAAGGAGTACTCCACCGACTACCCGAAACCCAACTGGGCCGAACAGAACCCGGATGTGCTTCTGGATTCGATCATCGATGGCGTCAAGGAGCTTTTGACTCAGGTCAACCCCGCCGACATCGCGTGCGTGGGGCTTTCGGGTACTATGAACGGCTGCATTGCCACCTCCGAAGAAGGCCGCGCGCTCTACCCCAACATCATCCATTCGGACTCCCGCGCATGGCGGGAGGCGCAGGCCATCGAGAAGGCGATCTCCCGGGACGACTTCTACCGCATGACCGGAAACCGGCTGGACCACCACTTCACGCTGCCCAAGATCCTGTGGATGCGAGGGCACCTGCCCGACGTCTACCGCAAGACCCGCTGGTGGCTCAACACCAAGGACTACCTGTACGCCAGGCTCACCGGCCGCGTGGGCTTTACCGACTACTCAGACGCGTCGCTGACCATCGCGCTCGACCTCAACAAAAAGGTCTGGGCCTCTGATCTTTTAACGGAACTGGGCCTGGACGTGGCGAAAATGCCCCAGGTGCTCAAGGGCTCGGATGTGACCGGCCGCATCACCCGCGAGGTGGCAAAGCTCACAGGCCTTCTGCCCGGGACGCCCGTGGCCATCGGCGGCGGCGACGGTGCGTGCGCCGGGCGCGGCGCGGGGCTTTACAAGCCGGGCGCGGGCTACTGCTGCATCGGCTCCAGCGCGTGGGTTTCGCAGTTGACGCCGACGCCGCTCCTCGACGACAGGCAGCGCATCTTCAACTACCTCGACATGGACGGCGAGATCAACCACTCGCTGGGCGTGGTGCAGACCGCCGCGTCCGCCTACGACTGGGCGACAAACAACCTGCTCTCCGACGGACGGAGGCTCTCCAGCGCCGACCATTCGCGCATTGAGAACATGGCGCGGCAGGTGGAGCCGGGCGCGGAGGGCGTGTTGTTCCTCAATACCCTGATGGGCGAGCGCACTCCCTACTGGGACCCGAACACCAAGGGCTGCCTCGTGGGCTTCTCGCTCTACCACGACCAGCGGCACGTGGCCCGCGCACTCTACGAGGGCGTGGCGTTCTCGCTCAACACCGTCGCCCGCATCATGGCGGAAAACGGCGCGCCGATCGGCTCCATCATGCTGACCGGCGGCGGCGCGGGCAGCGGCCTGTGGCCGGACATCTTCGCCAGCGTCTTCGGCGTACCCACCAGCGTCCACTACGCGCCGGGCGAGGGCACGAGCCTGGGCGCGGCCATGACCGCGGGCGTGGGCATCGGCATCTTCAAGGACTATGAAGAGGCTTGCGGCATCGTGCGGGCGCGCTCTCAGCACGCCGTCAACCCCGCCTGGCAGGACAAGTACAAGCGGGTCTACGAGGTTTACAGCGGCATCTACGAGCGCATGAAGCCGGTCTTTGACGGCATCGCGAAGGAATGGCCGTAAAATGAAGCGCTCCATCGACGACCCCCACGGCTTCATCGAGCGCGTCCGGCCGATGTACGACGAGCTATTCCAGTGCGCCTTCGCGCTGACGGGGAACCTGGAACTGGCGGAGTACGTGCTCAGAAGCGCGCTGCTCGAGGCGTTCCTCCGGCGGGGCGAGTGGCGGGAGCGGATGAGCTTTCACGAGGGCATCGCCTACGCCCTCCGCGCGGTGGCGATGACGGAACTGAGGCGGATCCGCTCGGTCGGCGGGTTTGAACTGGATTGGGCGCTGCCCTCGGGCGTGAACCTCACGGGCGAGGAGACGGCGCTGCTGGGCCGCGTGGAGCGGGAATCCCCGCGCACCCAGCGGCTGATGCTGCTCACCTACGGCTGCGGGCTCAAGGCCGCCCAGGCCGGGCAGGCGCTGTCGCTCAGCGCGCCCGGCGTCAAGGAGGGGCAGCGAAGGCTTTTGTCGCGGCTGCAGCGCGCCTCCGGGCTCGGGCGGCGCGAGATGGAAGCCCGCATCGAAACGCTCAGCGAGAAGCTGCTTTTGACCCCCTGCCCGAACGCCCCGGCCTGCAGCCAGGTGCTGCGCGCCTTCGAGCGGGATGCGGTAGGGCAGACAGGCCACAAGACGTCGGCCGGGCGGGTGGCAAGCGTGACATTCCTATTCGTCGGCGCGCTGCTCTGCGCGCTCCTCTTCTGGCTTCTGACGGTGCTGCTGGAGCCCAAGGCCCCCGTTCAGGCGGCTTCGCCACCCCCGGCGGCGCAGGCGGAAACGTACGCGAATTATTCAAACAACGCTGGTTGACAAGCCGGATGCCGCTTGCTATACTTGCCCAAACCACAAATTGGGAGGAACGTATGTTGGGAACAATTCGGGAGGGCCTGACCTTTGACGACGTGCTGCTGGTCCCGCGTCATAGCACGGTACTGCCCAAGGACGTCGATCTCTCGGTCGCGCTGTGCGAGGGGCTGAACCTCAACATTCCGCTTTTGTCCGCCGCGATGGACACCGTCACCGACGCGCGCCTCGCCATCGCCATGGCTCGGGAGGGCGGTCTGGGCGTGATCCACAAAAACATGTCCATCGCCGAGCAGGCCATGCAGGTGGACAAGGTCAAGCGCAGCGAAAACGGCGTCATCAGCGACCCGTTCTTTCTGGAGCCGGACGACCTGACCAGCGACGCGCTGAAGCTGATGGAGCGCTACCGAATCTCCGGCGTGCCCATCACGAAGGACGGAAAGCTGGTGGGCATCCTCACCAACCGCGACCTGCGCTTCGTCACCGAGTTCGACGTGCCCGTCTCCACCTACATGACGAGCCAGAACCTCATTACCGCGCCGGTGGGCACCACGCTGGAGGGGGCCAAGCAGATCCTCGCCAAGCACAAGGTGGAAAAGCTGCCGCTGGTGGACGCCGAGGGGAACCTGCGCGGGCTCATCACCATCAAGGACATCCAGAAGGCGGTCAAGTACCCCTTCTCCGCAAAAGATAAAGAAGGGCGGCTGCTCGCTGCCGCGGCGGTGGGCGTCTCCCACGACGCGATGGACCGCGTCAAGGCGCTGGTGGACGCGCACGTGGATGCCGTCGCCATCGACACCGCCCACGGCCATTCGGCGGGCGTACTGCAGATGGTCGCGAAGGTTCGAAGCAAGTACCCGAACCTGCGCATCATCGCGGGCAACGTCGC
Source organism: Bacillota bacterium (assembly GCA_023416655.1). Taxonomy (GTDB): domain Bacteria; phylum Bacillota; class Clostridia; order Christensenellales; family Aristaeellaceae; genus JAEZHK01. Next base: position 13,738 of record JAEZHK010000039.1, read on the forward strand.
CACCGCCCAGGCCACGACCGACCTGATCCAGGCGGGCGCGGACGTGGTCAAGGTGGGCATCGGCCCCGGCTCCATCTGCACCACCCGCGTGGTGGCGGGCATCGGCGTGCCGCAGATCACCGCCATCGCGGACTGCGCGGAGGCGGCCGACAAGCTGGGCAAAGTCATCATCGCCGACGGCGGCATCAAGTACTCCGGCGACGTGACCAAGGCCATCGCGGCGGGCGCGACGGCGGTCATGATCGGAAGCCTCTTCGCGGGCACCGACGAGAGCCCCGGCGCGGTGGAGATCTACCAGGGCCGCTCCTTCAAGGTGTACCGCGGCATGGGCTCGCTCGGCGCGATGGCCGAGGGCAGCAAGGACCGCTACTTCCAGGAGGACGCCAAGAAGCTGGTGCCCGAAGGTGTCGAGGGCCGCGTGCCCTACAAGGGCTTCCTGTCTGAAACCGTGTTCCAGCTGATGGGCGGCCTTCGAAGCGGCATGGGCTACTGCGGGACGCCGACGATCCAGGCGCTGCGCACCGAGGCGGAATTCATTCGCATCACCAACGCCGGGCTCATCGAGAGCCACCCGCACGACATCTCCATTACGAAAGAAGCCCCCAACTACTCGGTCGGGCAATGATTCCGGGGAGGCCAGAATGATCCAAACCACGGTCGGGCGGCCTAACGCGAAGAAACTGATCGCGCTCATCGCCGCCCTCGCGCTGCTCATGACACACCTAACGGCGCTTGCCGCCTCCACGGTGCGCGTGACGCTGCGCTCATCGTACACACTGGGCTTGGTCGAGGACCGCAACAATACCGTGACATTGAGCGCGACCGTAAAGACCACGGACGGCTCCCCTGCGCCCGTCGTCACCTGGCGGAGCAGCCCGTCCAGCGTCGTGGAAGTCGACGCGGCGGGCAGGTTGACCGCAAAAAAACTCGGCACCGCCTACGTCTACGCCACAGCGGGCAAGACGACCGCCAAATGCGTGGTCACCGTCCGTCGGCTCCCGGTGAGGGCGCTGACGCTGAATAAAAAGAGCGTCACGCTCCTATCAAAGCGGGTCGGCGTCCAACTGACCTCGAAGCCAACGCCGTCAAACGCGGACAACCCGTCGGTCACCTGGTCCAGCTCCAGACCTTCGGTGGCGTCGGTGGACAAGACGACCGGCTACGTCACGCCGCTGAATCCGGGCGTCGCGGTCATCCAGTGCCGCGCGGCTGACGGGTCCAAAAAAAAGGCGTACTGCACCGTGGTCGTGAAGCCGGTGGTTCCGAACGGGCTTACACTGAGCGCGGCGAGTCTTCCGGTCAACATCGGCGGGACAGCCAGCCTCACCGCCACCGTCTCCCCCGCCGACGCCACCGACCAGCGCGTCACCTGGGGCAGCAGCAACACTTCCGTCGCCTCGGTGAAGGGCGGCGCGGTCACGGGACACAAGTTCGGCAAGGCCACCATCACCGCCAAAACCCGCTCCGGGAATACCGTCGCCCGGTGCGCGGTCAGCGTCGGCTACTTCACCACCACCTTCCGCGCGCTGGTCATCGGGCAGGAAAATTACTTTGACCCCGGCCTTCACCTGAACGGACCCCGCAACGATGCCGGTATGGTTCGAAGCATGCTGGTGAACAGTGATTTCGGCGGCGGCAAGAACGTGAACGTGACACTCGCGCCGGACCAGACAGCTTCGGGAATCCGCGGCAGGCTGGACCAGATGGCCTCTTGGGGCGTGGATGCGGACGACGTAACCTACTTCTACTACTCCGGCCATGGCGCTGGCGACGGCTCGCTGGTGGGCACGGACGGCGGCCTCGTGTCGGTGGATGAAGTCCGTCAGTACCTGGACAGGCTGCCCGGCACCGTGGTGGTGATGATCGACAGCTGCTTCTCCGGCTGGTTCATCCGCAACAAGTCATTAGGCGCCAAGGCTGCGCTGCCTGCCGATCCGGACGCCATCACCAGCCGCGTCGTGTCCGCGTTCAGCGCTACGGGTTCAGGCTCCAACCTCTCCGCGAAGACCTCGCTGGCAGGCTCCGAGTTCAAGAACAAGTACAGGATTCTGACCGCCAGCGCCTCAACGGAAGAATCCTACATCTACCCCTATGAAGATTTCTCGCTCTTCACCTATCACCTGGCGGCGGGCGGCGGCATTCGTGCGGATGACTGGGAAAAGGTCGATCAACTGAGCGCCGACTTAAACCACAACAGCATTGTGTCGCTGGACGAGATGTTCCGCTACACGAAGGCCCGCGTGGCCGCCAACAGCATCTTGAAAAAGGCGAAGATCAAGCAGTCGGTGCGCGTGTGGCCCAGCGAGAGCTCGTTCCCGATGGTGCAACGGACGCCATGACGAGAAAACGCGGGAAACGATTCTGAAGTACTTCGCGTGAATTCTTTGTCTTCGCGTGAATTCTTTGTCTCCGGTTGACAAAAGCCAGGCGGGATGGTATCATCAGGGAAACGCGATGAAGGGAAGAGTACGCTCCGATCCCGCGCTCAAGAGAGCCCCCGGTTGGTGGAAGGGGGCGCGCGGACGAAGCCGAATACATCCCGGAGCGGTGCGGGCGAACCCTCAAAGGGCAGTAGCCCCCGACGACTGGCGACCGTGAAAGCGCCCCAAGGCCGCCGCAGGCGGCGAACGGAAGTGGTACCGCGGTCTTCAGCCGCCTTCCCCGTGCGGGGCAGGCGGTTTTTTATTACCGGGAGGGAAGAAAATGAAATTCAATCAGGACATGCTCGCCAGCCAAATGCGTTCGCTCAGCGGCAGCGCCATCCGCGAAATCTTCCACCTTCTCGCCAAGCCCGGCATGATCTCGTTTGCGGGCGGCAACCCGGCGGCGAGCGCGCTGGAGCCGGATGTCATCTCCGAACTGGGCCAGAAGGCGCTGGAAAAGCACGGCTGGATGCTCTTGCAATACGGCGCGACCGAGGGCTTTATGCCGCTTCGCGAGAGCGTCGTGGAGTTCGCGCGCCGCGCGGGCGTAAACGCGAATCCCGCGCAGGTACTCCCCACGCAGGGCTCCCAGCAGGCGATGGACCTATTGTGCAAGGCGCTCATCGATCCGGGCGACTGCGTACTGGTGGAGTCCCCCACTTTCCTCGGGGCGCTGCACACGCTGCGCACCTACCGGGCGGACCTCAAAGCCCTCGAAACCGACGAGGGCGGCGTGATTGTCGAGGCGGCGGAGGAGGCGATCCGGCGATACCGCCCGAAGCTGATGTACGTCATCCCCACCTTCCAGAACCCCACCGGCCGCACGCTGGCCTTTGAACGGCGCGAAAAACTGGCGGAACTCGCCGCGAAGTATGGCGTGATCCTGGCCGAGGACGATCCGTACCGCGACGTGCGCTTTGAAGGCAACCCGCTGCCCTCCATCAAGTCCTTCGACAAGGAGGGCTGGGTGGTATACCTGGGCAGCTTCTCCAAGGTGATCGCGCCGGGCCTCCGCGTTGGCTACGCGGTGGTGGACCAGGAAGAACTCCTGAAGAAGATGATCATCGGCAAGCAGGCGACCGACGTGCACTCGCCGCTTCTCAGCCAGGCGATCGTGGACGGGTACCTGCGCAGCGGCCGGATGGAAGAGCACCTCGCGCGCATCTCGGCGGACTACAAGGCGCGCCTCGATGTGATGCTTGCGAAGCTGGACCTGCTCCCAAGCTCCATCACCCACACTCGGCCCGAAGGTGGCCTCTTCGTCTGGGCGGCGCTTCCGGAGGGCGTCAACGCGCTGGAAATGCTCAAAAAAGCGGTCGAGCGCAACGTCGCCTTCGTGCCCGGCACCCACTTCTACTTTGACGGCGGTCGCCTGAACACCATGCGCCTCAACTTCTCCAATGGGAAGTTTGAGGACGTGGAGGAGGGCATGGCGCGCCTGACCCAGGTGATCCTGGAGACACTGAATCAGTAACTTTGAATCAGACGGAGGGTTCTTTCCATGAAATCAGGACTGGACATCCTGCGCGAACGCGGATTTGTCGCGCAGATCACATTTGAGGAAGAGCTGGAGAAGCTGTTCCAATCGGGCGAGTGCGTCACCTACTACACGGGCTTTGACCCGACGGCGGACAGCCTGCACATCGGCCACTACATCCCGATCATGGCGATGAGCCACCTGCAGAAGGCCGGCCACCGCCCCATCGCCCTGATGGGCGCGGGCACCGCCATGGTGGGCGACCCGTCCGGCAAGACCGACATGCGCCGGATGCTGACGGTGGAGGACATCGACAATAACGCGCTCGCCGTCAAAAAGCAGATGGAGCGCTTCCTCGACTTCACCAGCGACATCCCGAACCGGGCCATCATGGCCAACAACGCCGACTGGCTGCGCACGCTCAAGTACGTGGATTTCCTCCGGGATGTGGGCTCGCTCTTCTCGGTCAACCGCATGCTGACCGCCGATTGCTACAAGCAGCGCCTTGAAAAGGGCCTCACGTTCCTCGAATTCAACTACATGCTGATGCAGAGCTACGACTTTCTGGAGCTGTTCTACCGCCACAACTGCGTACTGCAGACCGGCGGCGACGACCAGTGGAGCAACATCCTCTCCGGCGCGGACCTGATCCGCCGCAAGGAGGGCAAGCCCGCCTTCGCGCTGACGTTCAAGCTCCTCCTGACCCACGACGGCCGCAAGATGGGCAAGACCGAGAAGGGCGCGCTGTGGCTGGACCCGAACCGCACCAGCCCCTACGAGTTCTACCAGTACTTCCGCAATGTCGACGATCAGGACGTGGAGAAGTGCCTGGCCCTCCTCACCTTCCTGCCGATGGAGGAGGTCAAGCGCCTCGCATCGCTCGAAGGCTCCGGCATCAACGAAGCCAAGCGGACGCTGGCGTTCGAGGTGACGAAGCTCATCCACGGCGAGGAGGAGGCGACCAAGGCGCGCACCGCGGCCGAGGCGCTCTTCAGCGGCGGCGGCGACATGGCCAATATCCCCACCACCCACATCACGCTGGATCAGTTCAATGAGGACAGCCGACTTGTCGCGCTCTGCGCGCTAACGGGCCTGACCAAGTCCAAGGGCGAGGCGCGCAAGGCCATCGAAGGCGGCGGGCTGTACGTGGGCGACGAGAAGGTGACCGAAGCGGACGCGCGCGCCACCGTCGAACAGCTTCGGGAAGGGCTGCTCCTCCGGCGCGGCAAGAAGAGCTACCACCGCGTGTTCCTTGACCAATGACAAACCCCTACAAAACTTTGATGAAGCGCGGCGCTGACGAGTTTATCGTCAGCAAGTCGCGCTTTATCGGTACCGGCGCGCCGGTCTCCACGGAGGCCGAAGCGATCGCCTTCATTGGCGAGATCCGCGCGAAGCACCGCGAGGCCAGCCACAACGTCTACGCCTACATCCTGGGCGTGAACATGGGCGTCATGCGCTACTCGGACGACGGCGAACCCTCCGGCACGGCGGGGATGCCGGTCCTCGAGGTGCTGCGCGCGAAGGGCCTCACCGACTGCGTCCTGGTGGTCACCCGCTACTTCGGCGGGGTCCTCTTGGGCGCGGGCGGCCTCGTGCGCGCCTACGCGCAGGGCGCACAGGTGGCGGTGGACGCCTCGGGCGTCGGCAACATGTACCCCACCGCGCGCTACGCCATGGACGTGGACTACCCGCTGCTCGGGCGGGTGGAATATCATCTCAAGAGTCAGCCTGTCGAGATCGAGGAAAAGACATTTACGGAGACGGTCACGCTGACGCTCCTGGTCAAGTGCCGGGACGAGCAGGCGTTCGTGGACGGCGTGGTCGCCGCCACGGACGGCCGCGTGCAGCCGCTCCGGTTTGAGGAGATGTATCGCGCATGGGAGACGTAACGAGGTTTGCGCCGCCGCTCGAGACGGGCCTCACTGCGCGTGAGGTTCGGGAGCGCGAGGCGCAGGGGCTGGACAACCGCGAGCGGCTGAAGGTCGGCAAGTCGGTTTCGCGCATCCTCAGCGAAAACCTTCTGACGCTGTTCAACTTTCTGAACTTAGGGCTAGCCATCGCGGTGCTGGCGGTCGGCTCCTTCCGGAACGCCCTCTTCATGGGCGTGGTGTTCACCAACGCCGTCATCGGCACCTATCAGGCGATCCGCGCCAAGAAGACAGTGGAAAAGCTGAAGCTGGTGGTCGCGCCCGCGGCGAGGGTCCTCCGGGACGGAAAGACCGAAACCATCCCCGTCGAGCGCGTGGTGCTGGACGACCTGATGCTGTTCGAGACGGGCAACCAGATTCTGGCGGACGCGATCCTCCGGGGCGGCGAGGTCGAGGCGGACGAGTCGCTTTTGACCGGCGAGAGCCTTCCCGTCAAGAAGAGGCCGGGCGACGAACTGAAATCCGGCAGCTTCATCGTATCCGGAAAATGCGTCGCGCAGGCGGAGCGCGTTGGCGACGCGACCTACGCTGCGACGCTCTCCCGCGAGGCCAAGGAAGAAAAGAACGCGAAGTCCGAGCTGATGAAGGCGCTGAACGCGCTGATCCGTGGCATGAGCTTCGTCATCATTCCGCTGGGGCTGATCCTGTTCGCCCGGCAGTACTGGCTCGGCGGCGGGCAGGTTCAGGACAGCGTGATCTCGACCGTCGCGGCGATGGTGGGCATGATCCCGGAAGGGCTGGTGCTCTTAACCAGCGTGGCGCTGGCGGTGGGCGTGGTGCGCCTGGCGCGGCGCAAGACGCTGGTGCAGTCACTGTACTCCATGGAGGACCTGGCACGGGTGGACGTATTGTGCCTGGACAAGACCGGCACCATCACCTCCGGCAACATGTCGTTCGAGCGGCTTGAGCCGCTGAACGGGGACGAGGCGGAAGCGGCGCTCGCGCTGGGCGCGATGCTGATGGCCGTCGGCGGTTCGGATTCCACGTCCAAGGCGCTCATGCCCCGCTTCCCCGCGCCCAATGGCGTGAAAACCGGCCGCGTCGTGCCGTTCTCGTCGGCCCGCAAGTGGTCGGGTGCGGAGGTGGACGGCTGCGCCGTGGTGCTGGGCGCGCCGCAGTTCGTGCTGCCGGACGCGGACGAGGCGGTCAAACAAAAAGTCGCGTCCTGCGCGTCGGGCGCGCTTCGGGTGCTGGTGCTGGCGAGCTGCAAGAACGCCCTCCCGGAGGACAGGCTGCCTGCGGGCCTCACGCCGCTGGCGCTGGTGCTGCTCTCCGACGAGATCCGCCCGGAAGCGCCGGACACGCTGAAGTTCTTTGAAAAAGAGGGCGTGACGATCAAGGTGATCTCCGGCGACGACGCGGTGACCGTGTCGGCCATCGCGGTCCGCGCGGGCGTCAAGAACGCCGAGCAGTTCGTGGATGCCTCCACACTCAAAACCGATCAGGCCGTCACGGACGCCGCTCCCCGCTATGCGGTGTTCGGACGGGTCACGCCCCAGCAGAAGCGCCTGCTGGTGCGCGCCTTGAAGGCCCAGGGCCACACCGTGGCCATGACCGGCGACGGCGTGAACGATATCCCGGCGCTGAAGGAGGCCGACTGCTCGGTGGCGATGGCCTCCGGCAGCGACGCGGCGCGGCAGGTGGCCAGCCTCGTGCTGCTCGACTGCAACTTCGCCTCGATGCCCGAGGTGGTGATGGAGGGCCGCAGGGTCATCAACAACATCCGCCGCTCGGCCTCGCTGTTCCTGACCAAGACGGTGTTCTCGTTCCTTTTGAGCCTCCTGTCGCTCATCACCGGCGCGGGCTACCCCTTCGTGCCGATCCAACTGACGCTGTTCTCCACGGCCTCGGTGGGCATGCCGTCGTTCCTGTTGGCCCTCGAACCCAACCGGACCCGCGTCGAGGGGCGCTTCATGCCCTATGTGCTTTCCAAGGCGCTGCCGGGCGGCCTGACCATCGCGCTGGGCGCGTGGATCCTGTCGGCGCTGGCGGCGTCCCGCGGGCTTTCGGGCACGGAGGGCGGGACGCTGGCGACACTCTACCTGGTGGCGGTGGGCCTGATGGTGCTCCTTGCCTCCTGCTGGCCACTGAACCTGAAGCGCGCCGGGGTGTTCCTGCTGTCAACGGTGACTTTGGCCGTGGCGCTCCTTGGATTCCCGTCGTTTTTCGAGCTGACGGCGCTCTCCCCCGCCTCGCTCCAGGCGCTCGCCATCGCCGTCGCCGCGGCGGTCCCCTGCTTTTTCGGGCTGAACGCACTCATTTCCCGTATATTCCGGAGGATTTTGTCGGCCAAAACCTTGCATCCGTAATCTTCCGGGTGTATACTAGGCGGTAAACATTTGGAATGGAGGGGCTAAACATGGAAATCCGCTTTGTGCCGGCCGAAACGCTGAAAGCCAAACCCACCGACGAAACCACTCTGGGCTTTGGCCGAATTTTCACCGACTATATGTTCGAAATGGACTATTCGGTGGAGAAGGGCTGGCACGATCCCCGGGTAACGCCCTTCCACAACTTTGAGCTGTCCCCGGCCGCGATGGTGCTGCACTACAGCCAGACCATCTTCGAGGGCCTGAAGATGTACCGCACGGAAGACGGCTTCCAGCTGTTCCGCCCGCGCGACAACTTCCGCCGTATGAACGTGTCCGCCGAGCGCATGGCCATCCCCCAGTTTGACGTGGAGGTTGCGATGGCGGGCCTTCTGAAGCTTCTGGAAGCCGACAAGGAGTGGACGCCCTCCTCGCCCGGCACCACGCTCTACATCCGCCCGTTCATCATCGCGACGGACCCCTTCGTGGGCGTCCGCAGCGGCCATAACTACAAATTCTGCATCATCCTGTCGCCGGTGGGCGCCTACTACGCCAGCGGGCTCGAACCGGTGGGCATCTACGTGGAGGACAAGTACGTGCGCGCCGTGCGCGGCGGCGTGGGCTTTGCAAAGACCGGCGGCAACTACGCGGCCTCCCTCAAGGCGGGCGACGTCGCCAAGAAGAAGGGCTACGCTCAGGTACTGTGGCTGGACGGCATCGAGCAGAAGTACGTCGAGGAAGTCGGCGCGATGAACATGATGTTCGTCATCGACGGCAAGATCGTGACGCCCATGCTCAACGGCTCCATCCTCTCCGGCATCACAAGGGATTCCGTGCTGACCCTGGCCAAGGACGCGGGCCTTGAGGCAGAGGAGCGCAAGGTCTCCATCGACGAAATCGTGGAGGGCGCGAAATCCGGCCGCGTGACCGAGGCCTTCGGCACCGGCACCGCCGCGGTGGTATCTCCCGTTGGCACGTTGTGCTACGGCGAGGAGTGCGTGACCTTCGGCGACGGAAAGATCGGAAAATACACCCAGGACTTCTACGACACACTGACCGGCATCCAGTACGGCCGGCTCCCCGATCCCCACGGCTGGATCATCAAACTGTGAGGCAGATTACGGTAGCGGAAGGCGTGCGGGCGATGTCGCTCGCACGCTATCTTTCACGCTCGTTTCCGATGTGCCCCGGCCACATTCTCCGCAATGCCATGAAGCGCCGGGACGTCCGCGTGAACGGCGCGCGCTCCGGCGAGGACGCGGTCGTATCCGGCGGCGACCAACTGGCCGTCTACATTGACGACCGCTTTCTGACCGCGCCAGCCAAGGTGCTGTACGAGGACGGCCATATCCTGGCGCTTCAGAAACCCCAGGGCCTGCCGGTGGATGTGGACGCAGACGGCATAGGCGAGGACACGCTGCTTAGCCGCGCGCGCGCGTTGTACCCTTCCGCCGAGCTCTGCCACCGGCTGGACGCGGGCACCGGCGGTGTCACGCTTCTGGCGCTCACGGAAGACATCCGCGCATACCTCACCGACGCCTTCAAAAACCACCTGATCGAAAAGACCTACCGCTGCCTGGTGATCGGCTGCCCGGAGAAACCGGAGGGCGAACTGGTCCACTACCTCAGAAAGGACGCGGACGCCGCGCTCGTTAAGGAAACCGGCCCGAACCACCCCGGCGCGATGCGCGCATCGCTCAAATACCGCGTGATCGAGCGGCGCGGCGAAACCACCCTGGTCGAGATTAACCTGGGCACCGGCCGCACCCACCAGATCCGCGCCCAGATGGCGCTCATCGGCTGTCCTGTCGTGGGCGACGACAAATACGGCGACCGCGCCGCCAACAAGCGCTTTCACGCCCCTTTCCCCGCGCTCTGGTGCGTCCGTCTTCGCCTCTCTGATGGTAGAGCCTTCGAATCTGAAGAGGGCTTCTAAACCCCTCCCCCACCACGGATCACGGTTCCAACACCCATCGCCCGCTATTCGCCATGCTCCGATGCATCCCTGTTCACAGTGCTCCGTCGCATCCCGGCTGCGCCTCCAGGACTGCAGAGCCTTCAAATCCGAATCAGGCTTTTAAACCCCTCCCCCACTTCGGATCGGTTCAAAACCCCGCGCCCACTGTTCACCGTACTCCTTCGCATCCCGGCTGCGCCTCCCTGTTCACTGTTCTACGTCGCATCCCGGCTTCGCCTACCGGGCGGCAGAACCTTCGAATCCGAATCGGGCTTCCGAGTCTCTTCTCTCTCCCTCGAATCCCATGTCTTATGGCTTCCATCTTTCGGTTCGCCCCTGCCGGATTTTCCATCACATCAGCATCCGATGTTCCTGCCACGACATGAAAATTCTCCCTGACACCTTGACATGAGCACCCTCATACGCTATAATTATCAATGCGCTCTGCACAGTGTGGAAGAGTATCGAAGTGGTCATAACGGGCCTGACTCGAAATCAGGTGAGCTGAAAGGCTCCGTGGGTTCGAATCCCACCTCTTCCGCCATCAATACCGACATTAGTTGGTGCAAATAAGCTCGCCGGTTACGGCGGGCTTTTTTGTATCCCTGCAAATTCGCCATGAAATACTGGCTTTTTTTCGCCTATTTTGCAGGAATACACGGGCGGGCTCACAGGCGGCTTTTCGACGTGGGCGGGTGGCAGAAAAATGCGCCTCACGGGCACTCAAAAATACACGATCTCCAAAGGCTCCCGTGTAATCGTGTACTGATGCACCCACCCGTAGCTTGGGCCAACTTTTGTGCAACTCACTTCAGATAAACGCAACTTACATGTCAATCCCTTGAGTGGCCTGGGCAAATGATCTATACTGCCCATGACCTCAGACGAAAGGGAGTATCATTTATGCTTGGAACCGTCACCCTGCTCATTGCCCTCGGCGTACAGATCGCATCCTTTTTTTATCGCGCAGCCACAAAAAGTTGGCAGCATCGAGCGATGCGTTTGATACGGATTTTCTCGTTTGCCGTGTTCTCCCTACTGCTGATTTCAGGCGTGTATAGGTGGGGATTTCGCTGGACAGGGTTATTTCTGCTGCTGGCTGTTTCGGCCGTCCTTGGCGCTGTGCGCCTCGTAAGACATCCCCAAAAAGAAAAGAAGTTCAAGGTGTTCTCCGCGGCACTCTCCTGCCTCAGCGGCTGCGTTCTCGTCTCGTTTTGCATCCTGCCCGGCATCCTGTTTCCGCAATTCAGTGAAGTCCCCCCGACCGGCCCCTTTCATGCGGACACCCAGAGCGTAACGCTTGTGGATGCGTCCCGGGCCGATCCCTACTCGAAGACCGTTGAGAGCAGAAAACTGACTGTGCAGTTCTGGTATCCCGCCGATACGGCCGATGTGGCCGATGTGGGCACCTTTCCACTCATTATCTTTTCACACGGGGCGTTTGGCTTTCGCGGCAGCAATCTTTCGACGTTCGAGGACCTCGCAAGCAACGGGTATGTCGTTTGCAGCATCGATCATAGTTCACATTCCTTTTACGCCCGGCATACCGACGGGAGCGCCACGCTGGTGAACCTGGATTTTCTGAACGATGCGATCAATATCACGAACGGAGCGTACGACGAAAAGACCTCCTATGACAAGTCACACGAATGGCTGGCACTACGCACCGCCGATATAAATTTCGTCTTGGATGAAATCCTGCACAACGGAAGTGGTAAAATACCGAAAACAGTTCTCTCATTAATTGATCCTGGCAAAATCGGGCTGTTCGGCCATTCGCTCGGCGGCGCCACCGCCGCTCAATTAGGCAGGGAGCGTTCGGACGTGGATGCTGTCGCCGTGATCGACGGCACCATGTTCGGCGAGGAGGTCGCGTTTGTGGATGGGCACCCCGTCCTGAACGAAACGCCTTACCCGGTTCCCCTTCTGAACCTGTACAACGAAGACCATTACGCAGAGGCCCGTAAACTGGGAACTGCCTACGACAACCTCGCCGCCAGCGCGCACACTTCGGAGGCATACAATGCCGTGATCCGCGGTTCAGGCCATTTGAATTTTACCGATCTGCCGCTCTTTTCCCCGATACTGGCGCGCATGTTGGGTACCGGCCAGGTGGACAGTCGGTACTGCATTGAGACAATGAATCAAATCGTGCTGAAGTTCTTCAACCATGCGCTGAAGGGAATGGACCTGCATCTGCAAACGGAATACTGACGCCGAGATGCGTGGGATGGGACGATTAAGGTACCATCCTGCGCGCCTTAATGAAGGCGCTTCGCAGTCTGACTGGAACGCCATAGGAAATTGATGACGTCACCCTTATATGCTATAATGATGTGTGGATGATCCATCACACACACGCTGCCAGTGCCGCTTCACGGGATGTAAGCGCCCATCAGCAGCGGCCAGTTTAGAGGTGGCGCTTTGAAGGTCTCCGTCAAAAAGATCGGCAGGGACATGGACGAGCAGGTTACTGTCCACTGCCATGAAGTGAATGAGGATGTCAAGAGTATTGTTCGTTTTGTGAAATCCACTGGGGTGACGCTGGCGGGCTATATCGAGGAGCGCGTGATTCAGATCGCTTTGCAGGACATCCTGTATGTGGAGGCAGTGGAAAACCGGGTGTTCGCCTATACCGCAAAAAAGGCCTATGAACTCAAGTGCAAACTGTACGAGTTTGAAATGGCACATGAGGACAGAAAGTTTTTCAGGTGTTCAAAATCCTTCGTCATCAACCTGATGAAGGTGGATCATGTGCGCCCCATCCTGAACGGCAGGTTCTCGGCGACCATGTTTGGCGGAGAGGAAGTCATCATCTCGCGGCAGTATGTGCCGGAATTGAAAAAAAGATTGCTGGGTGAAGAAGCATGAGCCTGAAAGCCTTTTTAAAAAGATGCCTGATGGAGTACTTCATCATCACGACATGTGTGACGGCGGCTATCGGTATCCTGGGCCTGAGCCTTGACCCAACGGCAAAGATCAGCTACGCAGGGTATTTTTCGCCCCTCATTTTCGGATTGGTGAGCCTTGTGCCCTCCCTTGCCACATACTCTCGCAAGGAGTTGACGTTTCGTCAAGCGCTGATTCGCAAGATTTTCCACTTCGCGCTACTGGAAGCGCTGCTGATCGCGTTTGGATATTGGGCCGGGATTCTGCACGGTTTCGGCGACACAGCCAGTTTTGTGCTTGCTGTCTTGATCGTCTACCTCGCCGTCAATTTGTTCAGCTGGCATCTGGACAGCAGGGAGGCGGGCAAGATCAACAAAACGCTCAAGGCATTGCAAGGGAGGAGATAGGCTTTTATGGCGATGCCTCTTTGGAGGCTAAAAAACCCCGGACAACGAGCCGGGGTTTTTCGTGGTGTTGAGGCTAATTGTCGGTAATCTCCGTCGCCGTCTTTCTTACCCCTGCCCTTAGGCGCCGGCTTCCTGGCCGGTGGGTCGTTCTCGGGCTGCGCTGCGACCGCGGCGCTCTCCATCTCCGCCGTGATCACCAGCACCCGGCCCGTGGCTTCATCTCCAATGATCTCGGTCTTGATTGCCTCGCCGTTCGCTACCGCCTCGGCCAGTGCATCCACCTGTTCACCGGCCGCCTGCGCTTCCTCCAGCGCCTGCGCTAGGGCTTCCACCGTTTCAGCGGGGAGCGAGTCGGCGGGCTGCGCTCCCTCTGCCGCCTCATCCGCCACCACCTGCGGCTCAGTGCTCTGAGGCATGGGCTGCCGCGTTTTCCGCTCCCGTGTCAGAGAGAATTCCTCGGGCAGAACGCCCGGCTCGAACATAATCTTGAATGTGATCGCGCCGTTCAGCGGTACGTCGAATTTTGAAATCCTAATACTGCAGCTTCTTGAGGTCGTCCGGGATCTCGATGTTCTTGTACCGCTTGATCTCCTTGCACTCCACCGGAAGGCATACCGTTACAGTTTCGTCCTGTTATTGGTTTGCGCCCATTAAACCTCACCATCAATACCGACATTAGTTGGTGCAATTAAGCTCACCGGTTGCGGTGGGCTTTTTTGTTTGCCTGCAAATCACCCCTGAATCCTGGCTTTTGGCGCTCTTTTTGCAGGAATACACGGGCGGGCTCACAGGTGGGAATCCGACGCGAGCGCGTGTCAGAAAAATGCGCCTTGGAGAACTCATAAATACACGATCTCCAAAGGCTCCCGTGTAATGGTGTAATGATGCACCCACCCGCGATTGCCCCCATTCCCCCGTTGTGTCGCGGCAATTGGGGTGAGGTGGGGCTACGAAGTGGCGGAGCAGGTGCCGCTCCGATCGCAGATCAGCGCTACCGGCACGTTGAGCAAGAACCAATACATCGTAAAGCGCGGGCAGATTTGGCCCCACAGATTGAGCCAGCGGGCCGAATAATCCCACACGTTCCACATTAGCAGCCGGTTGACGGTCAGCCCGACCGCCAGCTCGGCGGCCGTGACCAGCACGGCACCGGCCGCGCAGCGAGCCAGCAGCGGCCAATGAGCGGCGCGGCGGTGGATGTTCACCATTCCCAGCAGGCATAACCCGCCGGTCAGGCCCATCGTCCAGTGGCTGTGGCCGCGCGCGAGCACCTCGATGCCCATGTAGCCCAGCGCACCTAGGGAAAACAGCGAAACAGATTGCTTGACAGACAATACGCATACCTCCTTTTACAAGAAGTATGCGTATTTTTGTGCCGGAAAAAACCCGCAAATTCTTTTTGCAGGAATGCACGGTCGGGCTCACAGGCGGCATTTAGGCGTGGGCCGGTGGCGGAAAACATTGCCAAAAATACACTAATCTCCAAAGGCCCCCGTGTAATCGTGCAATGATGCACCCACTCGCCAAAGACGAAATCCGGTGTTGTGGCCAGCGTCGAATCAGGCCACTAATAATGTTACCCTAATGTAAATTCTAGTTGATTGCCTTACAACCTTAAGCAGGCATTGGTATAATTAGGCATAGTATTGACCTGTTGATTAGAGTTCCTATGCTCGCCACCGCGTTCACTGCATCAGGGTCTACGTCACAGCCATTGCTGGCGATTACTTATGAAAGTCGAGGGTAATCAAACCGTGAATATCAAATTCCGCAAACGGATGGCGCTTCTGATATCCATGTGCCTGTTGTTCTCGACGTTTCTTGTCGACACAGCGGCTGGTACGGGCGATGCCCCGGATGGATCTATCTCAGTCCCGGCGGCAGAAGAATCACCGGAACCTTCGGTAACCGTCAGCCCGACGCCCGACACAACCGAGCCTTTTTCGGACGAGCCGACCGTTACCTCGGCGGTTAAAGAATCGCCGGAACCTTCGGCGCCCGCCGATTCGACGCCCGATACCACCGAAATACCCCCTTCCGATCCGGGAATTCCGGCGGATACGGAAGCGCCGCTATATGAAGACGTGATGCAAACCTCGTCGAGCGGCGATGAAGGTGCGCCGCCCAGCGTCACGATCGAATTGGTAGGCGGTGCAAAAGGCTCCCGCTTCGCCGGAATGATCGCACGAAGCTCTTCCCCCTTCTCCATAACGCGCGGTCAGGAGGTCGAGCTTCAGGTCAAGGGCTCTTACCCCATCAGGGGGTGGCGTGTGTCGAACACCTCTATTGCGGAGATCATTCATACTTCCTATTCCTTCGTCGTCGACTCCATAGGGGCTTACAATGGACGGGAAGCCGAGATCCGTCCACGGGTATTCAAAGGATGCACAAACTGTGTATGAGTGGTGCATATCGTGAATATCGGCTTAATCCGCGAGCATAAGCATCATCCCGCTCAGACGGGTCTCCGCTTCTGTGCCGCTCAGTTTCACCTCGAAATAGCCCTGATACCCAATGATCAACGACTTATCATGATAGAATGGCTCGGTGCGAAGCTCGTACCGGGTGATCTGCGCAACGCTTGCCAGTTGTTTCGCAATCATCTCCGATTCAGAGAGCTCGTATTCCTGAAACCAACCCGCGGCGCGCTTCATAAGTGTTTGAAAGATTAATTCCATGGATGGGAACACCAAAAAGTGTCCTTCGCTGTGATGTGAGCAAGGCGTCCGAATTTCCAGTCTGAACTGCCGTTTCAATTTGGCACCTGACTGAAACTGCGTGAAGAAGTTCTCACGCGTCCGAACCGTGCGCTGAAATCCATCAGCCAGCACGGTTCCTTTTTTGTTCAGCGTGATGCTGCGGACGTCTTGCAAGGACACGTAAAACTGTTCGCCCGCATCGCCCATTACGCCGATGTGCCATATGGCAACACGGGCATTCAGCGGCTGGAGGTATTCCATCATGGTATTCTATGGCGAGCGCCGACGGAAGAAAACCCCATCAGCGCCGTGTAAAAGGGTACCCCAATGAACAGAGGGGCATAGGATGGCGGAATCGCTTTATTGATCGCATGAGATCAGTGGATTAGGGCCGTGCAGGTGAAGGATTTCCGCAATGCAATATCTGCTTACATCCTCAATAACTTGGAAATAAATAATATGTCTGAAGGTTGTTTGTTTGGTCAAACTTTTATTGGATATGCTAGATAGCGGCTAATAATTGATCAAATTTATAAGAAAGGAATTTAGTATGGGAATCTACAAAGCAAAAAAGCGCAGTTCACATGCTAAACTCATTTTTAATCCCAATGCCGGTGCAGCCGATGAAGCAGCCAGGAAATTCATGGAAGTAGTTAAAGAGTTACAGGCTACGAATATTCCATCAGAGCCTTACTTAATAGAACCAAGCTGTGATTTGCACAAAGCCATACAAGAGGCTATTGAACAAGGAGTTCGTTTGTTTATAGCTTGCGGAGGTGATGGCACCGTTTCATCTGTTGCCAAAGAATTGATAGGCACAAATGCAATTCTCGGCATTATACCAACCGGCACTCAAAATAATATTGCGTTCAGTCTAGGAATTTCAACAGATATTCCATCATCAGTTGCTGTTCTCTCAACCGGCCGACACACCAAAATAGATATTGGCAATTGTACTTGTAACAATTTCAGTACGCCTTGTATTGAAGTTTGTTCCATTGGACTGGTTTCATCTCTATTTCCATCTGCCGATGGCATTCTGCATGGTGATTTAACACGGATTGGCGATTTTTTAGCTACTATAACGACCACTCAACCATCTGAAATACAAGTTCTTTTGGATAATGAAACGGAAGTCAATATTTCCGGGCATGTGGTACTAATATCTAATATGCCTTATATTCTTCGCCATTTTCAAGTAGGCTCAAAAGATTCGTTTGATGATGGGCTATTCGATGTTTTGTTTACTGCAGATCAATCGAAACTAGACTTATTACGACAAGCGGTTAAGAGCCCCGGAACGGATTTTATACGAGACCCTAGCATACAGCATTTCCGAGCACACAGTGTAGCAATTAACACCGTCCCTTCTATGCCAATCATGGCAGATGGCATAAAGATTGGTGAGGGTTCAGTCAAAATAGATATCCAAAAACGCGCCCTGTCAGTATTGGTGCCTACAACGGAAATCGAAGATTTGAGCAAATGAGGTGATTTTTTTGGAAGATAGAGACAGGAAAACAATAAAAGAAATTAAAATTCCGGAATTACAAGTTCCAGACGTTTTCAAAAAGCTTATTGATCGGACAAGTCATGTCAAGCATTCCTATTGGATAATAAGTCTTTTAATTATTTTGGTACTTATATCAGCACAGATGCCCAATGATTTTTGGGCAAAATTATTGGTCTCAATAAAAGCAAATACAGCTGTGGTAACTCTGTTGATATTCTTCAGTCTAATAACCATCTCGGTTACTTGGAATGAAGGTCAAAAAGCCGATGAATGGATTTTCTTGCTTTTTAACTCACGTGGGAACCGACCTCCTTTATTGGATTGGCTAATGCTGGGGCTTACTCAGCTTGGAAGTTTTATTTTCGCATTAATACTTGCATTTGTTTTTTACTTTACCGAAATCAAGCTTTTTGCCTATTCACTTATTTTTGGCGTAATCACCTTAGGGTTAATGATTGAAATAATGAAATTATTCATTCGCCGTGTTAGACCATATATCAAGTTGAAAAAGATACGCATTGTCGGTTCTAAAGCAAGTGGAAGATCATTCCCAAGCGGCCATACAGGTCAAGCATTTTTCCTGGCTTCATTAATTGTGCACTATTATCATGTTAATATCTATCTGTGGATACTATTGTACGCTACTGCCTTATTGGTTGGAATTACACGAATTTATGTTGGGATGCACTACCCAAGAGATGTTTTAGCTGGTGCTATACTTGGTACAGCGTGGGGTATTATAGGAGTTATGGTTAATGGTTATATGCTTTATCCGAACTAGTAATCTTAATTAGACTTCTTATAGACTGTTTCAAGGAAAGATGCTGCGAATCCATACGCTTCCTCACACCTGTGGGTTTTCGGCGCGCTGCATAAGGCAGGGACGGTGGGGATCACCATGATGCGAGGCCGGGTAGAACATCGTGCATTTCTTCTTCATGCATAGAATTCGTCGTTTTGCCTAATATAATAGAAACCAGCATGCAAAGGAGCATCCAAGTGAGAAAAAAGCAAATAGAGAAACAACTTCCAGCTACGCCGGGCAACGCCAAGCATAAGTCACGCCAAGTAAAAAAGAAAAGCGGAGATACCTCCAGCAATAACGCTCAAGGTCAACGATAAAGCATCGTAACTTGACAGGCCCGTATGTGCAACACGGCTCAAATACACGGATGCCCTTATCCGTGTATTTTATCTACCCTTTGCCCCGTTTCCGGAAGCGATACCCCCAGCACTGACCCCGCGGCAGACGAAGCGGGGTGGAAGTCGGCGTGTCCCGCGTTAAGCTTTCGGTCAGGATTGAAAAGGCGGCCGCGTTTTGTTACAATGACCTAGGGAATGAATGTCTCCCATGGCGTCTGCCAAAACCGCTGAAAAGCTGATGACTTCTGTTGCGGCAGGGTTCGTCAGCTTTTTTATGCATACGGGAGGAATCCGATGCGGGCTTGTTTGATCATCGGAATGGGCGGATTTCTAGGAACCCTGTGCCGCTACCTGCTCTCGCTGATCCCGCTTGCGGACAAAACCGGCTTTCCGATCATTACGCTGGCGATCAACGTGCTCGGCGCGTTTGTCATCGGCATCCTCGCCGGGCTTTCCGCAAAGTACACAGGCGCGAACGCCGACCTGATGGCGTTTCTCCGGGTGGGCGTCTGCGGCGGCTTCACCACGTTTTCCACCTTTGCGCTGGAGATCACCAACCTGTTCGGATCGGGCAGGGCGTGGGCGGGCGCAACGTACATACTGTTCAGCCTGATCCTGGGCGTCGCCGCGGTGCTGGCGGGCAGGGCGATCGCGGCTTAGGCCCCAACTACATTTACAGGAAGTGAAACGGCATGAAAAAGGAACGCAGGCATATGTCCGCTGCGATGTCGTTCATCCTGATGATGGGCGTCGTCGCGCTGTTTTCCGACATGACGCACGAGGGCGCGCGCAGCGTCTTGGGGGCATACCTGGGCGTGGCCGGCGCGTCCGCCGCGGTGATCGGGTTTGTCTCCGGGCTCGGCGAGTTCGTCGGCTATTCGCTAAGGCTTCTGACGGGCATCATTACCGACCGGACGAAGAAATACTGGCTGCTCACCATCCTGGGGTACGCCGTCGATGTGCTCGCGATCCCGGCGTTGGCGCTGGTGCCGGAAAACGGCTGGGTTCTCGCCTGCGCGCTGATCGTGCTCGAACGCGTGGGCAAGGCCATCAAGAAGCCCGCGAAGAACACGCTCATCTCGTTCGCCGCGTCCGAGGAGGGCGCGGGCAAGGGCTTCGCGATCCAGGAATTCGTCGATCAGATCGGCGCGTTCCTGGGGCCGGTGATCCTGTTTTTCGTTCTTCTGGTCAAGCGGGACGGGAACCAGCTGGACGCGTACCGGCTGTGCTTCCTGGTATTGGGCGTCCCGGCGCTGATCACGATCGCGCTGCTCTTCTTCGCCCGGCGCAAGTTCCCGCACCCGGAGTATTTTGAAAAGGCGGCGGACGAAAAAACGCCCTTCCGGGCGAACGCGGGGTTTTGGATCTACATCGCGGGCATCTGCTGTCTGGCCTTCGGGTTCATCGACTTCCCGCTGATCACACTGCACGTCTCCCGGACTGCGCTGGTGGACGCCGACACGCTGCCGCTTCTCTACGCGGGCGCGATGGTCGTGGACGCGTTCGCGGCGCTGTGGTTCGGCTTCCTGTTTGACAAGCGCGGCATCAGGGTCCTGATGCTCTCCACCGCGATTTCAGCCGGTTCGGCGGTGTGCATATTCGGCCTGACGAACCTCTGGGCGACGATGCTGGGCGTCCTCTTGTGGGGCGTCGGCATGGGCGCGCAGGAGTCCGTTTTGAAATCCGTCGTCAGCCGCATCGTCCCCAAGGCAAATCGCGCGGCGGGCTTTGGCGTGTTTGAAACCGCTTTCGGCGCGGCCTGGTTTGCGGGGAGCCTGCTGACGGGCGCGCTCTATGACATATCGAAGCCATGGATGATCGCCGTGTCGGTCGTCATGCAACTCGCCGCCATCCCGATCTTTTACCGGATATCGCGATCCGAATCCAGGTGAACCAGACGCTATCGCATTGATCCACATCTCAATCGGGCAAAGTAACGCCCCCTCAACCATATCGCCCGCCCCTCTCCCCCTCTGAATTTTTTTGTGCTGCCTATTGACATTTTAACTACTGCGTGCTACGATGTACCGGTAGTAAGTACTACTGCATATCAGCAGCGCTAACTAGAGGTGGTGTGACATGGAGAACCTGACCGAAATGCTGAAGGGCGTGTTGGAGGGCTGCGTCCTCGAAATCATCAGCCGGGGGGATACCTACGGCTATGAGATCACCCGCAGGCTGAACGCACTGGGCTTTGCCGACGTGGTGGAGGGAACGGTGTACACCATCCTGCTCCGGCTCGAAAAGAACAATCTGGTGGAGATCACCCGAAAGTCCTCCGACATGGGGCCGCCGCGCAAGTTTTTCGCGCTCAACGACGCGGGGCGTGAGGAACTGAAGAAGTTCTGGGAAAAATGGGATTTTGTCGCGTCGAAAATCAACCAGCTGAAGGAGGAGCAATAAAATGTCTGGTTTTTTCGATGACTATTTCAACATCAAAAAGATGATTGAGAGCAAGCGCGAGTACAGGCAGCAAATGGCGCGGGTGGATGCGCTGCCGGAAGACTATCAATACGTATTCAAGAAAATCCAGAGCCACATGTGGATGTTCGCGGCAGGTTCCGGCTTTGACATGCTGAAGATCCATTACGACCTGATCGAACTGTTCGAGGCCGGCGCGGCGGACGGCAAGCGGGTTCTGGAGATCACCGGCGAGGACGTGGCCTCGTTCTGCGACGAACTCTTGCGCAGCGCCAGGACATACACGGAAAACTGGCGCGAGGCGCTCAACCGCGACATCCAGAAAAAATTCGGAAAGGAGAGGGATTCAAAATGACGGAAGCCGCAATCCACGTGGAGAGCCTCAGGAAATCTTTCAAAGATACGAAAGTATTGAAAGGCGTCGATTTTACGGTGCGGCGCGGCGAGATTTTCGCGCTGCTCGGCTCAAACGGCGCGGGCAAGACGACGATCATCAGAATCCTTTCGACGCTTCTGAAGCCGGACGGCGGAACGGCGCGAATCTGCGGCTTTGACACGACGCGCCAGCCGGAAAAGGTGCGCGAGAACATCAGCCTCACGGGGCAGTTCGCTGCCGTTGACGGCATGCTCACCGGGCGTGAAAACCTCCTGCTGATTGCCAAACTGCGCGGTGTCTCAAATGCCAGGCAAACAGCGGATCACCTGCTTGAACGCTTCGGGCTGAAAGACGCTGCGAACCGGCGGGCCGACACGTATTCCGGCGGCATGACGCGGCGTCTCGATATTGCGATGAGCCTCGTCGGAACGCCCGCCGTCATCTTCCTCGACGAGCCGACGACGGGGCTTGACCCGGAAGCGCGGCTGGAGGTTTGGAAAACCGTCAAGGCGCTGGCGGAGGGCGGCAAAACCATCCTGCTCACAACGCAGCACTTGGAAGAGGCGGAACAGCTCGCCGATAAAATCGCTATCCTTCACGGCGGCAGAATTATTGCCAGCGGGACGCTTGAAGAACTCAAAAAACTGTTCCCGCCCGTCAAAGTTGAGTACGTTGAAAAGCAGCCGACATTGGAGGATATCTTCCTCGCCATCATTGGCAAGAAGGAGGCGGTGTAAATGAGGCACACATTCACCCTGTTCGGACGCTCCATGCGCCATATCCTGCGCAGCCCAGACACGATCATCACGGTGGCGATCATGCCGATCATGATGATGATGCTGTTCGTCTACGTGTTCGGCGGTGCGATCAAAATGAGCCTGGGCGAAAACGTGAACTATGTGAACTATATGCTGCCGGGTATCTTGTTGATGGCCATCGCCAGCGGCATATCCTACACCGCTTATCGGATTTTCAGGGATGTGCAGGGAGGGCTTTTCGCGCGGTTCAATTCCATGCCCATCCAGCGCTCCTCGATGCTGTGGGGGCATGTGCTGACCTCGCTTGTCTCCAATGCGCTTTCGGTCGTTGTGATCCTGCTGATTGCCCTTGCGATTGGTTTTCGTCCCAGCGCGGGCATCCTGTCATGGCTTGCCGTAACGGGGATCCTGGCCCTGTTCACGCTGGCGCTGACATGGGTCGCGGTCCTGCCGGGCCTCACGGCAAAAACCATGGAAGGCGCGACCGCGTTCTCTTACCCGATCATCTTCCTGCCTTTTATCAGCTCCGCTTTTTCCCCGACCGAAACCATGCCCGCCGCCGTCCGCGCGTTTGCCGAAAATCAGCCCGTATCCGCAATCGTTGAGACAGTGCGCGCACTTATGAACTCCGAGCCTGTCGGAAACGGCATCTGGGTTGCCCTGGCGTGGTGCGTCGGGATCATGGCCGTGGCCTGGTTCTTCGCGATGAGGGTGTATAAACGGCAAGCCTAGCTGAATCGGACAATGCGCCGCGCCGGGTTTATCGGCGCGGCGCAGATTTTTATTCATGGGGCCATGACTCCTTCGCACCAGCGTCTTCAGGCTTGCCAGGGTTCGAGTGTCATAAGGTATACGGGCCCTCTGACGCCGGACGTCTGACAGGATCAAGTGTCACGAGCTGCATGGGCCCTCTGACGCCAGACGTCTAGCAGGATCGAGTGTCACAAGGTACACGGGCCCTCTGGCGCCGGACGGCTGAGGCTCCTTGATCGCCGCGCGCTCTTTTCCTGCGTACAGCCTGCGCCTTCGGATATCACCGATGATGTTGGCGAAGTACGGCCAGCGCATATCGACCATGTCCTCCGCCTCCGGCTCCGCCTGGTCCGAATCGATCACATGGTTGATCCATGTGTTGACGGCGCGAAGCGTCAGCCGGTGAGCGCCCTTTTTCACCACGCCGAGCGGCGCGCGAAGCGGCGCTTTCCAGAGGGACGAGATGCACACGCCATCCAGCAGCACGTCGCAGCAGCAGTCAAGCTGTGTAAGTTCTACGAAGAGGGCCCGGTCCTCGTCCAGTTCGAAATCCGCGCGATACTCGCCGTCGCCGCTGTAAAACCGCGTCTTTTCGTATTGTTCCCATCCCACCGGATCCTCGAGGCCTTCCGCGATAAGCTCGTCGCCAACCTCAAGCGTCCAGCCGGTCACACGCAGTACCCTATGGTAAACATCGGCAAGGCGGGACGCGAGGCCCGGTTCCCCCGTGATCAATACCAGCGACTGGTTGGGTTCAAATTCAATCTCAAGGCGCGTGCGGCTGCCCGCGTTCGCAAGCGAAACCGGCGCGCAGTCCAGCATATCCATCGGGTCGTAGAGCCGGACGTCATCGCACGCCCGCAGGGTCAGCGCCACACGCCGCGCGTTCGCGGAGATGTTCGCGATGAAGTAGACGTCCTGCCCGTCCACGCGGCGGTGAATGAAGCCCACGTCCCGCGCGTCCTCGCCTTCAACCACAAGGTCGGGTTCCAGCGCCCCGCGAAGCGCCGCGATCAGCCCTTCGCCGCGATCCGGCGCGACCCGCGCGTTTTTCAGCGAAGCCATCGCGCGCCGCACCGCTTCCCCGTTCTCCTCCCGGTGCATCAGCCCGCAACCGCTAGACGGAAGGTTTCCGCACGAGATGACCGCGACGCCCGCTTCGTCCATCCGCGCGATCGCCCGCG
This sequence comes from Bacillota bacterium, assembly GCA_023416655.1. Taxonomy (GTDB): domain Bacteria; phylum Bacillota; class Clostridia; order Christensenellales; family Aristaeellaceae; genus JAEZHK01. The sequence goes on from JAEZHK010000039.1 coordinate 37,978, forward strand.
CCGTCTCCGCCGGCAGGCGCGTACATCCGACGAGCAGAAGCGCCCTGTACCGGTTTTCGCCGATTTTGAGCGCGCCGCCTTCCAACACGCCCTTGTCGCACAGCGACTCGTCATTGACGTAGGTAAACCAGTAGCCCGCGCGTTGCAGCGCGTTCACGGTGTCCTTGCCGACATAGTCCTCCACGCGTAGCGCCATGTGCAATTCCGCCATCGGCGAATCCGACCAGATGTCGGCGGCTGGGATGTAAACCATAACCTCGCTCACCGCCGGGCCGCCCCGCATCAGCGAGCACACCCGATGCATGTAGGCGGACAGCTCCGGGTAGAAGCGCCACCAGGTGTTGTTCGGGTTCAGCATGGACGAGGCGTAGAAATTCCAGCCCGGCTTCCCGGCGCGCTCAGGCGAGTAGGAAAAGCCGTGGTTTACGATCATCTGGATGCCGTCGATGACGATGGCGTCAAAGGCGCGCTTGACCATCTCCGGGGTTTCCAAAAACCTCGGAGCGCGCAGCCAGGTAAAGCTCTCGTTCGAAACGATGGGCTTATCGTAGCAGAGCCCCGCCGACACCGCCAGCCTTCGGTGCACCGTGTTGACCACGTAGCGGTCGTGCAGGCCGAAGGTCTCGCCCTCCGGAATGTCGGCGGAGGCGTATGCCTTCAAAATGTCCGCCCAGATGCCGTGGGCTTGGGTCCGGGACGTGACGCCCCAGCCCTTGCACCAGTCGGTGAAATTGTCAAAGAACCCCTCCAGCGTCAGCTCGGAGAAGGTTTTGAAGTAATCGTAGCGGACGGGCTTCGTGACAGGCTCCATATCGCCCCACAGCGCGGGCAGGTAAGGCGCGAGGTCATACCCCCGGCGCTTTTGAAATTCCGAAAGCATGGGCTTTGTCCAGTTGCAGCCGCCCAGCTCTATGGAATCGCAGAAAAAGGACCGTATGCGGCCCCGCCCCAGCCGCCCGATCAGCGCGTCGCCCATCGTGCGGAAGTAGAAGTCTGCGACGTCCTTCCGGCAATGGTCGATGGCCAGCCCCTGCATGTTGGGCGCGGGCTTGCCGATATTCTGCTTGTACTTCTGCACCACGAAGGTGAAGACCCTGTGCGGCCCTTCCGGGATGGCGACTTCCAGCTTGCTGCCCCAGCGCCAGGTTTCGATGAACGTGGGCAGGACGCAGTCCGTAATGTCCCGCGCAGTTTCCGCGTCCAGCACGCCATCCCGCGCGCGACAGAGCACGACCCGCTCGATCTCGCCCGGCAGCACGCAGGTGTAGTCGAAGGAAAACACACACGGGCCGGTCACGTCGTGGCTTAGCGGCACCAAAATGTCCGGTGCCATCGTATCCTCGACGAACGAGCCGCCGAACGGCCAGCCGGAGCCAAGCGTCAGGTCGACGTCGATGTCCAATTCCTTGGCGCAGGAAAGCGTGAAGTCCAGGATCTTAAAAAACTGCGGCGAAAAGAAGTCCGTGTGCACCTGCGCGGCGGAAGGGTCGTCAAAGTCCAGCGGGTAGATGAACTGGATCTCGACGCCGCCGATGCCCGCATCCCGCATGGCCTCGAGCTGCCGCCTGACCTCCCCTTCCTCCACCGCGCCGCCGTACCACCACCACCGGGTGTTGACCCGCGCCTCGCGGGCGGGGCTTTTCATGCGTCCGATCGCGCCTCGCTCACCCATGCCGCTCATCCCTTGATCGGCTCGAAGGCGACTTCGTCCTCCGCGATCTCGACGCAAATGACGGTGTCGATGTCCGCGGGCTTTTCGCCCGGCCACAGGATGCGCCAGCTGTGGTCGCCCTCGCAGGTGACGCGCTCTTTCAGCGTCAGTTCCCGCCCATCGGCAAGCAGGGTCGCGCGCCGAGGCGTGTTGGCCATGTTGAGCAGGTACACATCCGGCAGGTCCTCGAACACGTGGATGTACAGTTTTCCGGGTCGCGACGTGAAGTACCCCCAGTCGATGTCATAGGGGTACGTGGGCACCGGCCGCGTACCGTAGATGCTCTCGCCGCACTTTGAAAGAAAATCCCCGATGACCGAGAGCACCCGCCCGCTCTCCTCGGGCACACGGCCCGCCGCGTCCGGCCCGATATTTAAAAGGAAATTGCCACCGCGGCTGACCACCTTGACGAGATTCCGGATCAGCTTCTCCGGGCTCTTCCAGCGCTGGTCGAACCGGCTGAAGCCCCAGGTGTCGTTGATCGTGGCGGGCACCTCGAAATCGCCGGGGTATGGCAAGAGCGGGATGAAGTTGTCGCCGGTGGTCATGTAGTCGCCCAGGCCGTTTCCGATGCGCCCGGAGATCAGGCAATCCGGCTGCAGGTGCTTGACCAGCGCCTTGAGCTCCTCCGACTGGGCTTGGGTCATGCTCATGGGCGTATCAAACCAGATGAGGCCCACGTCGCCGTACTCCGTCAGGAGTTCGGTGATCTGCGGGATGCACTTATTGTCCAGATAGTTCCGGAAATCCTTGCCCTCGTCCGGAACGCCCTCCTCGATGCCATCCGGGTGGTGCCAGTCCTGCGCCTGCGAATAATAGAAGCACAGCTTGAGGCCGTACCGGTCGCAGGCCTCGCGCAGCGCCCGCGCCGGGTCGCGGCCCCAGGGCGTGGCGTCCACCGCGTTGTACCGGTCGGCTTTCGAGCGGTACATCGCGAAGCCCTCGTGGTGCTTCGCGGTGAAGACGATGTACTTCATGCCGGCGTCCCGCGCGAGGCGCGCGATCGCGTCGGCGTCAAAGTGGGTCGGGTCAAACTTGGCGGCCAGCTTTTCGTATTCCCCGGCCGGGATTTTGAGGTCGTGCATGATCCACTCGGCGATGTTGTCGGTCTTTACGCCCTTGTATTCTCCGGCCAGCAGCGCGAACAGGCCCCAGTGAATGAAAAGGCCGAATTTCGCGTCCCGCCACCAGCCCATGCGATTCTCCATCGGTTTCCCTCCTATGGTTTTACGGAAGGCTCGTCCAGCACCTGCAGGTCGTACATTCGGATGTACTCGTGCGCGGCCAGCGCAAAGCTCAATTTCTTGTCGCGGAGCGCCTCGGCCATCTCCAGGTGGTACGGCACCGTCTTGATCCACATCGGCACCGCGCCTTCGAAAATGCCCGAATAGTCGTTGAGCGCGTCCACCAGCGACAGCACCAGCTGCGAGAGCGTACTGCTGCCGCCGCAGTTTAACAGCTGTATGTGAAACGCCCGGTCCAGTTCGATCGAGAAGCTGCCCTCCTCGGCCATCGCGTTGAGCCGCCTGCCCAGATCGATCAGCTTTTCCAGCTGCTCCGCCGTCGCGCATTCCGCGGCCCGCCGGATCGCCAGGGATTCCAGCCACATCTTGATTTCGAGCAGGTCGCGGTAGTCGACGCGCAATAGCTCCATCTGAAGCGGCGGCTCCACCGATTCCCGCCGCACAAACGCGCCTTTTCCCGGCTCGATCTCGATGACGCCCTCGTTTTTGAGCATGCCCAGCGCCTCGCGCACGGTGTTGCGCCCGGTAGAGAGCCGCTCGGCCAGCGTACGCTCCGATGGCAGCTTGTCGCCCACGCGCAGGCCCTCCGCGCGGATGTAGCGGCAGATCGCGCTGGATACCCGCACGTGCAGAAGGTCCTTCGAGACCGGCTCGATCCGCTGTTCAGACCGCTTCATGGTTTTACTCCTTCACGGCGCCCGCCGTCAAACCCTCGACGACAAAGCGCTGCATCACCGCGAACATCACCGCGGTGGGCAAAAGCGCCAGCACGCCGCCGGCCATCAAGACGCCCCACTTGACGTCGTATTTTCCGATCAGCGACTTCAAACCCACCGGGATCGTCCACATATTCGAGGTGCTGATGAAGATCGTACCGGCGATCAGCTCGTTCCACGCGCCGATGAACGCGAACACGAAGACCGCGACGATGCCCGGGAACATGACCGGCAGCACAATCCGCCTCAGGCCCTGCCCCCTGGTGCAGCCGTCCACGGAGGCGGCCTCCTCCAGCGTGTACGGGATGCGCTCGAAGAAGCTTCGCATCGTGATCACGCAGAACGGCAGGTTGACGATCAGGTAGTATATGAACAGGCTGAACCGTGTGTTGATCAGGCCCATCTTCGCATAGATCAGGTACAGCGGGATGATGACGAGGATGCCCGGGATCATCTGCGTGACCAGGAAGAAAAGCATCATCGAGGCCTTTCCGCGGAAGGTGTAGCGCGCCATCGAGTAGCCGCCCAGGATCGACAGAAGCGTAATGCACATCGCGGTCGCGACCGACACGATCACCGAGTTCTTGAGCATCTGCCCGTAATCGTACATCGAAAACAGCTGGTTGTAGTTCTCAGCCGTGAAGCTTCTCGGGAAGTAGGTCAGGTTCTGCGCGTCGATGATCTCAGTATGGGTCTTCAGCGAGGTGATCCCCATCCAGTAGATCGGCAGCACCACCGCCAGGAGGAAAAGCGCCAGCAGGATCACGCGCCCCGCCGTCAATACCACCCTATTCAGTTGACTGCGCACTAGAAATCACCCGCCCTATTATACTTGGTCACCTGCAAAAACACAACGGCGTACACCGCGAGGATGACCATCAGAAGGACCCCCAGCGCCGAGGCCAGGCCGAAATCGTAGCCCGAGAACGCGCGCGTGTACATGAAGGACGGCAGCGTCTGGGAGTGGTTGGCCGGCCCGCCGCCCGTGATGACGACGATGAGGTCAAAGGAATTGAAGATCCAGATCGTGCGCAAAAGGATCGTCACGATCACGGTGGGCTTGATGTAGGGCATCGTGATCGAGAAGAAGCGCCGGATCGCGCCGCAGCCGTCCATATCGGCCGCCTCATAGACGTCCGCCGGGATGGACTGGAGCGCCGCCAGGTTCATGATCGCGAAGAACGGCACACCCATCCAGATCATCGCCAGCACGACGACCGTCAGGGAGAGCCCCGGTGTGCCCAGCCACGCCAGCTTCTCGCCGGCCCAGCCGAGCTTTTGGATCAGGTCGTTAACCACACCGTATTCCCCGTTGAAGGACCAGCGGTAGATGAGGCCGATGACGAACGCGGAGAACGCCCACGGCAGGAACACCAGCGCCTGGTACAGCCCGCGGCCGCGGAATTTCTTCCGAAGCGCCAGCGCCAGCGTCATGCCCAGCACGAACTGCCCCCCGACGCTCGCCACCACATAGATTAGCGAATTGCGCATGATGAGGCCTATGTCGGGGTCGGAGAACAGCTTTTGAAAGTTCGCGAGGCCATTGAAACGGATGGCGTTGGGCGCGGTCAGCTTGTAGTTCTGAAACGCCATGACAAAGCTGTTGATCAGCGGGTAGCCGAACATCAGAAGGAGAAGAACCAATACCGGCAGAATGAAAAGGTACGGTTCCGCCGCGCGGCGCGCGCGCCGGTACCCGGCGGGCCTTTTCCGCTCAAACATGCGCAAAAGCGCGAATGCCAGAACGAAAACCGCCGCCACCAGCATTAGGTACAGGACAAGCTCGCTCATGGGACCCTCCTTCAAAAGGGCGGGGGAAGGCAACCTCCCCCACCCCGCTGCGAATGCGATCCTTTGGTCTGATTTCAGCCTGCGCTGAGCGCCTTGGGCTGCTCGACCGCGGAACCCGGGTTGTCCAGAAGGTACTGCTTCATGCGGGCCTCGAGCTCCTTGGCCACGTTGCCCAGTGAAGTCGCGGCGTCCTGCTGGCCCAGAAGGTACTTCTGCATTTCCTCATGCATCATGCCCTGGTGCATGTCGGTGTAGCTGAACGGGCCAAACGCGCAGGGCACGACCATCGCGGGGTCATTGAGCTGCTGCACGAACGCGGCGTAGTAGCCGGTCGGGCCGTAGAACGGATCGTCGCCAACGGCCTTCTTGATCGGGATCAGGCCGGTCAGCTTGCAGTATTCGATGTTGTTGTCCGGGCGGGTCAGGAACTGAATCAGCTGCCACGCCGCGTCGGGGTTCTTGGAAGTGGTGGAGATGGAGTAGGCGTAGGGCGAGTTGACGGTGTTGTAGATCTTGCCGTCCACATCGCTCCTGGGCATCGGCATGACCATCCACTGCTCGTCCTTCATGGTGGAGATGCAGGTGGCGGCGACTTCAGAGTCGTTGATCAGCGTGCCGGTCAGGCCGCCGGTGAAGTTGTCCACCATCTCGACGAAGCCCCAGTTGATGGCGTCCTTGGGCGCGCAGCCGTCCAGATACAGGCCGCACCAGGTCTTGTAGGCTTCAACGGCTTCCGGGGTGTTGAACAGCGCCGTGCCGTCGTCCGCGTAGGCCTTGCCGCCGGAGAGGCTCTGAAGGTACACGAACAGCGGGTCAAACGCGCCGCGCGCGCCGCGGAACGAGGTGCCGTAGTGGTTCTTGGTGGAGTCGGTCAGAGCGTGGACGGCGCCAAAGAACTCGCTGTAGGTCCAGCCCTTCGCCGGGTCGAGGGTCAGACCGGCTTCGGCGGCCCAGTCCTTGCGGACGTACACGCCCTTGACCATGACGCCGTCGGGCACGGTATAGGTGTCGCCGTAGAGCTCTTTTTCGCCCTTCCAAACCAGCTTGGTCACGGTGTCGGCATATTCGCCTTCGGTGCCGGCGATGTAGCCGCTAAGCGGCTTCACCCAGCCCGCGGCGGTGAACTGGCCCAGCCAGCCGGCCCAGGTGGTCATCACGTCGGGAAGCTGGCCGGAAGTGCCCAGCACCGTCAGCTTGTTGGCCGCGTCGTCCCACGGCACGGATTCGTAGGTCACGGAGATGCCGGTCTCTTCCTTGAACTTTGCGAAGGTGGTTTCGAAGTACTGCTGACGGACGGGGCTCGGAGAAACATCGATGAAGCGCAGTTCAATCCCCTCGGCGGCCGCGGCAAAGCCCGTGAACAGGCTTGCGATCAACGCGAGGCACAGGACGGTTCCCAACAGTTTCCTCATGTGATTCCCTCCTTATCGTTTTGAACGGCGCAAGCCGCGCCGGTCAAATCTCATCAAGCGCCCGGGCGAGGTCTTCGATCAGGTTGTCCGCGCCCTCAAGGCCGCAGTGCAGCCGGATCAGCCCCCGGTCGGGGTTCCCCAGGAATTCCAGCTCCTCGTTTGATGCCTCGTATAGCGGGCAGAGCGCGAGGCTTTCAAATCCGCCCCAGGAGCAGCCCTTGCCGAAGAGTCGGAGCGTGTTGATGAAGCGCACCGCGTCCTCGGGCGGGCGGTCCAGCACCAGGCTCATCAGCCCCGTGTGTCCACGCATCTGCCGCTCGATCAGTTCTCGCTGCGGGTGGGATTTGAGGCCCGTGTACAATACCCGCCCCACCTTGGGCTGCTCTTCGAGCCATGCCGCCACCTTAAGCGCGGTCCGCTGATGGCACTCGAGCCGCGCCTCAAGCGTACGCAACCCGCGCAGCACCAGCCAGCCCTCCATCGGCCCCAGCACGCCGCCCAGCCATTCGCGCATGTTTTGGATGATGTAGTCCATCCGGTCGCCGTCTTTTGCGATCAACGCGCCGCCGATGAGGTCGCTGTGGCCGCCCAGGTATTTTGAGAGCGTGTGCATCACAAGGTCGATGCCCATCTCCAGCGGGTTCTGGTAGAGCGGCGTGGAATAGGTGTTGTCGATGTAAGTGACGACGTTATGCCGCCGGCAGATCTCCGCGATGGCCCGAAGGTCCACGACGGTGAACACGAACGTGGCCGGGCTTTCAAGGATCATGAGCCGGGTATTGGGCCGGATCGCCCGCTCGATTTCGTCAAGGTCCGTCCCGGACACGAAGGAGATGTCGATGTCAAGGCGCGGGCCGCCGACATTGGCCATGAAGCGCTTTACTGGCTGGTAGGCGTCCCGCATGCACAGCACGTGGTCCCCCGACTTGCAGGTGCCCAGGATCGCGCTGGTCGCCGCGGCCATGCCGGAGGCGAACACCGCGGCGCGCGCCCCGCCCTCAAGCGCGGCGAGCTTGCGCTCCAACAGGTGCGTGGTGGGGTTACCGGCGCGGGTATAGACGTAGCAATCGTCGTCCGTCATGTCGGCGTGCGCGTATTCCTCAAACGTCGGAAACACGTGCAGCGAGTTCAGGTATACCGGTGGTGCGACCGCGCCGTAATGGCGCGCGCGGTCCTCGAAGGAATGGGTCAGGATCAGCTGCTGCCGTTCGAGTTCCATGCTTTCACTTCCAACATCTCGCCAAAGTAACTGGTACTAAATTAGAACCGTGTATGCGTACAGTATATCCGGCGCAACTTCAGTTGTCAACACATTCTGCTCAATATTTTCACACTAAAGCCTTTGCCGTGGATTGTCAGCTGCTGTCGATTGTTCTTACTCCCAGAATTGGTACTTTTGAGGAACCGGTCTTAACGCCCGAATTGATTTCGAAACCCTTTCGTCAAGCCGCCTTTGAAGACCCGGTTCGGTTCGGCGGCAGGACAGGGCATGCGCCACCATGGAAGCACGAATCTTTTTGGACATGCATTCCGAAACCCGCTTCCCCGGCGCGTCAAAAACCGCCATTAATAATTCGATCGGGCATTGGTTAGCTTATTGCCTAAGGAGGTATGCATATGAAAAAAGAAAGCATCATGGCAATCCGGTGTGACAACCGGCGGGAGAATGCCGACGAACTTCAAAAAGTCTTGACAGCGTTCGGATGCAGCATCAGGATGCGGCTTGGGATTCATGAGACGGGCGATGTCTGCGCCAACGAGGGGTTGATTCTTCTCCACCTCGTTGATTCTTCGGAAGGGATCGAAAAATTCAAGGCCGCGCTTGACGCAATGGATGGAATCCGGTTCAAATTGATGGAGATCTGACGCCCCCGCAGCATCCTGCGATAAGGCCCGCGAACCTGCCATCTAAGGAAAGGACAGTTACGCGGGCCTTATCCCATTCTCATCTCAGGTGTCCGATTGCCAAATAAATTCCAACTTTAAAATCATACGCGATTCGTTATTTTGTGCATCCGCGATTGACAAGCTGTTCACCCAGTGATACAATACAGGTGAGCCAAGGATCTGCAGATAAAAATCGGGCTCGCAAGGGGGGCGATTGACTGAACATCGAGGATTTCACCGAACCCGTTGTTGTCTGCTTCGCCCGTTTTGGTAGATACTGACAACAGTTGACAACAGAACCCACCCTCTGGCAACACGAAGAAGTGACAGGCAAGTCCTACCGACACCGAAACCGGGAAAGCACCATTCGTAAGACCCAGACGGTTCATCCCCACGCGGGGGATGTTGATTGTTTCCGGGCGAAGCAGCAACTTGACCGGCAGACACTCGGACAACAAAACTGAATACGTTGACCAGCCCGCCGCAACTGCGGCGGGCTTATTGCTGCCCCGGGCGAATGTCCGCAAGCGGCCCAAGATGAGGCGACGCGCATGACGTCCGGACCGGCTGTGTTTGAGGGTACAAATTGAGCAACCGCGCCAATCACACTTGTTTCCCCGCGCCAACTGCCATATAATCGAACAGGGAGCATCCGCAAGCATTCGCTGCCCGAAAACGGAGCGTCCGCATGAAGAAAATGCAACGATTCAACCTGCTATGGGTGCTGATCGTGGCCATTTGGGCCATCGGGGGCGCAAGCGCCGAGACAGGCGGCGCTGCGGAGCATCCGGATTTTAACCGAATCGACCGTTACATCGAAAGCCAAATGGCGGACAAAGCGTTTTTGCTTTTCAGACATGTCGGTTCAAATCAGATGGGCGTTTGAAAACTTGAAGAGCACAGCGAGGGACTTCTATGCCACTATGGAACCCATGGCGCGGCTGCCGCAGATATAGCGAAGGCTGCAAATACTGTTACATTCACAAAGGGGATGCAAAGCGCGGCGTCGATACGGGCGCGATTGTCCGCACCGATCAATTTGACGCGCCCATTCAAAGAAAGAAGTCCGGGGAATACAAAATCAAATCCGGGCAAACGGTCTATCTCTGCTTTTCCACCGATTTTCTGATCGAGGAAGCGGACGAATGGCGGTCCGAATGCTGGGCGATGATGAAGACGCGTTCGGACTTACATTTCCTGTTCCTCACAAAGCGCATTGACCGCTTCATGGACTGTGTTCCGGAAGACTGGGGCGATGGCTATGACAACGTGACCGTCGGCTGCACGGTGGAAAATCAGCGGCGGGCTGATGATCGCCTGCGCATTTTTACGGACTTGCCCATCAAGCACAAGAACATTATCTGCCAGCCTTTGATTGAGGAAATTGATATTGAAAGCCATCTGCGCGGTGTCGAGCTGGTCGTTGCAGGCGGCGAATCGGACCCAAACGCCCGCCCCCTGCATTATGATTGGGTTTTGAAACTTCGTGAGCAATGCAGGCGGCAGGGGGTCCGCTTTGAGTTTCGTCAATGCGGCACGCACTTCATCAAAGACGGAAAGCAATACACATTGGCGGTAAAGGATTTATGCGCCCAGGCAAAAAGGGCAAACATTAACTTATAACCCATCCCTCCCCCCGTTCGCGCATCATAGAGAGGACAAGTGCCATGGATGAAACGCCACCGCCGGCACACGGTAAGTAAGCGGCAGCTGGGCATCATAACCATCCGGGCGGTTGCGCAGCGGAGAAGATCATGGTACACTTCCTGCAGTACCATATGGTTGGAATCGGAGATGTCTGAAATGGATGAACGCACCATCTTCTGCAAGGGCGGCGGCTGCACGGCAAAACTGGGCGCAGGGGTCTTAAACCATGTGCTGCAGCGGCTTCCCAAAGGGCCGGTGGACGAAAATTTGCTCATCGGCTACGACAGCCGGGACGACGCGGCTGTCTACAAGGTATCGGATGACCTCGCCATCGTGCAGACGCTGGACTTCTTCCCACCCATGGTGGAGGACCCATACTTGTTCGGGAAGATCGCCGCGGCCAACGCGCTCAGCGATGTCTACGCCATGGGCGGCGAGGTCAAAACGGTGCTGAACATCGTGTGCTTCCCGGAGTCCATGGATCTGAACATCCTTGGGGAAATCCTCAGGGGCGGCAGCGAAAAGGTCATCGAGGCGGGCGGCATTCTGGCGGGCGGCCACTCCATCGCGGACGCCGACATCAAATACGGCCTGTCGGTCACCGGGTTCGTCCATCCGGACAGTATCTATCCCAACAACGGGGGGAAGCCGGGCGACAAACTGATCCTCACCAAGCGGCTGGGCGTGGGCATCCTATGCACGGCAAGCCGCGTGGGCGAGGCGTCGGCAGAGACCATGGAAGCCGCCATCCAGTCTATGACGGCCTTGAACAAATACGCCGCCGAGTGCTGCAAAAGCTATGCCATCCACGCCTGCACCGACGTGACCGGCTTCGGCTTCCTGGGCCACCTGCACGAGATGCTGGACGGGCGGCTGTCCTGCCATATCGACGCGGACGCGGTTCCCCTGTTCCCGGAGGCGCTCACGCACGCGGGAGAATTCCTGCTGACCGCCGCGGGTCAGCGAAACCGGAACCACGCGGGGCCATTCGTCCGGTTCGAAGGCGTGCCCTTCGCCATGGAAGAGGTGCTCTTCGACCCGCAAACCTCCGGCGGGCTGCTGATTGCGCTCTCCGCTGACGAAGCGCCTCACCTGTTGAAAGACCTGAAGGCCATCGGCCTTCCGGCGGAGATCGTCGGCGAACTGACGGAGCAGGCCGAAACGGAAATCCACGTGACAAAAAACTGACCGGACGGAGGATGGAAATATGGTCCGAGTTGACGCGATGGGCGACGCCTGCCCGATCCCCGTGGTGAAAACGAAAAATGCCATCAAAGAGCTGAACGGCTCCGGCGTGGTGGAAACGCTGGTGGACAACGAGATCGCCGTGCAGAACCTGACCAAGATGGCGGGCCAGAAGGGTTATGGCGTGAAGTCCGATAAGCTGGCCCCCGGCCAGTTCAAGGTTACCATGACCATCGGCGAGGGCGCGGAGCCGCTTATGCCCGGCGAGGCGGAAGAATGCCCCGCCGCGCCAGCCGAAAAGCGGAAGAACACCGTGGTGGTGATCTCCTCCCGAAAGATGGGCGACGGCAGCGACGAGCTGGGCGCGGCGCTCATGAAGGGCTTCCTCTACGCGCTGAGCCAGCAGGACGCCCTGCCCACGAGCATCCTGTTCTACAACGGCGGCGCGGCGCTGACAAGCGAGGAATCTCCCTCTCTGGAGGATCTGAAATCGCTGGAAGCGCGGGGCGTGGAGATTCTCACCTGCGGCACCTGCCTGAACTTCTATGGTCTTACCGACAAGCTGAAGGTGGGCGGGGTCACGAACATGTACGCGATCGTGGAAAAAATGACCCAGGCCGACCTCATCGTAAAGCCCTGAGCCGCTCGGGACATGGCAATGCGGGAAAGAATACCGGCGCTGATCGTCACCTTTGACACGACCACCGCGGCAATGGCGATGGAGAAGTTCTGCGCGGAGCATCAGCTCCCCGGCAGGCTGATTCCCGTGCCCCGGGTGGTCACGGCGGGCTGCGGCCTGGCCTGGAAAGCGCCTCCCGAAGAAGAAGAACGGCTTTCCCAGGCGTGGAAGGCCGCGGGGCTTCGCTGGTCCGCCATGTATCGGATTGAGGTTTAATACCACTCCCAAACATTCTTTCGTCGTTGCGCCGGATCTTTTCGCCCCTGGCGTTGTCGCTCTCCGCTAAATAGCGCTGCTACGCCTGCGCTGCGGCTCCTAGCCAGGAACAAAATGTTCGCCGCTTTGGACGAAATAATATTTTGGATTGGTATAGAGGATTGAACATGATCTATCTGGACAACGCGGCAACCACATTGATAAAGCCGCCCGAGGTGATCGACGCGGTCGTCAGCGCCTTGACCGGCATGGGCAACGCCGCCCGCGGCGCGCATGGCAGCGCTTTGAGCGCGTCCCGCGCGATCCATGAAACCCGCGTCAAGCTGGCGAAGCTGTTTGGATGCGCGCGCGCCGACCACGTGGCGTTTGCCGCCAACGCCACAGAATCGCTGAACGCCGTCCTCTTCGGCACGGTCGACCCGGGCGACCATGTGATCACCACCGACCTTGAGCACAACTCCGTGCTCCGTCCGCTGTACCGGCTCGAGTCGGAGCAGCGCGTAGCGCTCAGCTTTGTGCCTGCGGACGTGCAGGGAAATGTGGACTGCGCCGATTTCGAGCGCCTGATCCGTCCCGAAACGAAAGCCATCGTCTGCACGCACGCTTCCAACCTGACCGGCAATCTGCTGGACATCGCGCGGATTGGCGAAATCGCGCGTAGAAATAAGCTGCTTTTCATCGTCGACGCCGCGCAGACGGCCGGGGCGATCCCCATCGATATGGAAAAAATGCAGATTGACATCCTCTGCTTCACCGGCCATAAGGGCCTGATGGGGCCGCAGGGGACGGGAGGCCTGTGCGTCCGCGAGGGCGTGGAAGTAAGGCCCTGGAAGGTCGGCGGCTCCGGCGTCCACTCCTATGAGAAGGCGCAGCCCATCGAGTACCCCACGAGGCTGGAGGCGGGCACGCTGAACGGGCACGGGATCGCCGGGCTGTCGGCGGCGCTCGATTCTATTGACAGAATTGGCGTGGACGCCATTGAGCGGAAGGAAGCGCGCCTGACGCGCCGCTTTTACGAGGGCGTATCCCATATTGACGGCGTTACAGTCTACGGCGATTTTATCGCGGAGCGGCGGGCGCCCATCGTGGCGCTCAACATCCGGGACCATGATTCAGGCGCGGTGTCGGACGAGCTGAGCGAAACCTATGGCATCGCCACGCGCCCGGGCGCGCACTGCGCGCCGCGCATGCACGAGGCGCTCCATACCGCCGGGCAGGGCGCGGTGCGCTTCAGTTTCTCCTGGTTCAATACGGAAGAAGAAGTGGATGCCGCCATTTCAGCGGTGCGGGAACTGGCGCGGCAGGAGTAAAAGTCAGGGCGGCGCAGGAATGCCCTTGCGCGCCTTGATCCCGCCTTGTACGCAACAAAATCCCGGCGCTCAGCCGGGATTTTGCGTTGAAATACTAGCTCTCCGACGCTTCCAGCGTTTTCCCGACCAATTCGGAAGCGATCTCAAGCGCCTGAATTCTGTTTCGCTGCAGCGTGTGCTGGGAAGTTCCGGGTGAAAATTTGCCCCAGGCTTTTTCGCTCCTTTTGATCATCGAATCCAGCGCCCGGAGCGCTTCCTTGAGATCGTCCGGCGCGATACTGACCAGATCGTCCGATTCCTGATTCATCAGCGCGGTCGCGATGCGCAGCGCCTTGAGGTTGCCCAGCAGCATGGTATGCTGCCACGTCCCCGGCGCCAGTTTCTGCTGCGCTTTTTCGGACTTGCCGATCAGCGAAGCGATCGGTCGCAGGGCTTTCTCAATGTCATCCCTCGTGGACTTGTCCAAACTCATGCAGCCACGCCTTTCCATCGCCTGTAAACCGGACACGCGATTGCCCAATGTTTTTCTCTGGGGTTAGCCCCTGAGATACCTCGCCGCGTACGCCGCGTTGATCTCCGCGATCTCCTTTTCGCCGTCGATGTAGGGATGGTACATGGTATCGGGGTCGCCGCCGCCCAGCCCGCAGGACGAACAGTTCTCGCACCCGCCTCCGCCGCAGCTCAGCGCGCTTCGGATGATCTCTTCCCGCTCTTCCCGGGTGGTATCCTTGATCAGCATGCCGCTCATGGGCACACCTCCTATATTTTGATCGAGCCGTTTCCGCTATAGGCCCGGAAGCGTACGGCGCTTCCTGATCATGAGTATACCACAATTCCGGCTCAATGAATTATCTCCGCTCCTAAACAGCCGGGCAACAAAATCCCGGCGTTTGGCCGGGATTGATGGCTTTACAGGCAGGGCTTCCACCGCCTGGACGGACGCTCTCCACGCGGGAGTGATCCCGGAAATTGATTATCCGGAAGGTCCATCTGTCACACAAGCCATTCCCCAACTTAAAACACCGCGTGGAATGAATGCTCGGCGGCGTTTCTCATGCAAAAAATCCCACCCGATTTGGGAGAGTTTGCGGCGCGGGGCGCGGTCCGGTTATTTTTCCATGAACCGCTTGCACATATAGTAACTATATGTTTTACTATGGTGTCAATCAAAGCGCAACGCCATCCGGGAGGGTTCATGGAGAAGAGAATTCTGATCAAAAACGCCGCGGCCATCGTCACCTGCGACGAAAAGGATGCCGTGTACCGGGACGCGGACCTTCTGATCGAAGGCGGGCGCATCCTGTCCATCGGGAAGAACCTTTCGGACGACGCGGCGGAGACGCTTGACGCCGCGGGCAAGTTCGTCTACCCCGGCCTCATCAACACGCACCACCACTTCTTCCAGACTTTTGTGCGCAACCTGACCACCATCGACTACCCCAACATGCTGGTGGTGGAGTGGCTGGACAAGATCTACCGCATCTTCCAGCTGGTGGATTCGGACGTCATCTACTATTCCAGCCTCACGGCGATGGCGGACCTTTTGAAGCACGGCTGCACCTGCGCGTTCGACCATCAATATTGCTACACAAAGGCCAGCGGCAAGTCCCCGGTGGACCGGCAGATGGAGGCGGCCCAGCTTCTGGGCATCCGCTACCACGCGGGCCGCGGCGTCAACTCGCTCCCAAGGGACATGGGCTCGACCATGCCGGACGACATGGTGGAGACGACGGACGAGTACCTGAAGGACTGCGAGCGGCTGATCAAGCTCTACCACGACCCGAACCCGCTATCCATGCGGCAGATCGTGCTGGCCCCCTGCCAGCCCATCAACAGCTACAAAGAGACATTCACCGAAACCGTCACGCTCGCGCGGGAGAAGGGCGTGCGCATGCACACCCACCTGGGCGAAGGGGAGAACCCCATCATGCTGGAGCGTACCGGCATGCGTACGCTCGAGTGGTGTCAGTCGATCGACTTCATCGGGCCGGACGTGTGGTACGCCCACGGCTGGGAACTGGAACCCTCCGAGTTCCCCGTCCTCGCCAAGGCGGGCGCGGGCGTCTCCCACTGCCCCGCCCCGGCGGTGCTGGGGGGCTTCCCCATCCTCGACATCCGGGCAATGCAACAGGCAGGCGTGCCCCTCAGCCTCGGGTGCGACGGCTCCGCCACCAACGACAGCTCGAACCTCTTGGATTCGATGCGCATGGCCTACCTGATGCAGGCGTTTTACACCAAGCAGCGCGGCGGTTCGGCGTCCTCCTACGATCTCCTCAAAATCGCCACCGGGGGCGGCGCGAAGGCGCTGGGGCGCAGCGACCTGGGCTCCCTGGAACCCGGCAAGGCGGCGGACCTTTTCATGATCGACGCGGGCGCGCTGGAACTGACCGGCACGCTGCACGACCCCAAGTCCCTCATCGCCCGCGCGGGCGTGACCGGGCCGGTCGATATGACGATGGTGAACGGCCGCGTGGTCTATCAGGATGGAAGGCTTCAGAACGTGGACGAGCGGGCGCTGGCGCGCGCGGGGGAAAAAGTGTGCGACCGCGTCCTCCGAGACAAGTCCGAAGCATTTCATAGTTTCTCATTCTCTTGACCGGTGGAAAAAGGAGGAAGCCCCATGAAGAAGCGCCTGTGTGTCCTCATGATCCTGGTCCTCGCCCTGGTTCCGATGCTTGCCAGCGTTTCCGCCCAGGCATCCGGTGAGCCGCTGAAGGTCGCGCTCATCCTCTCGGGTCCTGCAAACGACCAGGGCTGGAACGCCATCGCCGTCGCCGGCATCAAGGCGGCGGAGGAGGAATTCGGCATCGAGGCCGCGTACTCCGAAAACGTCTCCATCGCCGACAGCGAGGCCGCGTATCGCGACTACGCCGCGCAAGGGTTCAACCTGATCATCGGCCACGGCTTCCAGTTCGGCGAGCCCGCCGTCAACGTGTCCAAGGACTTCCCGGACCAGTATTTCATGGCGACCGAAGCCGCCTCCCAGAGCGACAACATGGCCTCCTTCGTGATGAGCTGCGAGCAGGGCGCGTACCTCATGGGCATGCTGTGCTCGGGCATGTCGAAGTCGGGCACCATCGGCGTCGTCGGCGCGATGGAGCAGCCCTCCATCACCAAGGAGCTTGAGGCGTTCAAGCTCGGCGCGAAGGAAATCAACCCCGACATCAAGGTGCTTGAGATCTACATCAACAGCTATGTGGACGCGGCGCTGGGCAAGGAAGCGGCGCTCAACATGATCGGCCAGGGCGCGGACGTGCTCTACCATGTGGCCAACCAGGCCGGTACCGGCGTCATCACCGCCGCCCAGGAGAAGGGCCTGCTCGCCTGCGGCAACTCCTACGACCAGAATTCCATCGCGCCGGAAACCGTGATGTGCTCCACCGTCTACAACATGCCCAAGGTCATCACCACCGCGGTGGGCCAGGTGGAAAAGGGCGAGTTCAAGGGCGGCGTCTACTACCTGGGCATGGCCGAGGGCGTGGTGGACATCGCCGGTTACAACAGCTTTGAGGACAAGCTCCCGCAGGAGCTCAAGGATAAGGTCGCCGCGAAGAAGCAGGCCATCATCGACGGCTCGTTCACGGTGCCGCGCATCGAAACCCCCTCAAAGTAAACCGTATCTTGGAAACAAGGTCTGCCCGGCGGCGCGCAATCGCCCCGGGCAGGCGTTTATAGAGTGGGAAGTGTGGTGGCACCATGAAGCTGTTGGAAATGAAGGGCATCGTCAAAACCTTCTGGGGCGCGCATGCCAACGACCACGTGGACCTGGACATGGAAGCCGGGGAAATCCACGCGCTCCTGGGTGAAAACGGCGCGGGAAAGACCACGCTGATGAACCTCCTGTACGGCCTGTACCGGCCCGACGAGGGGGAAATCTTCTTCAAGGGCAAGCGCGTCTCTTTCCGCTCCCCGCTGGACGCCATCAAAAGCGGCGTGGGCATGGTGCACCAGCACTTCATGCTGGTGCCGACGCTGACGGTCTCCGAAAACATCACGCTGGGCCTCAAAGAGAAGGGGCACCCGTTCACCGACAGGGCCTCCATCGACAGCCGCATCTTCGAGATCTCGAAGGCCTTCGGGCTGGTGCTGAACCCCGGCGCGTTGGTCTCCACGCTCTCGGTGGGCGAGCAGCAGCGGGTGGAAATCCTGAAGCTCCTCTACCGGAAGGCGGAACTTCTGATCCTGGACGAGCCGACGGCCGTGCTCACCCCGCAGGAGAGCGAGCGCCTGTTTGACGTGCTGAGGAACCTCCGCGCGCAGGGCCGTTCCGTGATCCTGATCACCCACCGCATCCCCGAGGTGATGCGCGTCGCCGACCGGGTGACGGTGCTCCGGGACGCCCGGAAGATCGTCACCGCGCCCATCGACGAGTTGGATGAGGGCGCGCTGGCGCGGCACATGATCGGCAGGCCCCTCGCGCCCGCCGTGCGGGGCGAGGCGGCGCGGTCAAGGTTCGGCGGCCTCGCGCTCAAGGGCGTGTCGCTCAGGGACTGCGGCCTGGAAAAACTCCGGGGCGTTACCCTTGACGTGCGCTCGGGCGAGGTCTTCGGCATCGCGGGCGTGGACGGCAACGGCCAGAAGGAACTGGCGGAGGTGGTCATGGGCATCCGAAGGCAGGACGGGGGCGTGATCGCGCTGAACGGCCAGCCGATGGACAAGCTGGACGTGGAGGCGCGGCGGCGGTCCGGCATCGCCTACATCCCCGACGACCGCCATAGGGACGCGCTGGTCATGGACATGGGCCTGACGGAGAACCTGCTATTGCGCTTCAGCGCCGACCGTCGGTTCCAAAAACACGGGCTGCTCGACGCGAAGGCGGCCCGGGCGCGGACCGCCTTCTCAGCGCAGGACTACGCCATCAAGGCCCACGCGCTGGACACCCCGATACGCACGCTCTCGGGCGGCAACCAGCAGAAGATGATCCTTGCGCGGGAATTGATGGACGAACCCCGGCTCATCATCGCCTGCCAGCCGACGAGGGGCCTCGACGTAGGCGCGACGGAGTTCGTGCAGAAGCAGCTTTTGAAGAGCCGTGAGCGGGGCGCGGCGGTGCTCTTGATCTCGGCGGATCTGGACGAGATCTGCGCGCTCTCGGACCGCTTCGCGGTGCTGCACGGCGGGGAGATCATGGGCGTGGTGGAGAACAGCGGCCCGCTGGACATGGCGGAAATCGGCCTGATGATGGCGGGCAAGCGCCGGAACGGGAACGGGGGGTGCGCGGAATGAAGCGCTGGATACGGGTTCTCCCCTATGTGGCCATCGCGGGCGTCGCGGCGCTCGCGGCGTATCTCTTCATCGCGCTCTCGGGCAGCGACGCCGCCAAGGGGCTGGCGGGGTTTACCCGCGGCCTCTTCGGCTCCGCGTACTCCGCCTCGGAAATCCTCGTGAAGGCCGCGCCGCTGACGCTGGCGGGGCTGGGCGTGGCGGTGGCGTTCCGCAGCGGGTTCACCAACATCGGCGCGGAAGGGCAGCTGTACATGGGCGCGATCGCGACGACGTTCATCGCGACGCGCCTTCCCGGCCTGCCCGCCTTTTTGATGCTGCCGCTTTGTATGCTGAGCGGGGCGCTCCTGGGCGGGCTGTGGGCGTTGATCCCCGGCTTTCTGAAAGCCCGGTATGGGATCTCCGAGGTCATCAACACCATCATGTTCAACTACATCGGCCTCGGGATCACGGGCGTGCTGGTGCAGACGGTCTTAAAAGACCCGGGGAGCTACTTCCCCGTGTCGCCGGACATCCCCGAAGCGGCCTTCCTTCCGGTGCTGCTGCCCAAGACGCGGCTGCACGCCGGGATCTTCATTGCGCTTCTCTGCGTGGTGCTGGTGTACATCCTGCTGTTCAAGACGCCCCAGGGCTTTCGCATGCGGGCGGTAGGCCTGAACCCCCGCGCCTGCCGGTGCATGGGCATTTCGGTCACCCGCAACATTGTGCTCTCGTCGCTTCTGAGCGGCGGCCTCGCGGGTCTCGCGGGCATGTGCGAGGTCGCGGGACTGCAGCACCGGCTGCTGGAGGGCATTTCGCCCGGTTACGGATACCTCGCCATCATCGTAGCGCTCCTCGGCGGCAGCGCGCCGCTGGGCGTTTTGATCGCAGCCGTGGGCGTCGCGGCGCTGCAGGTGGGGTCTCTCTCCATGCAGCGCGCGGCCAGCGTGCCCGCCTCCATCGCCTCCATCATCATGAGCCTTGTAGTGCTCATGATCCTGGCGCGCAAGACGGTGTTTTCCGGGCTTCTCAAGGGAAAGGGGGAATAGCGCATGGAAGTGGTCATCTTAACCCTCACTTCGTTTCTGGCCGCCGCCGTGCGCGTGGCCACGCCGCTGACCTACGCGGGCATCGGCGAGGCGTTCTCCGAGCGCGCGGGCGTCATCAACATCGGCGTGGAGGCCATCATGCTCTCGGGCGCGTTCGCGGCGTTCATGACCACGTTTCTAACCGGCAGCATCCTCCTGGGCGCGCTGGCGGGCGTTTTGGGCGGCGTCTTCATCAGTATGCTGCATGCGGTGCTCAGCATCCGCTGCCGCGCGAACCAGAACATCGCGGGACTGGCGCTGAACATATTGACCTTGGGGCTGACCAGCTTCCTCTTCCTGAAGGTTTTCGGGCAGGCGACGGTGCTGCCCACCTGCCCCCTCGCACCGCAGTATCCGATCCCACTGCTCTCGGGCATTCCGGTGCTCGGCCCCGCGCTCTTCTCCCAGAGCATTTTTGAGTACGCGCTGTACTTTCTGGTGGCGGGCTCCTGGGTGGTATTCTACCGGACCGAATGGGGCGTCTCCCTGACCGCCGTGGGCGAACACCCGCGGGCGGCGGACACGGCGGGGCTGAACGTCGGGCGCGTCCGCTACCTGGCTTGCCTCGTCAACGGCATCCTGGGCGGGCTGGGCGGCGCGTACATCACCATCGCTCAGCTGGGCTTTTTCATGGAGGACGTAAACGCGGGCCGTGGATACATCGCGCTGGTGGCGGTGATCCTGGGAAGGCGGAACCCGCTGGGCATCCTACTGTCGGCGCTGGTGATCGGGCTTGCCCAGGCGCTGCAGTTGCAGCTGCAGACGCTGAAGATCGGCATCCCGTCGCAGGCGTTCTCCATGCTGCCGTATGTGGCGGCGGTGGTGGTGCTGCTGTTCTCCATCGGCAAGGGGCGCGATCCGGCGGCGCTGGGCGTTCCCTACGAGCGGGACAAGCGCTAAAACGAGAAGCGAGGAGGAAAGCCTTTGAAGGAATACTACACGGTCGGCGAATTCAGCGCCATGTTCGGGCTTAACAAGCAGACGCTGCAGTATTACGATTCCATCGGCCTCTTCCAGCCGGTTCGGCGGGGCGACGCGGGCGGCCACCGCTACTACGCGTTCGACCAGGTATACCGTCTGGCCTCCATCCGCTACATGCGCAGGCTCGGCTATTCGCTGGGGCAGATCGAGGAGCACATGGCCTCCCGGGAAGCCGACTTCACGCTCGACCACCTGAAGGAGCGGTCAAAGGCCCTCCGAAGCCAGTGGGAGGAGCTGCTCGCCATCGAGGCGGTAATCCAGCGCAAGATTCAGTTTGTGGAGGAGACGCTGTCGAAAATCGGCGACAGCGGCGAGATTTCGGTCGTCCGCTTCCCGGAGCGCAAGTACATCCCCATCGGCGTGGAGGAGCGGCTGTACCACCACGACTCCTTCTACTTCTACCCCACCATCGCCTTCTACACCAGCGATGAGGACAAGTACTTCGGCGCGTACCTGTACGGCGAGGACAGCCCGCCTGTCGGGCAGGCCATCGTCCAGACGATCCCCGCCGGGGACTACCTGTGCTGCTACCACATGGGCCCCTATGAGAATGTGCCGGAGAGCATGCGGCGGCTGCGCGCCGCGCGTCCCGGCGTGGAGCTTGCGCCGCTGACCATCAACTTCAACATCATCGACCAGTTCATCGAAAAGAACAACGAAAACTACGTCACCCACATGCAGGTGCGGATCCTGTCCCAGAACTGAGCGTGGCGCCCTAATCATGGACCCCCCGCGCGGCCTGTCGCCGCGCGGGGGGTCCAATTGCTGCGTTCTGATAGATTAGGCTTCGTCATCCCAGTAATGTACGCCCTCGATGCGCACCGTCGCGCTGCCGCCGAAAAGCACCTGCCCGTCCGCGCAGGCCAGCCTGACTTCGTTGAAGACCCTGTCCTCGCCGCCCTGCTCGACGCGGCAGTCGGAGCCGTCCCACAGCCCGTTTTTCAGCATGTAGCTTCCGAAGGCGCTGTTGCCGGAGCCGGTGGCGGGGTCCTCCAGATACCCGAATTTCGGCGCGAACACCCTCGTGTGCGCGACGCTGTCCGGCCGCGCCGTCTCCATGGAATAGATGAGCACGATGTCGACGCCGTTTCCTTCGCAGAACGCCTTGAGCCGACGCTCGTCGGGGAAAATTGAAACCTCGGTTTTCAAGTCCGCGAGGGGGACGATCAGCGTGTTCAGCCCCGCGTTGATTCGATCAATAGGCAGGCCCGGATGGGGCCTTGCACCCAGCGCGGCTTCGATTGCATCCGCGCCCAGGTCCGTCCCGAGGTGGACGGGTGCGGGCGCGGCGATGAACACCGCGTCCTGTTCCGGAATTTTGTTGTAGACCATGAGGGCGCCCTTCCGCCGGGTCCTGATCTGGATTTCCTTTCGCGCGAGCAGGTCCGGGCGTGAGCGGATCAGGCCGTACAGGCAGGCGATGGTGCCATGGCCGCAGAAATCCACCTCGCACTCCGACGAGTAGTAGGTCAAGAGGATCTCCGGCCCCTCCTCCGCGCAGTAGACCACTTCGGAGACGAAGCCCTTGTGCTGCGCGGCGATGGCGAGCATGTCGCCGTCCGTCAGGCGCTGGCCTTCCGTCAGATACAGGCAGGCGGCGGGGTTTCCGAGGGACGCCCTCGAGGTGAACGCGTCGATCTTCCGGTATGGGTACGCGGTGCGCATGGCTTCTCCTCTCCGGCATCGCTTCCCACGCCCGATAAGGCAAATGGGAGGGAGCCGCATATCCAGGCATTGCCGGTTAATCTTTTTTGGTATCTTAAACCCGGATGCCCCGTCTGTCAAGCGCGGGACGACACCGCCCACGGCCAACGCATAAATTACGGATGGTTGAACTCCGGGAGGTTTGGAGGGCCGCGGCCCACCATGCTCCATCGTGCCGGCGGCCTGTACGGCGGCGCGGGCGGCATTTCGCTTGCGAAATGCTCACCCGACCCGGCGCCGGGCGAAGGTCGCCTCCCACCGGAAAATTCCGCGGAATTTTCAGGCGCCGTCCCTCGTTCTCCTCGCAAACGCATGAAAAATGTGTCCGCCCATTTTTCATGCGTTTGCCCGCGCTACGGGCAGCAGCGGGGTTCCACCGCGTACACGCTCTGCGGGTAGCAGAACAGGTCCTTCGGATCGATCAGGGCCTTGAGCCGCATGAGCCGTGGCGCGTTGCCGCCGTAATAGTCGCGCAGGTATTCGTGGTTTTCCAGGGTGGGGAAATTGACGTAGGAGCCGCGGGTAATCTCTTTCAGCGCCTCGTACCGGGGCGCAAACCACTTAAGGTTATCGCGCTCCGCGGCCGGATCCACCCAGTCCGTCGAAAGCGCGATGATGTTGAGCGCGTTCCGGTAGAAAAACGCAGTTTCATCCGAGGGGACTTCGCGCACCGCGCCGCCCAGGCCGTACAGGGAGACCGTGCCCGATACCGAGCCCTCCGCCAGACGGTCGACCAGCGCGACGATCCCGCGCGCCTCGTCTTCCGAAAACAGTTTATGCGCGAACCGCCCGCCGTTCGTAAACCGCTCCAACGACGGATAGGTGTCCATCACAATGCGCATGGCTTCGAGGAAGGTCATTTCCTCAATGACGCCGTCAAGGCCCAAATCCAGAAAGGTTGCCAGTGAAGCGCGGGCCTCCGCCGCGTCCCCGTAAAAAATTCCGCGCAGCAGGAGGCCGCGCCGTTCTTCCGGAGTGTGGAAGATCCTCGCCTGCGGCGTGAAGCGGCGGTCGCCCTTTAGAAGCCAGCATTGGAAGCGCCGGATGAATTCCGCAGCCATCCCCGTGCTTGCGCCGGACGCCTCCAGTTCCACGAAGGTCACATCGAAGCGCTTCGGCGGCAGCCGGAAGGTCAGCGAGGTCGCCACGCCGAAGTTGCCCCCGCCGCCGCCCCGCAGCGCGAAGAACAGCTCCCTTTCATGGGCCGCATCCGCCACGTGCCGTTTGCCGCACGCGTCGATCAGCGTGGCGGAGACCAGGCTGTCGCAGGTGAGGCCGAACATGCGGGCGGAAAGCCCCCAACCGCCGCCCAGCGTCAGCCCCGCCACGGCGACCGCCGGGCACGTGCCGCTGGGAAAGGGGTACCCGAGCGCGCCCAGCGCCTCATACAAAACCCTGTTCCGCACGCCAGGCCCGGCGGTGAACGTACCTTCCGCCGGATTCAGCCGGATGGAATCCATGCAGCCGACGTCGATCACCACGGCGCGGTCGCCCACGGAGAACCCCTCGTAGCTGTGGCCGCCGCTTCGCACCCGAACCGTTTGGCGCGAATCCCGCGCGGCGCGGATTGCCCGGACCACATCCTCCTCGCCGGTGCAATAGGCGATGGAGCAGGGGAATTTCTGTATTGAGCGGTTGAACTCCTGCCGCGCCTCGCGGTACCGCGGCGAATTTGGCGTGACGACCGATCCGCAAAAGCTGTCCATAACGCATCCATCCTCATAAGCGGGCGCGTGTGGCCCGCAGAGAATCCCATACATTACAGAATATGCCTGTCGAGGCGGCTCGGATATTGTCGGGGCAGGCGCTTTTTTGACCGCGTCGGCGGGGAAACGCCGATCAAGGAGGCGCGCATCGACGGCGCATCATGGCCACCGGCCAAGCCACATGCCGCGACGGGCGTAGTCCCCGAACCCGTGGCCGGGCCCGTTTCCCATGCCGGGATTCCGGGTAGAGATGTGAGTACCATCAAACCGCGCAAAGGGGGGAGCCGCGTGTACGAACTCAAAACCCGGGAGACAGAAACAAGCCCTCAGGCGGTCATCGACCGCATCGCCCAACCGGGCAGGCGGAAGGACGCCCAGGCGCTTCTGGATATTTACGCCTCGGTCACGGGCTACCCGCCCAGGGTCTGGGGCGAAAAGCAGATCGGTTATGGCCGATACCGCTACAAGTACCCGTCCGGCCATCAGGGCGAATTCTATAGGACGGGCTTCGCCCCCACAGGGGCAAAGATCTCGCTGTACCTTTACATCGAGGAGGACGCGCGCGAGGAGACGCTCCGGCGGCTGGGCAAGGCGACCTCCGGAAAGAGCTGCGTCTACATCAACAAGCTTGACGACATTGACATCGGGGTGCTCAAGGAAATAATCGCGGAAACCGTTCGCTTCATGAGCACCGCGTACCCCGGCGGCTCCAACGAGGCGAAGCCTTGAACCTCTCATCGCGTCGCATCACCCCGGTTCTCTAAGGCCCGTCTCCGGACGGGTTTTTTGTTGCCTCGCCCGCTCCCGCGGCAAGAACCCGACTGTAAATTTTTCTGCGTAATGTAAAACGTTATTGACATTATGTCTGCTTAGAGCTACAATTTGGATGCCGATATTGACACGGCGATATGAAGGTCTTCCCCGGCGCATCGGCAACGAGCGAACGAAGTAGCTTCAGGGGTAGCCTTGCGGGCCGGAAGGTCCGAGGCGCGACCGGACAGGAGGGGTATCATGAAGGCGATTTCTGTGATGAGGTACGGCGGTCCGGAGGTTCTCGAAATCCGGGAGGCTCCGATGCCGAAGGTGGACGACAAGGGCGTGCTGGTCCGCGTGGTGGCGACGGTGGCGGCCGCGTCGGACTGTGCGTTCCGGGCCGGGAAACCCGCGCTGGCGAGGGTGTTTACCGGACTTATGCGGCCCAGCAAAATCCCGGGGGACGTGTTCGCCGGGGTGGTGGAATCCATAGGGCGGGGCGTGACTCGGTTTCAGCCCGGCGACCGGGTCTATGGCGCCTCCGGCGAAGCGTTCGGCACCAACGCGGAGTTTCTCGCGCTGCAAGAAGATGCCGCGATCGAGAAAATGCCGGAGGGGATCGGCTTCGCCGAAGCGGCCTGCGTCAGCGAGGGTGCGATCACCGCGCTGCCGTTTTTGCGGGACGGCGGGAACATCGCGGAGGAGAAAAAGCTGCTGATCAACGGCGCGTCCGGCGGGGTCGGCGTATACGCGTTGCAGCTTGCCAAGTACTTCGGGGCGAAAGTGACCGCCGTGTGCGGCCCGGACAACCTGGACTTTGTCCGGGAACTGGGGGCGGACGAGGTTATCGACTACACGAAGGAGGATTTCACCGCCCGCCGGGAGGCCTACGACATCATCTTTGACGCCGTATCCAAGAGCTCCTTCGCCCGCTGCGAAGGGGCGCTGGCCCCGCAGGGCGTGTACCTGACCACCTTCCCCAGGTTGGGCGTACTGCTGCGCATGCTGCTGTCCGGGCGCTCCGGGGGCAAAAGGGCGGTATTCATGGCGACGGGGCTTCGAAAGCCGGAGGAAAAGCGGAAGGACCTGTTGATCCTGAACGCTCTGATGGAGGCGGGGAAGCTGAAGGCGGTCATCGGCAGGACCTTCCGCTGGCAGCAGATGGCGGAGGCGCACCGGTACGTGGAGGCGGGGCACAAGCGGGGAAGCGCGGCGGTCGTTATCGAGGTTGGCCCGGACGCGTAAGCCGGGCGGGCTGCCGAACCTTTGCCGCTCTCCCATGAACCGCGTGATACTAATTCAGAATATTAATGCGTCCAAAGCGTTGAGAAATTTTCGATGCAGAGCAAGGAGCCGGAGTGAGGCGTAGCAGCGCTACGTTGAACGGAGAGCGACACAGCACTGCGCGAAAAGGGCCGACGCGACGACGCATTTATATTTGGAATTAGTATGAGCATCCTTCCGCATTCTTTTCGCGCCGCGGCCACAAGAGGCTGTTTCAAGCGTAGCGACGAGAACTCGCAACCATGGAAAACCATCCGCCGCGGCTCCGAAAAGGAACCGCGGCGGATTTGTTTTTGGCCTCATCCGGTTTATCCGGGGAAGAAGCCCTCCAGCTTCACGTGGACGGGGTATTCGTCGGCCACATTCACAGGCAGTTCCGCTTCCGAAACCGGAAGCCGCACGGAGGATGCGCCCAGGGGCAGGCCGTCCACGATGGCGTAGAGGTCCCGGCCCTTGCGGGTGTAAAAGGCCGTCGCGCCGTTCGGAAGCTGGTCCTGCTGCCGCTCCATCCAGGGCCGGGTGCCGTAGATGGCCTCCCCGTGTTTTTTCATCCACGCGCCAAGCTTCCTCAGCCGGTCGATCTGAATTTCGGGGATGGTGCCGTCCGCCCTCGGGCCGATGTTGATGAGCAGGTTCCCGTTGTGGCTCACGTACTCCACCAGGATGCGCACAAGGTTCCGCCCGGAGATCACCGTTTCTTCCCCTTCGTTCTGATTGTATCCGAACGAAAGCCCGAGGCCGCGGCACATCTCCCACTTCTTGCCAAGCGTTCGCTCGCCATGCAGGTATTCCGCGGTGGTGTAGTCGCAGAAGTCCACATCCCAGCGGTCGTCAATCACGCCCTCGGGCACGCTGTTGTAGTAGTGGGCGAAGAGGTGTTTCAAATCCTCACGGCCCTTTTCCGGCCAGCCGATGTCGTTCCACAAGACCGACGGCTTGTAGCGGTCCACCAGCTCCAGCGCCTGATTGTAGGAGTAGTCGGCAAAGGCATAGGTGTGGTTGTAGTTGTCCTCGTTGGTGTGGGTCAGCCGCGCGCGGTCGAACGTCGTCCAGTCAAACAGGCCCGAGAAGTACGTGCCCATTTTAAGGCCTTCGCCGCGGACAGCTTCCGTCAGATCGCCCACCAGGTCGCGCTTCGGCCCGAGCTTCGCCGCGTTGTAGTCCGTGTACTTCGACGGGAACAGGCAGAAGCCGTCGTGGTGTTTGGTGGTCAGAACCACATAGCCCGCGCCCGCCTCTTTGAAGAGCTTCGCCCACTCCGCGGGGTTCCACTTCTCGCAGGTGAACCGCTCCGCGAAGCGCTCGTAGGGAAAGTCCACGCCATAGGTCTCTTCGTGGTGCTTCCGCGCCGGGGAATCCTGAATGCGGATGGTGTTCAGGTACCACTCCGCGTAGGGGTTGTGGCGGTGCCATTCCTCATCGGATGGCTCCCCGCCCAGCTCCCAGGTGACCTCCGCCCAAGCGGGCACGGAGTACAGCCCCCAGTGGATGAAAATGCCCAGCTTACAGTCGTCGTACCACTGGGGCACGGTGTGGGTCTTGACACTCTCCCAGGTCGGCTCAAAGAACTTCGCTTTTTCCATGCTCCCATTCCTTTCGTTCGTTGGCAGTGGGCCAATCTCAATCGATCTCGATTTCAAAGCCCACGGGGTAGCCGTCGTCCGTGCCGCTTCCGATGTGAATCGCCATGCAGTGCTCGTCCCGCTCAAAGGGCACGGCCCCGCCGCCGAGCGCGGTCACCTTTTTCACATCATAGTCCGCGTCGTCATGGTAGCAGCGGGCCAGAGATTTCAGCCGTACCACGCCGTCCGCCGGCCGCTTCATGCAGAACGCGTAGATCTTCCCGGGCTTATAGGTGTAGCGGATGTCTTCCGGCGTGAAGGGCGTGCGGCTGGTGTCGGAAAACGCGCCTTCCTTGATCTTTGTCGGACCTTCGCCGAACCTCACCCACGGCCGGGTGCCGTAGATGCCCTCTCCGTTGACTTTCAGCCACTTGCCGATCTCAAGGAGCACATGCCGGTCCTCGTCGGTGATGGTGCCGTCCGCCCTCGGTCCGACGTTTAGGAGCAGCACGCCGTTCTTGCTGACGATGTCCACGAGGTCCCCCACGATGTCGATGGGGTCTTTGAAGTCGTTCCCCTCGGTATAGCCCCAGGAGTTCTTCGCGATGGCGGTGTCCGTCTGCCAGAGCATGGGCCGGACGGCCTCCAACTGCCCGCGCTCCACGTCAAACACGGCGCTGCCCAGCATGAAGGACGCATACTTGTAGTTGATGGCGACTTCCACGCCCCACTCGGCGGCGCGGTTGTAGTAGTAGGCTGCGAACTTCCGAAGGTACGGCCGGAAGGCGACCTGCTGGATCCACCAGTCAAACCAGACGACTTTGGGCTGGTATTCATCCACCAGCTCGCAAAGCCGCGCCAGCCAGTTGTCGAGGTGCGCCTTGGGCGGTTCCGGCGCGTAGAGGTCATGCTTCATGTGATCCGTGTCTTCCGCGGGCACCTGAAAATCGTAGAACTCGGGGTTCCCCGGCACGTCCGATTCAAAGGTGAGGCCGCCGTTGAAGAACCAGCAGTGCTCCGCGCGATGGTCGGAGGCGCAGAATACGATGCCGCGCGCTTCCGCTTCCCGTTTCAGCTCGCCCAGCACGTCGCGCTCCGGCCCCATCTCGACGGCGTTCCAGCGGGAGAGCCTGCTTTTATACATCTGAAATCCGTCGTGGTGTTCCGCGACCGGCATCACGTACTTTGCGCCCGCGTCGGAAAAGAGCCGCATCCATTCCGCGGCGTCAAATTTCTCCGCGCGGAACTGCGGGATGAAGTCCTTGTAGCCGAAGGTCTTCTGATCGCCGTAGGTTTTCCGGTGATGCTCGAACTCGGGCCTTCCCGGTATGTACATGTGGCGGGGGTACCATTCGTTGCCGAACGCGGGGACGGAATAAACGCCCCAGTGGACGAAGATGCCGAACTTCGCGTCCTGGTACCAGGCGGGTGCGCGGTAGCCTGAGAGCGATGCCCACGTATCCGTGAAAGGCCCGCGCGCGATCACTTCCTCCACCCTTTTCAGGATTTCCTCCTGCGCCTGAAGCTGTTCCCTTGTCATGTTTTTTCCCTCCAGTCGGATCGATCTTTGAGTTCTAATAAAGGCGGCGAGCCTCATCCCTTGACGGAGCCGGCCACCATGCCCTTTTGCACCTTTTCATGGAACAGGATGTAGAGAATCACCATCGGGAGCACCGCGATGATGATCGAGGCGAACACCGGCCCCATCCGGGTGACCCGCTCCCCCGTGAAGAACATCAGCGCGCGGGAGACCGGGAATTTGGTCTTGTCGTTGAGCAGGATGACCGAGAACACCAGCTCGCTGTAGCCGTAGATGAACGAGAGGATGGCCACGGTGCTGAGGATCGGCGTTGAAACTGGGGTGATGATGCGAAACAGTGTGCCCGGCAGGCTGCAGCCATCAATGATGGCGGCCTCGTCCAACTCCCGGGAAACGCCTGAGATGTAGCCGGTGACCAGGAAAATCGCCTGCGGAAGCTGGAAGGCGGCGTAGACCAGGATGATGAAGGGGAAGTTGTCCGTCGCCTTGAATGACGCGGCGATCTTGGAGATGGGGATGATCGTCGCGTGAACGGGGAGCAACAGGCCAAACAGGAAGAACACGTATACCGGCTTAATGAAGAAGAATTTCTGCCGAGCCAGGATGTACGAGGCAAGCAGCGACACGATCAGGACCACGGCAGTGGTCCCAAGGCCCAGGACCATCGAATTCAAGACGCTGTTCAGGATGTTGGCGTCGACCAGCGCGTCGGTGTAGTTCCCGAACAGCCATTCGGTCGGCAAGAGCAGCGATCCGCCGAAGATGTCCGAGTTCGACTTGAAGGACGACAAAAGCGTCGTGAGGAGCGGAATGACGGTGACCAGCGCCCAGACGATGGAAAACGCGTAGGTTACAATCCTGAAAGGCCTGTTTTTCATAGGTTCATCAATCCTCCTGCGTCAGCGCTTTATTGATGATCAGGCTAAGCACCAGACCCAGGATGAGGATGATCGTTCCGACGGCGTTGCCCATGCCGAAATACCGGTAGGTGAACGCCTGACTGTATAAAAAAGTCGCGGGCATTTCGCTTGTCTGGTTGGGGCCACCCTTGGTCATCGCGTAGATCAGGTCGAACGCCTTGAGGCAGCCGGTCACGCACATGACGGAGAAGACTTTGAAGGAGTTCTTGCACAGCGGCAGCGTGATGTATCGGATCCTCTGCCAGCCGGTGGTGCCGTCGATCTGCCCCGCTTCATAGAGTGACTCGTCGATGGCGACCAGCCCCGCCGCAAAGATCAGCATGTTGAGCCCGGCGTAGATCCACTCGTTGACCAGCGTCACCACCACCACGTTGACGGTGGGGATGGCGAGCCACGCGATCGCGAACTTCCCGAGACCCATGGATCTCAGCAGGGTGTTGACGAGGCCCCAGTTGGGCTCCAGCATGTATACCCACATCAGGCCTACCGCCGTGATGGGCAGCATGACCGGCATGAAGTACGCCGTTTTATATAGGCGGACCCCCTTGATGTTGGAGGTGATGATCAGCGCCAGGATGAAGGAGAGCGGCATGAGCACCAGAAAGCCGCCCGCCATCAGGATCAGCGAATTGGTGAGGCTGCGCCAGAAGAGCGGATTAGTGAATATGGAGATGTAGTTATTGAAGCCGACCGGCTTCATCGGCGCGCCGGCGATGCCCTTCCAGGAATAGAACGACTGGTGGATCGCCTGCGCGATGGGCGTGAGCAATAGCAGGCAGAATATCGCGAGCGCTGGCAGCAAGAACAGAAACGAGTAAACAAGCGTGAGTTGCCTCTGGCGCATGCTCTCCACTCCCCTTCCACGCATCTTCACGCGCCTCCCCGGCCGTAAGCCGGGGAGGCGCATCCCAAGTTGGGGTTACTTGTTCTGGATCTTGGCGACGATTTCCGCGCCGCACTGTTCGGGGGTGTTGCCGATGAAGAGCCCTTGCAGCGCCGCGCGCACGGTGTCCAGCATGTGGGACTCGGTGTCATAGGTCTGCACGTCGTCGCGGAATTCCTTGCCCTCGGCCAACAGCGCCTTGGCGTCGGTGGTGATGTGGTCGATGGTGACGCTGGGATCGGAGTCAAACTTGACCACATAGACGCCGCCCTTGCAGTAGGCCTCGGCGCCCCTGAAGAACTCCTGGGAGGTCAGGTACTTCACGACCTCGATGGAGGCGTCCACGGTGCCTTCGCGGTTGGTGATCGAATAGGACTCGGCGGTGCCGCCCTGATAGCTGTCCTTGTACGCCTCGTTGATGTAGGGGAAGCGCGCGACGCCGATGTTCGAAATGTCACCCTCGTAGCCCGCGACGATCTGCGGGATGAACCAGGTGCCGTTGAAGCGCAGCGCGGTCTTGTTCGTCAGGAAGTTGGAGTCCTCGGTGTTCACGTCCACTCCGACGGCATTGGGGCCGAAGTACCCCTTGTCGTTGAATTCCTTGATGATGGCGTAGAGCGAGAGCATTTCCGGCCCGTCATACTTGACCTTACGGTCCGCCAGGTCCTGCACCATCTGCGCGCCGTAGGACTTCATGATGAGGTTGTTGAAGAAGTGGCCGGCTCGCCACACGTCCTTCTCGCCCAGGGACATGGGCTGCTGCCCGTTGTCGAGCAACGTCTGGCACATCGCGCGGAACTCGTCCAGCGTGGCCGGCGGCGCGTCAAAGCCGTTCTTCTCCAAAAGTTCCTTGTTGTAGTACAGGAACACCGAGTAGAACTGGCAGGGCACGCCGAAAGTGCCCGGATAGTCCTTGAACTGCCACTTGGTGGTGGTGTCTTTGAGGAAGCTGTCCCTCCACGCCGGGTCGGCGTCCAGATAAGGCTGCACATCCACCAGGATACCGGCCTCGACGTAGTCGATGATGCGGCTTCCGCCGTATTCGATGAAGATCTCCGGCTGGGTGCCGGTGGCGATCTGGCTGCGGAGCTTGTCCAGATAGGCCGCCTCGTCCGAAAGCGATTCGTCGACGATGGTGATGCCTCTGCCGGATTCGTTGAACTTCTTCACCTGTTCACGCCAGTAGACGGAGAAGGGCGAATCGTCCGACCAGCGGGTCATGATGCGGATGTTGACGTTGGGCTTCTGCTCCGCGCCTCCAATTAGAGTCATCGAGAGCATGAGGACGAGTGCGAGGGTGACTGCGAGGATCCTTCTCATGATTCTTCTCCTTTCGATGCTTCGCTTGATCTCAACCAACAGGGCATCGCCCCGTCAATCGTCCGGTCCTGTGGCAGTGCCATATCCCTTTGTGCAGCGCGAAACGTTTAGCTCTTGCGGAAGGAAAACCATCGCCGCCCGGCGCACCTGTTTCCAATACCCCCGTTGGGTTGTTTCACTTTTTTTATGATCAGGACTAGATTTTCAGAACCGATTCGCCCATGACGAGCCTGTTGGTCACGACAATGGTCTTCCCGGCGGGCTCGACGCCCGTCATCAGTTTTCTCAGGTGGTTGGCCACCACGCTCCCAATGCGGTGCGTGGGCTGGGAGACCAGCGTCAGCCTGGGCCGGATGATCTCGCTGAGCAGGATGTCGTCAAAGCCGACGAAGGAGAGCTGCTCCGGAATTGAGATGCGCAGTTTCTGAACCGCCATGATCGCCCCGATCGTGATATCGTAGCTGGTGGCGAACACCGCCGTCATGTCCGGGCGGCGCTCATGCAGCCGCATGAACCCCTCGTACCCGCCGTTCAGGTTGTATTCAGAAACCTCCACCAGGCCCATGTCCGGCTCGAGGCCGATGCGCCGGAACGCGTCCAGGTACCCTGCGAGCCGCTCCCGCGCCGTGTAGACCTCGTTTTGCCCGCAGATCACGCCGCATTTGACGTGGCCCATCGAAAGAAGATAGGAGGTCGCCTCGCGGGAGGCGTTCAGGTTGTCCGTCGTCACCACGTCGAAGATGCGGTTGGGGGGCACGTTGTCAAACAACACGACCGGAACGTTTCGCTTTCGGGCCGACGAAAAAGTCGTCATGCCGTCGTAGCTCGAGACCGCGATGATGCCGTCCACCTGTTTGTTCACCAGGAACTCCACCGCGTCCTGCTCACCTCGCCGCGTCGCGCGGCTGTCACAAAGCAGGATCCCGTACCCATGTCGGCTGAGCGTGCTTTCGATGCCGGCGGCGATCGTCGTAAAGAAAAGGTTCGAAAACTCGGGAATGATGACGCCCACCGTCATCGTGCGGTTGGTTTTGAGCGCGCGGGCGAGCGTATTGATCCGGAAATCGAGTTTCTCAACGGCCTCGTCGATGCTCTTTTTGTTTCGCTCCAGCACGTTTCCGCCGTTTATGTACTTGGAGATCGTGGCCAGGCTGAGGCCCGTTTCCCTCGCCAGATCTTTCATCGTTGAAGGCATTCGTTTCGCCCCCGCTTTTTTAAAATCTTACCACCCGGCAGTTTGATCTGTCAAGTATATTTTTATAATATTATTTCACATTGCCCTATATTTGTGAGCCTTTGATTGATTTTATGCGTGAGATCATGGTTGGGTTGTACGAAAATTCACCGAATACAGAGCGAAACGTATCGCTCTTCCCCGCGTTGAAATCCCAAAACACGCCTCTTGCGCATTGGATTAGGGTGATGCCAGGAACGAAAAAGCCGGTCCGCGGACCGGCTTATCGCATCAGACTTTTGAAGGAAATCCATCCGGCTACCGGCTTTTGCGGGAAAAGCGCACGATCGCGAGCGCGTAGAACAGGAGCGCTGTGCCCGCCAGAATGATGACGCTCACGTAGACCGGCACTGTCTGAAAGCCAAACCGGAAGGCGATGCCCATCTGATCCTCAAAGGTCTGGACGATCAGATCCGGCGCGCCCGTGAACACCGCCTGCATGGGCGCTTCGGTCATCACCCGCCGGATGAGCAGCGCCGCGTGCGAGACGGGGAAGATCTTGACGAAGAATTGCACCGGCGCCGGGAGCATGCCGATGGGCAGGTAAATGCCCGTCAGAAAGCCGATCATCGTGCCCAGGATGCTGCTGGCCGTGGCAAAAGCGTTCACGCTTTTGAAAAAGGAGACCAGGAAGGAGACCATCGCGGTGTTGCAGATTGTGGAGAGGAGGATCAACCCCAGCACCTGAAATGCCGCCGCCGGACTGAGCAGCGCCCCGCCGCGCGCCGCGACATATCCCTCTGAAAGCGCGAACGCGATCAGCGACATCAGAACGCCGACGATGAAGGAGGAAAGCACGTAGCCGCCGGCGATCTTGCCCTTCGAAATCGGGGAGGCGCCGAAGTCCTTGATGATCTTGTGCACACGGTCGTCCACCATGGTGCCGAACGCGCCCATCACGGTGGTCATGCTCGTGACCGCGAGGATGCCCGCCATGATCCAGCTGTCCGTCAGCGCCCTCGCGCCCGGAACCTTGGGCAGCTCGCTCGTCCAAATGTCCCCAAGGAACAGCACGTACAGCACAAAAATGATGAACACCGACAGAAGCGAAAAGAACACCGACGCCCTGTCCCGGAAAAACACCTTGAGATTGCGCGCAATCAATGATTTCATGGCCGGATCTCCCTTCCGGTGATTCCGATAAAGGCGTCGTCCATCGTGCCGCCCAGCACCTCGAAGCCGGAGATGAACAGCTTCACGCGCTCGAGGATGGGCAGCGCTTCCATCGTGGAGCCGATTTTGACCACAACGCGGTCCGCAACATGCGTGAAGGATGCCTTGAGCTCGCCCAGCGCGGCAAGCAGGCGCTCCTCGTCCGACGGGGACAGCTTCAATAGGTCGCTCGCGTATTCCTCGCGCAACTCCGTGGGCGTACCCTTGGCGGAGATGCGGCCTCCGTCGATGACCACGACGTAGTCCGCCTCGGCGGCCTCTTCCATATAATGCGTGGTCAGGAACACCGTAAGCCCCGTCTCCCTCTGCAGCATGCGCACGCTGTCCCAGACGCTCTTGCGCGTCTGCGGGTCAAGGCCGGTGGTGGGTTCGTCCAGGAACAGGATTTTTGGCGTATTGATGAGCGCCCGGGCGATGTCCGCCCTGCGCCGCTGTCCGCCGGACAGCTTGCCGTAGGGGCGGCGGATGAAGTCCTGCACGTCCGCCACGCGGGCCGCCCACTTGACCGCCTCGTTCAATTCCGAGCGCGACTTTTTGTAGAAGCCGCCCCTCGCGCGCATGTTCTCCTCCACGGTGAGCAGCGGGTCCAAGAGGTGATCCTGGAACACGACGCCGATGGACGCGCGGATCGCGGCATCCTCCCGGCCCAAGACGTGGCCGCCGATGACGACCTCCCCCGCGTCCGCCTGTAAAATGGTGCAGAGAATGTCGATCGTGGTGGACTTTCCGGCGCCGTTGGGCCCCAGAAACGCAAACAACTTGCCGCGTTCGGCGTAGAAGTCGATGCCTTGCACCGCGTGTACCGGGCCGTAAGCCTTTTTGAGCCCGCTTACCTCAATGATCTTCTCCATACAGCGCCTTCCTTTTGGTCGCCGAAACTGTCCTCGGGTCATGCGCTCAACGGCTGCCATGGCAAAACCATCCAAACGGGGCCATTGTATCACAAGCGCCGCACGGAAACAACGGCGCAGGCTCCAATCCCTCGTTTAATAGATTGAAATGTCCAAACGGGATGATCTTGGCCGCGCGCTCCGGTTTTTCCCGGCGCGCGGCCTGCCAAACGCTTCCAGCGCTGGCTGCCGCTTTTTTCTTTATGTAATCCCTCCGCGCGCCGGGAATGCTATGGGCGGGAGATGAGGTTCATGGACTATTTCACTTCATTCTTCGCCGCGATCACGCTGCGGAGGCTGCTCAAAAACAAGTACGGGAGCGCAAAGGAAGGCCCGCCCTCGGAAAAGACAGACCGGGACAAGGAGGATTTCCCTCCATAAAGCGTACGGGATCGGTGGGGTTTTCCGGCGGGCGGTTGCCCGCCGGTTTTCATGTGCGCGGCCATCAGGCTCCGTCTTTATTTTCCTTTTTCCGCGCGCGGTAGCGGCGGACCTTGACGAGGCTGGCGCAGGTATCGTCGCAGCAGCGCTTCGTGCGGCTTCGGGTCTCATCGTAGAAGACCCACTGGCAGCCGGGGTTCTCGCAGATGCGGATCCTGCCGATGTCCATGCCCGTCAGCGCGAAGAAGGATTCCGCCACCTCCGCCATGACCCAGTTCCAGTCCTTCCGAAGCGGTTGGAAGGCGGTCTGGTACTTCTCCCCGTCCGCGCCCGCCGAGCGGATGCCGGGGGCCAGCGAAAGCACACGGTTCAGCTCCGCGGCGGTTTCCGGGGAAATGCGCCGCAAGTCGATCAATTCCCTCAGCGCGCCCTCCAGAAAGCCGCGATACTCCACGAGCGCGCAGATCGCATCCGGGGTTGGCGGGCTGGACGGCTCAATCCGCCACTTCCTCAAAAACTCCGCAAAAAGCTTGGGCGTCAAAAGCACATCCTGATGGTGCCAGTGCGTCGCGAACCAGCCCGTATTCAAATATTCCAGGATCAAAAATTCCAATCCAAATCCTCCCACGGCAATGCACGAATCACGAGTGTTTAAGCCCCAAGAGGTTTGGAGGGCCGCAGCCCTCCATGTTCGACCATAAGTACCGGCTTTGCCGGTGCTTATGGATTCCCCCAAAGGGCGAGCTTGCCCGCCCGACGGGGAATCGATTCCGGCAGTCCGGGATTGCGCCCGGAATTTCCCACAGGAAATTTAGCAATCCGCCCCGCTCCCCTGGCAACGACAGGAACTTTAGTTCATGCCGTTGCCCCGGAAATCCTCCATCCGGGTCTTGACAGCCACCAGAAACTGTGCTACCCTCATTATAGCATTGTAACCATCTAAAGTAAACTAGAGGGTTACAGAATGGGAGGGGACCGCATGGCGGGTTGGAGCGAACGCCTCACGTTTGTCCTGAATCAGAACGGTTGCCAGGCGCGGATCGTCAAGGTGGACAGGCTGCGCGCGCTGCGGGAAGAGATCGCGCAGCTGCGCGAGGACGGCGCATTCGGCGCGGAATTCTATGAAAACGACCTCGCCTGGATGGAGTACGACACCGGCAAGCTGCCCGGGGCCAAGTCCCTGATCGTCGTCGCCATACCCCAGCCTGCGTTCCGGCTGACCTTCCATAAACTTGGCATGCCGAGGGATGTCATCCTGCCGTCAACCTACGCCTTCCATGATCTGGACAAGGAGGTTGAGGCGCTCGTCGAAGGCGCGCTGCAGGACGAGGCGCATACCCTGACAATGATCCAGCCGCCGCTGAAGCTGCTGGCCGCCCGGAGCGGGCTCAGCCGGTACGGGCGGAACAACATCACCTACGTGGAGGGGATGGGCAGCTTCAACCGGCTCGTGGCCTGGCTGACCGACCTCGAAGCCCCCGAGGATACCTGGCAGGAGGCCGAGCGGATGCCAGAGTGCGACCACTGTACGCAATGCCTGAAAGCCTGCCCGACCGGGTGCATCGACGCCGGGTGCAGGGTGGTACATGCCGATGCCTGCATGACCCGCATCAACGAATCCGGGGAACCCTTCCCCAAATGGGTGGACAGCGCGTGGCTCAACGCGGCTGTAGGCTGCATGTCCTGCCAGGCCGTCTGCCCCAAAAACAAGCCGTTCCTGGAACCGGCGGACTGGGAGGATTCCTTCGACGAGGCGGAGACCGCGCTTCTCCTTGGCCGCGCCCCGCTTGAGAGCCTGTCGGAAAAGACGCGTCAGGCGCTCAAAAAGCTCAGCATGATCGGATATTACAAAACCGGCGCGCTTTCCCGGAACCTGAAAATCCTGATTGAACGGGAACCGGCCTGATCGAAAAACGGATGGCGGCGCTTCATGCCGTCATCCGTTTTCACTTCGCCCTGCTCCCACGGCAGGGATCGCCCGCGCAATCAGCCAGCCGACGAGCGCCCCGCAGCTGTTAAAGATCAAGTCGTCCACATCGGTCATGCCGGTCCTGAGCACCCACTGAAAGCCCTCGATCAAAACGGACAGCATCAGCCCGCCAAGAAACGCCATCCAGACGGGCCTCCGGCGCAGGATCAGCCCGACCGGGACGAACCAGGCGAGATTCCCGACGACATGATAAAGAAACGGCCACGCGCCGCGGCGCAGTTCCTCGATTGTCGTCCGAAAGGGCGTTAATCGTGGCGGCCTGCAATCAACGCAGCCAATCGCGCCCCAATCGACGCCGCCTCGCAGCACGGTGATCTCGATCAGCGCCGCAACATAGAACACGGACCGCAGCCGCCCGGCCGTCAGGGGCTTGCCGCGCGCCCGGAGGATCAGCGCATAAACAAGCGTGACGGCCGCCGCGAAAGCCGCCGCCCGCAGGGTGTAGACCGCGATGCCCTGGAATCCCATGATCCATCCTTTCCGCCCCGCCTGCCCGGAACCCCGTCTTCTGGACAGATTCTAACAGAGCCGCACGCCTCAGGCAAACATTGCCATTTGGCGTTTTGTGTATGATCATCCCATATTGTATTCATAAGGGTGGCGCATGATGAATGCCTTGCGGAAAACTCCGCGGGCTCGAAGCAGGAAGCCCGAAGAACCCGCCGAATTTTGGAAAAATTTACCATGCCCTCCAGTTGACATCCCTCCATCGCGCTGCTAATATAGATGAAATTATTCATTTTGGAGGCGCGTATGAAGGAATCCATTCAGATTGTCCGCTCGTATTACGACGAAAACGCGCAGAAGGAATGGCTGCGGCTGGAAGAGCATCCGTTTGAGTTCCTCTTCACGACCTTCATGATGGAGAAGACCATCCGCCCCGGCGATACGGTGCTGGACATCGGCGGCGGGCCGGGCCGGTACGCCATCCATTTTGCCAAGATCGGTTGCCCGGTCACGCTGGTGGACCTGTCCCCCGGCAACGTGGCGCTGGCGGAGGAGAAGGCCCGGGAGGCTGGCGTCCCCCTTCGGGCGATGGTGGCCAACTGCCTGGACCTTGACGCGCTGGACCTTACGCAGTACGACCACGTATTCCTGATGGGGCCGCTGTACCACCTGGTCCAGGAGGCGGACCGCGAAGAGGCCGTGCGGCTGGCGCTGCGCCGCCTGAAGCCGGGCGGCGTGTTCTACTGCTCGTTCATTCTGGACTTTGCCGCGATGATCTTTTACATGAAATACGGCCCCGGCACGCTGCCGCTGGACGCGGCGAACGGGCTCCTCCCGCTGGTGATCGAATCCATCGCCAAAGGCAGGTGGTATGAAGGCCCGGCGTTCACCCAGGCCTGCTTTTACAATCAGCGGACAATCGAGCCGTTCCTCGCGCCTTTCGGCCTTCAAAAGATGGCGCTGTTCGGGCAGGAGGGCATCCTGGCCCCAAACGAGAAGCAAATCCTCAGCTACCCGGAGGAGGAGCGGGCGATGTGGATCGAAACGGCAAAGAAATTCCTCGAGATCCCGGAACTCCTCGCCTACTCCGAACACGCCATGTACATCGGCCGGAAGTGAGAAATATGCAGCGAACAATCAGAAACCATCAATACACATTCTGCGACCGGGTGCCAGGCGACGAAGTCGCGCGGCGCGGCTTCCTGCGTCTGGCAAAGCAGGT
Organism: Bacillota bacterium; assembly: GCA_023416655.1. Classification (GTDB taxonomy): domain Bacteria; phylum Bacillota; class Clostridia; order Christensenellales; family Aristaeellaceae; genus JAEZHK01. The sequence continues at coordinate 78,056 of JAEZHK010000039.1, forward strand.
CTTCGGCCTCGACTTCGAGCCGTGGCGCGCGGGCGGCTGGTGGGGCGGGGATTACACCCCGCACGCGCTGATGGACGGAGATCGGGTGGTCGCCAACGTGTCCGCCAACGTCATCCGCACCCGAGTGCAGGGCGCGGACAAGGCGTTCATCCAGATCGGCACCGTCATGACCGACCCCGAATACCGGGGTCAGGGCCTTGCGCGGCACTTGATGGAGGAGGTCATGGCCCGCTACGGCGGAAAATGTGACGGGATGTACCTGTACGCCAACGATTCCGTGCTGGACTTCTACCCGAAGTTCGGCTTTCAAAAGGCGCAGGAGCACCAGTATCGCCTGCCGGCCAGAAAATCCGGCGAACCCGTCCGAAAGCTGGACATGGACGATCCCTCGGACCGGGCGCTGCTGGTCGAAACATACCTCGCCCGCTCCAACCCCCATTCGGCGCTGCCGGTGCTTGGGAACACGGGCCTTTTAATGTTCTACTGCGGGCAGTTTTTGAAATCCTGCGTATACGAGATCCCCGGGCTGGGCGCGGTGGCCGTCGCGGAGCATGACGGCGGACGCATGCTCGTCCACGACGTGTTCGGCGGCAACGCGCCGCTTCGGGACATCCTGAACGCGCTGGCAGCGGAGGACACAAATATCGCCTTGCTCGGCTTCACGCCGTCCGACGTGGAAGGATTTTCCATAGGGCCGCGCATTGAGGAAGACACCACGCTGTTCGTCACCGGGGAACTGGTCGGTCTCTTCTCGGAAAACCGGGCCATGTTCCCGCTGCTCTCCCACGCCTGACGCGGCAGCCACGCCCGGCAGCATATGCCCCGTACGGTTGCGCCCGCCATCGATGGCGGGCGCGACGCTTTTCCATCCCATAAGCCGGTGGAAACCCACGGCTTCAAGCATGCATTCTACAACTTCAGCGTCATCACGCGCCGCCTGAGCCCGGCACTCTTGACAAACGAAAACCCGGCCCGCTCGAACATGTACAGATGGCCCATGTGGCGGTAGCTGGGCGAATCCTTGTCCACCGGGTAGCCCTCAAGGTAAGCCGCGCCATTCTTCCGCGCGTACACCTTGGCCCCCTCCATCAGCGCGCGGGTCAATCCCTGTCCCCGGAGGTCCTTGGGCACGAAGAAGCAGGTGATCGACCACACGTTCTTAAGGTCCTCGTCGCCCTTCAGGTTCCGGAAAGACTCCCGCGGCCCGGCGGAACACCACGCCGCGGGCCTATCGTCCATGTAGGCAAGGAGGCCCACCGGCACACCGTCCATGATTCGCTTGTGAATGTACGACTTCCGGCCCTCGGTGTCGTTCTTTTTCAGTTCCTCGCGGGTCAGCCGGAAGTCCATGCACCAGCAGTACATGAGGATGCTGTGGGACTGGAAGAACGCCTCGAAATCCGCCCAGGTTTCCCGCGTGACCGGCTTCACCGTGACCACAGCTTCCATAATATCCCCTCCGACCGATGATGCCTCCATTGTACGGAAAACGCGCCGCTTGTCAACGGCGCGCGCATCTCGGTTACGAATCTTGTTACTTCGCGGTTTTGGGCCTCGATAGTGTGATGATCACCACGGCGGCGATGATGACGGCGGCCGCCGCCAGCGCGTTCGCGCCGATCTGCTCGCCCGCCACCAGCCAGCCCAGCAGCACCGCGACCACCGGGTTCACAAACGCGTAGGTGGACACCAGTGTGGTCTCCGCGTGCTTGAGCAGCCAGATGTACGCCGTGAAGCCGATGATCGACCCGCCGATCATGAGGTACGCGAGCGCCGCGAAGGACCGGGCCGACATGAGGGTGGGATCGAAGCGCTGCAGGTCCCCCATCCCAAGCGATAAGGTGAGCAGCAGCGCGCCGCCCACGATCATCTGCATGCCGGTCCACAGAAGCGGCGAGCCCGGCTGTTGCGCCCGGCGGGAGTAGAGTGAGCCGCTGGCCCAGAAAATCGCCGCGAAGAACAGCGCCCCGAGGCCCAAGGGGTTCAGTTCGCCCGACGGCGAGCCCTTCGAGCCCAGCACCAGGATGGCGATGCCGGAAAAGCCGACGACGAGGCCCGCCCATCCGCCCAGGCCGGGCTTGGACATCCCGGTCAGACCGCCGATGGCGGCCATCCAGAGCGGCGAAGTCGCCACCATCAATGACGCGATGGACGAGGGCACCGTCTGCTCCGCCCAGGCGACCAACCCGTTGCCGCCGAGGAGCAACAGCGCCCCGACGATGCCCGCGTCGCGCCATTCCCGTAGAGCGGGCCGGGCGTCGCCCCGGAACCTGCGGAAGGCGTACAGCGCGCCGCCCGCGATCAGAAACCTCGTACCCGCCATCAAAAACGGGGGCATGGTCTCGATGGCGATCTTCATGCCCAGGTACGTGCCGCCCCAGAAAAGGTACAGGCAGGCCATCGCCAACGCGATCAGGAAGGGTTTGGGCGGCTGCGCGGGCGAAAGACGGCTTTGCATGGGGCTTCCTCCCTATGCCGCTGCGGGCGGCGCATATTCCATAGGAACTCTGGCAATCCCTGGGCGCGTGTGGTATCATGGGCCAAACGCGCAAGGAGAAGAAACGATGGAGATCGAAATTTTGGAGGGGTACGGACGGCTGGACGACGTGAAGGCGCTGTTCCGGGAATACGCGGCGTCCCTGAGCGTGGACCTGTGCTTCCAGCGCTTCGAGGAGGAACTGGACGGCCTTCCGGGCCGCTACGCGAGGCCGGGCGGCAGGCTGTACCTGGCGCTTGCGGGCGGCTCGCCCGCGGGGTGCATCGCGCTGCGCGGCCTGGACGGGGCGCGCTGCGAAATGAAGCGGCTGTACGTCCGGCCCGCCTTTCGCGCGCTCGGGCTGGGCAGGGCGCTGGCCGCGCGCGTAATCGGGGACGCGACGGCGATGGGCTGCCGGGAAATGCTGCTGGATACGCTGTCAGAGATGGGCGGCGCGCAGGCGCTGTACGAAAAGCTGGGCTTTACCGACATCCCGCCCTACTACGAAAACCCGGTGCCGGGCGCGCGCTACATGCGGCTCACGCTGTGAATCCCCGCCGAAAGGCATGAAGGGGCGTTTAAAGCCCTAAAAGCCGCTCCGCGTTCTCGTGCAGGATCCAGTCCGTCTCGCAGGCCGTAAGGCCCAGCTTTCCGAGGTATTTCAGTTCATCGCCGGGGTCCCACATGGGATAGTCGCTGCCAAACAGCACGCGCTCGGCACCGTAGCCGCGGATGAGCGAGATCGCCTCCGAGGGCGAAAGCGCGTAGAAACTGCTGGAACAGTCCACGTAGAGGTTCCGGCTCTTGAACGCCTCAAGCGCCTCCCGCCATACGCTCCAGCCGCCGAAGTGCGCGGCGATGACGGTCAGCTTCGGGAACGCGTCCAGCACGCGAAGGAGGCGGTCCGGATTGGAGTAGTCGAAGCGGTTGTCGCCCGCGTGGGCCAACAGCGGAACCCTGCCCTGAATAGTTTCATAGAGGTCAAAAAGCCTCGGGTCGTCCAGCGCCACCTTCTGCATGTCGGAGTGGATCTTGACGCCCTTGAGGCCCAGTTTCAGCGCGCGCTCAAACTCGCCCGCCATGCCCTCTTGATCGGGATGGATGGTGGCGAAGCCGTACACACCGGGGTTCTCCCGGCATAGCCCCGCGATGAAGGCGTTGATGGCGGCCGTCTGGTTGGGCGTGGTCGCCACGGAATGGACGACGTACCCGTCGATGCCCGCGGCCTTGCCGGCCGCAAGCAGCGCCGAAAGCGTGCCGTCGTACCGGATCGGGATATCGTAGAATCTGCCGATGCTTTCGCTTGCTTTGTGCGCGATGTTGTCCGGAAAGACGTGCGTATGAAAGTCAATGATCATGCCAATCCCCCGTTTCGGTGTATAGTATAACGCTCTGTCGAGTTCGGCTTCAATGTTAATTGGGTTGCATTTTGGGTAGAATTGTGATGGCGCCGACGGTTTCCATTTGACGATCCCCGCGGCGGCCTATATAATGGAAAAGAAATGGACGGGCGGGTACGCCCGTCGCATAAGAATCATACGAAAAGCCGGGGTGTGGGCATGAAGGTGGTCGTGATCGACGGCGCGGGCGGCGGCGTGGGCAGGGCATTGGTGGAAGGGCTCAAAAAAAAGATGCCGGGCGCCGAGGTGATCGCCGTCGGTCTCAACGCGCTGGCCACGGCGGCCATGCTTCGCGCCGGGGCGGACGCGGGCGCGACCGGAGAAAACCCCGTGAAGGTGGCGTGCCGGGACGCGGACTTCGTGATGGGGCCCATCGGCATCGCCTTCGCCGACGCGATGCTGGGCGAGGTGACGCTCGCCGCCGCGGAGGCGGTGCAGCTGAGCCCCGCCGTCAAGGTGCTGGTGCCCATCGGCCGCTGCGGCGTCCGGATTGCCGGAACGCTTGGCCTGACGCTGGCGGCCGCCATCGAGGATGCGGTAGGGCAGGTGGCCGCGCTCGCGGCCGCGGCCCCCGGGGGTCAGGCGTGAGAAGAATCAAGTCGTTGTCCAAGCGCTACCTGGGCCTTGCGTATGTGCTGGTGGTGGCGTTCATATTCGTGGCGTGGGCGCTGCACACCGGACAGGTGCCCACAATCGTGAAGCAGCTGAGTGGACTGGACGGGAAATGGCTTCTCCTGAGCGCGGGGCTTCTGATCGCGTACATCCTGATCCGGACGCTGACGCTCTTTGTATATCTGAAGAGCGAGGGCACCCCGCTGGGCTTTGGCAAGTCGCTGGCGGTCACCGGCATCGGCCAGTTCTACTCGGCCATCACACCCTCTTCCAGCGGCGGGCAGCCGCTGGAGGTAATCTCCATGGCCCGCTGGGGCATCCCCGGGCCGGTGGCGACGGCAGCGGTGTCGGTGCAGTTCATCGGTTTCCAGCTGGCGCTGGTGATGCTGGGCGCAGGGCTATGGGTTTTCACGCGCGCCCACGTCGCGCTGTACCTGGGCGGGCTGGTCTGGTTTGTGGTTTTGGGCTTCTTTCTGAACTCGGCGATGCCGCTGCTCGTGGTGCTGCTGGGCGTATCAAGACCCGTGATGAACGCGCTGACCCGTGCGGCGGTGTGGCTTCTGACGCGCCTGCGCATCGTAAAAAACCGCGACGCCGCGCAAGCTCGTGTAGATCACATGATCACAGAATACCAGTCCAGCGTGACGGCGCTGTTTAAAAAGCCGACACTGGCCGCGAAAATGCTTCTATTGTCCGTTGCGCAGATTCTGGCGATGATGGCGATGGTCGTGGGCGTGTACCGCGCCTTCTGGCTGGCGGGCGTACCCGGCATTACCCTTGTGACGCTTCAGACGCTCCTCTACATCTCCGCCTCGTTCATGCCGCTGCCCGGCGCGAGCGGCGCGCAGGAGTACGGCTTCACGCTGTTTTTTGGCAGCATCTTCCCTGGCGCCATGATGATCAGCGCGATTCTCGTATGGCGCATCATGACTTACTACTTACTGATGGCGACGGGCTTCGTGGCAGTCGTCGCTGAGGGCGGCATGCGGTTCCTCGAAGGGGAGCAAAAGGAGAAAAAGTCCGATGGAACGCCTTGACAGCGTCAAAAACCCGCTGATCCAGCGGTTGAGATCCCTGAAAATCACCGAGGGCCGCGAGGCGGAGGGTTTGTTTCTGGTGGAGGGCGAAAAGCTCATGCGGGAGGCGGCGGCGCTGCTCACGCCGCACGTCGCGCTGTTTGAGGAAGGACTGGACCACGGCGACCTGCCGGAGGTTCTTCTAGCGCGCGGCGCGCGCCTTCTGACCGTCCCCCGTCGCGTCCTGGAAGCCGTGTGCGACACCAAGACGCCGCAGGGCGCGTGCGCGGCGTTTGAGCCGCCCGCGCCGTTTTCACTGGACGCGCCGCCCAGGCGCATTGTGGCGCTCGACGGCGTGCAGGACCCGGGGAACCTCGGCACCATCTGGCGCACCGCCGACGCCGCGGGCTTTCAGGCGCTGGTGGCTGGCCCCGGCTGCGCGGAGGCCTTTTCGCCGAAGGTACAGCGCGCGGCGATGGGTTCGGGCTTCAGGATTCCCTTCGCGAAGGCGGACGATCTGGGCGCGGCGCTCGTCAAACTGTCCGCGATGGGCTACGACATCGTGGCGACGGCGCTGGACGGCGCGCCGTTCTACGAGCGGCCGCCGCTCAAGGAACGGTTTGTGCTGGTCATCGGCAGCGAGGCGCACGGCATCAGCCCGGAAGTTGCCGCCAGCGCGACGGTTTCGCTGAAGCTGCCGATGCGGGGCGGCGCGCAGTCGCTGAACGCCTCGGTGGCCGCCGGCATCATGATGTACGAATTGTGCCGCACTCTGCCGGAATGACAAATTCCTAAACGCCAACAGAATCTTCGGGAGGCATGGAGGGCCGAAGTCCTCCATGTTCCATCATAGGTACCGGCTTTGCCGGTGCCTATGGATTCCCCCAAAGGGCGCGCTTGCCCGCCCGGCGGGGAATCATTTCCACCTGTCCGGATTTCGCCCGGAATTTCCCGCAGGAAATTTAGAAATCCGGCCCCGTTCCCTCGCAATCGCTTCCGCTCATGGCGGAAGCGATTGCCTATGTTAATCTTGCCTTTCTTGACACCCGGCCCGCCGTATACTACAATGGATGCATCATGGCTGGAGGGGCAATACCAATCCAAAATATTATTTTGTCCAAAGGGGCGAGAGATTTTCAATGCAGAGCAAGGAGCCGCAGCGCAGGAATAGCAGCGCTATTTCAAGCGGAGAGCGACACAGCTATGCGCGAAAAGATCCGCTCCAACGACAAAAGAATGTTTTGGAGTGGTATCACATGAAGCATTGCGTCCGGGTACTTCTCGCGGCGCTCTTCATCTGCGCCGCCTGTTGGCTGCCCTCCGCGGCTGGGGCCGTGGACACCGCCGCAACTTTAACCCCCACGGCCGCCGCGACCGCCGTGCCGGACCCCATCTATCCGGACGCGCTGAGCGTGAATGCGTCCATCGAACCGGACCTCATGGTCGCACCCGGACCGGCCAGCGTCTCGGTCTCGCTGACCAATACCGGCGAAGCCCCGATCGCGAACCTGCGCCTGCTGCGCCCCAACGGTCAGCTGGCCGTAAACATCGGGACGCTGGAGCCGGGCGCTTCCCAGGCGTTTGAGGAGGACGTTACGCTGTCGCTGGAACAGTTCCTGGCGGGCGGCGTGACCTACCTGGTCCGGTGCACGCTCTTCCCCGGCACGCCGGAGGAGATCGCCGGGCACTCGACGGTCACCGCACCGCTCGAGCGCATCCCGGCGCAGCCCGGGGCGGAGTTCAGCCGCTCGGTGTCCTCGGAGTACGTGCAGGCGGGCGAGCAGGTGACGCTGACCTACCGCGTGGTCAACACCGGCAACGTACCGCTCATCGACCTCATAGTCAGCGATCCGCTGGTGGGCGACGTGGGCGAGCTTCCGGAACTCGCGCCCGGGCAGAAGCACACGTTTACGGCGCGGGTTTCCGCAAACGCGGACTCAGAGAGCCAGCCGAGCCTTTCCTGCTACAGCAAGGCCGACCCGGAAGCGGAGATCCTGAAGGATCTGGGCGCGACGAGCATCCACGTGACCGACCAGCGGCTGGAGGCGTTCCTCTCGGCGGATTCCGCCGCCGTTCGAAGCGGGGAATCGGTGACGCTCCGGCTCAAGCTCTTCAACGCATCGGACATCGCGCTGGAGAAGCTGCGCGTTTACGACCAGACCGGCGCGGTGTGGGACAACCCTGCCTTCTCGCTGAAGCCGGGCGAGCGGTACGAACTGACCCAGCCGGTCCAGATGCGTCAGACCACCACCCTCCTCCTGACCGTCTCCGGCAGGACCGAGGGCGGCTCCGCGTTTTCCACGCGCTCCAACGCCCTGACCGTGGCGGTGCAGGCTTCCCCGAGCCGCGCGCGCATCTCGCTGAGCGCTCAGGTCAACCCCAACACGCCGGTCGCGCCCGGCACGGTGCGCTTCTCGCTGCGCCTCGTCAACACCGGCGAGGACGCGCTGCACTGCGTGAACCTTTCGGAGCAGTCGCGCGGGGCGATCCGCACGCTGTGGGTGGTGCCACCCGGCGAGACGGTGATCGAGCAGGACTACCCCCTCGGCGGCAAGCCCTTCGTGTTCCTGGCCGAGATGGCCGACGACCGGGGCGGGCGGCTGACCGTGCTCTCCAGCCCCGTCACCGTCGAGGCCGCCGCGCAGCCGGTTGCGCCGCTTGCTACGGCCGCGCCGGTGCCCCTGCTGTCCGGCACGTCCTATCGGATGCCCGCGGGGCCGGGCACGTTCTGGATGATGATGATTGGCGTGACGGCGGTTCTTTTGATCCTCGTCGCCGTCTTCGCGGTCATAGGCGTACGCAAGCGGCGCATGATCGAAAAGCAGCGGCGCATCCACATCAAGCGCATCCGTCGTTCGATGCGGGAGCCAAAGCAGGAACTGTCCCAGGAGACGCGCCCCGTGCCCGTCGTAAGGCGAGCGGATATCGCCGCGGGCCTCGAGGAAAAGCGGGCACAATAAATTGGTGCTCTGACCCAACCAAATCCGAAGTCTTGACTGTGCCAGAACACCAGAGGCAAACCGGAGGAAATTATGTTCCAGGGCTTTCCCCAGAGTGGGCTGGAGTTTTTCATGGCCATCCGCTTCAATAACAACCGGTCGTTCTTCCTCGAAAACCATGGCTGGTACGAGGAGGGCGTGCGCACCCCCGCCCGGCTCCTGGCCGCGGCGCTCGGCGAGACGGTCAGGGACCTGGACCCGAACCTGGAAACCCGGCCGGAGAAGGTGGTCTCCCGCATCAACCGGGACGTGCGCTTCTCAAACGACAAATCCCCCTACCGGGACTACATCTGGCTGGCATTCCGCAGACCCGGCGTCGAGCGAAAGACCACGCTGGGCGTGTACTTTGACATCTCGGATAGCGGCGCCAGCTACGGCATGGGCTTCTACGACGAGAACCGGCCGCTGATGAACGCGCTCAGGCGGCGCATCCTGACCGAGCCGGAGAAGGTGCAGGAAGCGGTGGAATCGGCGCTGGACGAATTCACGCTGCACGCGAACGCCTTCCGCCGGATGGCGATCCCGGAGCAAGTGCCCGAGCCGCTCAAGACCTGGTACGCGCTCAAGGGGTTCTACGTGGAGCGGGCAATGAACGATTTTGACCTCATCCGCTCCCCCGCCCTCGCCGACGAGGTCAACCGGGGGTTCAGGCACTTAAAACCGCTGTACCGCTACATCGCGTCCCTGACGCCCGAGGAAGAGATGACCGACCCGACGAAGTACGGGAGGGCTCCCGATGGACAATGAGTGGCCCAGCCTGATCCAGGGCGGCGAAATCGCCGGTCCCGCGGAAGGCCCCGGGGCCGTAACCCCGGAGATGGCCGAGCGGCTGGGCTATGCCTTTGCGCTCTGGCTGGCCGAGCGAGAGGGCATCACCAGCGACAAACTGACCCTCTCGGTGGGGCGGGACGCGCGGCCCACGGGCGAGGCGCTCTTGCAGGCGCTCATCCGGGGGCTGACCGCGGCCGACTGCGATGTGCTGGACGCGGGGCTCGCCACCACCGCCGCCGTGTACCTGCCGGTCGTCTCCGGCGAAACCCGCGCCGACGGCGCGGTCATGGTGACGGCGGGCGCGCTTTCGCAAGGTTGGAACGGGTTCAAGCTGATGACGCGGGACGGCGGCCTGCGCGCGGACGAGCAGCGGCTGATCCTGGAGCGCGCGGCGACGACCGGCGTGCCCCAGCGATTGGTCAGAAACCACGATGCGCTGACGCCCTACAGAGAGCGCCTCAACGACATGGTGAGAAGGCGCCTGGACGACGACGTGCAGTGCCCGCTGGTGGGGCTTTTCCTGGTGGTGTTCACCTCGGGCGCGGGCGCGCTGCTGGCGGACGTCCTGGAGGAACTGGGCGCGGACGTGGTGCGGCATGACGCGGTGGCGGGCGCGTTCAGCCCGGACGGCCCGGAGGGTCTGAGTGCGCTCTCCGAAGCAGTCATACGGAACGAGGCGGACCTCGGCGTCGCGCTGGACGCGGACGGCACCCGCGCCGGGATCGTCGACCGGGACGGGCGGCCCCTCGCGGGCAACCGGCTGATCGCGCTGATGGCGGCGATCCTGCTGGAAGAGCACCCCGGCGCGACCTTCGTGACCGACTCGGTCACCTCGTCGGGCGTGGCGCGCTTCATCACCGAGTGGGGCGGCGTACACTACCGGTACAAGCGCGGACACCGCAACGTCATCGCCGAGGCGATGCGGCTGAACGAGGAAGACATCGACTGCCCGATCGCCATCGAGACCAGCGGCCACGCGGCGCTCCGGGAGAACTTCTTCCTCGACGACGGCGTGTACCTGGCGATGGTGGTGCTCTGCAAGGCGCTGACCCTGAAGCGGGACGGCGAGACCATCACTTCCCTCATCGCGGAGCTTGCCGAACCCGTGGAGAGCCAGGAGATCCGCATGTGCATCCTGGCAAAGGACTACCGCGCCGCGGCGCAGTCCGCCATCGAAACGGTGCTCTCCCACACGCTGGAGGACCCGGAGTGGCGGCTCGCCAGCGACAACCGGGAAGGCGTGCGCATCAACTTCGACCTGGACGGCGACATGGACAACGCGTGGCTGCTTTTGCGCCTCTCGGTCAACGACAAGGTGATGCCGCTGAACGTGGAGAGCGACGTGCCCGGCGGCGCGAGGCGCATCCTGACGGAGCTTTACGAGCTTCTCAAAGGCGACGACGAACTGGACCTGGAACCCCTCCGGGCGGCGATCCAACAGGCAAACCCCGCTTAAGATTCCGCAAGCGCTTACGCCTTCAGCGGAAAGCGATTGCCTCAAATTTTCCCGGATTCCAGATTAAAGGAGCGAGAAATCCCCATGAGCAAGATCGATCACCTGGCAGTCAACGCAATCCGCATCCTGTCCGCCGAGGGCGTGCAAAAGGCGAACTCCGGCCACCCCGGCATGCCGATGGGCGCGGCCCCGATGGCCTACGCGCTGTGGGCCAAGCAGATGAAGCACAACCCGTCAAACCCCAAATGGCCCGACCGCGACCGGTTCGTGTTGTCGAGCGGCCACGGCTCGATGCTTCTGTATTCGCTTTTGCACCTCTTCCACTATGGCCTCCCCATCGACGAACTCAAGCGCTTCCGCCAGTTCGGCTCCAAGACCCCCGGCCACCCGGAATGCACCCACACGGTCGGCGTTGAAACCACCACCGGCCCGCTGGGCCAGGGCATCGCAAACGCCGTGGGCATGGCCATCGCCGAGGCGTTCCTCGCCGAGAAATTCAACCGCGAGGGCTTCAAAGTGGTCGACCACTACACCTTCACGATCCTGGGCGACGGCTGCATGATGGAGGGCGTGTCCCACGAGTGCTGCTCGCTGGCCGGGACGCTGAAGCTGAACAAGCTCATCGCGCTCTACGATGACAACGAGATCTGCATCGAAGGCTGCACCGACGAAGTATTCAAAGAGGACGTGCCCGCCCGCTTCCGCGCCTACGGCTGGAACGTGATCGACGTGCACGACGCCAACTGCTATAAGCCGGTCGAGGCGGCGCTGACGCTCGCCAAGAAGAGCGACAAGCCCACGCTGATCGTCTGCCACACCGCCATCGGCTATGGCTCGCCCCGCGCGGGTCAGAACTCCGCCCACGGCGAACCGCTGGGCGCGGACAACCTCGCCGCCACCAAGAAGGCGCTGGGCTGGCCCTGCGAAGAGCCCTTCGCGGTGCCGGAGGAAGTCTACGCGCTGACGAGCGAAGTTGCCGCCGACGGCGCGAAGAAGGAACAGGAATGGCTGGACCTCTTCGCCCGTTACACCGAGGCCTATCCGGAGCTGGCGAAGGAGTGGGCCGTCTGGCATGATGAGAAGCTCCCCTTCGACCCGATGGCCGACGAGGCGCTCTGGGCGTTCTCCGGCAAGGCCGCGACCCGCAATTCCTGCGGCGAGGTGCTCAACCGCCTGGCCGCCCGCGTGCCCAACCTGATCGGTGGCAGCGCGGACCTGGCCCCCTCCAACAAGAGCTATATGAAGGGCAAGGGCGACTTCTCGGCGGCGGACCGCTCCGGCGCGAACCTGCACTTCGGCGTGCGCGAGATGGGCATGGCCGCCATCACCAACGGCCTGTACCTGCACGGCGGCCTGAGGCCCTACTGCGCCACCTTCTTCGTGTTCAGCGATTACATGAAAAACGCCATCCGCATGAGCGCCATCATGAAGCTGCCCATCACCTACATCCTGTCGCACGACTCCATCGGCGTCGGCGAGGACGGCCCCACCCACCAGCCGGTGGAACAGCTGGCGGGCCTCCGCTCGATCCCCGACCTGACCGTGTTCCGCCCCGCCGACAGCCGCGAGACCGCCGCGGGCTGGGTCTGCGCCATGACCAACAATAAGCCCACCCTGCTCGTGACCACCCGCCAGGACCTGCCGCTCTACGAGGGCAGCGGCGCCCAGGCGCTGAGGGGCGGCTACGTGATCTCCGCGGGCAAGAAGGACGTGCCGGACGTGATCCTGATGGCCTCCGGCTCCGAAGTCGAGCCCTGCGTCGAGGCGCAGAAGGTGCTGGCCGAGAAGGGCATCGACGCCCGCGTGGTGTCCATGCCGGCGATGGACCTCTACGACGCGCAGAGCGACGAATACAAGGAGAGCGTGTTGCCCAAGGCCGTGCGCGCCCGTGTGGCCATTGAGGCCGCCAGCCCCATGAGCTGGTACAAGTACGTGGGCCTGGACGGCGAGGTCATCGGCATGACCACCTTCGGCGCTTCCGCCCCCTACAAGGTGCTGTTCCCGCACTTCGGGCTGACCACCGAAAACGTGGTGGAAAAGGCGCTCAAAGTCGTGCAATGAAAATCTGCCGGGCGGCTTTCATTGCAAAAGAAACGTTACAGCGGGCGACTCGCTAACATAAGATTGTTTCACCCACCAGTAACTGGTGGGTGAAACGCATTGAGCTGCTGTAAAGTGAATTGCTATAAGATCGGGACATTATAAACATTTAGAACAACGAGCCGTTCCACTATTTCCTTGGTTCGATAGCTAGTGCCTCATCAGTCGTCATTTCAAGCTCAATCCAATGAAGAGTAGCTTCAATAAATCGCTTCATGTCGGATATCTCATATTCTTCAAACTTTCTATAATAATGGGCAAAATCATTGCCCAGCCAAGTAGCTCTAAGGGCTACCGCTTTGATTCTAGGATTTTCAACTTTATTAGCAATACAGTTTCCAAGTTCCATACGCTCTATTGCATCTTTCTTGTCTGGTTCAACCTTAACCAAATAATCTTTTATAAGAAACTCAAGTGATTTCCGATAACCTATTCCAGCCACCTCCTCTAGCCCGAGCGTCTCCGCTTGAAGTGCCTGATTATAAATATTTACAAATTTTGGTGTGAATTCTTTTATCCTATCATCGAATGGTTTTTCGCTATAATGACGAGGAGCCGTAAGAATCAGATTATTAAATGATTTTTCCAGATCATATGTGCATATGAACGGATTATAACAGTGCCGGCACAGATATACGCAAACGCCAAAAAGCTTACTAGCGTTGTTCTTGAAATACACCGCAGAAAGCAGTTGTGGTTTTAGAAACGCTTCACATACTGGACAAATCTCCGGTTCCTCAACGCTCTTTTCTACTTCTGCGGTCCCGTTCCGAAACTTGGTGGTAACGTACACATTAGCACCTCCCTCAGACATATACTGTTTAAGTATACACGAGAAGAACTGGATTTTCAAGACAGATGCTTTACCCATAATTTAAGACCGTCGCGCTTCTTTAGCGCGGCGGCCCATTTCGTATGTGGTTCTTGCACCAAGTTGCAATCCCTTTCAACATCCCCCTGTGTGGGGTCCAGGGGAGTTCAACTCCCCTGGTGGGGGTCCGGGGGCAAAGCCCCCGACACTCCCCCGTTGCCTCCCTCGCCTCTCCCCTAGCCCGCCGCCGCGATGGCGCGCATGGTTGCCCAGAAGGCCTCCATGGCCAGCATGCCGGGCAGTTCCACAGGCGCTTCGCGCGCGCCCTGCGCGACGGTCAGCTGGACATCTTCATGAGGCTCCACCGCAACCTTCAGCCAATCCGCATCGCCTGCCTTCTCCGCGATGTCGGCAAACGCGGTCAGGAAGTCGGCCAGCGCGGTGCAGGTATCACCTTCCGTGCCCGCCGCCGCCGCGCCCCAGCGAGCGGTGGTCGCGGCCGCGCCTCGCAGCATCAGGGCAAACTGCGCAGCGTTCAGCGTCTGCTCTTTGGGACCCGAGATTGCCGCCCGAAGCCCCGCCATCAGCGCCCGCGCTTCCGCCGCGTCTAGCGAGAGGAGCGTCACCGCGCCGTCGGCCATCAGGCTTGACTCCATCGATACGCGCTGTTCTTCCGCCAAAAAGGAAAACGTCCACGCCTCGCGCCCGCCGACAAGCGCGCGAAGCCTCATCGTTTCTCCGTCCTTCCAGGTCTCGCTCTCGATCGTCAGCGCCGTCAAGCCGGCCAGTTCCCCGAGCCAGCGGTCAAACGGCTGGGCCACCGCGTCCCCCGTCACAAGGCTGAACCGGAGCGTGGCGCTCCTCTGCACCCCACCCGGCGAAGCCGACGCGACGGTGGACATAAGCGCGATCAAAAGCGCCAGCGCGGTGGCAAGGCCTGTCCATCCCAAACGGCGCATTGAAAATGCCCCCTTCCCCGATCGTTCACGGTTTAATATGCAGTCGGGCTTGGGGGCATGTGCCGCGCGGCCGGAAAATCGGTCGGCAAAATCCTTCCGGTGTGCGCTTTGGGATGGGTAACAATAGAGGCAATGGATTCCGTAACCCGGTCGATTCCAGGCTTTCCGTTAGGGAAAACACAGTCGCAACGTCCATGAAAAGCATCCGCCCCACTGCGCGCAGTGGGGCGGATGCTGTACTCCGGGTCATCAACCTTTTACGGGATCTGCTTCGTGTCGCCCAGGCCCCTCCTGAGGCGCCTGAAGAGGTAGCGCGCCTTCTCCAGCGGCTTGAGTTGCGCGGTCAGCTGCCGGTAGGCCTCCCTGGCCTGTTTGAGCGCAACGGCATCCGGCTTTTTCTTTGCGTAGCGCGCAAGCGACAGCTGTTCCGCCGCGTACCGGAACGCGTCCTGGACGATGCCCGCCTCCCTGAGCCGGTCGGCGTACATCAACGGGGTCTCGCCCGGCGCGGGCGCCTGCCCCTGCTCCTCCAGTACCGTCAGCATCGCGCGATACCAGACCGCCAGCTTCTCCTGCGATCCTTCGGCTTTCTTCTCGGCGCGCTCCGGGTCCGACGCCTTGAGCCGCCGGACGACCCACCAGGCCGCAAGCGCCACCGCCACCAGGATCAGGATCAGCCAGATCAGCCACAACGGCTGATTCGATTCGGGCGTATCCGCCGTCTCGTCGTCCGGGATGTCCTCCGGCTCGGGCGTGACCTCCGGCTGGTCGGACGGATCGCTGCCATCGTCCGGCTCGGGCTGGTCTTCGCCGGGATCGGGCGTGGCGGTAGGCGAAGCGGTGGGCTCCTCCGACGGCTCCTGCGTCGGTTCCTCCGAAGGCGACGGGGTCGGGTCCGGCGTGGGCGCGGGCGTACTGCCCGGCTTGTCCTGCCCGCCCGCTTCGGCCTCTCCGTCCGGGTCGGTCGCGGTGTCGCCGCTGCCGGGGGTGGGGTTGAACGGGACCCAGCCAACGCCCTGGAAGTAAATCTCCACCCAGGCGTGGGCGTTCTCGCCGGTGACGATGGTGCCCTCCGAACCGCTCGCGGGCACGAGGTATCCCTCCACGTAGCGGGACGGCAGGTCCGCGATGCGGGCCATCACCGCCATCGCCGACGCGAAATAGCTGCAGAAGCCCTCCTTGGAATCAAGGAGGAAGTAGGACACGAAGTCCCGGTTCGAGGGCGGGTAGCCCACATCGATTTTATAGGTGAAATTCTTCAGGAGGTAGTTTTCAAGGGCGCGCGCCTTGGCGTAGGGCGTCGGGGCATCCTTTGTAATGTCCCGCGCCAGGTCGTACACGCCCTGCTCGATGCCCCGGGGCAGTTCCAGATAGTCGCGGCGCGCCGCGTCCATCTGGTCGTCCGGGGAGAGGCTGGCCGCGGTCACGATGCGCTCCACCGCCTCATCGTCCCCGGTGGGCATGAGCGCGGTGAAGTCGTAGTTGTCGCCGGTCTTGACGCGGCGGGTGATGAACACCTCGCCGGAATTGTTGTAATAGACCGCCATGTCCAGCCCCGTCTTCAGGCTCTGGAGCCTGTGGGGCAGAAACAGGGTGGAAATACCCTCGTGCAGCATGGTGACGTTCGCGTGAACCGTCTCGAAGGCGTCCTGGGCCGAGAAGCCGTCGAGCCGCCTCGATTCAAAGATGCGGTCCCGGATGCCCTGCTTGGTGGGGTCGATGAAGAGGTAGCGGTTGTTGACGGCGCTGTTGGTCCAGGAATAGGTGGTGTAGTTGCGCCGGATCGAACCGCGCAGGAGGAGCATCCGGTCCGTCTCAACCAGCATGATGTTTTCATCGGTTGGGTCCGCAGGGCCGCCCAGCGAATCGCCCTGCGGCTGGTAGCCGTCCGAGTACAGCGAGTAGGACGCGCGGGCGTCGGTGAACATGAAGTAGTCAAAAAACATCTGCCGCACCTGGTCGGCGGCGTCGGCCAGCGGTTTCCAGGTGGGTGCGCCCGCGGGCAGCGCCGTAAACGCCAGCGCCGCGATGACGAGCGCCGCGGGCAGCGCCTTGAGGTAGCCCGTTTTTTCGCTGCCGGACTTCGCGAACATCGCGCCCAGCGCCGCCAGCGCGGGCAGCGCGCTCATGGGGTTCAGGTGCTTTTCGAGGAACCAGCCGTATAAAAGGATGATCAATGACAGCGTCAGCGCCGGGTACACGCCGCCGGGCATGCGGGTGATCCAGAAGAGCGCGAAGGTCAGGATCAGCGCGATCGACCAGTAGATGGTGTCGGCGTGATCGGTCAGCATCGCGGCTTCGCCGGAATTCATCGCGGTTAGCGCGCCGATGAGCGCGCCGAGCTTTTCAACCGGCCGGAACCCGCCGAATATGGCCATCCCCGCGACGCCCGCCGCCACCATAGTCAGCGCGACCATCGCGCCGCCCTTGGACCAGGCGGCGATCGCGAGGGTCAGCGCCACCGCGCTGCAGAGCGCGTAGACGCTTAGCGCCGGGACCGAGAGGCCCATCGCCTCCGAGAGCACCAGCGTCAGAGCGCCGGACAGCATTGCCGCCACCAGCGCGCTGCCCGCGAAGTCCAGAATCCTTCTGCCTTTTGACATGTATCATGTATCCTATATCGCGAGATTTTCCGCCCAGGGGTCGATCTGCCGGGCGCGCACGCCCGAAAGCTTCAGCCTGGTCAACATTTCCAGTGCCTCGGTGCGCTGCGTATCAGTCACCCAGTAGACCTTGACCTGCATGCCCGACCTTCTGAACTGGGTGGCGATGTCGGCGATGCGCGCGGAGAGTACCGAAGTGACCAGCACCGCGCCGCCCGTGCGGGACATGCGCCGCATCTCCATGGACAGCAGCTGCTCGTAGGGATAGGGGCTGTCGAAATTCACGCGCATCAGCGCGTCGACGAATCGCCCGGCCTCCGCCGCCGACTGGCCGCTGACCTCCTGCGGCTCCCGGGCGGAGAGCGGCATGCGCACCGGGTAGCCCGCCTTGAGCTGCGCGATCGCCGCCGAAGCCGCGGCCTCGCAGATGGCGTCCTCGGTGGACATGGCGTGGCTTCGGAACGCGCCCAGCGGCGTCAGGTCCACCAGGATCAGCGTGTCGGGCCGGGCGGATTCCTCGTAGGTGCGCACCATCAGCTCGCGCTTTCGCATCGTCAGCTTCCAGTGCACCTTTTTGAGCGCGTCGCCCGGGATCCAGTCGCGGACGCCCGAGGGCGACGCGGCGTCCTCGGTCATGCGGCTGATGTGCTCCGCGCCGGTTTCCACCGACTGCAGCGCCATCGCCTCCTCCTGGGACACCTTGGGCCGAACCTCCACCCGCGCCATCTGGCCGCCCGCCTTGCGGGACAGGGTGACCAGGCCAAAGAGGTCCGTGACCGTGAGGCGCGTGACGCCCACCTGGTAGGAGCCCCGGTGCGGACAGCGGAACGCCGCCTCGTACTCGAAGGGGCGGAACGGACGCGGCGCGATTTCCACCGAGCCGGAGGCGTCCTGATCCCCCGGGACGGACAATTGCAGTTCCAGCGCCCGCACGGGCAGCGGGCACAGATGCTTGACGACGACGCTCAGACGAATCTCCTGCCCGCGCGTCACCACGCGGCGCGGGCATTCGGCCTTCGCGCCGGCGGTGTAGAGCGTCCAGATGGTGGAGACATACGCATAGAGGAGCATCAGCCCCATCGCAATCGCGATCAGATAATATAGGGACGACCCGCTCGACAGCGCGGCGGCCAGCGCCGTCAGCCCTGCCAGTAGGAACGCCGCGGCGCGTCCTTTCACTTGATCTTCACCGGCACCTGCACGGAGCCAACCACCGCGTTCAGCGCGCGCTCGGGCGTGATGGAGCGCATGCGCGCCTCGGGGCTTAAGACAATGCGGTGGGCCAACACCGGCTGCGCCATGGCCTGGATGTCCTCGGGGATCACGTAATCGCGCCCGGCCAGCATCGCGCGGGCCTGCGAGGCCCGGATCAGCGAGATGGCCGCGCGGGTGGAGATGCCCAGCTGCATGCCGCTGTACTTGCGGGAGGCCGCCGCGATCATCGCGACGTAGGCGCGCACCTCGCGGGAGGCGTAGACCGTGCCCACCGCGCGCTGCAGCGACAGGATGTCCTGCGCGGTACAGATGGAGCGCAGCTCCTCCATGGGCCGGGCGTTGGTGGAAAAGCGGTCGAGGATGTCCATCTCCTCGTCCTGGGTCGGGTAGCCGATGGCGACCCGCATGAAAAAGCGATCCAGCTGCGCCTCCGGCAGCGGATAGGTGCCCACGAAGTCCACCGGGTTCTGCGTCGCCAGTACGATGAAGGGCTTGGGCGTCTTGTAGGTGGTGCCGTCCACCGTCACCTGGCCCTCCTCCATAACCTCAAGCAGCGACGACTGCGTCTTCGGCGAGGTGCGGTTGATCTCGTCCGCCAGCACGATCTGGCTCATCACAAGGCCCGGGCGGAATTCCATCTCCCCCGTCTTGAAGTTGACAAGCGAGAAGCCGGTGATGTCCGAGGGCGTGATGTCCGGCGTGAACTGGATGCGCTTGAAGGAAAGGTCGAGCGACCTCGCCAGCGCGGAGGCCAGCGTGGTCTTGCCGACGCCCGGAACGTCCTCGATCAGCACGTGCCCCTGGCAAATCAGCGAAATGAGGAGCAGATCCACCACGTCGCGCTTGCCGACGATCACCTTTCCGACATTGTCCCCCAAGAGTTTGGCCATGTTTTGAGCAGCCTGCATACCGCGCGTTTCTCCTGTACTCTATATAGTTCCAAACTTTAGACGCAAGTTGGTTCCCGATTAGTATACTCCATCCTTTGGCGCCATGACAAGCAAAGGCGGGAAAATGCCATAAATTGCAGGCAAACGCTTCTGCCGAAGGCATAAGCGTTTGCGAGGGGAGGTGATGCGCGAGCCTAAAAATCTGCGGATTTTTCGGGCGGCTCACTGACTTGTGGTATTGTTTCCGTAACCAGTGTGTGCACTGATTCCGGAAACCGATTCCCGGCGCGCGGGTCGCCGGGAACGATGAGAGCCCTGGGGCTGTCCGACGACTTCGTCGATTCCTGAACATGGAGGGCTGCGGCCATCCAAGCCTCCCGGGGTATGTAATTCGGATAATTTGAATTCCATGCGGAGGGCAGGATATGGTATAATAAACCCATAATTGAAGCGGCGGGGGGCGGGGTTATGATCGCGGGGCTGGGCATCGACGTCTGCGAAATCGCGCGCATCGAAAAGGCGATGGAGCGCCCGCGCTTTCAGCTGCGCGCGTTCACCGAGGGCGAGCGGGCGCGGATCGAGCAGCGGGGCGCGAAGACCGCCGCGGGACTTTTCGCCGTCAAGGAAGCGGTCGCGAAGGCGCTGGGCTGCGGGTTTGACGGGTTCGGCCTTCAGGACGTGGAGATTCTTTGGGACGAGGCCGGGCGACCCCGGTGCCGCCTGACCGGCGGGGCGCTCAAGCGCCTCGAGGCGATCGGCGGCGGCTCCGTCTTCGTGTCGATCACCCATGACGCGGGCATCGCCGCGGCGGTGGCGGTGATCGAGGCTTAGGAAATCTGAAATCGGTACGCGTAAAGTGGGGTCATATGATGTCCAGAACAGCGGCGGCTCTGGCAAAAAATGGAATCCAGTACGTCTGAAACCTCAGGAACATTTTGGCAGGCGTTTCGTCAGATATGCAAACGGACGCGCGCTTTGGGGCATTTGGGGAAGTGTCCCATCCCGGGGCGCGTCCGGAGTTTCAAGCAACAAAAGGGATAGCTTTGGAGGGTGGGTTTATGAAACGGTTTTTGTCTGTGCTGATGGCCCTGATGCTCCTGACCTTCATACCTTCCGCGCCGGTCGCGCTGGCGGAAGTGTTTTCCGCGACCACGTCCATCTTCGACGCGTCGGAGGAGCAACTCAATAACATCGTGCTGGCGGTCGAGGCCCTGAACGGCGCCTTCGTCCCGTCGGGCGAGACGTTCTCGTTCAACGACGTCGTGGGACCCCGGACCGAAGAGAGGGGTTACGTCGACGCGATCAACGGTCGGGGCGCGGAGTCGATGGGCGGCGGCGTTTCGCAGGTTGCGGCGACGCTGTATCTGGCGCTCAAGCAGATGGACGGCATCGAATACCTGGAGAAGAAAACCTACGGCAGCAAGTTCACCGGAAGCTATGTGGACTCGGGCTCGGACGCCATCGTCACCGACTACAACGAAGGCATCGACTTCAGCTTCGTCAACAATGGCGACGACCTCTCCATCAGCATCTCGGTCACCGATTCGGACATCGAGTGCTCCCTGGCGAGCGGCGGCGACAGCGGCGAGGACGGCTGGGACGACGAGAGCGGCGACAGCGGCGAGGACGGCTTCGAGGATTCCGCCCTGGCCGGCTCCG
The DNA here is from genome assembly GCA_023416655.1 of Bacillota bacterium. GTDB lineage: Bacteria > Bacillota > Clostridia > Christensenellales > Aristaeellaceae > JAEZHK01. The sequence continues at coordinate 99,023 of JAEZHK010000039.1, forward strand.
CCTCTTTCTACGTGGACGGCGACAGCGCCCTTCTCAATAACATTGACCTTGCGGCCAGCGCCATCAACGGCACGGTGCTGGAGAACGGCGACACGTTCTCCTTCAACGACATCGTAGGCCCCCGCACCGAGGACAACGGCTATGAAAACGCCCTCAATGGTCGCGGCGTCAAGGTGGTCGGCGGCGGCGTGGCGCAGGTGGCCAGCGCGCTGTGGCTTGCGGTCAAGGACATGAGCGACATCACCGTCGTGGACAAAGCCACCTACGGCGACCGCTACAACCAGTCCTACGTGGACAACCCGGACGACGCGATCTTAACCGATTACAACGCCGGGACCGACTTCACCTTCCGAAACGTTGGCTACGGCCCGCTGACGATCTACACCCGGCTTGAGGACGACACCCTGACCTGCGAATTCTACGAAAACTGATCGCCTATGTGGCGTTGAAAATCCGCCGGGCGGCTTTTCAACGCGAAGGAAGAGGCTCTGCGTGAGCCTGTAACGCCCACGGGCGTCCCGGGCGGCTCACTGACATGCGGAGTTGTTTCTGTCACCAGTGTTCGCACTGGTGACGGAAACCGATTCCCGGCGCGTTAGAGCCCGGGAACGATTAGAGCCTTCATGAAGTAGCCTGTTGCGTTTGAGGTGCGGCGTTTTCGTATAACGCCGCGCCTCTTATGCGCCGGAGACTAACTCTCCATACATTGATTAAAACGTGGCGAACCGCGTATAAACAAAAGAGCCCGCGGCGCTTCCTCAGGATGCGCGCCCGGAAAGGGTGGAACGATGCGAAGGTGGCTGACACTGTTCCTCGCGCTTGTGCTTGTGTTTGGTTTCCTCCCCGCGGGTGGGTTCGCGGAAGGCGGCCGGGCGAACATCCCGCTGGACGGGGCATCCCAGGGGCAGCGCGGGAACATCGAGCTTGCGGTCAAGGCGCTCGACGGCGCGATCGTGAAGAAGGGCGAAACCTTCTCGTTCAACGAGGTCGTCGGCCCGCGAAGCAAGGAAAACGGCTACGTGTCCGCCGTCAACGGCCGGGGCGCGAAGAAGCTGGGCGGCGGCGTTTCGCAGGTCGCGACCACGCTGTACCTGGCGCTAAAAAGGCTGGAGGGCATACAATATCTGCAAAAGCAGACCTACGGCAACCAGTTCGCGGGCGGCTACGTGGAATCCGGTTATGACGCGGTCGTCACCGACTATAAGAAGGACATCGATTTCCGGTTCGTGAATGGTTCCAGCGACTTTGCGATCCGCATCCGGACGACGGACGAGGCCATCGAGTGCGAGCTGGTCGCGCCGGAGGAGGAAACCAGCGGCCCAGCGCAGTTGGGCGCGGCAAGCGCCGCCCCGGGAGACGAAGGCGACGATCCCATTGAAAGCGCCGCCCAGGACGACCCGGACGTGGCGGGCGCTTCGCGCATCATGATCGACGGCCCGGACGCGATGCTGGAGAACATCCAGCTGGCTTCCAGCGGCATCTACGGCGTCGTGGTGCGGCGCGGCGGCACCTTCTCGTTCAACGAGCTGGTCGGCCCCAACACCGAGGACGCCGGGTACAGGCTTGCCCCGGACGGGCGCGGCGAAGCGGTGGTGGGCGGCGGCGTGTCGGTGATCGCGAGCGCCCTGTGGCTCGCGGTCCGGGACATGGACGACATCGAGGTCATCAAAAAGACCACGTATGGCAGCGCGTACAACCAGTCCTACGTGGACGACCCGGACGACGCGGTCCGGACCGACTATTTGAAGGGCGTGGACTTCCGCTTCCGCTACAAGGGGCGCGGCTCGATCACGATCTACGCGTACATCCTGGAGGGCGAGCTGATCTGCGAGATCCGGCACAACAACAGTTGACGGCGAATGGCTCCAGAACCCTTATTTTCAGCGCCTCGCGCTAAAGAAACGCGCCGAAGCGCCGATAACAAACACTGGAACAATTTGATGCGCCCTTCGTCTTAGTTGCGTAAACCGCGAAGGAACGAAAGCCCGCGAAACGGCTGGCTTCCGGAACAGAAAAATACGGATTCAACCACCCTTACGCCTCGCGGTTTTCAAGCGAAGGCGGCGCACCGGGCAGACCATAGGAGGATGAACCATGAAAAAACTGATGGCTCTGGGCATGGCGCTCGTCCTTATGACCGGCGTACTGGCCGCGCCGGCGATGGCGGACACCGACGTAACCTCCAGCACCCCGCTGGACAGCGCGTCCAGCGCGCAGCGCAGCAACATCCAACTGGCGGTCGACGCGCTCGACGGCGCGTACTTGGCCTATGGCGACGTGTTCTCGTTCAACGACATCGTGGGCGACCGGACCGCGGATCGCGGCTACAAGACCGCGGTCAACGGGCGGGGCGTCAAGGCGATGGGCGGCGGCGTGGCGCAGGTGGCCTCGACGCTGTACCTGGCGCTCGAGCAACTGGACGGGATCGACTACGTCGAAAAAAAGACCTATGGCAGCAAGTTCGCGGGGAACTACGTGTTCTCCGGCGACGAGGCCATCATCACCGACTCCAGCGAGGGCATCGACTTCATCTTTGAGAACAACTACGACGACTTTTATATCAACATCTGGACCACCGACACCACCGTCGAGTGCACGCTGTCCTCCTACGACGACCCGGGCTACGGCGACAGCGTCGGCTCCTCCACGATAACCCTGGACGGCACCTCCGCCCTGATCCACAACATCGAGCTGGCCGCCGGTTCCGTCTACGACACGGTGCTCGAAAGCGGCGACACCTTCTCCTTCAACGCTGTGGTCGGCCCGCGCACCGCGGACTACGGCTACAAGAGCGCCCTCAACGGCCGCGGCGTCAAGGTGGTGGGCGGCGGCGTAGCGCAGGTGGCCAGCGCCATCTGGCTGGCGATCAAGGATCTGGACGACGTGACCATCGAAGAGATGTCCACCTACGGCAGCCGCTACAACCAGTCCTACGTGGACGACCCGGACGACGCCATCCTGACGGACTACGCGGCGGGCAACGACTTCGCGTTCACCTACGACGGGGACGGCGAGCTTTCGATCTACACCCAGGTGTCGGGCGACACCCTGACCTGCGAAATCTATGAAAACTAGGGCAACAGCCTGAGCTGGAAGCTCAGGCTGTTGCCAAGGGTTCGGGGCCGGATTCCAGAATTTCCTGCGGGAAATTCCGGGCGGAATCCGGGCTTAAGGAATTGATTCCCCGTCGGTCGGGCAAGCTCGCCCTTTGGGGGAATCCATTTGCACCGGCAAAGCCGATGCAAATGATCCAAGATGGAGGGCTTCGGCCCTCCAAACCTCCTATGGGTAACCCGGTATGAACACATGCCAAAGTAATGGGAGAATCCGATGTATATAGCTTCAGATTGGAAGGACTATCAGGTACTCGACGCCGGAGACGGCGAAAAGCTGGAGCGGTGGGGCGGCATCACGCTATGCCGCCCCGATCCTCAGGCGATCTGGCCCCGCCAACAGGAGGAACTCTGGCGCAGCGCGGACGCGCGCTACGAGCGCTCCAGCGGCGGCGGCGGCGCGTGGGAATTTCATAAAAAGCTGCCGGAGCGGTGGACCATCAGCTACGGCAGCCTTCGCTTTTTCGTCCGGCCCACCGGCTTCAAGCACACGGGGCTGTTCCCGGAGCAGGCGGTCAACTGGGATTGGATGGCCGGGCTGATCCGGGATGCGAACCGCCCGGTCAAAGTTTTGAACCTCTTCGGCTACACCGGCGGCGCGACGCTCGCCTGCTGTCAGGCGGGCGCCCACGTGACCCATGTGGACGCCGCCAAGGGCATGGTGCAGTGGGCGGGCGAGAACCGTACGCTATCTAGCATCGACGAGACGAAGACCCGCTGGATCGTCGACGACGCATTGAAGTTCGTCGAGCGGGAGGCGCGGCGCGGCAACACCTATCAGGGCATCCTGATGGACCCGCCCTCCTACGGGCGCGGCCCCGGCGGCGAGGTGTGGAAACTGGAGGACGAGCTGTACGGACTGGTCTCGTCCTGCGCGCGGCTGCTGGCGGACGATGGTGTGTTCTTCCTGATCAACAGCTACACTACCGGACTTCAACCCGCGGTGCTCAGCAACATGCTGCTCATGACGGTTGCCAAGGCGCGCGGCGGGCATGTGGACGCGGACGAGGTGGGGCTGCCCATCGCCTCTGGCGGGGTGCTGCCCTGCGGCGCGTCGGGGCGCTGGCAGCCATGACCGATTCATTTCAGGCGGGCGGCAAGACGATCAAGGTATTGTACCTGGACAACCACCTGCTCGCCGTGGAGAAGCCGTCCAACATGCCCACGCAGGCGGACGAGTCCCGCGATCTGGACCTGCTTACCGCTTGCAAGGCGTACATAGCCGAAAAATTCCAAAAACCCGGCGAGGCGTACCTGGGCCTCGTGCACCGGCTGGACCGGCCCGCGGGCGGCGCGATGGTGTTCGCGCGCACGTCCAAGGCGGCGGCGCGGCTATCGTTGGCGTTCGCCGGCCACGATCTGGAGAAAATCTACCTGGCCGTGGTGCAGGGTGAGGCAAGCTCCCCGGCCAGGTTGCGCGACTTCCTGGTCAAGGGCGAAGACGGCATGGTACGCGTAGCGTCTGCGGACAAGCCGGGCGCGAAAGAGGCGCGGCTTTCATATTGCCCGCTCAAGACCCGCGAAGGGCTGACGCTCGTCGAGGTGTCGCTTGAGACCGGGCGTCCCCACCAGATCCGCGTGCAGATGGCGAACGCGGGGCACCCGCTCTGGGGCGACAACCGTTACGGGGGCGGCGCGCCGGGCCAGCAGCTGGCGCTTTGGTCGCACCGTCTGAACATCCCCCACCCCACGAAACCGGGGCGGATCGCCTTCACTTCGGACCCGCCGCGCTCCGGCATATGGGCGCACTTTGCCGATGCGTAAGGCGCGCATGTCCCACCCGTCGGTGACGTTCTGGTGCTGCGTGCTGGCGGTGCCGACGCTGACGAAGCTGACTGACGGCATCAAATGCGATTCATTGTATCTGGCGGTGCTCGCGGGCGCGGCGTTGGGGGTCGTCTACCTCGTACTCCGGCCCGTGCTGCGCATCCTGACGCTGCCCATCGGCTGCCTGACGCTGGGGCTTTTCGGCTTCGCGCTGGACGCGGGGCTGATCTACCTGATGGGGCAGTACCTGCCAGGCTTCCACGTGGCCTCGCTGGAATGGGCGCTGCTGGCGGCACTCTTCATCTCTGGTGTCCAGACCATCGTCGGCGCATTGAATCGCTGACGCGGCAAATGAAATCCGCAAGCGTCTTTCATTTGCATTGGAACCGGCCAGTTTCCTAAAACGCTTGCGAGCGTTTTCGGGCGGAAACCGGAACGGGAATGCTTTCCCCGTCGGCCGGGCAAGCTCGGCCTTTGGGGGAAAGCCAAATCCGCCGCGCAGGTCGCCGGATTTGATGAAACAAAGAGAGGGCTTCGGCCCTCTCTTTACTCTCCTGGGGTTATGGCTGTCGTCAAGCATTTCATCGACCAGCTCCTGCATCATTGGAGGAGCAGACTCTCACGCCCCTCATCAGAGGTTCAGTTTCATGTCGCCGAAGTGGATCCAGTCCTTTTTGCGCATGAATTCGGAGATCAAAATCGCCAGCGCGGCGGGCAGGATGAAGTGCATCAGCGCGATCTTGGTCAAAAGCAGCGCCGGATTCTCGCCCGCCATGGCCGCCCAGGTGCCGAACTGGCCCACTAACCCGCTGGTGCCCATGCCCGCGGAGGCGGAGTAGTTTTTCATCTGGAACAGCGTGGTGGCGAGCGGCCCCAGGATGGCGCTGGCCAGGGTCGCCGGGACCAGGATGACCGGCCGTCGAAAGGCGTTGCCCATCTGGATCTTGGAGGTGCCCAGACCCTGCGCGATCAGGCCGCCGATGCCGTTCTCCCGGTAGCTGGAGACGGCGAAGCCGACCATGTGGCAGGCGCAGCCCACGTTGGCCGCGCCCGCGGCCAGCAGCAGGCCCAGCCCCGCCGTCTGCCCTTCGGGCACGGTGAAGACCATCGCCGCAAGCCCCGCCGAGGAGATCGGGCCGGTCAGCACCAGGCCGAAGATCACCGAGATCACGATGCCGGCCGGAATGGGCTGGAAGGTCGTTGCCATTGCAATGAAGCTCTGAAGCGCCGCGATCACCGCGTTGATGCCCGGCGACAGGAGGCTCGCGATCAGACCGCCGGTGGTCAGCGTCACAATCGGCACCACGATGATGTCCACCTTGGTCTTGCCGGTGACGAGGTTGCCCAGCTCCGCGGCGAACACCGCGGAAAAGTACGCGCCCACCGGGCCGCCCATCGAATACCCGATCGCGCCCGCGGCGCCGGACGCGAGCATCGCAAGCGTCGAAACCTTGAAGGCGTAGGCGATGGCCACGCCCACCGTCGCGCCGACGACCGGGCTGGTGGCGCCGACCATCTTGCTGTACTCGGCGAGGATGGCAAGGCCCGGAATCTTGCTGAGCTGGGAGAGGATCAGGCCGATGACCAGCGAGGCAAGAAGACCGGTGCCCATCGCGCCCATCGCGTCCAGCAAGTACCGCTTGTACGCCCGCTTGACCACTGCTTTTAAACGCGAGCCTTCGCGTTCGGGCGTTGCCTTGCCCTGCTCAGGATTCTCCATCGGCTTTACTCCCCCGCTATAGTTTATTGACCGCTATTATAATCTGTCCTGACAAACGATACAAGCATTCTTCCGGTTAATGTTCACGCACCTTGACGAAAAATGGAATTTTTACCCATCAATGCATTCAAATTCCAACCGGATGGTTCCCAAAGAAAAGCCGCCCGGCGGATTCTACGCAAAATTTCAACTTCATTGTGACAGTTCGGGGAACCCGGTTGCGCGCTTCAGGCGGAATGGCTATAATGGAAGCCATAGAAAAAGGAGTGATATCATGGCGCTCTGTCCGCTGATCCTGATCTGCGACGACGACCCGGTGGTGCACGAGTCGCTCTCCATATACCTTGACGCAGAAGGTTACGCGCACCAGTCTGCCTACGACGGCGACGAGGCGCTGCGCCTTTCCGAAAGCGAGCAGCCGGACCTGATGATTTTGGACCTGATGATGCCCAAGGTCACCGGCACCGACGTCTGCCGCACGATCCGCAAAACCAGTAAGCTCCCCATCATCATGCTGACCGCCAAGGGCGAGGAAATCGACCGCATCCTGGGCCTGGAACTGGGCGCGGACGACTACATCGTCAAGCCCTTCAGCCCGCGAGAGGTGCTGGCCCGCATCCGCGCGGTGCTGCGCCGCTTCTCCGAACCCCACGCCGAGGGCGACGCCATCGTGCGGCTGCCGATGCTGGAGATCAACCTGTCCAATTACCAGGTCAAGGCGGCCGGGCAGGTGGTCCCCTGCACGCCAAAGGAGGTCGAAATCCTGCACATGCTGACCGGGAGCGCCGGGCAGGTGTTCTCCCGCGAGCAGATTTTAAGCCGCGTCTGGGGCTACGACTATTTCGGCGACACCCGCACCGTGGATACCCACATCAAGCGCATCCGCCAGAAGCTGCCGCAGGAGGGCGTGCCGTGGAGCCTCAAAACCGTCTACGGCGTGGGATACAAATTTGAGGTGGACGAATGAGGCAAAGCGTCCTGTTCTCCCGCTTCTTCTCGGTGGTCATTCTGGCCATCATGATCACGGCGGTATTCACCACGATCTTCTACAACTACATCTCCCGCCAGGTGTTCACCACCATCAAGGAAAATGAACTGCTGCCCAAGGCCAAGGCTCTGGGCAGCATTGTTCAGAATTTCCGCGAGGGTTCGTTGGACAAGGGCGCGCTGAAGCAGCTGCTCGCGGTGGAGAACGTGGACTCTTCCCTACTGGGCGCGTACGTCCTCGTGACCGACGAGGGCATGAACACGCTCCTCATCAACGAACACCTGCCGCAAGGGTACTACGAGGCCATGCGGGAGGGCGCGAAGCGCGTATTGACGGAAGGCCAGGTGGATGCCGACCAGATCCCGGCGCTGCGCATGACCGGGCTTGTGGGCATTGGCATCCCAACCAAGAGCGGCGACACCACCACCGGCGCGGTGATGATGCTGGTGCCGCTCTATGAGGCGATGGTGGGCGCGAGCTCGCTAAACGGCGCGCTGATGATCTCCCTGATGCTGTCGCTCCCGGTGGTCACGGCGCTGGTCTACTACATCATCGGCCGCATCGTCAACCCCCTCCGGCAGATGCGCGACGTGGCCGTGGGCATGGCGGGCGGCAACTTCTCCGCCCGCGCGGACGACGCGCAGCGCGGCGAGGTGGGCCAATTGGGCCGGTCGCTGAACTACCTGTCCGACGAGCTTTCCCGGACCATCTCCCAGTTGGTGGTGGAGCGAAACCGCCTCCGCCAGACCATCGACGGCCTCTCGGAGGGCATCGCCGCCGTGGACGCGGAAGGGAACGTCACCCACCACAACCCGGCGCTGGACGCGCTGTTCCGCGCGCTGCCGCGGGAAGAAGGCGACGAGCGGCTGGACCTGATCCCCGACCCCGCCGTGTGGAAGGATTTCGACCGGGTGGTGACGGGCGCGCAGGCCGTCTCGCGGCGGATCACGCTGCCTGACCGGGTGCTGGGGATGACCATCACGCCGCTCAATGACGTGGGCGGCCAGGTGGCGGGCGCGGTGGGCCTCTTCCTCGACATCACCGAGAGCGAGCGCCTCGAGCGCACACGGCGCGACTATGTGGCGAACGTCTCCCACGAACTTAGGACGCCGCTCACCGCCATGCGCGCGCTGATCGAGCCGCTCTCGGAGGGCATGGTGCGGGACGAAGAGACCCGGAGCCGCTACTACGCCATCATGCTCCGGGAAACGCTACGGCTTTCCCGGCTCATCAACGACCTCATGGAACTTTCACGCCTGCAGAGCGGCCAGCTTGCCCTGAACGCGCGGCCCGTGCGTCTTGAAGGCATCCTGGGCGACCTGGCCGAAAAGTACACCGCCACGGCCGCGGAGCGGGGGCTGACATTCGAATGCCGCGCGGGCGACCTGCCGCAGGTGCTGGCAAACCCCGACCGGGTGGAGCAGGTGCTGGTGATCCTCCTCGACAACGCGATGAAGTACACGCCCGAGGGCGGGCGCGTGGCGCTTGAGGCCGAGTTCGACGACGAAAAGGTCGTCCTGTGCGTCGCCGACACCGGCATCGGCATCGACCCCGCCGACCAGCCCTACGTGTTCGACCGCTTCTACAAGGTGGACCGCGCCCATACGGGCCTTGGCAGCGGGCTTGGCCTCTCCATCGCCAGCGAGCTGATGAAGGCCATGGGCGAAACCCTGTGGCTCCAAAGCGAGCCGGACAAAGGCTCGAGATTCTACTTCACGCTGAAGCGCGCGTAAAGCGCGGTATAGAACGCATTTCCAGTTGACAGCGAAGCGCGCATGATTCATGCGCGCTTCGCCTGTGTATTGTATCGTTGTACTAGGCAGACCGCGCCTCGGCCCGGGAGGAGAGCAGCGTGTAGACGAATACCACGACGAGCACGATCACCGCGCCGGAGAGCGTGAGGAGGCCCGGCCATTCCCCGAGGAACAGAAAGCACCAGGTAGGGTTTAAGATGGGTTCCACGTTGGCGACGATCGCCGCCGACAGCGGGGAGATCCCGTTCCGCATCCCGGCACTGAAGAAGATATATCCAAAACCAAGGCAAACGCCCATCAGCCCGGCCATCAGCCATTCCATAGGGTTGGCACTGATCGCCGGGTCGAAAGGCATGAAAAGAAGCAGCGCGCATCCGATCAAAGCGCCAAGGTACGTGAAGTCCAGCGCGTCGCAGTCGTCCCGCTGTCCGGCGAGGAAAAACACCGCGTAGGTGACGGCGGACAGAAGGCTCAGAAGGTCGCCCAGCATCCCGCCGCCCTGCAAGCCCTGCGCGAAGCACAAGAGGATACCCGCGCCCGCGGCCAGCACCGTGCCCAGTTCCAACCGGCTGGGGCGCTTTTTCCGAAAGATCACGGAATACAGGATCACGAAGATGGGCATCGCGTACTGCAGCACGATCGCGTTGGCCGCGCTGGTCAGCTTGTTGGCGAAAATGAAAAGGGTCGCCGTGGCAAGGACCGCGCTTGCGCCGATCCATGTGCCCACCGTCAGTTTCGGGCGGAAGCTGCGCCGGTTGATCCCGACTAAAAGAAGAGCGATGGTCGAGCGGAAGCCTACGATGGAGATGGCGTTCCAGGGAACACTTTTGGATAACACGCCCGCAAAACTCCAGAGCGCGCAGGCCAGGGCGATCTGAAGGATCGCCTTCGTCTTTTGTTGCATACGTACACCCTCTTTGGCGCCCGGTTACATGGGCGGCGCCTGCCTCAGGATTCCCTTGTCCATCAGGTATTCAGCTTCCCCGGCCTTCACGCGCCCGCCGGACAGCAGCGTTTTGATCTGCGCCGCGTCGAGCGCCGGGAGGCCCGCCTTTTTCAGCGCGTCGCGCCAGACGGTGAACTTGCAGCCTTCCTTCCAGCGGGAGCATCCGAAGGCCTTTGAGTTTTCCGTGACTTCGCCCTGCCCGCAGAGGGGGCACTTCTCGCCGAGCTTACTGGACTTCGGCTTCTCCGCGCTCTTTCCCGCCCCGCGCTTTCCCTTGGTCTCCTTTTCGAAGTGCGCCTCGGGCGCGCGGGCGGCGGCTTCCGTGAGAAACGCGCCGTAGCGGCGGATGCCCTCCATGAACCGGGCGGTGAGTGCGGCCATCTTCTCCCCGTCTGTCTGCCCCGCGATGTCGTAGAGCGCCTTCTCCCAGCGCCCGGTGGTCTCGGGCGAGGCGATCTCCTCGGGCGCGACCTGAATCAGCGCGCGGCCCTTCTCGGTGGAGAGGATGGTCCTCCCCTTCCGGGATACATACCCCACGTCGATCAGCCGCTCGATGACGGCGGCGCGGGTGGCGGGCGTGCCGAGGCCGGAGGCCTTCATCCGCTCGCGGAGTTCCTCGTCGTCGATGAGCTTGCCCGCGTGCTCCATCATCGCCAGGAGCGACGCGTCCGTGTGGGGCGCGGGCGGCTTGGTCTTGAGCGATTTGACGGAAACGCCCTCAACCTTCCGCGTCTCGCCGGGCGCAGCGTCCGGGACAGGCGGCTCCTCCGCCTCCTCCGGCGCGTCCCGGTAGAGCGCGCGCCAGCCCTCGACTTTCGGCGTGGACCCCGCGGTCTTGAAGAAATGGTCGCCCACCTTCGTGATCAGTTCCGCCGACTCGTACTCGTAATCCGGGTAGTAGGCCGCGATCAGCCGCCGCGCGACCATGTCGAAGAGTTTCCGCTCCGGCTCGGACAGGCGGCTGAGGTCCGCCTTCGACCCGGTGGGGATGATGGCGTGGTGATCGGTGACGCGCTCGTCGTTGAACACGCGGCCGAAGGATTTGGGCTTATCGAGCGAAGCCCTGACGAAGGATTGATAGGTTTCCGGCAGCGCCTCCATCGCCCGCTTCGCGCCCCCGATCATGTCCCGGGGCAGGAAGCGGCTGTCGGTGCGCGGGTAGGTGAGCAGCTTGTGCTGCTCGTAGAGCGCCTGCGCCAATTGCAGGGTCTTGGCGGCGGGGAGGCCCATCAGGCGGTTCGCGTCCCGCTGCAGGCTGGTGAGGTCATACAGGAGCGGCGGCGGCGTACGCTTGAGTTCTCTGGTGGCCTCCGCGATCACGCCCGTCTTGCCCGTGACTTCGGCCTTCACGCGCCTACTCAGCGCCTCGTCGAGCGCGCGCAGCTCCTTCGTCTCCGGATCCATCCAAAGCCCGGTGTAGTCGCCGAAATCCGCGCGGATCTCCCAGTAGGGTTTTGGCTCAAAGGCGGCGATCTCCTGATCCCGCTGCACGATCAGCTTCAATGTCGGCGTCTGCACGCGGCCCACGGAGAGCAGCGCGCCGTAGCGCAGCGTGAACGCGCGGGAGGCGTTCATGCCCACCAGCCAGTCGGCCTCGGCGCGGCAGCGGGCGCTCCGGTAGAGCGCGTCGT